>CAZEEV010000014.1:0-3399 GCA_964511345.1 uncultured Pseudomonadales bacterium | reverse complement strand
CTACCTCTGAATCAAGTAAAAATTTAATATCATTATTACTTAAAATCGTTCCTTGTTTAAGTTTCACTTTTTCCAAAGTTTTATTGTAAATAATCACCTTACCTTTGGCTTTATCTCCTACTAAACCAATCCCCGTAGTAGCGGTTACGTCTTGACCACTGATTTCTTTATTCTCCAAAGACGCCTTCATTAAGCTTTTACTGAAATCAGAACTAGAAATACTGGGATCAAGTGTAATGACGGTAGCTTTTTGTAACAAAATTTGCTTGGGAGTTAGGATCATTCTGATTCGAGAAAAGAAAAAGACGAAAACAGTAAAAATAGATAAAATACCCAGTAATCCAGCAGCTATACCAAGTAAAATAATTTTCTGATGAGCGAGATAAAATCTCAGGAAAGGCGAACGTTTGCGATTATTTTTGTGTGCAGATATAGATTCAACTTGCTCATTATTTTCAAATTTAGCAAACGGCTCAGCTTGTTTTTTATCTGATTTTTCGAGATAATTCTGATCAAAATTAATCCCAAAGCTAGACGCAGTTGGCTTTTCAATTGCGTATTCATCAGCTGGAATTACATCTGAGTCAGGCAGCGTTGGTGAGGGTACCACTGGAGTAACTGTGGGCGTAGCTATTTCTGCTTGATCAGTAAAATTTCCCATTATATTTTCTTGATTCTTTTTAGGTAAAGCAGTCAAAAAAGCTTCTTTGGTAAAAATTTTTCCAGCACTCAAACTCGCTGATTTAATCATGTAATCTGTTTCCAATACCACAATGTTTGGTGCCTGAGTAAATCCAGGATTACTGGTCCAATCAACTTTAACCAATTTTTCATGCAGAGATTCTAACTCCTTTTGTTTTAGGGCAATAGAAGTCATCAGGATTTTATTCGGGAAAAACTTACCGTCGTCGACAAGTTGCTTGGCAGCTCTGGCCAAAGCCTCAGTGAAATCGTTGACGATGTCATCTGAACGACCCACATTAATCAAGTCGATAAATTTCCCATGTTTCAAAAAGACCAGACTAAAGCTATCTTCTTTGAAGATTAGCAATAAACACGAATCATTTTCATCTCCAATGAGGCGCGCTTCTGCCAAGGCTTCTGGAATGCTAAATTGACCAATAGCATGCAAGCTCAATTCTTCAGAAATTTCTTTGACAATTGGTTTTTTAGTATCACTTAATTCACCATCCTCTAACCAATCCTGATCAAAAGCAAAAATAGTTTCTACTACGTCTTGAGATTCTTCACCTAATTGCTGCAAACTTTTATCAAGCTGTTCTAATAAATCTTTACGATCAAAATAAGCTTTAACTTCTGAAAATTCTTTAATTTGAATACCCTGACCATTATTGGATACTAGAGAAGACTGTAAATACTTATCAGTGAGTAGAACAGTAAAAAAATAATGCTTCTCTTGGTCGGGCATGTTATCTCTATTAAAGCAAAATTAAGCCATTTTTTGAAGAGCGTATATTCTTCTTACTCCATCGGCCACGGCTGTTTCTTTGGCTAGAACAATTGGGCCAATTACTCCAGTACGCTCAACATGAGGACCAGAGCAAAGTTCACGAGAAACATAGTCAATGCCTTGACGATTACCTTGAGGATTTGAGCCAATTGAATACATGTTAACAACATCTGGATATTTATCGACAAATAAAGCGATTGCGCCCAATTTTAGAGCCTCTGTTTTTGCTAAAACTTGTTTATCAACCTGAAAATCAGCCTCAATCCACTGATTAATGAGATCAGTCACTTGTTGTTTTTGTTCTTCACTCAAAGCTTGAGGATAAGAAAAATCAAAACGCAAGCGTTCAGCAGTAATGTTAGAACCTTTTTGTTGTACACTTTCACCTAAAACTTGGCGTAAAGCCGCGTGCAATAAATGAGTCACAGTGTGATATTTGGTGGTAGTTTCACTTTCGTCTGCCAAACCACTCTTAAATTGAGCTTGATTAGCTTGTTTCGAAGTAAGAGCATGTGCAGATTTTTTGAGCTGATATTTTTCCTCGAGATCAGTCTCAATTTGTAGGTGACGATTTTGTGCTTCTTCAAGAGAAATTTCAAAAGGAAAACCAAAACTTTCATATAAATAAAAGGCTATTTCTGCTGTAAAAAGACTTTGATTTTCCAATAATTTATCAAACTCCTTCAAACCTTTGCTGAGACTGCGACTGAATTTAAGTTGCTCAGCTTGAATTAATTGAGCAATTTTTGCTTGCTGAGTTTTGAGTTCTGGATAAAAATCCACATAAATCTCAATAATAATCGGCACCAACTCCACTAGAGTTTCTTGTTTAATATCTAAGTAATTTGCCTGACGCAGAGCTCGGCGCAATAAACGACGTAAAACATAACCCTGAGTTTTACTTGAGGGAAAAACACCATCAGACATGAGCATAACTGCGGCTTTCATGTGATCGGCAATAATTCTGAAGTATTTTTTATTAGCATCGTCTTCATATGATAAAGACGTTAAAGACTGAATTTTTTCGATAATTGGCCAAAAAGCCACAGTTTTAAAAACATCTGGTTGGTGTTGATAAGCAGCCAAAATTCTTTCCAAACCTCCACCAAAATCAATGTTAGCTTGAGCTAAGGGCACAAATTTGCCATTAGTTTTTTGATATTGCATGAAAACAGAATTACCAATTTCTAAAAATCGCCCACAATCGCAGTTAATGTGACATGGATGTTGTTGGTGCATTTTTTGAGCTTCATTGCTATCAATTTCACCAAAATCATAAAAGACCTCACTATCTGGACCACCTGGCTCACCTTCGGGCATGTTGGCTGGTACTCCAGAACGAGACCACCAATTTTTCTTTTCACCATAAAAGAAAATACGACCAGCTTGCAAACCAGCTTCAGGATTGTCAATGATTCGAGCTTCGACGCCTACTTCAGTAAATAGTTTTTGCCACAACAAAGCCGCTTCATCATCTCTCTTTATTCCCAATTCCTGATTACCAGCAAAGACTGATACGTAAAGCTTATTTGGATCTAATTTCAATTCTTGAGTCAAAAAATTAAACAGAAAAGTAATTTGCTCTTTTTTGAAGTAATCACCAAAAGACCAATTACCCAACATTTCAAAAAAAGTAGTGTGACGATTATCACCCACCTCATCGATATCATCAGCTCTGAAACATTTCTGAGAATTTGCCACTCTTTTACCCTCCGGGTGAGCAGCGCCAAAAAAATAAGGAATCATCGACTGCATGCCAGCACTGGTGAAAAGCGTCGTGGGATCATTTTCTGGCACCAAAGGAGCAGAGGGCACAATAGCATGCCTTAAACCACGTAAATAAGTTAAATATTTTTGTCGAATGAGAGATAAATCTGACATGAGCCTTATTATACCTGATCTCTAGCCTAGACACCTTTGAATTTTGC
>CAZEEV010000013.1:0-5917 GCA_964511345.1 uncultured Pseudomonadales bacterium | reverse complement strand
CAAGGAACGATTTTAAGTAATAATGATATTAAATTTTTACTTGATTCAGAGGTAGAAGTTCCAGCAGCTGAGGAAAAATGTGATAGTAGCGACTGTAGTACTAATGCCGGTAAACTCGAGACCACGGTAACTGCCAATGATATTGGTTCAGAAGCTAATTTTAATAAGGACACGAAGTTTAGAGTAGCTGAATATTTTGATGACAAATTTTCTGCTGTAGCAGCAGAGAACTTATCTGGGGGATCTAGTCGAGAGGTGCGAGTGGTTGCTGAGGCAGATCTCAATCGTTTATCCAAAAGTTTGAGTGACAAATTATTTGAAGAAGCCAAAAAAGAATTAGAGCAGTCTTCCAAAGATGGGGTTTATCTAGTGCCAACTGGCAAAATTAAAACTCTTAAAAGCGACTTTTCTGCGCAATTGGGAGCTGAAACCGAGTCGCTCACTTTAAATTTGACCCTGGAATTAGAAGTAGTCAAATATTTTTCGACTGATCTTAAAGATTTAGCTAGCTCAATTTTGGAGAAAGATTTGCCAGCTGGATATCTGTTTAAAGACGAGCCTTCATTGATGAGTGATAAAGCGCAAACCGCTTCAGATTCTAGTAGAGTGAAATTAAATGCTGAGGTTAGTTCAAAAGCAGTGGCCAATCTTGATTCGAGTAATCTGAAAAAAGAAGTTCTTGGTCAAGATTTCTTGGCAATCAAAAACACATTTGAAGGTAGAGAAGAAATCGAACAGGTTGAATTTGTTTTTAATCCTCCCTTCTTGAGTAAAATGTTGAAAAAGTTACCTACCGATGAATCTAGGATTGTGATAGAAATAGCCGAGTAATTGCTATGTCAAAAAATTTGAAAATCAATAAGCATGAATTGCTAGGCGTTTATAGAGAAGCTTTATTAAAAAATGTTCCCCTCAATGATCTAGATGAAAAGGTTTTGGATTTAACCAAACGTAATATCGCCAATCAAGAGTTTGAGCAGGAGTTAGATGAAAAAATTAAAGCTAACTTCTGGCAACGCATTCCTAAATTTATTAAATTGGGTGCGGCTACCATGCCGCTACTTTTAATTTTGATAGGCATTGTGTTGGCTGGATCTGCAGCTTGGCCTATTATTAATCAGTTTTTGCCTCAAAAGGATCACGAAACTAAATTATTGTCTCCTTTATCCAACACTCAATTGGCAAGTGCCAATAATTTAGTTTTTGCTAAATCCAACTTAGTTGATGAGAATCTAGAGAAAGAACCTGTTTTAGATGAGCCAGTTATTTTGGATTATAGCCTTGATTACACTAATTTAAGTAATTGGTTTGATGAACAAAGCGCTTCTTTTAACGAAGTTGATTATCAAGCTGAAGAATATCGTTTAGATATTCCCACAGTAAACATTAGTAATGCCAAGGTTAGGGTAGGTGGAACAGACCTAAATAAAAGCTTAATTCAATATCCAGGCACTGCTTTGCCAGGTGAACCAGGAGCACCAGTGATTTTTGGTCATTCGGTTTTGCGTCAGTTTTATAATCCAAGTGAAAAAAATTCTCGTCGTTATACTTCAATTTTTAGTAAAATTATGACTTTGAAGAATGGTGATAAGATTTATTTAACCTACAATAACGTTAAATATACTTATCAAGTGCAAAGTAATACTGAAGTACAACCGACAGATACTTTTATTTTGGCGCAACGTCATGATACTCGCCAATTAAAATTAGTCACCTGTGTACCAGAAGGAACAGTTTTACGTAGAGGAGTGGTAATTGCACAACTAATTAAGGAATAATGAAAAATTTTTTAAGCATTGATTATGGAACTAAAAGAATAGGCTTAGCAGTTAATCTTGCCAGTCTAGTTGAGCCTTTGTTGGTAATCGAGAATCAAACTAATCAGCAGCAACCAGTTGCGAGTGAGGTTGCCTTGGCTCAAATTGTCAAAATCTGTCAGGAAAGAAAAATTGAGAAAATTATTTTGGGCTATTCGGAAGCAGAAACAGCTGAGAAAACTAAACTTTTTGCTGAAATGATAAATAAAAAGATTGATTTGCCAATCATTTTTGTAGATGAAACCCTTTCTTCTTATGAAGTTGACCAGAGAATGAAAGAGGCTAACTTCAGCTTAAAGAAGCGTCAGGGTCCAATTGATCACTACAGCGCGGCCATTATTTTAGAAAACTATCTGGATACAGGCTCCAGGCTATAATTTCCTTCTCATTTATTTTTATGCTACACTTTAGTTTCATTTTGAAATATGTCTAAAAAATTGCGCAAGCTACCAATTATCTTTCTTAGTTTTTTAGTTTTTCTAGTATTGCTAGCTGGTTTAGCTGCTAGTTTTTTTCAACCAAAGTCTCACGAAAACCAACAAAGCGTTCGCTTTGTTATTCCCAAAGGTCAAGCTTTATCAATCATTGCTACCAGATTGGAGGATGAAGGTTTGATCCGAAGTAAATGGGCTTTTCGTTTAGCAGTCTATAAAAATGATTTAGCCAATAAAATTCAAGCTGGTAGCTTTGAATTATCTGCCACTATGAGCACTTGGCAAATTGCCCAGGCTCTGACCATGGGCACCGATGATATTTGGATTACTTTACCTGAGGGGTGGCGTCGAGAACAAATTGCAGAAAGTTTATCTAAACAAGAATTAGGGAATTTTAGTGTTGAGGAATTTTTGAGTTTAAGTAAAGGCTTGGAGGGACAACTTTTTCCTGACACTTATCTAGTGCCAAGGGAGATCAGTAGTACCCAGTTCATCTCTTTACTGAAAAATACTTTTGCTACAAAAGTAACATCTGGTTTGAGCGAAGAACTTGCCGCTAGCAAAATGAGCTTAAATGAAATTTTGACTTTAGCCTCTTTGATTCAAAGAGAAAGTGGTGGAGAAGATAATAATTCTCAAGATCAAGAAATGGCTCTTATCGCTTCAATATTACTCAATCGCCTCGAGATAGATATGCCTTTGCAAATTGATGCTACCATGCAATATGCAAAAAGTTTAAAAAGTTCAGACTCTTCTGACTGGTGGCCCACAGCTTTTGCCGAAGATAAAAAAATTGATTCTCTTTATAACACTTACAAATATGCTGGTTTACCACCGGGACCAATTTGCAATCCAGGTTTAGCTGCCATTAAAGCAGTGCTAAATCCCAGTCCAACTCAGGCCCTCTATTATATTCACGATAATAGCGGTAAAATTCATACAGCCAATACTTTGGAAGAACATAGCAGTAACGTGAATAAATACTTGCGCTAGAGATTTTTTACTGTTATAATAGCCAATTGTCTAAAAAGACTTAAGTAAAAAGCTAGCAGAAAAAACAAAGAGATTGGTGCCTTTAGTTTTTATAAAACAACTAAATAAGTAGTTTGTTTCACACAGCGTTATCGAGCATAAGCTGTGTTTTTTTGCTTTGTTGATCTGATTTTACTTAGATCTTTCTAGAAATTTAAAAGTAACAATTGAGAAAATAATCAAGCATTTAAGCTAAAAAGGAATTTTCATGCCACAAAAAGCAAAACGCCAAAATTGGGGTCAAAAACATCAGATTTTACCAATCTTAGATTTAATCAAACTCCAAAGTGAGAGTTACCAAGACTTTTTAGATCATGGGATCGCAGAAGCCCTCAAAGAAGTTAACGGCGTCAAAGGCATTGAAGATTTTACTGGTAAAAACTGGTCACTAACTTTTGGACAATATCGTTTTGGTGAAGCTAAATATACTCCAGCTCAAGCTAAAGCTAAAAATGTGTCTTATGACATGCCTCTTTATGTTGAAGCCACTCTTTTAAACAAACGCACTGAAGAAGAAAAAACCCAAGAAGTTTTCCTTGGTGACATTCCTAAAATGACTGCTACTGGTAATTTTATTATCAATGGTATTGAAAGAGGAATTGTTACCCAATTAGTTAGATCTCCAGGTGTTTTCTTTTTGGGCGAAGAAGACTCTACCAGTAAACAATTATTGTACAAAGCTGAACTACGTCCAATGCGTGGTTCTTGGTTGGAAATTGTGGTTAGCCGTCGCAATGTCATTACGGTTAAAATTGATCGTCGTCGCAAGATGCCTGTGACTGTTTTACTCAGAGCTTTCGGTTATGAAAGCAATGACGATATTGCCAATTTATTCACCGATGTTTTGAAAAAAGATAAATTAGATTTGCTTAATAATACTTTGAAAAAAGATTCCACCACCAATCAAGCTGAAGCTTTGATTGAAATTTATGAAAAAATGAGACCTGGCGAGCCAGCTGTACTTGATACTGCTCGTGAATTTTTGAATCATATGTTTTTCGATGATCGTCGCTATGATCTTGGTGAGGTTGGTCGTTACAAAGTTAACCGTCGTTTAAAAATCGAAATTGATAAGAAAAAAACTGTTTTAGATCCTCAAGACCTGGTTGGAGCAATTGCTTATTTGATTGCTTTGCAAAATGGCGAGGGTAAAGTTGATGACATTGACCATTTGTCTAATCGTCGTGTGCGTCGTGTGGGTGAATTGGTTGCCGGCAATGCTTTCCGTATTGGTTTAATTCGTTTAGAGAGATCTATTCGTGAAAAAATGTCTTTGACCAAGACCGATGAAATTTTAACTCCATCAGCTTTAGTTAATGCTCGTCCTTTAATTGCTGCTGTGTCTGAATTCTTTAGAAGAAACCGTCTATCTGCTATTTTGGATCAAACCAATCCTCTTTCTGAAATTGATAATTTACGTCGTTTATCCGTGATGGGTACTGGTGGTGTGACTCGTGAGCGCGCTAGTTTCTCTATGCGTGATATTAACGCTTCTCAGTACTCTCGTATTTGTCCAATTCGTTCTCCTGAAGGTCCGAATATTGGTTTAGTGACCTATTTATCACTTTATACCAGAGTTAATGATTATGGTTTCTTAGAAGCTCCTTACCTTAAAGTGCAAAACGTCAAAGGTAAGATGAAAATTACTGATGAGATCGTCTATTTAAGTGCTGATGAAGAAGAAGATTATCACATTACTCACGCCAGTATTGGCATTGATGACAACAATTATATTACTGATGATTGGATTCCAATGCGTTATCGCAACGAATTCATCGAAAGTAGTGTTGGAGAAGTCGAATATATTGACGTTGTTCCAAGACAAGTGGTTGGTAGCTCAGCTTCCTTAATTCCTTTTATTGCTCATGATGAAGCTAACCGTGCGCTGATGGGTTCTCATATGCAATGTCAGGCTGTGCCTTTGGTCAAAGCTCAAACCCCAGTGATTGGTACTGGTATGGAAGCAGAAATGGCAGTGGCCATGGGTCGCACTATTTTGGCTCCATTTGAAGGTGTGATTGATTATGTGGACAGCAGTCGAGTGGTTTTGAAATTAGATAAAAAGTATCATGAGAAAGCTAAAGCTTTCGTTGAAGAAACTAATAATGAACTCATCACTTTTGATAAAGGTTCTATTGAATATAAGTTATCTAAGTACATGAGAACTTCTCAAAGCACTTGTTTCTCTCAAAGACCAGTAGTGAAAGTTGGTCAAGAGATGAAAAAAGGTGATGTTTTGATCGACGGTCCAGCTACTGATCAAGGCGAATTATCTTTGGGCACCAATTTATTAATCGCTTATACCGCTTTTAATGGTTTAGGTTATGAAGATGCTTTGGTCATTTCAGATCGTTTAGTCAAAGAAGATGCTTTGACTTCGATTCAAATCAGTGAGCATAAAGCTAAAGTGATGGATACTCGCTTGGGACCGGAAGAATTAACCAATGATATTCCAAATGTGAGTGAAACTTTCTTAGCTAATCTAAATGTCGATGGTATTATTCGTATCGGTAGTCACGTCAAGTCAGGCGATATTCTGGTGGGTAAAGTTGCTCCCAAAGGTGAAACTGAACTTTCTCCAGAAGAGAGATTGCTGAGAGCAATCTTTGGTGAAAAATCCAAAGAAGTGCGTGA
>CAZEEV010000012.1:0-7543 GCA_964511345.1 uncultured Pseudomonadales bacterium | reverse complement strand
TTGCAAGAAAGCTGACTTAAGCCAATTTGGCGAACATTTTTGCCATGTACTTTGGGAAAAGTCTAAACAATTCCGCAGCAGTTTTAAGCTTAGGTGGACAAAAAATTCTTTCTGTATCAGTGTAGGCAATGTCATAAATTGCTTTGGAAACATCTTCGACCGGAATAGCTGGCATAGTTTTAGATGATTTGCTTAGATCGACATCAGCTTTATTAGGATCAAAGAATTCTGTTTGCACTGGGCCTGGATGCACGGTAGTGATCTTAATGCCATATTTAGTCACTTCTTGTCTAAGGACGTTGGCAAAAGTAGTAATACCCCATTTGCTAGCACAGTAAACTGACCAAGTAGGCAGATAGATATAGCCAGCTAAAGAAGAGGTAAAGATAATGTGGCCGTGACCTTGTTTGGACATCATGGCAGCGGCTTTTTTGGCGACTAAAATCATGCCGGTCACATTGACGTCAATGATTTTTTCAACTTCATCATCGCTTAGGGCAATGGCTTCTTTGACATAACCAAGTCCAGCGTTGTTTAAAACTAAATCTAAACTGGAGGCTTCTTTTTCTAAGTAAGTGAAAAGTTTAGCGATGTCTTCTTTTTTACCCAGATCGGCAGTAAAAGTGCTAACGCTAGCACCGAGAGCTTTGATTTCTTCTGCGACTCCATCAAGTTTGACTTGATTGCGAGCCACTAAAATTAAATGATTTTTAGAACCGTCGCGTTTAGCAAATTCCAATGCGACAGCTTTGCCAATGCCACTGGAGGCACCGGTGATGAGGATATTTTTGGACATGAAAGTCCCTTTCTGTAAGTTTTATATATATTTACTATACATCATTTTCGCCGTCGCTCTCTCCATCTCACCCTACGGGTACTAGGCGGGGTCTCGTCTTCTTATGAAGACTCATCCTCTCGCCCTTCTGGCACTAGGAGGGTGAATCGCGCTTTGCTCGATTTTCACTCTCCGTCGCCGTCGCCAATAAATCCATTTCTCTGTAGCGACCAGAGTTGCTGGTAGATGCCGCCGTCTTTTTCGATGAGTTCTTGGTGGGTGCCGATTTCGGCAATTTTGCCTTCGTCCATGACGACGATGCGATCAGCTTGCATGATGGTGGATAGACGGTGCGCGATAATAATGCTGGTGCGAGGATTTTTTTTGTCTCTGACCAGATCCCAGAAGGCTTTTTGAATAATTTTTTCGGAAGCACTATCTAGAGAGCTGGTGGCTTCATCCATGACGATAATTTTTGGTTTTTCTAGAAGTACTCTGGCAATGGCGAGACGTTGTCTTTGGCCACCGGATAATTTGATACCGCGCTCGCCGACGATAGTTTCGTAGCCGTTGGGCAAGTCTTTGATAAAAGCATCGACCTGAGCCGCTTTGGCGGCGGCAAAAACCTCTTCTTTGCTAGCTTGGTGATCAGCGTAGGAAATATTGAAGTAAACGGTGTTATTGAAGAGCAAAGGGTCTTGTGGGACGACGCCGACCATTTTGCGTAAATCAGTTTTGAGGAGTTGATCAATGGCGACGCCATCAATCAGAATTTTGCCCTGAGTGGGATCGTACATGCGCATCAAAAGTTTAGCGATGGTGGTTTTACCTGCGCCAGAAAAGCCGACTAGAGCAATGGCTTCTCCACTCTCAATTTCCAGAGAAAAATCTTCCAAAACTAATTGTTTGTTTTCATAAGCGAAACCGACTTGATCGAAAGTAATTTTGCCTTCAACTTTGGCAATTTTTTGCGGATTAGCTGGTTCTTGAACTGAGACTTTTTCATCGAGTAAATTTAGGTAAGTACTGATGTCAGTGTGTCTTTTGGCTAATTCGCGGAAGCTAAATAAAAGATTCATCATTTTGGGAAAAAGTGTCATCGAAAAAGTGGTCACTAAGAGAAAATCTGCCAAAACAATTTGGCCACTACGCAGGTCTTTGATAGCGATAAACATAATGCCGACTAAAGCGATGTTGATTAGGTTGCCAACGATACCATCGAAATAACGGAAGGTGAAAAAATAGTCTTGGAGGCGTTTGCTCCAATTAGCGAGTAAATCTGAGAAACGTTTTTGCTCAAATTTCTCATTGGCAAAATATTTAACGGTGTCGAAATTGACGAGGTTGTCTACTCTGGCTGAGGAAACATCGTCATCGGCGTCATTAAATAATTGGCGTTTGCGAATGTTGATTTTGACTAGAAAATAAGCGACGAAAACGGTGATGATGATCAGACAAATGACGAAGAGCAAATAGTTGGAACGTAATCTGGCAAAAGCGGTAAACATGACGATAAAACTGACGGTGATGTTAAGAAATTGGCGGTTGATGATGTCGTAGTAGGTGTAAAAAGCGTCGTCGCCTCTTTTCATTAAACTGATTAATTTACCGGAGCTTTTGTTGGTGTGGTAAGCAAAGTCTAAGTTATGAATGTGAGTGAGGACGGCTTTGGCGATGGTGGTGGAGGTGCCGACCATGTTTTTGTCAGTGATAAAGTAAGCGATGTTGTCGAGGAGGTTGCTGCCGACTAAAACTAAGCCAAAGATTAAGACTAGGTTGAAGGCGTGATCGAGTTGACCGTCTTGGACGGCTTGGGTGAGCCATTTGACAAAGAAAGGGGCGAGGTTGTTGAGAACCATGGCGAGGATCATAGGGATGGTGCCTAAGATGAAGGGCCATTTACGTTGCCAGATGAAGGAATAGAGACGTTTAAAGACGGACATGAGAACATTATATACGGAATTTTGATGATAAAACCAAAGCAATCATTTAATGAGTCAAGTAAAAAGTTAACGATAGACATAAATACACTAATATCTATTTGACTTTTTATTAAAAAATTGTATATGATGAAGTTGAGTTAATCACAAATGATATCAAAATGTATCATTTGTGGTATAATTTTGACTCTTAACAGCTCAATAGGGGGAGTTTGGCTTAATTTATACAAAACAAAAATTGAGCCTAAAGTAATCCGGGCGGATTAATTTACTTTGGAAGAAATCTAAAGACTCCTCCTGTTGGATGCCAGATTATTCTGCCATCTCTTAAAGTGATGTATGGTGTATAAATATATCCATCATCAGCTATACGATCTTTGTAATAAAGCCTTTTGCCTCCGAGTTTTGGATCTTGGGCCATTTCTACTAATTTTTGGGCATTTAAAGTCTCACGACTGTTTGAATTTGCCATAAGCTTATTCCTTCTAGCCAATTCTCCCCCCAATAAAGCTGTCAAAAGTTTGTTAAAGTGCCTATATTTTTATTCTATATTTATTATATTTAAACTGTAATGTTTTTTTCTGTGTTTGTGCCATAAAAACAAAAAACCCGCACTATGGCGGGATCTATTTTTGCTTTTATGTGTTTTTATTTTCTAAACTCAGCCACCCGCTAATCTTAAACTGTCCATCAACAAAACAGTAAGAGTTTAGACAAACAAAATAACCTCCTGAAAAGAACTTGGAACGGATACCGTAGTACCAGTTTTGCTTGAAACTTTCGTTCCAAGCTCTTTTCAAAAGGTTTTTTTAAGGTTCTACGACAATAGTTCCAAGCATAATAATGCTAACACAACATTTTGTGGTTAGCAAGAGTTTCAAACACTAAATATGGGCTTTATTATTTTAATTTTATTGATTTTTGTAATCAATTCAAAATCTTATATTTGTTTCTAGAGATATAATTAAGCTTATAAAAAAAATAATGGTAAATAATCAAAAACTTCCAAAAAACAATCATTATGTTCCACAGTTTTATTTACGTGGTTTTTCTTTGGATTCAGAGAGAATATTTAGATTGGATAAGAGAGAAAATATCATTAAACATCTTCCAATAACTTCTGTTGGATTTGAAAAAAACCTATATACATATAAAGAAAAAAATGGAACCATTGCTAGTTTAGAGCCAGTATTTCTCCAAGCAGAAGGTTTGGCAGCAAGTTGTATAAGAAAATTAAAAGCTAAAGAAAACATAAATGATCAAGAAAGGAGCGATCTCTCATTTTTTTTAAGCTTGCAAATGGTTAGAACCCCCTCCTTTCAAAATAACATGGAGTCAGCTCAAAAAGAGCTTGTGGAAAAAACAGCTCGAATGACCATGAGAATGAGTAGGCCGGAGCATGTTCAAAGATTTTTTCAAAAAAAGGGAAAGCAAATGAGCTTAAAAGAAGCAGAAAATGTGCTTGATTTTGGTTCTGATGAAAAAAGGAGTTCTATAAATATTACTTACCCAAAAGAATATGGGATTCGTCAAATGCTCCAACTTTCCATGGATTTCACTCCAATTTTTCAAATTTGCGATTGGGAGCTGAGACATTCTATTACACCATATGGATTTTTAACCTCAGATAATCCGTTCATGTTAATTCCTGGAGAAAAACCAGATCCATTTTTTTCTATTGGCCTGTTAACACCAAAGGTAAAAAAGGTTATTCCATTAACATCGAACATGTGTTTGATTGCTCATGAACCACAAAAAAATCCAGTAATTGTGCATAATGAAGCTGATAAAAGTTATTTTGAAAATATAAATAAACTAACTATAAAAAATGCCGAGAGATATGTTTTCAGTCCATCATCTGGAAAAATAGAAAAAATGATAAAAGCTGATAAAAATTTACTAGAAACACCAAAAAGATATTCTGTTTCTTAGTTTTTGATATTTATCGGAGATTCAGAGACACCTCTCCTCCTACTGTATTTTTCAATGGTAGTCGAGATTTATTGAGCATAATGCTCCTCACTTCGTTCGTGTGCATTATTTAGCTCAATAAGGCGAACCACAAGTTTTCGCCCTTATCATCCCCTACTTCGACAAAAAAAACGGCTTTACAGCCGTTTTTTTATCGAAGTCGGAGAGACAGGACTCGAACCTGCGACCTTACGCTCCCAAAGCGTACGTTCTAGCCATCTGAACTACTCTCCGTAAGAGAAAAAGTGCCGCGAGAGGGAATCGAACCCACACACTATTGCTAGTACGAGATTTTAAGTCTCGCGCGTCTACCTATTCCGCCATCGCGGCGACACTTTTTGACCTTCAAATTATATTTCGTTCCCTATCTTTTTGCAAGGCAAAAAGTAGCTGGTACGAAAGATGCAAAGCTATCACTACTTTTCTTAGAGTTCCTAGAGTAATTTTATAGCAATTCGTGGACGTGATAAATGTCGCCGGCGCCAATGGTGATGAAGACGGTGTAGTTGCTTTGTTTGATGTAATTGGCCAAGGCTTCTCTGGTTTTAAGGTTTTGGATTTGGCAATTGGGATACTTGTTTTTAACGGCGGTGGCTAGTTTGTCGCAGTTCATGTCGGGATCGAAGGCTTCGCGAGCGGATGGGAAAATGTCGATTAGTAAAATTTCATCGTTTGCTTTGGTGTGAGTGGCTAAGGCGTCGACGAAGTCGTCGAATAGCTGTCTGGTACGAGAAAAGGTGTGGGGTTGAAAACTAATCAGTTTTTTTTGCTCGCCAAAGTTTTCGTTGAGGGTATCGATGACCGCTAAAATTTCTGAAGGGTGATGGGCGTAATCGTCGTAGTGCCAGTGTTGTTCATCTTTTTTCACTAGCTCAAAGCGGCGTTTGGTGGAATGAAATTGATTAAGAGCGGAAATGACTTGGGTTTTACTAAAACCAAGTTGTACTAGACAAGTAAAAGCCGCCAAAGCATTCATGACGTTAAATTTGCCTGGTACTTGTAGGTTGAAACAATAATCTTGTAACTTAAAATCGCAGTTGGCACTTTCACCAAAAGTAGTGATTTTTAGATCTGGTCTGCCCACTTCTTTAACTAGTTTTAGTAAATCTTGATTGTCACCATTAATAATTAGATGACCATCAGTTTTGATTTGACTAAAAAATTTGGCAAAGGTTTTTTTGGTGCCTTCAAAGTTTTCGTAAACATCTGGATGATCATATTTGAGATTAGTACAAACAGTTGCAAACGGCTTAAGAAAGGCAAAACGAGGAATAGGCATTTGACCTTTTTCTCTAGCGTGTGGGTCAATCACATATTCATCTGCTTCGGCGACGAAATATTGACCATTTTTTTGCCATTGGCCAGTTTTTTGCATGCCGATAATTTCTCCCACCCCAACAGAAAAAGACAAATCTTTAGGAGCTAATTGGTTGAACACAAAAGCAATCATAGCTGAAACAGTACTTTTCCCGCCTACTCCACAAACAGCGATACCATCTTTTTGATTAAAAAATTCAGCCAAAGCTCCGGCTTGTGTATAGGTAGGAATGTCTAATTCAAGGGCGGCTTTGACTTGAGGATTGTCTACACCTTGGTGGGCGGCTGTGTAAATGACGGCATCAATCTTTTGTTCTTTGAAGTTTGGAATAGTGGCAATATCTTCAATTTTAATAGCCAACCTTTTAAGGATTGGTTCAGTCACAAAATCTTCGGCGACGTCGGAACCAATGACTTTTTTGCCAGCATCAAGCAAACATTGTGTGATTGAAGTCATGGCGACTCCTTTGATGCCGACTAAATAAAAGTTATGTGCGTCGAGTAATGCCATATTATTTTAATGCTTCCTTGACGGCGTTTTCATCGCTCCAAGGAATTTCGGTGGTGCCATAGCACATGCTTTGCTCTGGTCCTTTGCCAAAAATAGCGACGATGTCACCTTTTTTAGCTAGTTTTTGAATAGCAAAATTAATAGCCTCTTGGCGATCTGGAATCGATAAAATTTTATTGTGTCCAACAGTTAGAGCCTCTTTCATTTGGCGAATAATTGACCAAATATCTTCAGTTCTAGGATCTTCAGCGGTAAAAACTAACAGATCGGCTAGTTCAACGCCAATTTGGCCCATCATTGGTCTTTTGGCGGCGTCACGTAGTCCAGCACAGCCATAAACGGCGATGAGCTTGCCATTCATCTTCTCCTTTTTCATTAAAGTTCTTAGAGCAGTCAAAGCACTACGCAAACCCTGCGGAGTGTGAGCAAAATCCACGACAATTTTTAAGTTTTTGTTATTTTCGATGAATTGCATTCTTCCAGGAACCCCTTCAAAACTAATTAATGATTGACTGATATCTTTTTGATCAATGCCAAGTTCTAGAGCAATGGTACAGACTAAATGGGCATTGTTTTGGTTGAAAACCTCTGGGAAACGTTCTTTAATGGCTTTTTCAATTTTATTTCCAAGCTTGGTTTCTTGGCCGTATTCTAAAACGTGATATTGGCTATTTGGAAAGAACTTTTTCAGTCGATAATATGATTGATCATCGGCGTTCAAAACGACGGTCTTGGCTTTTTTAAGGATGGTGGCTTTGGCTTCTAAGTAGTTTTGATAATTAAGATGATAGTCAAAATGGTCTTGATCGATATTAGTCACACCTGCAATGGTGGGGCGAATCCCAAACAAACGATGTTGATAAGCTCCTTGAGAAGTAAATTCCAAAACTAAATATTCAGTTTTGTTTTGAATCATTTTCCTCATGAAAGCGAATAGCTGATCTGGACTAGGACTAGTGACGTGAAAGCCAGTTTCAAATTTTTCACCATCGATATAAGCGCCAACCGTAGAAATTAAAGCAACTTTTT
>CAZEEV010000011.1:0-8675 GCA_964511345.1 uncultured Pseudomonadales bacterium | reverse complement strand
TCTATCTGTTGCTGCACAAATCTAAATTTTTTCTCCAAATCACCATAAGACGCAATTACTCTTTCTTTTTGGTTAATAGATGAATTTAAATCTGTTACCATTCGGTCCAAAGTAAATCTTGAGGCAAAACTCAAAATCACAATTAATTCTGTAAAAATCACAATGTAACGTCCCACCGACAAAGCCCATTTCAAAAATCGACCTAAAGCCGTCTCAAAAAATGGATCTTGAGGAATAAGATTAACGGTAATGTCCAATTTTTTATTGGCAGGCTTTTTTGACATTCACTGTCAGTTTCTCATATATTGACGTATTTTTGAAGTCGGTAAAGCAATTACAGTTCTTTATTTTCAATTGAACTATCCAAAAGTACCTCGGAAGAATCTTCGATCGCTTCTTGCCATTTACCAAATTTTTGCAAAATATTGCGGAAGTAAACTAACTCTTTAACATCGAATAAAATTGAAAAATAAACATATACTAAACTAGCCATGCTGGCAGTAGAAATAGTCAAGGCAATTAAGTCAACAGTTCTCGAAGTATCGAATACCACCTCATCCAAAATCTTGAATGGCAAATAAAGAAAAACCGCCATAAAAAAACTTGCGGCTAACATTTTCATTTGTGGCACCCAAAATTCTCTACTATTGAAACAAAGCAACTTTTTATTAAGTAGGAATAAAAACAATAGTAACTCAATGAAGGCAGCGATAGAAATTGCCAAACCCAAACCAAGAGCTCCAAAAGAAAAAACGTAAACTGATAAATAAGCAACTAATAAATAAATCAGAGTTGTAAACAAAGTAATGACAAACGGAGTCTTAGTATCTTTTAAAGCGTGGAATGCTCTAACCAAAAGTTGAACCATTGCTTGGGCAGTAATAGAGATAGCAATAATTGCCACCACTTTGCCTGTTAAAACAGTAGTTTTCCATGGAAAGTTATAGGTACCAAAAACTAAACGAATAATTGGTACACGTAAAATCAATAACAAAATTGAAGCTGGCATAGCGAAAAAAGCGATTTGATTGAGAGATTGTAATAACAAGCGATTAAATTTCTCACGATTTTGGACAGCTGATTCTTCAGAGAGAAAAGACAAAGAAGCTTGAGAAATCGGTACTCCAAAAAAACGAATCGGCAGAGTCATCAAACGGCTAGCTAACTTAACCACTACAAAACTCAGGTCGCCAATTGTAGTCGCAAAAAAGCCCATCGCTAAATTCTGAAACTCCGTCACTCCTACTGTCATTAAACGTGGTGGCATTAAGGAAAATAGATTTTTAACTGAAGGAAATTTTAAATTTAAATCAAACTTGAAACGAAAACCCATCTTCCAAACCAGAGGTAGCTGCACTGCCATATGTAAAAAAGCACCGATTAAAACACCTAAACCGGCTGCATATATTCCAAAATACTTGGCCAAGAAAATTGTACCCAGCATAATGCCTAGGTTATAAAAAATCGGTGCCAAAGCTGGAGCAATAAATCTTTGATAGGCCTGTAAAATTCCCGTTAAAAAATTAGAAACAGCAAAAAATAATTGAGCAAATAACATCAGACGGGTTAGCTTTACCGCAATCGCAATTTGTTCTGAAGTGAATTCTGCTCCCGTGCGCAAACTGGTGATGGGCTCAGCGAAAATAAAAGCCAAAACTGAGAGTATGATAAAAACCAGCATCACCCAGTTCATGACGATTGAAGTAAAACGAAACGCTTGCTCCTCATTTTTTTTCTTCAATTCTGTAAAAAGTGGAATAAAAGAGGCGGCTAAAGCTCCCATGACAATCAACTGAAAAATCATGTCTGGAATTTGAAAAGCCACTTGAAAAGCTTCGTAAGCACGCTGTGAAATATCTGTGCCAAAAAATTGATTAATCAAAACTCTTTCACGCCACAAACCAAAGATAGAGGAAAAAATATTAGCCAAAGTAATCACTAAAGCAGCCGAGAGAATGGAATTCTGTTTCCTTTCCAGCCACTTGCCATTATTGTTGAAGATTTTAGCCAAAGAAATCACGTTTTAATTATACCTTGTTCTTTTCTAAAACGAAGACTAAGAAGGCTTACTTGCTTTACAATCTTTCCTCTAGTATAATTACCGCCTATGCCGATACTAAAAAATGCTAAAAAAGCTCTTCGAGCCAGTGAGAAAAAAACCATTACTAATGGTCAAATCAAGTCTAAATTAAAAACTGCTGTCGACAGTATGAAAAAAAGTCCTACTGCTGAAAAATTAAATTCAGCTTTTTCAGCTATAGACAGAAGTGTTAAAAAAAATATTTTGCAAAAAAATAAGGCTGCTCGCATCAAAGCTTCACTTAGTAAATTACTTAAATAAAGCTTAAGCTTTATTTAAGTCAATCTAACTAAAAAAATAAAATAGTGATGTTTTATAGGCATTGTCTATTTTCATGAACTCATCTTATACCCCATCACAAGATCAAAGTGTAATTAGAAATTTTTCGATTATCGCTCACATTGATCACGGCAAAACTACCTTGACTGACGCCTTTTTACGTCTAACTGGCGCTGTCAGTGCACTCAATTTCCATGAGAGAATGATGGATAGCAACCCGATCGAACAAGAAAAAGGCGTTACCATCAAGCTAGCTCCCGTGCGCATGAATTATGAATATCTTGGCCAAAAGTATATTCTCAATTTGATTGATACTCCAGGACATGTTGACTTTGGCTATGAAGTTGATCGATCATTAGCCGCTTGCGAAGGCGCTCTCTTACTAATTGATGCTACTCAGGGAGTACAAGCACAAACTTTGGCTAACTATCAAAAAGCAAAAAATCTTAATTTAAAAATTATTCCTGTGATTAACAAAATTGACTTACCATCAGCCAATGTCGAGCAAAGTATTTTGGAAATTATGGAATTTTTTGAATTAGATGAGAGAGAAGTTTTGATGGTTTCAGCTAAAACTGGTGAAGGGGTGGAAAAAGTTTTGCAAAAAATTGTCGAAGAAATTCCTCCTCCAGGGAAAAAATTGATTCAAGAAAAGAAAGAACAAGAAGATGATAAATTAAGAGCTTTGATTGTTACTTCTAAATTTGATAGCCATCAAGGAGCGATTGCTTACATCAGAGTAGTAAATGGCGAACTCTCTAAAAAAGACCTTTATTTGACTTTTAGTCAAACTAAATTTCTACCCATAGAAATTGGGGTTTTTACTCCAGAAAAAGAAAAAAGAAATTCGCTAAAAGCTGGTGAAGTTGGTTATGTAGCCACTGGTCTTAAAGATATTTCTCTGTTAAAAGTTGGTGATACGATTACTAATTTTGACAACAAAGATTTGATTGAAGCTTTACCAGGTTATAAAGAACCAATTCCCATGGTATTTATGGAAATTTATCCGGTTGATAGTAAAGATTTTTCCAATCTTAAAGATGCAATGGCTAAGTTGGCTATGCATGACAGTGCACTGCAATATCAAGCCACTCATTCCATAGCCTTAGGCAATGGCCTACGAGTTGGATTTCTTGGTATTTTTCATGCCGAAATTGTTCGTGAAAGATTGATGCGCGAATTTGATCTAGATTTAATCGCTACTGCTCCATCAGTCACTTATCAAATTTTAACCACCAACAATAAAGTTATTGAAATTCACAGTCCAGCAGAAATGCCAGATCCTAGTCGCATTAAAAAAATCCTTGAACCAATTGCTAATCTAAGTATTTTTTGTCCAGAAAATTACGTCTCTGCAGTGATGAAGCTCTGTCATGAGAAAAGAGCCACTCTAGAAAATAGCATTGGCACTGGCAATCGCAACCGTTTGGAATATCTCATTCCTCTGGCAGAATTGATTACTGATTTTCACGACAAGTTAAAATCCGTCACCTCTGGTTTTGCCTCCATGGAATATTTACTTAAAGATTTTAGAGAAGTGAACGCAGTGAAAGTGGAAATTTTAGTCAATAAAGAATCTGTGGAAGCTCTGAGTTTTATTACTGTGGCTGAAAATGTCGATCAAAAAGCCAGAGCCATCGTCAAGAAACTTAAAGAAGTTATTCCGCGCCAATTGTTCGAAATTCCTATTCAAGCTAGCATTGGCGCTAAAGTTATCTCCAGAGAAACCATTAAAGCTTGGCGCAAAGATGTGACCGCAAAACTATACGGCGGTGATCGCACCAGAAGAATGAAGTTACTTGCCAAACAAGCCAAAGGTAAAAAACGTATGAAACAAATCGGTCAAGTGCAACTCAATCAAGATGCTTTTTTGGCAGTTTTGGAAACTTAAGCGACTTATAATCAATTCAAAAACAAAAAATCCCTCAACCAGTAAAGCCGATTGAGGGATTATTTTTTTATTTACAGCGATTTATTGCAAATTAATACTTGGTGCAAATTTGAAATAATTGATTTTGGCTGCTTTTTTAATTTCAGCAAACCATTTTTGTTGTTCAGTAGCCAATTTTTGTTGTTTTAACTGGCTTTCAATATCTGTTTTAATGTCTTCAAATTTGACGTCTGCACCCATCATTTCTTTATTTTCTTCGAAATAAGCAGCAATCTCTTCCTCAGTGACAACAACTTTGTCAGCTAAAAGTATTTCCATACCCTTACTCAAGGCAAGTTGTTCTTTAACAGTGGCCCTAGTCAAACCCTGAGCTTTGAGCAAATCATCCAAATTTTGTCCTTGAGCAGCTAATTGCTCTTCAATTTTGGCGAGCTCTGCATTCATGTCTTCATCGCTAACTTTAACACCTGCCTCCTTAAGTTTTTGCTCAACTAAGATTTGCAACGTCATATTTTCTAAAACAACAGAAGCGCTTTGTTTTTCCAAGTTACGCACTAAAGCCCAACGAGTAATCGGTTTGCCATTAACACTGGCGACAATTACTTCGTCTTTGACTAAGTAAACCACTGCCAAAATTAATAGAAAGATTAAAGGCTTGATCAATTTCTTTGGATCAAGCTTTTTCATATCTAATTTGACACTTGGCTTGATACTTGGCAAAACTTTTTTAACAGCTGGCTTCACACTTGATTTAACTTGAGGTTTCGCTGCTGGTTTTTTTACAATGGGTTTTGTTGTCATGGGTTTCTTGACTGGTTGTTTTTTTGCAACAGCTTTCTTCATTGAAGTCTGCTTGATAACTGGTTTAGTAGATTTTTTAACTGGCATGTTTCCCTCTCTATATACTTATTGATTTAAACCTGATCATAAGATAACAAACTTTTAATAAAAAACAAAGTAGGAATTATCAGGCATTATAATGGTATAATTGACGTAGAAATTATGACCGATCAGCATACACATCATCGTAGAAAACTTGAAGATTATTCAGAGGTTATGAAGTACGAACGTACTTCCAATAATTTTTTTAGAAGCTTCATTCCCAAACCAGACAAAATCCAAGTTAATATTCAAGATAAAGATGAAAAAATTGTTTTGATTTTGCGACAGCATGCAATTACTCAAGTCGGCAAATTATTTGTGCTGATTATGGCTTTAGTTCTAATTCCAGCTATCCTCAATTTCGCTGGTTTTGTGGATGCTTTACCAAATAAATTTGCCATTGCTTTTGATCTTTTTTGGATGATCTTAGCTTTTGGCTTATTGACTAAATCATTTTTAAGTTGGTTTTTTAACGTTTATGTCATTACCGATGAAAGAGTGATTGATGTCGATTTTCATTCAGTGATTTATTACAACGTCTCAAGTGCTAAAATTGGAAATATTGAAGACGTAACTACCAAAACTGTTGGACCATTAGCAGCCATTTTCAATTTTGGCAATATTTTAATTCAAACCGCTGGCGAAAAAAATGAGTTTGAGTTTACACACGTTCCTCAACCAGCAAAGGTCACTAAATTACTGAATGAACTGATCTTGGAAGAAGAGCGAGAAAAAATAGAAGGTAGAATCAATTAAGGAAATAATGCTCGACATTTTTAATTTCGATCTGGTACAAGGTGTTTTGAAATTTGTTTTTGTTGTTGGAGCCTTGTTTTATCTGATTTACACTTTTGTCGTAGTACGCCAAATTCATACCATGAAAAAAACCCTGATCACTAACTTTTCATCTAGTGTTAGTTTACTTGGCTTTCTCAACCTATTATTAGCTTTAGGCTTATTTGTGGGATTTTTACTCTTTTTATAAAATTCTCTAATGTTTTTATTTAACCATGAAAACAAATTGATCCTTTGGAATTTGCTGATAGTTGTTTTCTGTTAACCAAAGATAAAATTGTTCTTGAGTAGCATTATTTTCTAGATAAATATCAAAAAAACGAGTTGTAGAATTGAATGACAATTGGAAAAAATCAGTTTCAATTGGTGACGCATCTCTTAAATTCCAAATCTGTGTCCACATTAATTTTTCTTCCTCATTTAGACCGCTTCCGGGTTGCGCGCCAGTAGACTTATTTTCCAAAACAATAGCGGATAGTTCTTTTTGACTAACATCAGTAGTAACACTAATAGTGGGGATTGATTCTGGGATTTGACTGACATCAGAATTAGAAACTTCTTCAACTTCATCAATTACAACAGACTGATTGTTAATAATAGTATTGCTCTCAAGTTCTTTGGCTAATAAAGTTTCTTGCTCATTGGTTTTATCTGAAATTTTATTTAATTCTTCTCCTCTTTCTTGATCGAAAATTTGACCTGCTTCTGTTTTTGGTTCCTCCTTGAGTTCTTTTTGTTCAATTTTACTTGTTTTAGAAAAAAAATATAGCAAAACTAAGAAAATAGTAACTGTGGCTAATAGCAAAACACAATAAAAAAGTTTCTTATTTTTCATATAACTAAATAAGTGCTTGTCTCAGGATCACTTAAATCGATACTTGTTACTTGCTTATTATCAGTGTCATAACAATTCAACGTATTTCCAGAAGAAGCAATACATTTATCAATATTGTAATAAGAGTCAACGGTGTTCAATATAGTTCTACCGTTTTCATCGGTATAAATGTTACTAATAGAAAAATAATGATTAACTCCACCATCAAAAACTCCTTTTACAAAAAAGGTTCCATTATTATCAATTTCTTTATACCCATTAGCAATGATGCTTTTAGTATATGGTTCCACCGTATAACCTAAATCTTCCAAAACTTTAATATTTTCTGAGTCGTAAGTATTACCTTGTTTTGTACCACTCGTATATAAGTTGTAATATCTCTCAACAAACTCATCTGCATCTAAATTGGGATCTAACTGCATAGCATAATAAAGAGCTTGCATAGCTCCACAGCCATGTTTATTGATCCAATCAGAGTTCCAATTAGGACTTTTTTGGTCTGGCATACAAATTCCACCAATTAATTTAAATCCTGAATGACAAGCTATGACAGAATTTTCTTCTTCTTGATCTAATGGAGTTTTACTTACTTCTTTAGTAATAGTTGGGGTGAATGACGGAAGACTTCCGTTAGCAATTGCTAATATTTCATTGGCTTTTTCAATCGGAATAAGAGCCTCATATCCATAAGAATTATATTCTCCTGGAACTACCATGTGGGTACCCTCTGGTAACACCTCCCAATACACATAGCATTTCGTACCAATCCAAACACCAGCATTCTTGCAAGTTTCTTTAGTTTCTGGACGGTGCTCTATATCTGGAGATATAGATGGATCAGTAGATGGACTAGCATACGGATCACCACCAAAAGCTTGTTGGCGATTGTCTTGATTTTGACCTAGAAGAATTAAAGAAGCAACTACACCTATAATAAGAAATAAAATAATTAAATAAGAAAAAACATGATTCTTAATTGTTTTTCTATGAAAAAAACCTTGTGTTATTGCTTGGTTTACTTGATTTTGATCAATAAAACCATCACTTAAAGGACTCATTCCCTCGCTAGTTGGTTCAGTTTTTATATCCATTACACTTATTGTTGAATAAATTGAGAAAAAAAACAATGTGTGGATAAATTGACATAAAAAAAACGCTTTATTCTGGCCTCGACCTATCTTCGCAAGAGGAGAACCTCTAACTATTGTCAGCGCTGAAGCGTTTCAAGACTCTGTTCGGGATGGGAAGAGTTGGTACCACCTCGCTCTAGAGACCAGAATAAAACGTTTTTATGCACGTATTTATGTTAAATTAGCGATTGTTCGCTAATAAGTGAAGCTAACTGCTTTATATCGAAATATAAAGGTTAGTAGTAAAAGATAAATCTTCCACTACTAACCTACTCAATAAGACTTTTCAAAGAACTGATATATATTTTGTTCAATCGACACTTAGTACTGCTAGGCTAAATATGTCACCATACTTACACCGGCAGCCTATCAACGTGGTAGTCTCCCACGGGTCTAATGGAGAAAGTTAATCTTGAGCATGGTTTCCCGCTTATATGCTTTCAGCGGTTATCCAAAAGAAATGTAGCTACCCTGCGGTGCGCTTGACAGCAACAACAGGAACACTAGGGATTTCCTCATCTCGGTCCTCTCGTACTAGAGACAAGTTCTCTCAACTTTCTAACGCTAACATCGGATAGAGGCCGACCTGTCTCACGACGGTCTGAACCCAGCTCGCGTACCGCTTTAATTGGCGAACAGCCAAACCCTTGGGAGCTTCTCCACCCCCAGGATGCGACGAGCCGACATCGAGGTGCCAAACCGCGTCGTCGATGTGAACTCTTGGACGCGATCAGCCTGTTATCCCCGGCGTACCTTTTATCCTTTGAGCGATGGCCCTTCCAT
>CAZEEV010000010.1:0-8808 GCA_964511345.1 uncultured Pseudomonadales bacterium | reverse complement strand
TGGAAAAGGCTAGCGTGGGGGTGTTTGAGAAGTTGGGGGAGCTGGTGAAGAAGGCAGTGGATTGTTGTAGGGAGTAATTTTGTGGAGAGGTGACTCGCTCTTCGAGCACTAGGCGGGTGTGTCGAGTTACACTCGATCCGCACTCGCCGTCGGGATTCTCACCGAGGTTCTCATGCTTTTACACTTCGCGTCATTAGCCAATTCAGCTGCGCTGATCGGCTAACGCCGCGGAGGTGACAGGATTCGAACCTGTGAAGCCGTGAGGCTCTAGTTTTCAAGACTAGTGCAATTGACCGCTATGCGACACCTCCTTGTAGATTTAGATTTGAAAGATCAGGGTTAGATTATATCAGTTTCAGTGAGATTTTACAGCAAAAAAGACTCTCCAATACCTTTTGAAAATCGTGTATATTAATAATGATGTTTGAAAAAATTAAAGCTGCCCTTTTTGGGAACCAGATGGAAGAGAAACTCGGTCCCCCAGATGAGATTGATGATCGAGTCAGTAGTGTTCGTATGCCTGAGCAAGTGAAGATGGAGAAGTCGAGGGTGGCACCGGGTTTTTACAAGCCGATTCCTGAGGAAGTTTTGGTGGAATGGGATGCACCGGCGAGGCCTTTCAAGAAGCGTAATCGTCAGTTTTTTAGTACCATTATTATCATTGCCATTTTAGTGTCTTTAATTTTGTTTTTTGCCGGTCAAGTTTTGCCAGTGGCAGTAGTGATTTCGGTGGTCTTTTTGGTGTATGTGACGGCGGTGATTCCTCCGCAGAGCGTGCATTATAAATTGACTAACTATGGGATTTACGTTGAGAAAGAAGCTTTTTCTTGGTTAGGAATGGGTAGATTTTGGTTTGATGAGAAGTCTGGGCAAAAGGTTTTAGAAATAGAGCTTTATGGTTTTCCAGGTCGTTTGACTTTTGTTTTAATTGATGGTCAAACTCCTCGAGCAGAAGACTTAGAGCGGGTTTTATCTGAAGTTTTGATCAAGGAAAAACCAACTTTGACTGCTTATGAGAAAACTGCCAAATGGCTTAAAGAGAAGATTCCTCTAGAATAGTTTCTCGATTTTTTGCTATTATATTGTATATGTATCCAGCAGTTTTAACTCGCTTTCGTTCTTTACTTGCTAACAAAAACCTTAGTCTTTCTTTAGTTTTTTCTTTTTTGATTTTTTTTGTGCCCGCTTTTGTGCATCAGCAATTTTTAACTGGGCCAATTGTTAATGCCCTACTAATTTTGTCATTTTTATATTTAGGTAGAAGCCGAGCTTTGTTTTTAGCGCTGATTCCCAGTACGGTGGCTCTCTCCAGAGGTTTGTTGCCCTTAGCTTTAGCACCGATGGTGCCTTTTATTATGATTAGTAATTGTCTATATATTTTAGTTTTTGCTCAGTTGCAAACTCAAAGTCAAATCAAGAACTTTTTGGCTATCTCACTAGCGTCTACAGTTAAAATGTTATTTTTAATTTCCATTTCAAAACTTTTAATGGAAAATATTTTGGCCGCTCCACTGGCTACAAAAGTAGCAGTGATGATGTCCTGGCCTCAGTTGTGGACGGCTGTTGTAGGCGGGGTTATGGCTTTATTAATTAGCAATGCTTTAAAGAAAAAATATGTCAGAGAATGATTTATTAGCCAAAATCGAGCAAGCTGGTCTGGTCGGTCGCGGTGGGGCGGCTTTTCCAGTTTACCTCAAGTGGCAGCGCATCAAGTCTTTGGCAGCTCCTAAAAAATTTGTGGTTTGTAATGCTAGTGAAGGTGAGCCGGGAGTTAAAAAGGACTTTCACATCTTGCAAAATTTTACCGCAGAACTGATCAAGGGCATTGTCTTGACTATGGATTTTCTAGAAACCAAAGAAGCCTATCTCAATATTAACAAACATTATTATCAGGAACTGAAAGGCAAAATTGATCCCTTGTTAGCAGTTTGTCAGAAAAATGGCTACATTATCAACGTGTTTGAAGAAGAGCCTAGTTACATTGGTGGTGAAACTGGCGCCATTTTAAATGCTATTGAAGGTAAAAACACTGAGCCTCGTCCCGCTTCACCCAGTCCTTCATTGAAAGGTATTTTTGGTGCTCCAACTTTATTACATAATGTGGAAACTTTTTATGACGTGGCAAGAGTAGCGGCTGGCACTTTTCAGTCTACGCGCTTCTCTACTATTTCTGGAGGCAAAAATCCAGGAGTCTATGAAGTCGCTAACACGCAGAAAGTCGCAGAAATTTTAAGAGCAACTAATAACTACCCAGCTTTCCCTTTTTTTGTACAGGTTGGCGGTGGAGCCAGTGGCGAAGTGATGACTGCTAAGCAGGCAGGAGAACGCGAGTTGATTGGTTGTGGGGCGATTGAAGTTTTTCCAATAACTACGACTCCTATGGAATTTTTAAGCAAGCTATTTAGTTTTTACGCCAAAGAAAGCTGTGGTAAATGCACGCCTTGTCGTGATGGCTCTTGGCAACTACAAAAGATCATTACAGAGCTCAAGTCAGACAGTGAGATTCCTTGGGACAAAATTACCCCGATTATTCGAGCGATGGATAAATCCGCTTTCTGTGATTTAGGTCGTTCGCTTGTTTTACCAGTGCGTAGTTATGCCAAAAATATCTTAGGAAGAGAAGTTTAATATGTCGAAAATGGTGACTATTTACATCGATGAGCAAGCTTATCAAGTGGAGGAAGGCAAGAGTGTTTTACAAGTGGCTTTGGAAAATAAGATTGATGTACCGCACCTTTGCTATCATGAAGATTTACCGATTGAAGCTAATTGTCGTCTTTGCTTAGTTGAGTGTGAAGGTAAAACTACCACCTCTTGTACGCTACAAGCCAGCGAAGGCTTGAAAGTAAACACTAAGAATGAGGAATTAGTCAAAATTCGTCATGAAAATTTGAGCTTGCTACTTGCCTCTCATCAAAAAAATTGCCCCAAATGTCAAAAAAATCTACCTTGCCCAGCTTTTGGTTTGATGCAAAAGTATGGCGTAACCAGTGAAGAATATGAGCGCAAAATGCTTGATTTAGCGGTCCATAAAATGGGTACTGCCGCTGAATTTGATCCTAACTTATGTGTCAGATGTGGTCGCTGTGTCAATGTTTGCGCGGATCATATCGGAATTAATTTTTTGAAGCTCGAAGGGAGTGGTTCGAATGCACATCTCACTCACAGCCAGGATCCTAAAGTTGATTGTATTTATTGTGGACAATGTACTGTTCACTGCCCAGTCGGAGCAATTCGCGAACAGAGTCATTTGAAACAAGTTGAGACAGCTCTGGCTAGTGAAGATAAAATTGTGATTGCACAGATGGCACCTTCGGTGCGGGCGAGTATTGGTGAAGAATTTGGCGCAGAGCCTGGTGAGAATCTAGAGAAAAAAATGTTCACTGCTCTACGTCAATTAGGTTTTGATAAAGTTTTTGATGTTAACATGGGTGCAGATATTACGACTTTAGTAGAATCTCAAGAGCTAATCGAACGCTTAAAAGAAAAAATGGCTGGTAAAAAAGTGGCTCTGCCTATGTTTACCTCTTGTTGTCCTGGTTGGGTAAAATTTTTAGAGTTCTATTATCCAGAAATGATTCCGCATTTAACTACTTCTCGTTCTCCGCAAATGCACGCTGGTGCGGCCTATAAAACTTGGTGGGCTCAAAAAGCTCAGGTAGATCCAAGTAAAATTATGGTAGTTTCAATTATGCCTTGTACTTCTAAGAAATATGAGTCAAATATGGAAAAGTTTCAGTTTGAATTTAATGGTACGAAATTGAAGCCAGTTGATTATGTTTTAACCACACGTGAAGCAGCTGCACTTCTGAAGAAAAATAAAATTAATCTTTTAGATCTTGAAGATAGCGAAGTTGATAGTGAGGGCGAATATAGCGGTTCAGCCGTTATTTATGGCGCTTCAGGAGGGGTGATGGAAGCAGCCTTGCGTAGTATGGCTTTTCTATTAACTGGTCAGGAATTGCCAAAAGTAGATTTAGAAGAAGTTAGAGGTATGAAAGGCATTAAACGTGCCACTATCAAAATTGGTGAACTGGAAGTAAATGTGGCAGTGGTAACCACCGCACGTAATGCCCGCAGAGTTTTAGAGGAAATTAAACGTGGTGAAGCAAATTATGATTATATTGAGTTTATGGCTTGCCCGGGTGGTTGCATCGGCGGCGGCGGCCAACCCTTAACTGGCACTATGGCGATTGTCAAAAAACGCATCGCTAAGTTATATGCCATCGATAAAGAGAAATCCTATCGTCGTGCTCATGAAAATCCGGTGGTTAAAGACTTTTTTGATTTCCTAAAGACTAAGCCTTCACTAGAGAAGGAAATATTGTATACTAACTATTCGGCAAAAAAGAAATTTGAATAAAAAAGAGAGCATTTATGAAAAAAGTATTTAGTTCAATTTTAGTTTTTTTGAAAGCAAAATGGAAATTACTGCTCATTTTGGCAGTTGTTGCTTTGGTTGTCATAGGCTTCTTGCAAAGTCGTAGTAAAAACCAAGTGAAATTAAATTTTGTCAGCCCAAGTAAAGAAAATATTGTTTCAAGCATTACCATTTCAGGTCGCATTGATGCTAAGGAAAAAGCACAAATGCGTTTCATCGCTGGTGGGAAATTAGTTTATTTGGGTGCTAAACAAGGCGACGTTGTCAAAAAAGGGCAAAGCTTGGCTACTATCGATCGTAGCTCTTTACAGAAACAACTCAATCAAGACCTTAATCTCTACATGAAAGAACGCTACGACTTTGAAAATACCAGAGACGATATTAAAGATCGTACCTTAGATACATTAGAAACCAGAGATGTGGCTAAGCAACAATATGATTTAGATAATCAGGTTTTGAATGTGGAAATTCAAAACATTGCCATTGCTAACACAGCCCTTTACGCACCTTTTGAAGGTATTTTGACAGTTGCTCCAACCAATACCACTGGAGTGCAACTTTTGGCTTCTGATTATTTTGAGGTGGTCAATCCTAAAACCTTGATTTTTCGCGCTGCTATCGATGAAATCGATATGCATCGCATAGCCAAGGGCCAAGCCGGTCAAATTACTCTAGATGCTTATGATGAAGAAAAAATTGATAGTTATATCTCTTATATTGCTTACACAAGTAGTGAATCTTCATCAGGCACAGTCTTTTTAGTTGAATTCCCCATCGATAGTCAAAATATGGAAAAATATCGCATTGGCATGAATGGTGATGTTTCAATCAAAATTGCCGAGAAAAAAGACGTGCTCACTATTCCTTTAGATGCTATTAGCGAAAGAGATGGTAAGGTTTATGTCAATGTCAAAGCTGATAATAAAGAGGGTAAAGAAGAAAGAGAAATTAAAACTGGCTTGGAAAGCGAAGATGAGATAGAGGTTATTGAAGGCTTAAGCGAAAGCGATCAAGTAGTTTTACCTGAATAATTTATTGAAAAAAATTTTATGTTACTGAGTTTAAAAAACGTTTCTAAGAGCTACAAGATCGGTGATGACGTCATTCATGCTTTGAATAAAGTTTCTTTGCAAGTCAAAGATAAAGAATTCTTAGCTATTATGGGTCCATCTGGATCTGGCAAGTCAACTTTTTTGCAGGTGGCCAGTATGTTGGCAGAACCTAGTGAGGGTGAAATTTTTCTTAACGACATTGAAGTTTCTGCTTATAATGAAGTACAAAGAGCACACTTGCGTAATAAACAAATTGGTTTTATTTTTCAGTCTTTTAATCTATTAGCCAGAACTTCTGCTTTGGATAACGTTTTATTACCAATGTTTTACGCTGGAGTAAACATTGATTCTGAAAAAGTTAAAAATAAAGCTAAAGAAATGCTAGATCGAGTGGGTTTGGGTAATCGTTTACACAATACTCCAGCACAGCTTTCTGGAGGTCAGCAACAAAGAGTGGCCATTGCTCGGGCTTTAATTAATGATCCGTCCTTGATTTTTGCTGATGAGCCGACTGGCAACCTTGATTCAAAAAGTGGCGAAGATATCAAGAAAATTCTTAAAGATCTAAATAAAGAAGGCAAAACCATCATTATGGTAACTCATGAAGAAGATGTGGCAGATATTGCCAAAAGACACATTGTTTTTAAAGATGGTAAAGTTTTGAGTGACGATCATAAAGTATGAAAATAAGTTCAGTTTTTCCACTAGCGATTAAATCGATTTTGCTCAATAAGAGTAGGTCTTTCTTGACGATGTTAGGGGTAATTATTGGAGTTGGCTCAGTGGTTTTGTTGACGAGCATTGGCAACGGGTTGCAGGCTTATGTGACTGATCAATTTGCTAGTTTAGGGACTAATATTCTTTATGTTGTTCCTGGCAATCCTTTTGAAAATGGTGGTTTTGGGGGTGAAACGACCATGATTGAAAGTACTAAACCAGTGTTGAAGAGAAGATTTTTTAATCAAGTTATTCGCAATAATAGAGACCTAATTAAAGATGGTGTAGTGACAGGAGTTAATGTTGCGGAAGCTAAATATGTCAAAACAACTAAAAAAGTCACTCTTTATGGAGTCACTAGCTCTTATGAATCTGTTTACAATACCAAAGCAGTGAAAGGTAAATGGTTTACTGAAACTGAAGAAGAAAAAAGCGAAAAAATAATTTTACTTGGGCCTAAAATTGCAGAAGAATTATTTGGACAAGTTGATCCAGTTAACAAGAATATTTTACTTAATGGTCAAACTTACAAAGTGATTGGTGTACTAGAGGAAAAAGGTGGTGGCTTTGGTGGTCCAAGTTTTGACAACTATGTTTATGTTCCTCTTGAAACTCTTTTCAAATATTTTGACACTGAATTAGTTGACTCTTTTATTTTTGAAGTCAGAGATAAAGAACAGATTAAGGCAGCAACTAAAGCAATTGAAGAGACTCTGAGCAAAGAATTGGAAGATGATGAATTCACAGTTTTTGATCAAACTCAGCTATTAACTACTATTAACAGCATTCTGGCTGTTTTGACAGCCGGTTTGGGAGGCATTGCCGCTATTTCTTTGGTAGTGGGTGGCATTGGCATTATGAATATTATGTTAGTTTCTGTCACAGAGCGTACTCGCGAAATTGGTTTGCGTAAAGCACTGGGTGCAACACCAAATTTAATTTTAGCTCAGTTTTTGACTGAAGCGGCCATGCTTTCTGTTATCGGAGGTCTAATTGGTTTGTTAATTGCTTATTTAGGTTCATTAGCGATTCAGCCATATTTTCCAGCCAAGGTTACGATGGGAGCTATTATTTTAGCTTTTGGCGTCTCAACTGTTGTTGGTTTGATTTTTGGGGTGGCTCCAGCTAAAAGAGCGGCTAAATTATCTCCTATCGAGGCTTTGAGATACGAATAAATCTAATTTTGACCTTTAGATAGTGTTTTTTTGTATGTCAGTTTGCTATAATTTCTTCTCAGAAAGAAAATTTTGTGACTGATGAGAACTTACCGCATTATTATTCCTACGCTGATCAAAGACCCAGCCAGACAAAATTGATGGATGCTGTTAATCAACTAATTAGAGATGGTTTGATTGCTGTGAATAAAGAAGAGGCAGAAAAGAAAGATTCAGAAATTGTCAAATCCATGCCAAGTATTTTTAAAAGGGCAAAAACTAGTTTGCTAGATACTAAGCATCCTGCTGATTTATCTAAAATAAATAAATTATCTAAGATATTTGAAAATGCTCAAGATAAAGAAAATGGAGCTAGAACTCTGGAGCAACTTAATTTACCAAGATATAAAAGAATAAAAACTACAATTGGGGAATTTTTGCAAAACCCTGAGAAATATTTTAATAGTTTGAGATCAAATTTATATTTTCCTTCGGCAATGGATGCAAAAACTGGAGTAAGGCATTTTGAGCTTGGCTTAGATGAGGAAGCTACTGTTAGTTTTGTGAAAGATTTGATAGATAAGCAGGTAATTTTTCCAGACTATGCATTTACTTTATCAGAGTATCAAAAAAATGAAATCAGTGGCAATATCACTATTAATCCTATCCTAACAAATGGGAATAATAGAGCTTCCGAGCATAGTGGTGAGATTAATATTGAAATTGTTGATGGAGAACATACTGCACTAGCCTATGGAGACAAGTCGCCAATCCTTATAGCTAAAACTAATTTAATGGATAATCATCCAGATATTATGAATTTTGATGTAACATTAAAAACTATGGAATTTAGTAAGCCTCTAATGATGAAGGTTAGCTCAAGTGAACACAGAAGTTACGTCAATTTTTTACTTTTAAAAAAAATCATTGAGGATGGCAAAATTTATTGGCCATTTTTGAATAGTAGCGATAGGAAGAAAGACCAAGCCACTATTTTACGTTATCAGAAGTTGATTGAGAAAACTACGGAGGTTTTGAATTTGATTCCTAAAGATCAGGACAATGGCAGTAACTTTTCAGTCAATGGCAAAGCCTTTCATCCTGGTTACTATGAATTTATTGTTAATCCAGTTGGTGAGTCATTTTTCATAGATTACAGAAAAGCTGATCATTATTCAAATCTACAGCAATCTGATTTAGAAGGCAGAGAAATTTCTGATTAAGAAAAAAGATTGTTGATTTTTTCAAGAGACAGGACTCTTCATGCACAGCACTAGGCGGGAGCTTTTAGCTCTCTCCGTCGCCTGCTTCTAAGGTTTTAGCTTTCAAGTCTCATCTTCACCTCCGAACACAAAAAATCCCGCACTTTGCAGTACGGGATTTTTCATGGTCGGAGAGACAGGACTCGAACCTGCGACCTTACGCACCCCATGCGTACGTTCTAGCCATCTGAACTACTCTCCGTTTGTTTTAAATTTCTAGTTAGGATTTTACTCTACTTTTT
>CAZEEV010000009.1:0-13233 GCA_964511345.1 uncultured Pseudomonadales bacterium | reverse complement strand
TTGATGAAGATAAAATTTGGCAAGAATTAGAAAAAGCCGGCTTACCAGTTTCTGGAAAAGCTCAACTTTATAATGGTTACACTGGTGAAGCTTATCGCGAGAAATCAGTGGTTGGTATCAACTACATTCTCAAATTAAGTCACATGGTTGAAGATAAGACTCATGCTCGTTCCACTGGTCCTTACTCCTTGGTTACTCAACAGCCTTTAGGTGGTAAAGCTCAAATGGGTGGACAGAGAATGGGTGAAATGGAAGTTTGGGCTCTTGAAGCTCACAGAGCTGCTCACGTTCTTCAAGAAATGTTGACTATTAAGTCAGATGATGTTCATGGACGTGCTAAAGCTTTTGAAGCCATCGTCAAGGGTGAAGATATTCCAACTCCAACTGTGCCAGAGGCCTTTAGAGTGCTATGCAAAGAATTAAATTCTTTGGCTCTTAACGTTGTAGCTCTTGATCCCACTGAAGAGGAAATAGAAGATAAAGCTCCTGTTATTGATAATGAAGAAGTTCTAGTGCTAGATGATCCTGAAGACTCTTCGATACATGAAGAAGAGAACAATGAGACAGAGGAAGATGAGGATTTCGAGGGAGAAGAAATAAATGATGAAGAGGAGCCAGTAGATATGGAAGAGGAGGTCCTCAACTAAAATTAGTAATTTTTTTTGAAAGTAAATTATGAAAAATATAGTCGATTTCTCCGCCCTACAAATTAAAATCGCTTCTCCAGAAGATGTCATTAGCTGGTCTCATGGTGAAGTTAAAAAACCAGAAACCATTAATTATCGTTCTCTTAAGCCTGAAAAAGATGGTCTCTTTGATGAGAAAATCTTTGGACCAAGTAAAGACTACGAATGTTATTGTGGTAAATATAAACGCATTCGTTACAAAGGAATCATTTGTGACAAATGTGGTGTGGAAGTTACTGAGGCTAAAGTGCGTCGTGAGCGCATGGCTCACATCAAGTTGGCTTCTCCAGTAGCTCACATTTGGTTTTTCAAGGGTGCTCCTTCTAAATTGTCTTTACTTTTAGATATTTCTCCTCGTAATTTGAACTCGATCATGTATTTCTCTCAATACATCGTGCTCGAGGTTGATAATGACGAAAAGAAAGCAGTTTTGGAGAGATTGGATGTTGACCAAGTGGCTGCCTTCGATCAGTTACGTGATAACGCTGAAAAAGCCATTGTCAGTATCAAAGAAACTTTAGATCAAGACAAAGCCACTCTCGGTGAAAGAGTCAAAAGTAAAGAGGCCATGCAGCTTAAAATTGCTGAATTGGAACTTAAAGCTAAAAACAAAATTATTGCTACCAAACAGCAATTAGAAGTTCAACTAGAACAAACTGAAGAAATTTACAAAACCATTAAACAAATGGTCAAAAAAATCAAAGTTAAAACTGTTTTAACTGAAGATGAATATCTCAAACTTGATGAATATGACGCTGCTTCTCACTTGCAAGTGGGTATGGGTGCTGAGAGTATTTTAAATTTGAGTAAAAAAGTTGATTTAGATGCAGAAATTAAACAATTGAGAGATGAATTAGCTGAGAGCAAGGGTGCTAAAAAAGCTAAAGTGACCAAGAGACTTCGTGTCGTCGAAGGTTTTAAGAAATCTGGCATTGATCCAGCTTGGTTATTCTTAACGGTTTTGCCAGTATTACCTCCAGATTTGCGTCCAATGGTGCAATTATCTGGTGGTCGTTTTGCTGCTTCTGATCTTAATGATCTTTATCGTCGTGTGATTAACCGTAATAATCGTTTGGCTCACTTAATTAATTTAGGTGCTCCAGAAATTATTTTACGTAACGAGAAAAGAATGCTACAAGAAGCTGTTGATGCTTTAATTGATAGTTCTCAAACCAAGCAAACTCGTCGTCGTAGCAATCGTCGTCCACTTCGTTCTCTTTCTGAGATGTTACGTGGTAAGACTGGTCGCTTCCGTCAAAACTTACTCGGTAAACGTGTCGACTATTCGGGTCGTAGTGTTATTGTCGTTGGTCCAGAGTTGAAACTTAACCAATGTGGTTTGCCAAAAGATATGGCTTTGGAAATCTTCAAGCCTTATGTTTTGAGAGAATTGATTCTTAAAGGTATTGCTCCAAACGTCAAGAGTGCTCGTCACCTAGTTGATCGTCGTGAATCTAGTGTTTATGCTATTTTGGAACAGGTCATTGAGAACCATCCAGTTCTTTTAAACCGTGCTCCTACTTTGCATAAATTAGGTATTCAAGCTTTCTTCCCAGTTTTGATTGAAGGTGGTGCTATTTCCTTACATCCTTGTGTTTGTTCTGGATATAACGCTGACTTTGACGGTGATCAGATGGCTGTTCATGTACCTTTAACTAAACAAGCTCAACAAGAAGCTATCGATTTAATGATGGCTAACCATAACTTACTCAAACCTGCTAATGGTGAACCTATTACCGTGCCAAATAAAGAAATGGCTCTTGGTGCTTATTACTACACCAGTTTTGATGATAAATTAGAGGTTTTCCCTTCAGTTTTAGGTAGTAAAAATGAAGCTTATCACTTATATCAAATTGGCAAGCTCGATCTTCGTCAGAAAGCTAAAGTTTTCATGAAGATTAAAGGTGAAAAACAAATTGTTGAAACCAATATTGGTCGCTTACTTTTTAACAGTGTTTTGCCAGAAAGCTTACGTTTTATTAACGAACCAGTGAATGCCAAAATGATCAAACAAATTGTCACCAAAGCTATCGAGATTGAAGATAACGAAGTGGTGGCTAAAATGATTGATGATATTAAGGATTTAGGTTTTGAAGCAGCCACTGTTTCTGGTTTATCTGTCTCAGTGAGTGATTGTGAAATGCTGGCTGAAAAAGATCAAGTTGTGGATGCTGCCAATCAAAAAGCAGAGTTGATTCGTGAGAATTATCTTCAAGGTTTGATCACTGATGAAGAACGTCGTCGTCAATCTCTCGATGTGTGGATTAAAACTACTGATGAATTAGCTGAAAAAACTTGGCAAACTTATGCCGAAGACAATTCAGTTAAAGTGATTATTAATTCAGGTGGTACTCGTGCTTCCAAAGATCAGGTCAAACAGCTTGGTGCTATGCGTGGACTTGTGGTTGATCCACTTGGCAACATTGTGGAAATGCCTACTAAATCTAACTTTAGACAAGGTCTTTCCATCTTTGAATATGTGACTTCTGCTCGTGGTTCTCGTAAGGGTTTAACTGACTCAGCTATCAAAACTGCTGATGCTGGTTACTTAACTCGTCGTTTAGTCGATGTTTCCCACGATGCTATTATTCGTCAAGAAGACTGTGGTTCTACAGAAGGTATTGAAATTGTCAGAGCTCCTAGAACTGATGTCTTTTATTACAGAATTCTTGGTCGTTACACCAGTAAAGATGTCCAAATCGGCAAAAAAACCGTAGTAGCAGCTGGTGAACTGATCAATGATGAGATTGCTAAAGCCATCGTGGCTTCAGACTTGGAGTCTGTTTGGGTGCGTTCTCCAATCACTTGTCGCTGCACTAAAGGTTTGTGTACCAAGTGTTATGGTTGGGATTTTGCTACCAGAACAGATGTGGAAATTGGTGTCCCAGTCGGTGTAATCGCCGCTCAATCTATCGGTGAGCCAGGTACTCAGCTAACTATGCGTGTTAAACACTCTGGTGGTATTGTGGGTTTGGATGTGACTCAGGGTTTACCTCGTGTTGAAGAATTACTCGAAGCACGTAATCCAAAAGTCCAGGCCTTAATTGCTCACATTGCTGGTAAAGTCAAAATTGAAGAAAAAGATGGCGAAAATGTCATCACTATTAAAAACAAAGAAGGTGAAGAAGAAAGCTTTACTTTGCCAAGTTCAGTGACTTTATTAGTTAAAGACAAAGATTTGGTTTTTGCTGGGCAAAAACTTACTGGTGGTGGAGTAAATATTCAAGAACTTTTACAACTCAAAGGTTTGATTTTTACTCAACAGCACATTATTGATCAAGTTCAAGAGGTCTATGAGTCTCAGGGTGTAACCATTAATGACAAACATTTTGAAGTGATTGCTCGTAAAATGGGTGACAAACTACAGATTGAGCTTTCTGGCGACACCGATCTTTTAGTAGGTGAAGTTGTGGAACGTGCTCGCTTTATGGAAATTAATGACAATGTTATGGCTGCTGGTGGTGATCCGGCTACTGCTAGAGTATTACTCTTAGGTATTACCAGATCGTCTCTCTTCACCAGTTCTTGGTTATCTGCTGCTTCTTTCCAACACACTAAACATGTGTTGACCGATGCTGCTTCTGAGGGAGCCATTGACTATCTAGAAGGCTTGAAAGAAAACGTCATTATTGGTCGTCTGATCCCAACTAGCGAAGAAAGGGCCAGAGCCACAGTATAAAAATATAGAAGTAATAATGAAAAACTAAGGTGAATGTGTTAAAATTGCTCCCTTAGTCAAAAGAAAATATAAAAATATGCCTACAATAAACCAATTGATCAGAAAAGGTGGTCGTGTCAGCAGAGTTAAACGTATTAAAGCTACTGCGCTTCGTCGTAGTTTTAACTCGATTGATAATCGCCCAGTTGCTACTAATAGTCCTCAAAAAAGAGGTGTTTGTACCGTAGTTAAAACCATGACCCCAAAGAAACCAAACTCAGCTCTTCGTAAAGTAGCTAGAGTACGTTTATCCAATAAAATGGAAGTCACCGCTTATATTCAAGGTGAAGGTCACAATTTGGCTGAACACAGTATTGTCATGATCAGGGGTGGTCGTGTCAAAGATTTACCAGGTGTGAAATACCATATTATTAGAGGTAAGTACGACTGTGCTGGTGTTGATGGTCGTAAAACCAGTCGTAGTAAATATGGAGTCAAGAAAAGTTAAAGGAAAATAGTATGAGAACTAAAAAGGCTCAAGTTCGTGAAGTAGAAAAAGATGCTAGATATGGATCTGTTTTAGTACAGAGCATTATCAATCGTAGTATGAAAGACGGCAAGAAATCTGTCGCTGCTAAACAAGTTTATGATGCATTAGCTTTCGTCGAGAAAGAAACTAAACGCAAGGCTTTGGAAGTTTTAGAAGAAGCGATTGGTAAAATTCAACCTCAAATGGAAGTTAGATCTCGTCGCGTGGGCGGTGCTTCTTATCAAGTGCCTATGCCAGTGCGTGGTCGTCGTGCTAATTCCTTAAGTGTTAGATGGTTGGTCACTGAATCCAATAAACGTTCAAACAAACAATTTCATAGCTATGCTGAGAAATTAGCTGCCGAGCTACTTGATGCTTTGATTGAACAAGGTGGAGCAATTGAGAAACGTAATGCTTCTCATCGTATGGCTGAATCTAACAAAGCCTTCTCTCACTTTAGATGGTAAACTTTCGCATTTATTATTAGCTAGAGAAATTGTAGAATTATAGATCTATGTCAGACATTGCAAAACAAAGACAAGTTCCATTGGAACGCATTAGAAATATTGGAATTATTGCTCATATTGATGCTGGTAAGACCACCACTACTGAGCGTATTCTTTTTTACACTGGTCGTAATTACAAGATTGGTGAAGTTCATGAAGGTGCAGCCACTATGGATTGGATGGCTCAGGAGCAAGAACGTGGTATCACTATCGTTTCTGCTGCCACCACTTGTTTTTGGACTCCATATTTTGAAACTGCACTACCAAAAGACAAATATCGTTTTAACATCATTGATACTCCAGGACACGTTGACTTTACCGCTGAGGTGGAACGTTCATTACGCGTTTTAGACGGTGGTATCACTGTTTTAGACGCTTCTGAAGGTGTGCAATCTCAGTCAGAGACTGTTTGGCGTCAAGCTGATAAATACAATGTTCCTCGTATTTGTTTTGTAAATAAAATGGATAAATTAGGTGCTGATTTCAATGCTACTGTTGAAGACATCCGTACTAAATTTGGAGTTAGACCAGCTCCCATGGTTTTACCTATGGGTAGCGAGAATTTCTTTCAGGGTGTAATAGATCTGCTTGCTCGCAAAGCTTATTTTTGGGAAGATCATGAAGCTGCTACCGAGCCAGAGATACAAGAAATTCCAGAGGAATATAAAGCCAAAGTTGAAGAAGAAAGAGCTAAGTTGGTTGAAGCCATTGCTGAAACTGATGATGCTTTAATGGAAAAGTTTTTTGCTGAAGAAGAAATTGGTGTTAATGAACTAAAAAGTGCTCTTCGCAGAGCAGTCATTGATTATAAATTAGTGCCTGTTTTTGCTGGTTCATCACTCAAAAATACTGGTATACAGCCACTTTTAGATGCTGTTGTTGAATATTTACCTTCTCCTAGTGACATTGATCACATTGAAGGTCATGTGCCTGGCAAAGAAGAGGAAAAAGCGCAACGTCGTTTAGTTCCAGAAGAAAAATTCTGTGGTTTGGCTTTTAAAATTCAGACTGATCCTCACGTTGGTAAATTGACTTACTTCCGTGTTTATTCTGGATCTATCAAAGCAGGATCTTATGTTTATAACTCTAGTAAAGATATCAAGGAAAGAGTTGGTCGTTTGCTTTTAATGCACGCCAATGATCGTGAAGAAGTCGCCGAAGCTCAGGCTGGTGAAATTATTGCTGTGGTTGGTCTCAAAGATACTAAAACTGGTGATACTCTTTCGGACGAAACTGCACCAGTGATTTTGGAAGGCATCACTTTCGCTGATCCAGTGATTTCTTTGGCCATTGAACCAAAAACCAAATCAGATCAAGAAAAAATGGGTATGGCTTTGGCTAAACTTTCAGAAGAAGATCCAACTTTTAGTATTGAAGTTGATCATGAAACTGGACAAACCATTATTGGTGGTATGGGCGAATTACATTTGGACATTATCGTTGATCGTATGAAACGCGAGTTTAAGGTTGATGCTAATGTTGGCAAACCTCAGGTGGCTTACCGTGAAACCATTACTCAGATGGCCGAGGGTGAAGGTAAATATATTAAACAATCTGGTGGTCGTGGTCAGTATGGTCATGTTTTATTAAGACTTGAGCCAAAAGATCGTGGCACTGGTTATGAATTTGTTAATGCCATCACTGGTGGCGCAGTTCCTCGTGAATACATCGAACCTACTAATAAAGGTATCAAAGAATCTTTAGATAGAGGTTTCTTGGCCAGTTATCCAATGGTGGATGTTAAAGTTACGCTCTATGATGGTTCTTATCATGAAGTTGACTCCAGTGAATTAGCTTTTAAGATGGCTGGTTCACTTGGTATGAGAGATGCAGTTTCTAGAGCAGGTATGGTTTTAATCGAACCTGTGATGAAAGTTGAAGTTAGTAGTCCAGAAGAATTCATGGGCGATATCATTGGTGACCTCGGTTCACGCCGTGCTCAAATTCAAGGTACTAATACCAGAGGTAATGTAGTGATTATTACCGCTTTAGCTCCTTTGGCTGAAATGCAAGGCTATGTAACTACCCTACGTGGCATGACTCAAGGTCGTGCTAGTAGTGTGATGTTGCCAAGTCATTACGAAGAAGTGCCAAAAAATATCACTGAAAAAATTGTCGAAGAAAGAAAAGGTATTCGAAAGAGATAATTCAAAGCGCAGTCACTTGTTTTGCCTATTTTTTTAAGGTAAAATACAAGCTCGACTAGAAAAGTTTATAAATTAGTAAATTATTAAGAAAATAAAGGAGAAATAATTTATGGCAGATAATAAATTTGTCAGAAGCAAGCCACATGTTAACATTGGTACCATTGGTCACGTTGATCACGGTAAAACCACTTTAACTGCTGCTATCACTCAAACTTTAGCTAAGAGAGTTCCATGTGAAACCAACAAAGCTATGGTTTATTCGGATGTTGAGAACAGTAAAGAAGAAGTTGCTCGTGGTATTACTATTAACATCAAGCACATTGAGTATGAGACCAAAGCTCGTCACTATGCTCACATTGATGCTCCAGGTCATGCTGATTACATCAAAAACATGATTACTGGTGCCGCTCAAATGGATGGTGCTATCTTAGTGGTAGCTGCTACTGATGGTCCTATGCCTCAGACCCGTGAGCACATTTTGTTGGCTAACCAAGTTAACGTGCCAAAGATCGTTGTTGCTTTGAACAAATGTGACATGGTCGATGATGCTGAATTATTAGACTTGGTTGAAGTAGAAGTGCGTGATCTCTTAACCAAATATGGTTACGATGGTGATAACACTCCAGTTGTTCGTGTTAGTGCTGCTAATGCTTTAGCTGGTGATGAAGCTGCTCAAGATAAAATCATGGAATTAATGGATGCTGTGGATGCTTATATCCCAGAGCCAGTTCGTGATGTCGCTAAACCTTTCAGCATGTACATCGAAGACGTCTTTTCAATTAAAGGTCGTGGCACAGTTGTCACTGGCCGTATTGAAAGTGGTGTTATCAAGGTTGGTGAAAATGTTGACATCGTTGGTATTCGTCCAAAAACTTCCTCTACCGTTACTGGTGTAGAAATGTTTAGAAAAATGCTTGATCAAGGTCAAGCAGGCGATAACGTCGGTATTTTACTTCGTGGTATTGAAAAAGATGGCGTTGAAAGAGGTCAACTTTTAGCTAAGCCAGGTTCAGCTTCCGCTCACAAGAAATTTGAAGCTCAAGTTTATATCTTGAAAAAAGAAGAAGGTGGTCGTCACAAACCTTTCTTCTCTGGTTACAAACCTCAGTTTTACATCAGAACTACTGACGTAACTGGTGAAATCAAGCTTCCAGAGGGAGTTGAAATGGTTATGCCTGGTGATAATGCCAAGATGACCGTCGAGCTCTTAGTTCCAGTCGCCGTGACCGAAGGTTTCCGCTTTGCTATTCGTGAAGGTGGATTGACCGTTGGCGCAGGTGCTGTGACCAAGATTCTAGACTAATTTGTTTAGAATTCTAAGAAAGTAATAGAAAAACCCCGCTTTTAAGCGGGGTTTTTGATTAATTAATACCCTTGCTCCCTTCCTCTCCTTCTGGTACAATACAGTTCTCTCGAGAATTGAGAGAGAAACTTGTTTTTTGGTAAGCTTTGTTACAAACTGAAATTACTGAAAAATAATTTTTTCCCCTGTACAAGAGGGAAAGATTTAGATATAATCGCGTTTTGTGATTTAAGAGATCACAAGCTAAAGAAAGCAATAAATTAAAAAATAGTATGACTAAAAATCAAAACTCATACAAGATTAGAGTGAGACTTAAATCTTACGATCACCGCGTCATTGACGAGGCTTCTCGTAAGATTTTGCAAACAGCTTTGTCTACTGGTGCTAAGATTATTGGTCCAGTGCCTTTGCCAACTCACAAGAAATCTTTTACCGTTTTGGTTTCACCTCATACAGATAAAAATGCTCAAGAGCACTACGAGATTCGTACTCACAAGCGTTTGATCGACATTGTCGATCCAACCAACAAGACTATCGATTCTTTAATGCACTTGGAACTACCTGCTGGTGTTGATATTCAAATCAAAATGTAGTTTATGGGCAAATTAAATTAGGCTTTTAAACCTAAAGCTTTATTTTATTGACGAAAAGACATGATAAACACAATATTTGCTACCAAAGTGGAAATGTCACAAGCCTGGTCAGAGGACGGCAAGCGTTTGCCGATCACTAAGCTACAGGTTAGTGATAATGTCGTGTTATCTAAAAAAGAAACTCAAGATAAGCAAATGACTGTGGAAATTGGTTATGGTCGTAAAAAATTGAAAAATATTGCTAAACCACTCAGATCAAAAATTGAAAAGAGTGGTTTTTCTTTTGGAGTTAAGAAGATAGAAGGTGTTAAATTAATTGGTGATGAAACTGAAAATGTTTTAGAAGCCGGTCAAACTTTAGCTTTAACTGATATTTTAGCTGTTGGCGATGTAGTCGAAATTCAAGGTTCTACCAAAGGTCGTGGTTTTGCGGGTGCGATGAAACGTCATGGTTTTCATGGTGGCCCCAAAACTCATGGTCAATCAGATCGTGCTAGAGCTGTGGGTTCTATTGGTTCCGGTACTACCCCAGGTCGTATTTGGAAAGGCAAAAGAATGCCTGGACATTATGGTTGTGAAACCAAAACCGTTGCTGGTTTAGTGATAGTTTACATTGATCAAAAAAATAATGAACTTTGGGTCAATGGTCCGGTGCCTGGATACAGAAGCTCTACAGTGAGAATTAGTAAAACTGGCAAGACCAAAGAAATCAAATTAAACTTGAAACATTTAGGTTTAGCCGAAGCGCAGAGTGAAGTAGAAGAAGTTAAAGAGGAAAGTAACTCATAATGCAATTAACAGTCATTGACTCTACCAGCAAAAATGAGAAAGTCAGAGTAAGCGACACTTTATTTTCTAGTGCTACTTCTAGTGTTTTATTGGCTCAAGCTATTAGAGCTTATTTAAGTAATTCAAGACAAGGCACTAGCCACACTAAGACCAGATCAGAAATTAATCGTACTAAGAAAAAATGGTTTAAACAAAAAGGTACTGGTAATGCTCGCCATGGTGCACGCACCCCTAACATTTTTGTAGGTGGTGGTGTTTCTCATGGTCCTAGAGGTATTGAGAATTGGGCTAAAACCTTAACCGCTAAAAGTAAGCTGCTTGCTCTTAAAATAGCCTTCAGTGCCCAGAAGAACAATCTTTTTTTAAGTAAAGACGTGTCTTCTTTAAAAGGCAAAACCAGTGAAGCCGCTAAATTATTGGCAGTAGCTAGTAAAAAAGATGATAAAGTCTTAGTGGTTTTAGCTAAAAATTCTAATTTAGTTTTACGCTCTTTGCGTAATATGGAAAATGTTCTAGTCATGACCGCTGATCGTATCAACGCTTTACACGTAGCCATGGCTGATAAAATTATCATTGATTTAACCGCCTTAAAAGTTTTAGAAGAGAGAATGTTAAAAGTTAAAAAAACTACTCTTAAGAAATAAACATGAACGCCTATTTAATTAAAAAACCAGTTGTCACTGAAAGATCTCTTAGCTTAGCTAAGAAAGAGCACGTTTATACTTTTGAAGTAGAAATGAGTGCTCACAAAGATCAGATTAAAGAAGCAGTAGCTTCTGTTTTTGGAGTCAAAGTGCTATCAGTCAACACTGTGGTTAGACATAGAGTCAAGAAAAAAACTGGTAAAAAGAGAATGAATACTGTCAGTCCAAAAACCAAGAAGGCTTATGTGACTTTGGCAGCAGATAATCACATTGATCTTTTTGATGTAGGAGGAGAAAGCTAATGTTAAAGAAAATCAAAGGCACTACCCCCGGTAAAAAGCATCGCATTGATATTGATCGCAGTATCCTGCATAAGGGTCAACCAGAAAAATCACTTTTGGTCAAAGGTCATAAAAAACGTCAAGGCAAAGATGCTTCTGGTCACATTTCAATGAGACACAGAGGCGGTGGTGTTAAGAAACGCATGAGAGTGATCGATTTTCGTCGTGACAAGTTGGGTGTTCCAGCTATCGTCAAAAGAATCGAGTATGATCCAATGCGTAGCGCTAATGTAGCCTTGCTCTTTTACAGCGATGGTGAAAAAAGATACATTATTGCTCCTGAAGGTTTAGAAGTTGGTGCAGAAATCATTACTGACGAAAAAGCAGATATTAAGGTTGGCAACTGTATGCCACTTAAAAATGTGCCACTTGGTGTAGAAATTCATAATATTGAATTACGCCGTGGTAAAGGTGCTCAAATCGTTAGAGGTGCTGGACTTGGAGCGATAGTTCAGTCAAAAGAGACTAAGTATGCTATCATTGCTTTGCCTTCTAAAGAACAACGCCTAATCAGCTTAGAGTGTTTTGTCACTATTGGTCGAGTTGGTAATCAAGAGTGGAAAGGTGTGAGATTGGGTAAAGCTGGTCGTAAAAGAATGATGGGTATTAGGCCTACTGTTAGAGGTACCGCACAACATCCAGATAGTCATCCACATGGTGGTGGTGAAGGTAGAAGTGGTGTTGGTTTGAAACACGCTAAGTCTCCATGGGGTAAGAATGTTGCTCCAGGTAAGAAGACTAGAAGTATTAAAAAATCTAATCGTTATTTAGTAAAAGATCGTCGAGCTAAAAACTAATAAAGGTAATTATTAAAATATGTCTAGATCAAGCAAAAAAGGACCATACATCGACCCAAAACTTCTAAAAAAAGTGATGGCTCAAAAAGCTGCTGGGGAGAATAAACCAATTAAAACTTGGAGTCGCGCTTGCGTGGTTGCTCCAGAATTTGTTGGTCACACTTTTATGGTTCACCAGGGTAAAAACTTTGTAGAAGTTTTTGTTTCTGAAATGATGGTCGGACACAATCTAGGAGAATTTGCTCCTACCAGAACCTTTAGAGGTCATGGCAAGATTGTGAAGAGATTGTTAACTAAAACTTAAACTTTTTTGGAAAAAATTAAAATGATAATTAAAGCAGAACAAAAAAACACCAGACAACCATCACGCAAAGTGCGTTTAGTGGCTGATGTGATCAAAAAGATGAGTCTTGTTGATGCGATCAATTATTTGGCAGTCATGAACAGAAAATCAAGTCTTTTGGTTTTAAAAGTTCTACGCCAAGCGATTGCTAATGCCACCAATAATTTTGGTTTGGTTATTAGTGATTTGGAAATAGATAAGATTTTGGTCAACGATGGCCCAGCTTTAAAAAGATGGAGAGCTGTTAGTCGTGGTCGTGCTCACACCATTTTGAAGAGAACTTGCCATGTCAGAATTGACTTGAGAACTAAGAAAGAAGTAAAAGCATCTGAGACTATCAAAAAAACAGAATCTGCCGCAAAAGTTGAAAAGACTCCTGTTAAAGCCGAAGTCAAAGAAGTTAAAAAAGAAACTGTTAAAAAAGCTCAAGAAGCTATTAAATTAGACCGTAGTAGAACCCAAGCTGTAAAAATGCAGGGCTCAGGTAAAGGTCAAGCTAACAAATTAATACAAAGTCAGAAAAAGGGATCTAAATAAAGATATGGGACAAAAAGTTAATCCAATCAATTTTAGAACAGGTGGGATTTTTAATTGGAAGTCTCTCTGGTTTGCATCTAAAGCAGATTATGCTAACAAAGTTCTAGAAGATTTTCGTTTGCGCGAATATCTAGAAAAAAGTTTAGCTAATGCTGGCTTAGTTGATATTGAGATTAAGAGATCTATTAATAAACTTTTAGTTGTTTTGTCAGTAGCTAGACCAGGCGTAGTTATTGGTAAGGGTGGTGCTAATTTAGAAAAAGTCAAACAAGGTGTTGAGAGAGTGGTTAATGTTGCTAAAGATAAAAAAGACAAAGCTAGAATTGAATTAAAAGTTGAAGAAGTTAAAAAACCAGATTT
>CAZEEV010000008.1:0-20783 GCA_964511345.1 uncultured Pseudomonadales bacterium | reverse complement strand
TGATAAGTGCTCTAACCAGGCAATGATTTGATCGATAATAGACATAGGATTTGATAGTAACATAAAAAAGGATTGAGGGGAATAAAAACTTAAGATTTGCCAATAGTTTACTTGATGATGTAAAATTTGATGGTGTCTAGATTGTTTCGTAAATTATCTTTATTTCAATATTTTTTAGCTTTAGTATTAATTGCCTTAGTAGTAATAATGTCCTCTTATCTTTGGCACGGTGATGTGCTAATTCACACTGATGTTGCTAGAGATTTGTTAGTTGTGCGTGAAATGGTTGAAAATAAGCAAATTACTCTGATTGGTCCTAGATCTAGCATTCCTGGAGTTTTTCACGGTGCACTTTGGTATTATATTTATTTAATTCCTTTTATTTTAAGTCATGGGGATCCATTATTAATGGGTTGGTTTTGGTTCACAGTAGTTTTATTTGCTGCAATTTTGTTTTTATTTATTAGTCACTCGTTGATTAAAAATCTCACCATCAGTTTGTTATTAACAATTTGCTTTATTTTATTGGAACTTCCTGGAGCCGCTGGTCCAACAAATATTTTTTTTGCTAATCTATTTGCTTTTGTACCATTCATTTTATTTTGGCGGTGGCACCAAAAACCAAGCATTAAACTAGCTGCTATCGGATGGTTAACTATGGGTTTATTGGCTCAATTTCAGATGGCTTTCATAGTGCCACTAGCTTTGAGTTGGGGACTTGTTTTTCTATGGAAAATTATTAAAGAAAAAAAGTGGCCGCAACTATTTGCTCCGCTTTTTTTTATTTTACCTTTTTTCACTTTCATTATTTTTGATTTAAGACATGATTTTTTACAAACTAATTCTTTTTTAACATATATACAAACAGCCAAATCAGATATGAGTTTTTATCTGAGATTAACTGAAAGAATAAGCCTGGCTTTCTATAATGGTATAAATTTGTTTGGTTTAAAAAATTTGTGGCTGAATTTATTGATCTGGTTTGTTTTTTCGTTTTTAGCTTGGCGTCACTCAAACAAAGAACTCAAAAAATTTTATTTTACGACTATTTATTGGTATTTTTCTTGGTGGATACTAACATTGGCTTTTTCTGGAACTATCTGGAGTTTTTATTTTGATCCGTTCGTGAGCATTCTTTTATTAACAGTTGGAGTGATAGCTAGCAAATCATCAGTTGCTAAATATTTATTAATCATTTTGACTTTTTTTTCTATTTTTCAAAGTCGTGGTAATTTTTCATATAGTCCAGATCGTTTTAATAGTTCTTCTTGGAAAATATTATCCAATATTGCTGCTGATAGCTTAAGCGAACAAGGGGTTGGCTACTTTCTTTATTCACAGGATCAGTTTGCTTATCCACTTAAATATGCTTTTGCGTTTTATCAACAAGAAAATCCAAACTTAAAAGGGGCACACTTTGTCAAACAACCCACAACGATTTTAATTAAATCCGCCGATAATCCAGACAATCCTTGGTCAACTTCTAGTCATTGGCAAACTAGCAAAATAAACATTAATATGGAATCAACTTATACTAAGTTTTATCCATATGGATATGTTCTGGAAAAATATTTATTAGATGAAAAAACCTTAAACGAGCCAGTGGATCCTAATTTAGTACGAGGATTAGAATTTAGGTAAAAAATTTATGAAAATTTTATACAATCAGCGTACAACAATTTTATTATTAATTATTACAACATTGCTAGCATTTTTCATTGGATGGTTATCAATGAAAAATAACAGTATTACTTTTTGGTTTGATCAAAGTAGAGATGCTCATGTTTCAAGGCAAATTATAGAAAATGGTGACTTTAAGGTTTTAGGTCCATCAGCAAGTGGTACTAATGACGCTGTCTATCATGGAGTGCTTTATTATTATTTTTTAGCTCCACTTTATTATTTCGGTCATGGAAATCCAATGATTCCAGCAATGGCGCTGTCATTTTTGGGGTGCATTGGAGTAATTCCGCTTTATTATTTTTCTAAAAGATTTTTTTCATCAAAAGCAATTGCATGGATTACAGTTTTTGGATATATATTTTCAGTAGAAATTATTCAACTTTCATATTGGCTGTCAAATCCATCTTTAGCTGTTATGCCATTAATAATCTTTTATTGGAGTCTTTGGGAAGTTGGTTTCAAAAATAATAAATCTTTCGTAATTCCATTAGCAATAGCCATGGGGGTTTCTTTACAATCTGCTTTATGGTTAGTTTATCTTTTTGGAACCTTATTAGTAGCTTTGTTATATAACTATAATCATTTTTCAAAAAAAAGTATTTTAAAGAATTGGAAAAATAATATTATATTTTTATCAATATTATTTTTGTTTGTTTCTTCAATATTAATTGGTCAATTTATGTTATGGAAGAATGGAGTATTTTTAACCAATGGATTTAATTTTTCAGAAAAAATTACTAATATATCTGTGCTTTTGCCTTTACTTAATAATTACTTATTGAAAGCAATTCAAACCATAGGTCCCTATACACCAGTAGTTGCATTCATAATATTCGTTGCTTCAATAAATGGTTTTTCTCAATTGCCAAAAACCAATAGAATATTTTTGCTTTCTTGGATTTTTGGACCATTTTGGCTTTTTTTCATTGAGCCAAGAGGAAGTATTCATATTCTCATGTCTTTAGAAGTAGCAATGATCTTAATTTTATCTTTTCAAGTTTTTCAAATTTGGAAAAAAAATGGTTTAATTCCAAAAATTATTGCGACAATGCTTATTAGTACCTATTTATTTAGCAACCTAATGATGCTTAGGATTCATAAAACTATGGCTAGTAGTATTTTTTCACCTCAAAAAGGTACAAATTTAGCAAATCAATTATCTCTAATTGATTACACTTATTTGAAGGCAAATGGGGAAAATTTTACTTTTTCTGCATTTACAAATCCGAATGGATATTACATAACTTGGGCGTATTTATATGATTGGTATGGTCAGAAAAAATATGGATATAAACCAACTTTTGTAGGTCCAGATCAAATGGGTTTATTTGGTGAAGAATTATTGCTTAGAGATGATGTGAGTAGAACAAAAATTCACTTTACAATTATAGAGCCAAATCTTGATATTGTTCCACAAATTACCAGAGATTTATTCATTGCAGAACAAGATAGACTTGCACCGGTTGGTGAGAAAAAAATGTTTGGAAGTACAACGATTGAATTTAGACCTATTCAATGACATGATTAGTAATTATAAACCACGTGCTATTCTAACAAAGATATGACTCATTTAAAATTTTCCAGTAAATTTGATTTTCAAGAAGATTTCTTGAAAGAATATTTTGTTAATCGCTTCAGCAAGAATTCACCAGTAGTCATTAAGATGCATTTTGGAGAGCCAGGAAATCCCAACGCTTTTACTAAAGAAGATATTAAGCCTTTATTGGAAATATTAACTAACTTAAGTTTCGAGACGTTATTGATCGATACACCAGTTAGGTACCAGTCTCCACGCAACAGTAAAATTGGTTATGGGCAAGTTGTGATGAAACATGGTTTTGATCAATTAAGTAAATTTCTGATTGAAGATAAATATGTTAAACAAAAAATTGGCGATTCAGATTTTGAAGTGGCTAAAGTTTTAGCAGAAAGCAAAAACTTAATTGTTTTAAGCCACGTTAAAGGTCATGGGTGCGCTGGTTTTGGTGGAGCGATTAAAAATTTGGGTATGGGAGCGCTGTCAGCTAAAAGTAAATCTTTTATCCATGACAGTGCCAAGCCAGTGTTAGACGAAAAATTATGTATAGGATGTGGAACTTGTGCTAATTTATGTCCAGCTAAAGCCATTGAAATAAAAAATGGCAAAATGACAGTTGATTATGAGAAGTGTTACGGTTGCTCTATTTGCCAAATACAATGTCCTCATTTAGCACTTAAACCCAAGTTTAAAATATTTGATGAAGCTTTGGCTATGGGGGCTATGGCAGCAGTTAAGCTAATGCCAAAAAATACTTTTTATATTAACGTGATTAAAAAAGTTGTGAAGCTTTGCGATTGCTCCAGCCACGACAGTACCAAATTATCAGAAGATATTGGTGTGTTATATGGAGATAATCCAGTTGCTATTGATCAAGCTAGTGTTGATTTGATTAAGGAAGCTGCCGGACGAGAAGTTTTTAAAATAGCCAATCATAAAGATCCGTATTCGCAAATTGCTTTTGCTGCTAAGTATGGTGATTTAAGCAGGGAATATGAGCTGAAGAAGTAAATAGGGCAGAAATTTTAGAATAAAGGAATATAATCTAGAATCGAGGCAATAAATGAAAAAAATTCTAATTAAAGTATGGCAGAAATGGAAATCTTTTCGCAAACGCAAGAAGGTAATTTTGATCATTATTTTTTTAATCGTCATAGGTTTATTGTGGTCCAAAATAAACAATCAAAAAAAATTAAAAGCTAATCGTGAAGTAGCGACTGTTACCAAAGAAGATTTGAAAAAAGAAGTTATTAGAAGTGGACAGGTTGAGTTACAGGGCGTGGTTGACGTGACTCCTCCAATCAGTGGTGTAGTTACTGAGCTATTAGTTAATAATGGACAAGAAGTCACTGAAGGTCAGTTGCTGTTTAAGATTAAAAGCAATGCTACTCAAGCAGAAATTGATCAAGCTAAAGCAGCTTATTTAAGTGCAAAAAGTACTTACGAAAATGACAAGTTGCAAGGTGGAGTTGAAGAGTGGAATCAGTTTGAAACAGCCAAAAAAGCAATGATGGTCGCAGAAGAAGAACTTAAAGTTTTTAAAGATGCTTATCCAGATAAAACAACTCCAGACAATAAAGATTACCAACAGCTAAAACTAAATGAGAGTATTGCTAGACGTAATTTAGACGCTGCAACTTTATTACCTAATCAAATTAATCAACATTTGACGACTAGTAAAGCAGCCTATCAAGCTGCTTTGGCTACTTACAATGCAAGTCGAGATGGTAGTTACTCTTCTCCAATTAATGGACGTATTGAAAACCTCGGCATTAACAAGGGAGAGAATGTAATCGCTGAAGTTGGTGATAAAGAAGGTACGCCATTGTTTTTAATTGTGCCAGAGGGTGTAAAAACCATTAGTATGCAAATTGGTCCCAATGATGCCATGCTCTTAAAAGAAGGCCAAAAAGCAACAGTGAGAACTGACTATATTAAAGATCGAAATTTTGATGCTCAGGTGGTACGTATTGATAAAGTAGGCAAAAACGTTGAAGGTAAAGGTTTACTTTATCGAGCGTGGTTGGAAGTGGCAGATGCAGAAAATCAATTATTATTAGGTATCCCTGTTGAAATTTCAATCGTGACAGCTGAAAAAAAAGCTGTTTTAGTCGTACCTTCAGAGGCAATTCATGATAATTTTGTAACCGTAGTCAAAGAAAATAATTCCAATGAGGAACGCGCAGTGGAAACTGATCTAAAAGCCAATGGTAAAACTGAAATTATTAATGGTTTGCAGGAGGGTGACAAAGTTTTAATTGATCGCAATATTTTAAAAATTAATGCCAAAAAAATCTAAAGTTTCACTGCTTAAGCTTCACAAAATCACTAAGGTTTATGGAAGTGATAACACCGCAACTGAAGTTTTACATGGTGTAAGTCTAGAAATTTTTCGTGGTGAAGTAGTGGCAATTATGGGTGCATCAGGAAGTGGTAAATCAACCTTGATGAATATTTTAGGGATTCTCGATCGTTCAACAACTGGCGACTATTTTTTTGCAGGTAAAAAAATTGATGATTACACGCCAGTGCAACTAGCTGAATTACGCAATCAACAAATTGGTTTTGTTTTTCAGTCTTTCAATTTGTTGCCACGGCTTAATGTAGTAAAAAACATTGAAAGACCAATGCTTTATGGTCAAATAGTCAAAACTGAAAGAGCAGTGAGAATCGCCAATGTTTTAGATAAAGTTGGTTTGTTAAATAAGAAAGATAGTTACCCATTACAACTATCTGGTGGCCAACAACAAAGAGTGGCTATTGCTCGGGCTTTAGTGATGAAGCCAGCTTTAATTTTAGCTGATGAACCCACAGGAGCTTTGGATTCTAAAACTGCAGTGATGGTTATGAACGAATTAATTAAGGTTAATCGAGAAACAGGCACTACTATCATTATTATTACTCATGATCCGAACGTAGCTAAATTTGCTCATCGAACGATACGCTTACAGGATGGAAAGGTAGTGAAATGATTTGGGAGTTAATTATTGAAGCTTTAGTGACATTGCGTAGCAATAAAATGAGAACGATTTTGACGATGATCGGTATTATTTTAGGAGTGGCAGCAGTAATTGCAATTATGACTTTGGGCAGATCTGTTTACGAAACTGCCGAAGAAGAAATTACTGATTCTGGTTATGGCAGTATTAAAATTATGGCTAGACCCACTGAAACGCAATTGCCTCTTAATCAAGCTTTAATAGATGTTTTGAAGGCAGCTGATATTCAAGAAATAATTTCCTATAATCCCCAATTTGGCGGTGGTAGTGGTACGGTTTATAGTTCTGATGATAATTCGCTAGAAATGTTTATTTCTTATGATGATGTACGCATCGTTAATAAACTAACATTTTTAGCTGGTTATGCTTTTAATGAAGAAGATGTAAAAGAAAAGTCTCAGGTAACTGTGGTTAGTGCTTATTTGGCGGAAGAACTATACGGTTCTCCAGATGAAGCTTTGGGACAATTATTACGCACTGATAATGGTAATTTTTATCGCATTATAGGAGTGACTAAAAACGAATCAATGTTTACACCTAGCTATGGTCGTTTATATTTGCCAAAGAGTTTAGGTGAATTAGACCCAGCTTTTCAAACTTATGGTTACAGTTACATTGATATTAATCTTAAAGCTGGCGCAGATTACGAAGCGACTAGTTCAAAAATAAAAGAAGCCCTAATGGATGCTTATGGTTTTAAAGATGAGGACGAAATGGTTTTTCAAGTTGAAAATGTCAAAGATATTGTCGCGGAAGTGAATAATTTTATGACAATCTTTTCTATTGGTTTGGCTTTGATTGCAGCTATTTCTTTAATCGTAGGAGGTGTAGGTATTATGAATATTATGTTAGTTAATGTAACAGAGCGTACCAAGGAAATCGGCTTAATGAAAGCTCTTGGAGCTCAAGATAAAGACATTACTTTTCAATTTTTAGTCGAAGCAGTAGTGATGACTATTTGTGGCGGAGCCATCGGAGTATTAATAGGTATTGGTGGAAGTTTTCTAGTTATTTGGTTAGCCAATACTTTTGCTGGTAATTTTGGTAATTTCCCGCAATTTAAATTTGTAATTAATCAAACTTCAATCGTGGTTTCCTTGGGAGTTTCGACAGCAATCGGTTTAGTGTTTGGTTCTTACCCAGCCAAAAAGGCTGCTAAATTAGATCCAGTGGAAGCGTTGAGGAGAGATTAGATTGGTGATGGCGGAGGTGACAGGAATCGAACCTGCGAAGCCTTGCGGCTCACGCTTTCCAAGCGTGTGCAATTGACCACTATGCGACACCTCCTTTGCAAATTTTAAGATTACTTAGAACTGTCAAATTATATCAGATATTGAGGCAGTTCTTTTCATTAATTTTTTATTTTTGTACATTAGCTTGTCAGCTCTCATTAATACATCATCTAATGAGGAATCAGTATTCTTATTGAATACTGCCACTCCAGCTGCAAAACCATTAGAGGGCATGTTTTCCGTTTTTAAACATTCCTTGAAGTTCATTTGAACTTCGGTTGCTTTGATTTCCAAATTTGTTCCAAATTGTTGATCTTTATCATGATTGTGACAAATGATTAAAAATTCATCTCCGCCTAATCTGACAATTTCGTCACTTTTTCTAAATTTAGTTTTGAGAAGACAAGCTAGTTTACAAATCACCTCATCTCCTTTGGCGTGACCGAAGTTATCATTAATACTTTTTAATCCGTTCAAATCAATAAAAATCAAAGCAATTTCTGCATTTTCTGCCCTTTGAGCATCGAATCTCCATTTGGAGTTTTCATAATATGATCGATTAAGACAGCCAGTTAGAGCATCAATGACCACTTTTTTACTTAATTCATTAGCAGCGTCAATGACGCTGATGCCAGTTAAATGTCCATCTGGCTTTTTAGTAGGTTGACGCCACTCTTCTGGACGATAGTTTGGATTGGAGAATGTTCTTTCTCCTTCTTGTACTCTCATGATTTGAATATTTCGTTGGGCGATTTTATCACTATAAGCTAAAAAAAACAAAAACGCCAGGTTTAAACCTGGCGTTTCCAAAGTTTGATCTAAAAGATTAATATCTGCGATCTCTGTTTGGTCTGTTGCCAAAAGAAGGGCGATTGTCTCTTCTTGGGAAACGATCGTTTCTTGGCTCACGAGGTCGAGCGATATTAACCACCAACTCTCTCTCTTCTACTCTGGTGCCGGACATCTTAGCGATGGCAGCTTGAGCAGCGTCTTCTTCGGCAAATTCTACAAAAGCGAAACCCTTGGAACGGCCGGTCATTCTGTCAGTAATTAAACTGACTTGGGTAATTTCGCCAAATTCGGAAAACAAATCTTGCAAAGCATCTTGGGTCATGCTGAAAGGCAAGTTACCCACGAAGATTTTTTTCTTGTTTTCCATGGTGTCATTTTGATCTGACATAAAATGGACTCTTCTTTCCTGGACTAATGCGTCCAAGACAATTAATACTGAAAAGCATTATAACTTGTTTTCATAAATTAGATAGAACTAGATCTGAAAACTGAATTGTAGATGATTTTTTTCTATGTTTTTGTTAAAATAGCAACTAATTAACAATTTAAATCAAGAGAAGTGGTGAGGGAACTAGCCCAGTGATCCATTCAGCAACCGATTTCGTATAAAACACGGTGCTAAATCTAGCTCGCAAGAGGGAGATTCGCTCGTTTGAGAAATTAAACATCAAGCACTCTTGGCGGAGTGTTTTTTTATTTTCTCCCCTAAAATTAATTTTGTGCTGATTTTTATTTTTAGCACAAATAGAAAGAGAAAAATGTTTGAACAATTTACCTCAGAATCAGTGGCTGCTGGTCATCCTGATAAAATTGCTGATCAAATTTCAGATAGTATTGTCGATGCTTGTTTGAGTGCCGATTCAAATAGTCGGGTTGCAGTAGAAACCTTGGTGACTATTAACAAGGTGGTTTTAGCAGGAGAAGTGACTTGCTCTGCTCAAATTAATTATGCTGCTGTAGCTCGTCAAACTATCAAAAAACTCGGTTACACCAATCCAGATTTGGGATTTTCTGATCAGTCAGATATTGAAGTTTACATTCATCAGCAATCCAAAGACATCGCCGTTGGTGTGGATGACGGTGGCGCTGGTGATCAGGGAATTATGTTTGGTTATGCTTGTAATGAAACTCCAGAACTAATGCCTATGCCTGTTGTGTTGGCTCATCAACTGATGAGAAATTTGGATCAAGCGCGCGAAGATCAAATTATGGCCTATTTACGTCCAGACGGTAAAGCGCAAGTAGTAATTGATTACTTAAATGGCAAACCTCAGCAAGTTTCGACGATTATCATGGCAGTGCCCTGTGATCCAAAAATTAGCAAAGAGCGACTAGAGCAAGATTTGTGGAGCAAAGTGATTGTGCCTGCGGTCACAAAATATTTACCTAAACAAGATTTGAAAAAAGAAGAAATAAAATTAATTATTAATGGTACTGGCGCTTGGGAGATTGGCGGCCCAGCTTCTGATACGGGTTTAACTGGTCGCAAAATCATTATTGATACTTATGGTGGTATGGGTCGTCATGGTGGTGGTTGTTTTTCTGGTAAAGATCCAAGTAAAGTTGATCGTAGTGCAGCCTATGCTTGCCGATTTTTAGCCAAAAATATAGTCGCCAAAGGTTTCGCCGAGCGCGTAGAGTTGCAGGTAGCTTACGTAATTGGTCAGGCTTTACCTGTTTCTTTTAACGTAGACACTTTTGGGACTGGTAAGGTTAGTGATCGAGAAATCAAAGCATATGCTTTGGGTTTATTGGATATGTCAGTCAAAAACATCATTGATCAACTAAATTTACGCCAACCAGTTTTCGCTCAAACTGCCGCCTATGGTCATTTTGGCAGAGAAGAATTTAGTTGGGAAAAAATCGTTTAAAAACCAAAAACCCCACCAATTAAGGTGGGGGTTTTAATTCATCAGCGGCTAACTTTTTAACTTTTAATTTTTAACTTTTTTGGTTGGGCCAAAGCAGATTTTTGAAACTCTACTTTGAGGATGCCATTTTTGATTTCAGCTTCTGGTTCTTTACTCAGGTCGACATCGCCTGGAATAGCTACCTTGTATGAGTAAGAGAAAGATGAGCGACTGTAATATTTACGCTCTTCATCTGATTTTTCTTCTTGTTTCTTAGCTTGAATCCAAAGCACGCCTTTTTCGAAAGTGAGATCGACGTCTTCGTTGGCGACGCCAGCGACATTGGCTTCAACTACGACCTTGTTTTTGCCCTCATAGACATTGAGATGGCTGTTACTTTGATCGAATACATCGTCATCCCAAATATCTGGCCAGCGGTTTAGCATAGCTGATAGAGGACTATATCTAATAATGGACATAAATATGCTCCTTTTTAAACTAATTTATACCTTCTGGCAATCGCTATAGTCGATTGCTAAGTAGTATTAAAGCAAACTTAGCAATCTTTGTCAAATAGTGCTAACAAGAGAAAATTATTTAGCAAAAGCAATTAATAAAGCTCCGGCTGTCATCAAAGCTGCTCCTAGAGCTGTATAAAGAGTAAATTGTTCTTTGAGAAAAATTGCCGCGAAAATTAGAGTAATAACAAGACTGAGCTTATCGATGGGAACCACTTTGCTAGCTTCACCTAGTTGCAAAGCGCGGAAGTAGAATAGCCAAGAAAGGCCAGTCGCTAAGCCAGATAGAACTAAGAATAACATCGAATGTTTACTAATATGGGCAATTTGCCCAAGGTTTTTTTGAGCAGCTACGATACCCCAACTAAAAACTAAAATCACTGTAGTGCGAATAGCTGTGGCTAAATTAGAGTTAACGTCTTTAATACCAATCTTGGCGAGAATAGCGGTTAAAGCGGCGAAAATAGCAGATAAGCTGGCGAAAAAAATCCATTGCATATGACTCACTATAACCTCCATGTTTAGTTTGAGTCAATGCGCTTTACAAAACAGCTCCTCTTCCTTAGAATGAGCCTTAGATAGCTATTAATTAAAAAAAGGTTTCATGAAGCAAAAACTTCCAATTATCGTGGTTTTAGCAATTATTGTTTTAGCCGGGGCTTATTTTTTTATGCAGAAAAATAAACCTTCGTCAGCAGAGAATGCTGTCGAGTCAGCTACTGAAAAAACCGTGGTAAACGAGATGCTGGCTAATTGTAAGTATGACAAGGAAGTTTGTGCTTATTTTGTTGCTCAAGCTAAAGCTATGGAAAAAGGTGTCACTATTAATACAGTGGCCAATTTAGGTGAATATGGCACCAGTACTAGCGAGATGAAAATGAACGGTAATAACATGGAGGTAAATAGCTATAAAGATGGTCAATTAGAATCAGCTATGATTTCTTTTGACGGAGTGACTTATTTCAAAGACTTACGTGATAGTGCCTGGTATCAAGTAGGCGATGCTGAAGGTAACTTTAGTGATCCCAAAGAAAGTTTAGTAGAAATACAAGCTACTTATAATGAAGACAATCTAGACATGCAGATTAAAAAAGTGGGCAGTGAAGCTTGTGGAAATTTAACTTGTGATAAATACGAAATAATTGATATTGTGGGAGAAGATGAGAGCAAGAGTTATGTTTGGATTGATACTAAAGAGCACCTAGCTCGTAAAATGGAATTTACTTTTAAAGATGGTTCAAATGTAATGGAATACAAATACGAAACTGTGCAAATTAATAAACCATCACCTATTAAAGAAATGCCTATGTTTGATGCACCAGATGGTAGTGGTGTAGAGAGTGGCAAAATGCCTTCTCAAGCAGAGCTCGAGCAAATGATGAAAGATTATGGGGTAGATGCAGAATAATCCTTCACATGATTCCAATTTGCCAGTGAAATTTATCCGTCTAGGGATTAAAGCTTTTATTGTTCGTGATGGAAAGATTTTAGTAGTCAAAGAAAAAGTAAAGCGTTTTGGTAAAGAAACGATTATCTATGATGTGCCCGGTGGTGGAGTTGATCCGGGTGAAAACTTGGAAGCGGCCTTGAAACGTGAAGTGATGGAAGAAGTTGGTTTGCAAATTGAAATTGGTGATCCTGTTGGCAATTGGGATTTCATTATTCCTTCTTTTGAAGATCCGAAATTTAATGTGCACATTGTTTGTATGGGTTATCAATGTCAGTTAGCTGGTGCACAAAAAATAGATATTGATCACAATCCAGCGGAATTGGAAAATATTTTTGGAGCTTCATGGATGAGCAAAGAAGAAATTTTGGCTTTGAAATGTGATGTTTTTGCGCATAATGAAAATGCGAGAAAAGCTTTGCAAGCTGTCAAAATATAGTAAATATTATTTAGCCATCGCTTTTTTCTTCAGCTCAGTCGGCATTTTTTCAATGGCATAGCGCAAGGCAGTCCTTGGCATAACTGCTTTGTTTTTCATCACATAATTAAAGACTTCTTGCTGATGGGCTTGGCTAGCTGCTTTGAGCATCCAACCATAGCCTTTTTGCACCATGTCGTCTAGATCGAGCAATAAACTGTCAGCGATTTCAAAAATATCTTTTAAGAATTGGCCGTTTCTTGCAGGAATAATTAGTGAGACAGCGCTAGCTCTTTTAACCCATCTGTTTTTTGATTTGGTCCATTTTTTTAATTCGCTAATATATTCAGGAAAAATTTCTAAGAATTTGCCAACGCTGTGATTACAAAAAGTATCACAAGACGCCCAATTATTGATGTATTTTTTAATCCAGTTTTCAAAGATAGCAAAATCTTTTTTTTCGTATTGTTTCCAAATACTATATGACCAATTGCAGGCCACAAATGTTTCTTCCATATAGCCTGATCGCCAAAGTTCTTCGCATAAGGCCAAGATTTCTTCTTTATTTTTGTCCTTAATTTCTTTGAAAGCTTCTTTACTAATTTTAACAACCGTAGCTGTTTTTATGCCGTACATTTTTACTGTTTCTTTGAAAAATCTTTGTCCAGACTCTTTAATTTTAGGATCAGCACTTTGTTTTAATTGTTGTTGGAGGGTTTTGATAATAGAGTTCATATCTGATATTTTACTATATTTAAAAGATCTCTTCTCTTTTAAATAGCAATCGTGTAGCATGATATATGTCTAGTTTTTGTTGACTGGACTTGTTTTTTATGTCGGAAAATTCTGAATTGAATGAGCAAGAGTACCAAAAAAAGAAGATTACTAAGTCAGAAAACAGTAACTTTTCTGAGGAGAAAAATAAAAAAGAATTAGAATTATTTCAATTAATTCATGCTGATTTACTGTCTCAAGCGGAACAGCAAATCCAAGCTTTACGCCTAACAATTAATACGGCAGATAGATTAGACGATCATCAGGATTTATTTTTTGATTCAAGAATAGTTGCGGATAATACTTCAGAACAACTTAACGATCGCACAGATTGGCAAGGCGAACTCGCTAAACTTACATTAGAAGAAAAAACTTATTTTGCTAAAAAACTGATAGAAAAAGAAAATGTTTATACTGCTCTTTCATCTTTAGATCAAAAATGTAACTTTCCATTATTATTGGATTTAGTAGTCAAATTATATGGTGGAATAAAATTATCTACCGGTGGATATAAATTGAGCTACGATTTAGTGCGAGAAATAGAGGATAATCAGTGGTGGACTTTGTTAGAACAACAATTAAAAGTTCATAATCCGCAGACTTTAGCACAATGGGATAAAAATAAATCTAGTGCTCTAGATACAGCTTTTATTCAGAGCTTGGGTCATCAAGGAGCAACTGGATATTTTTTGGATATTTTGGATGACGATTTTGGGTCAGAAAAACATGGTCGAAAAAAGTTAAGCAAGCAATTAAAGAAAATCGTTAAAGATATTAAGTCTAAGCAAAAAAAACACGATATTTATCAAAAAGCCGATCAAAAGTTACGCAGTGATGATTCAATTTGTCAAAAGATCTTGGATACGTATAATCTTCTAAAAAAAGATCAACTAGCCATCCCCAAATCTTTAAGTGACCTGCATCAGCGTCTCATGGAAGTAGCCAAAGGACAAGATGCTCAAGCAGATAATCAAAAACGCTTAAGGATGATCAGCCTCTTGCGCTTGATTGGTTTATTAGCGCCTTTAATGCCTGATCAATATGTTAAGCCAGGTGAAAGCGAAAATGGTGAATCGGCATTTAATCAATTATTTAATAGCAAGTTTGGTCATCAGGTCTTAACTTTGGTAGAAAAGGCCACCTTTAACGCTTTATCTGACGTACCTGACGATTTTTGGGGTCGAGTTGGAGATAATAATGAGATCTTTTCTTTATTAGCAGAACCATCTTTATCAAGTTTGAAAGCAGTTGTTGAACAAATAAATCAGGATTTTAAGTCTGAAGAGCGTAATCAACTGACAGTTGAAGATTTAATCAACGTATATCCAGCTGACAGAGTTGATTCTTTAGTTGCTCTTTATGATAAAGAAAATGAAAATTATGAAAGCCTAACGGATATTTTCCAAAACGCTATTACACAGTATCAAGATTTGTGTGCCGAAAACGATGAAGCAGTTGCAGCAGTATATTGGCAGAAACATCCTGATTATACGATTCCTTCACTTCAAAGTATCATGATTGATGAGGATGCTGACTTAAGTGATCCTATGGATGCGCCTGAAAATATTGAAAACATTTTACTTTATTCAAATTTTTGGTTTGATAGTTGGGAAAGTGTTCTTTATCTTTATAATTCAATTAACCCAGAAGATACTTTTAGTACAAGTGAAGAATTAAAAGTATTTTTTGCAGATTATTTTAGCTTTGTATTGGAGCAGTATAGCAAAACTCAACAACCATCGAAAATGGAAGATATTTTGGCTGTAGCTTTATATAAAAATAATGGAGATATGAGTCGGGCACTATGGGATGTATCTATTTTTTATAAAATGTTAACACGCAATAATTTGGATACTGGTGAAGCTAGTTTAGAAAAATCTTCTGGTGCTTTAACAATCAAGTATTTAAAAGATCAGTTTTCTTATGGTTATACTGCAGCTGATGTGGCTAATATTTTGCCAGAACAACAATATTGGTCTATGAATTATGAAGAAAAAGGCCAATATAAAGATTTTGACCCATCAAGTATAAATGGTGTGCCATATCACATAGCTAATTGTGTAGCTTTATTAGAAGATTTGCCAGCTATTGCTATTACTGGTGGAGTTTTAATGGATTTTATGACGTCTGATGGATATCGTGAACATGGTTCATATAAATTAGAAGTACAGCTTAACTATTTGGTTGATAATATTTTTCCAGCTCAACAATTTCTAGAAAATTTGCCAGATAATCCAGAGGAAGTAATCCATCAGAATAATTCACTAATAGTGCCAATGGAACCTTATGACAAACGCTTATATGGGGATGATTTGGCACCAGAGTGGCAAAACTTACTTAATGGTAAGGAGCTACTATTACCAGGAGGAAGAACAATTAAATTGACTGGCTCACCAGCTGAGCCCTCACTAGTAATTAGTGAGCAAGAAAACACAGATTTATTTTTAAAAACTCAAAATATTGAAATTGCTAATCTAGATGTTGATGATCTGATTCATTCTGCTCAGCTTATTACTAATGAGGACAGCGACGCTGAGCCATTTCAAAAGTTAGATGCAGAAACAATTGCGAGAATTTTAGAACAACATGTAGAATTTACTGATAACACCAATATCATACACATGGATTTAGATCAAGAAAAGGAAGTTTTAGATATTTTGCAAGAACGTTATCCAGATGATTGGATAATCTACGTGCTAAATGCTCCTCAATTAGCTGAAAATTTAGGGGATATTGATTTCATTGGTCTAGTCAATAAAATGGAAGATCAAGGAATTTTGAGTGATTTTTTTAACAAAATTTGTACTCATTACACAGATGGATGGGACAAAATATGGTCTGCAGAAGAAATATCGGCAATAATGCACGAAAAGCTTGATCTTCATGATGTAGTTCATGTTATGGGTGCTTCTCCAGAATTCGTAGAAGCTTTATATGGAGACGTCAGCCTATTTGAATATATAGAAAAAGAAGCTGTTTTGTTTGATGAGGGTCATAATTATAATTATTACAAATCATTTTTATTGAGTGGTGTGATTCGTAATTTTGATGAACAGCCAAATCAATTGTGGTCTGAGACAGAAGTAATTTCAGCAATACTTACAAACGATCATTCTGTTATTACAGATATGGTTTTATCAGATATAGAAAATAGTCAAGCCATTAACAAATTATTTAAACAGGCACCCATCGAATCTTTAATTGGTTCATTTGAAGATGATTTCTATGGTAATGTGGCACTAGCCAAATATTTTTCTGAAAATACACTAAATTCTGAAGTTAATTTAAATCAAAAAGAAATAGAACGTTTAATTTTAATTTTAAAAACAGAATTACCCAGTAATTGGCCAACTTTTGTTTTTACTTGCCCACAGGTTTTCGCAGAATATTATAAAGGCATGAGTTTCGCTGATTTTGTTAATCAAGGTAATGGAATGCAGGAAGTTTTTGTTAGTTACTTTTTGCAATTCCATCAAGAGAATTCTTGGAGTGATAATTGGTCAGCTGATGAAATACTCGATGGGTTGCAACAACAATTTCCTCATACATGGGGAAATATAGTTATAGAAAATGCCGATGTTCTTGCATCAGCAATTAGTGCAAAAGGTATTTCCATATTTGATATTAGTTTAAATACTAGCTACTCAAGCAGTGATTTTTTTTATTTTTTAATGAATCACTATGATTCATGTTGGGATCAACAATTATCAGTTGATGATTTATTATGGTTGATGGATTGGTATGATCCAGATCATAAAGCCGCAAACGTGATGCGTTACAGGGATGTATTCCAGGTATTTTTTAAGGATTACACTTTTAGTGAGTTTATTGAAAAAATTGGTAGTTCTAAAGAAAATGTTGAGGAAATTATTGATCATTACGCTTGGGACTCTGACTGGAGATTGTGGTCAAGAGAAGAAGTAGAGAAAGTTATCCAAGAATCGTATCCTGATTTATATGAGGAGTTTTTATCTGCGCTTCAGTATTATGCTTATGAAGAGGAACCAGAAGAAGAAAAAACGAATGATTAATCGTTGATAATTATTTAATACTTGTCAATGGCGGAGGGACAGCACCCTTCGAGTACTAGGCGGGTGCATCGAGCCAAGCTCGATTTGCACTCTCCGTCGGGATTCTCACCGAGGTTCTCATGCTTTTGCACTTCGCGTCATTAGCCAATTCAGCTGCGCTGATCGGCTAACGCCGCGGAGGGACAGGGATTCGAACCCTGGATAGCTTGCGCTATGGCGGTTTAGTAAACCGCTGCACTAGGCCACTATGCGATCCCTCCTTTTTTTAAGTTGCGAAGAGCATTATTTTACCAAATAAGTCTTTAAAAGTAATGATTCTTTTATAAAGGTTTTCTAATCATCAAATATATACGATTGTGATTTTTGGAGAATGTCAGTGTAATTGAAAGTTCCTGATCTTGCCATCTCATGGTTGTTGATTTTTCATCAAAGGTAAAATTAGTTTGATTCTGATATTGATCTTGATATTCTTTCATCAACAATGCGAATTCATCCACATCATCTTTGCCGTCTTGATTTTGATCGCCACTGTTGGCAACGGTGAAATATTTAGTGAATTCTATTTCTCCGCCTTTTTGATTAAGTAGGCCATAAGACTTTTCATGTTCGGCTAAATATTGATTTTCCTCCAGAATTTGAGGGAAATCTACAAAATATTTATTCAAGCTTTCATCTTGATAATCAGCTAAGTGCACTTGTAGATATCCAGTATTGTCAGACCCATAATGGCTAGCGGTGACTTTATAAGCACCAAGATGTCCTTTAACCATATCTTCATTTGGATATTCTTCGGTGATAAGCTGATCAAACAAATTTCGATAATAATTTAAAAATTCTTCTTGACTAGCTGTTGAATTAAAAACAACATTGAAATAAGCAAAATTATTTGTTCCAAAAGGAGAGGTGTTTTTGGGGTCAGTATTAACAAAAATTTTACTGGAGCTAATTTTAGTTAGTTTGTATAAAGGCACTTGCCCAATGGGAAAACCTGTCAATAAGAACTTAAATTCGTCTGTAGCATTGGTAACATTGTTTTGTGCTGTAGGAATATTTTGTTTGTTGGTATTTTGAGAAAATTTATTTTTTATCAAAATAAATGAAAAAACACTTAACAGTACAATGAAGACCAAAATAATAATTCCTTTTTTATTCATAGAAATGATTTTTAATTTTTAATTAATTGTTATTCTACCAGATAAATAAACTAAAAATAATTCTGAGTAGTAAAGTATGTCCTAAATAAATGTCGTAAGATTTTATGCCGAGCCAAGTAATTAATTTAGGTAATTTTCTCAACTGCATGGTGAAAAAACTCAAACTAACAATGCCCAGGCTGGCCCAAAAAATAGTTGAGTACTGAGTGAAGCGTAAGACTAATAATGGATCAGTGCCATCTTGTATGCGATCAACAGCGCCTAAACTTAAAATGATCCAAGTACAAATGACACTTATTGGTAAAAGTAAATTCCACAGCGATTTTTTTTGATTGAAGAAGGACAGAATTTTTGGTAAATACATACCTAAAACAAAATAGAAAATCCAATTGGTAGCCCACAGATATTGTTCGTGATCTTCGGCAAAAATGTACCAATTGAAAGGCAACTTTTGTTGATAGCTAAAAGTTGCGAACCAAATGACTTGAATCAATAAAGCACTCAGCAGTGTTAATTTTGGCCAACGTTGTTGGAAAAATCGCAGAATTGGGAATAATAAATAAAGCTGCAAAATCATTGGCACGAAATATAAATGGTAATCAGCGTAACCCAAAAGCAAAAGCAGTGACAACGGAGGGCTAGGACGCTCCGAGCGCCAGCCTGGAACCAGTTTGACGGCTAGAATCATAATAGCACACCAGAATAAATATTTAGGAATTAATTTCCACAGACGATGAGTGAGAAATTCACCAAGTCGCAGTGGTTTTTTAAAATATCTTTGATTCAGGCCATAACCAGAGAGAGCTACAAAAAGAGGCACTGAAAAGCGGCAAATTTTATCAATGAAAACCGCAAGGCTTTGAAATCGTTCTTCATAACCAACAAAAATCGATTGTTTAAAACTAGAAAGCACATGCACAATTAAAACTAAAATAATGGCGAATCCTTTGAGGAAATTACTGGCTTCTAGAGAAATGCTTGAATTATTTTTCATTTTTAAATAATTTTTCTTTTTGTTGACGGGTTAATTTTTTAATAGCACATTCTCTTTGTGCAGCTTCTTTATAGTTATCAAATTTTTCAGAATACATTAATTTTACTGGTTTACGTCCGCGAGTATAAGTAGCACCTTTGCCAGTGTTATGAACTTTAAGACGATGATCAAGATCATAGGTTAAACCAGTGTAATAAGTGTGATCAATGCATTGCACGATGTAGGTAAACCAATAAGGATGTTTAGACGGTGTTGAAGTAGCGGTCGCCATAATCTCCTAAACCAGGAACGATGTATTTTTTATCATTGAGTTTTTGATCTACACTAGCAGTAAAAATCTTCACCTGAGGAAATTCTTGATGAATAGCTTCAATTCCCTCTGGAGCGGCAATGACGCTAGCGACACGCATTTCTTTAGGTTTTTCTTTCGACATTCTTCTTAGTAAATGCAAAATTGAGCCACCAGTAGCGAGCATGGGATCAGTGACAATGATAACGGTTTCGTGATCAATTCTTGGTAACTTCCAATAGTATTCGTGAGCAACAGCTGTGCATTCATCACGCTCTAAACCTACAAAGCCAACTTTGACTGTGGGTAACAAATCCATTGCTCCAAAAAGCATGGCAATTCCAGAGCGCAGCACTGGAACTACAACGATTTTTTCTTTAAGTTCAGCAACTTTAGTTTCGCAGAGTGGAGTGTTAATCATTCCTTTTTTGCAAGTTAGGCCACTAGTGGCTTGCGCAAATAGTAAAAAACAAAGGCGGTCTGAATGACGGCGAAATGATTGAAGAGTGGTTTTTTTGTTGCGAAGGTGACTGAGAGAATCTTGAATGAGGGGATTTTTACAAATGTGAACATTTTTAAAAGTCATATCGACTCAGTTTAGTTGAGTTGTTAGGGACTATCAAGGGGAGAATTATCTTCAGCAAAGTCTTTGATCAATGCAACCACAAATTTTTCACCATCTTCAGTAGGAAAAAAAATGGATCGACTTGTTTCGTCAAATGAAAGATGTTTCCAATATTCTTCTAAGCCTAAATTATTGATCTCCGCATAATCTTTCCAAGTTTTAAGGACAGCTTCTAATTCTGTTGCGTTATTAAATCTTTTATTAACGACCATTTCATCTAAAAAACGTCGCAACATTTTGAGGGTGGGAATAGTGACACGTTCAATGTAAGTACCAGTACCATCTTCTGGAGTTCTCTTTTTATCATTTCTTTGTAATAATTCATCTTCGCGATGTCCTACAGTAAAATTTTCCATATTATTTTGTTCTCTAGATTTTGTTTGATGCGGAGAGCATGGGAGGAAGTTGGAACTTTTTATCTATTAACACTATATTTTTAG
>CAZEEV010000007.1:0-21304 GCA_964511345.1 uncultured Pseudomonadales bacterium | reverse complement strand
GCGGAGAGCATGGGAGGAAGTTGGAACTTTTTATCTATTAACACTATATTTTTAGTTGGCTGACTTTTTTCTTTGATGAAAAACGAAACATTATTTCTTCATTTATTCTGTCATCTAATCCTAGAGTACCATCTCTTGTTGTTCTACAAAAATCCAATTTTGAACCATCAATATTATTGTTTTTGAGCAAAAAGATCCCCTCTCCGTTAGAAGTGTCAAGTGGTTTCATCCCTACATAAAGCCACTCTTTTGCCGGCTGATCATCATATTGCAATCTATATTGGGGACCAACTTCTGCTGGACAAAGTTCAAGGCCGAGCTCTCTAGCTTTCTCAAAAATTTCTTCGATAGTTGGCTCAGTTGAAAATCCTAAATCCCTGATTCTTATTTTTACAAACTGTACTGTTTCAGTAGTTGGTTGGTTTTCATTGGGTTCAAAAACTTTTTTGAAAATTGTTTGAAAAATATTTAATTTAATCTTTAGGTGAGATGTAAAGTCAGGATTTTCCATTACCTCTTTTGCGCGATAATCAATATAAATTTCTTTGTCTTCCATTGCTTTTAGCAATTCTTCTGGGTTTTTATCGCCAATAACGATGCTCCCTGTTTTAAGGTTTTCTTTTTCTGGAGCCTTAGGGGCTTCTTTTTTTAAAGAATTAGATTCTATTGTTTTTTCATTGTCTTCAAGCATGGTTTAATTATACAAGTAAATTCTAGACGTGTAAAATAAAGCATTTTGCGGAGGCACTGGGATTTGAACCCAGGAACCCCAAAAGGGGTCAGGTTTAGCAAACCTGTGCAATTGGCCACTATGCGATGCCTCCTTGTTAAAAATACGAGGTGATTATAGCAGAAACCCGTAATCAGTAAGTGGTTAATGCATCTCCGAACTTCTTTCTTTCAAGAAGTTACGCCAATCTTCAACGATGCGAATCAAAGCAGAAAAAGGCAGATCGACCACGGCGGTAAAGAGTGCTGAGAAGATATTATATTTTTTCCATTTAGCAGAGAACCATTGGCCAATTTTAGCTAGAGGAATAGAAAAAAGTTCCAATAAAAATTCAATAAAATTACCGTGGTCTTCAATGGTGATTTCTTTAGACTTTTGTTTGATCGCCATGGCAGCAAAAACCACCATTGCCACATTGATAGTATCAAGATACATGGATGTCCACGGTACTTTGCCAATTTCAAATAGCCAAAAGATAAAGCGCATGCTGACAACACCACAAATAACGGAAATGATAATAAAGATAATATTGAGAGCTTTATTTTTTTTGCGGCGAAAATCAATTTCGTAAACATCCTGGCTGTTTTGCTGATGAATGATTTTACTAATTTCTCTTTGGACGACTTTCAAATTTTGGTCTTTTGGTGGGCGAATAAAAATCACCAATAAGAACATCACTAAACTAGGAATCAATAAATCAACAAGTAAAGAAACCCAACTAAATTCTAAGCCAGCTAGTCTTGCGACTGGACCTTCGAAAATAATAAAACTGGCAATACCAGCGACAAAAATCGATAGAGTGGAATAAATAGCACTGCGGAATAAACGACCTTTCAGGCTAGCTTTCCTCTTGAAATAGGTTTCTTCCACCATTTTTTTCAGTTCTTCTGGATTGGCTAACTTTTCGCGGACTACTTCTGGAGTGTTATTAATTTTGTCTAAAACATCGCCAACAATACGGTAAGCGGCATCATGTTTGCCAGCTAATTTGAAGAATTGCTTGCCTTCTTCGCTATTTAAATCCATTTCAATTTGTTGACGAATCTCATGGACTTGGTCAATCACTTTATTAATGCTTTCATCAGTTTCTTCTACCCAAAATGGAAAGCGAATTTTGATGACATTGTAAGAAATGATCGGATCATCAAAATTATATAAAGTACGCATGCAAGCGATATAAATCTGTACTAAGCGATCTAAATCAGTTAATTTATCGCTTGGCAAAATACGATTACGCTCGAAAATAACATTGGTCATTAAATTGAGTAGGGCATTTTCTTTGAAAGCAGGAGCTAGCACCTCTTCAACTTCGCAGGCAGCAATTTCCAACATCCAAGTGTAGAACTCCATTTTATTTTTGACGTGTTTCTTGCTAGTAGCTCGTGGTAAACGAGAACTGTCTAAAATACGAATATATTTGTTTAAGATATTTTCAATTTCTCTGATTTGTTTTTTGGCAATTTTGCCATTGTCAAAATAACCACTGCGCATTAACTCTAGAATCATGGGTTCAGCCATTTCTTTGGCATTTAAATTTGGCAAAATGCTAATTCCATAAAGCTCGGAAACTAAGCGACGTTTGAGAATGCGCTCGATAGCGCCGCGGCGTAATAAATTCTCTTCTTTCCAATCGATCACTTTACGAACTTTTTCGTAAGCGGCGGCAATTTTGGAAGCAAGCTCATCAACCTCTAGAGGAGAAACAATTGCTCGATGCTGATACGTCCAATCCATTTGGTATTGTTTAGTATATTCTTTAGCATAAATAGAAAGTTCTACTGGTTCTACGGATTTTTCTTCTTTAAGCACCTGCTCCACTTGAGGAGTAGGGATATTTTCTGTTTGAGTGGTAGTGTCTGACATAATTCAATTTTATTTTGTGAGAATCAAGAACTTTAATACAGGCCATTGAAGGAGCTGATTAATAAACATAAATAAGTAGATATGTTTATAGACAGCGACTTCACTGAGCAAAACAAAGATTGTTTTTCGAAGGGAGAAACAATTTTAGTTGAGCGTGACTGTATTAAAGTTCTTGATTCTCAATAGATTATAGCAAGAAAATGGCCAAAATGTAGTAAAATGTATTTCTATGCCTGATAAATTTACCGCAGTGTGGGTTTCTCATACTTCTATTAGTGATTTTCTTCAGTGTCCAAGAGCTTATTACCTCAAGAATGTTTACAAAGATCCCAAGACTCGTCACAAGATTCAGTTGATGTCGCCACCTTTGGCTTTAGGGCAGGTGGTGCATAGTGTTTTGGAGTCTTTGTCTGTCCTGCCTGGTCCAGAACGCTTTAAAGAGTCTTTGATTGCTAAATTTGAGCGTCATTGGCAAGCTGTGATAGGTAAAAAAGGTGGTTTTTTCGATGAACAAACCGAAGCTGAATATAAGGAACGCGGTCGAGTGATGTTGCAAAAAGTGATGGATAATCATGGTTTGCTAGACGGTTTGGCAGTCAAAATCAAAGAAGACTTGCCAAATTATTGGTTATCAGAGGAAGACAACATTATTCTTTGTGGCAAAATTGACTGGCTAGAGTATTTACAAGAGACTGATAGCGTCAACATCATTGATTTCAAAACCAGCAAGAATGAAGAAAACGAAAGCTCTTTGCAGTTGCCAATTTATCACCTTTTGGTGCATAACTGTCAGCATCGTCAAGTTAGTAAAGCTAGTTATTGGTATTTGGAGACTGGCAAAATAGTTGAAAAAACTTTGCCAAATCTAGAAACTGCTCATACACAAATTTTAAAAATTGCCAAAGAAATGAAATTAGCTCGCCAACTGGAGCGCTTCAAATGTCCTCATGGAGAAACGGGTTGTTTTGCTTGTAGTCCTTTTGAAAAAATTATTCGCGGTGAAGCAGAATTTGTTGGTGAAAATGATTACCACCAAGATATTTATGTGCTGGAGCGATCGAAAAAAGAAGTTTCTAAAGAAGAAAATAGCGAGTTAATCTAGCTATTTTTGTGGATCTAGGTCCAAATCTTTAAAGCGTCCATCTCGTAGTAATAAAGCAATAACTGCGTAAACGGCAATATCTTGCCAATTTTCATAGCAACTTTCATTCTCTGGCTCACTGTCTTTGCTAGCTAAATTTTGCAAACGACGTAATTTGTCGTTAATACGAAAAATAATGCCTAATTCGCCATTATCCAAAATATTGTCTTTGCCGTAATCTTTGTGTTTTTTGATGAAAATTTTTAATAATTTTTTGAGTTCCTCGTCAAATGCTTGATCAAGGTATTGGGGTTTGCTTTGCGACATAGGTAATATATTAGCAAATTTTTAGTTTTTGACTAGATTAGCTTAATAATTAACGTGTAAATAATAAGTGTCAAAATTATCTTTTTGTTTGACTCTAACGTACTTTAAGACACCTCCTCCGCAGGCCATACTGCCTCTATATAGTTCTCCATCTTTAACAGCTTTTACAGTGGCATTAGTACTGACAATATCTATGCCAGTGTGGATGTCATTGGCATAACGAGATGAATAAGAAGTGTAACCATAACCCTGAGTAACACGAATTGGATCATTAAGTGGCCAACTCCAATCGCCAGTGCCATTTTTAGGTGGATCAATATTGTCCCATTTAAGACTTGTATTCTTTAATAGATCGAATGGATTGCGACGAGCGCCACTTTGAGCAACTTCGAAATGTAGGTGTGTGCCGGTCGAACAAGCTGATTTTCCTTGAATTACCGCAGCGATTCTATCGCCCTTTTTTATCTCTCCCACTTTTGTTTCAGTTCCTAAACCAGCCACGATATTTCTGATAGCATTTAATTCTGCTCGCGCTTCAGCTAATTTTTGTTGGTAGATAGCTTCACTATTTTTTGTTTCTTGTAACAAAATATCTTTACTAGCTTTTTGTGCGTCTAAAACATTTTTTTGACTTTGCAAATCTTGTCTTTTCTTTTCTACTGCTTGTTGTTTAGTTTCTTTAAGTTCTTTTTGTTGATTATAAGTAAGACGTTGTAGCTCAGTTTTTTTCATCAAGTCAAGTGTTTGATCTTGAGCTAAATCTAAATAACGATGTTGGCTAATGAAATCATTGAAGGAATCTGAGGCAAAGATGTTATTTTTGTAGGGCAGGCGACTTTGTTTGTAATTTGCCCGAATTCTTTTAATCAAAATTTCGCTAAGGCGATTTAAGGAAATACCTAAACCTTCAATTCTTTCGGATAATTCCGTGATTTCTCTTTCCAAGCTATTAATTTCAGCAACGGTTTGCTGAACTTTAATGCTTTGCAAACGAATTTGACCATTCAAAATATTGATTGCAGATTGAAGAGTATTTGCTTCTGATTGAACTTGATTAACTTTGGTTTGCCAACAATTTTCCAAGCTTTCTAGACAACTCTCATAGTTATCTTTTTTTTCATCACAATCATATCTTTTATCACAATCCTCAGCCAAAGCCAGACTAGAAGTAGATAACAAAAACGCTAGTGAGAGGAGCAGAAGGCTTAAAAATCTTCTCATGGTTTATTTTTTTAGCATGCGCGCGACAGCACTTTGACTAGCAATAATTCCAAGTAAAATGGCTAATCCTAGGCCAGCGGTAAATTGGTAGGCAAAAAACTGCCAAGCAATAGGCAAGTCGATGATGCCAGCTAAAAAGTTTTCAAGGTGAGGATTGGCGTAAAGCATCATTGCTCCATAGACTGCAAAAGCTAATATGTTGGCCATGCCACTAGTGATGATGGCTTCTAACAAGTAAGGGCGACTCACATAAGTATTGGATGCACCAACAAATTTCATAATTTGAATGTTTTTGCGTTTAGCAGAAATTTTCATGGAAATGGTGGTCATAATCATCAAAAAAGAAGTGGCAGTTAGGGTGCCTAACAAAAACAAGCCGATGATACGCATGGCATTGGTCCAACGTACTAAATTGTTGATAACATCTTCTTGCAGAGCAACATCTTCCACCATACTTTCTTCTTTTAAATCATTTTTAATCGTTTCCAAGCTCTCAGCATCAATCGCTGCCACTTCTACACTGGACGGCAAAATTTCCTCAGTGACTAGTTCCAGTAAAAGAGGGTCATCTTGATTTTCTTGCTGATAGATTTGCAAAGCCTCTTCTTGAGTGACGACTTTCACCTCTTTGACGTAAACTTTTTCTTTCATTTTTTGGCTAATTTTTTCCACATCCTCGCTTTTAGCCTCTAATTTTAAGAAAGCGATTACTTGAGGTTGAGTTTCAAAAAAAGATAAAACTTTTTCACTACCAATACTCAAAAGGGAAAAACAATAAGCGACAAAAAAAGTAATGGTCAGAATAAAAATAGTCAAGGTACTTTGATATGGTGAGCGACGAATGGCTACGAGGGCAGAATTAAGTGCTTTCATGTTTTTCCTCTTTTTTAGATTTTTTCAAATTCAGTTTAAGTTTTAATTTTGGCAAACTTAGTTTGTGGCTACTTTTCTGTTCATCCTTAGCTTGTTTAGTAGTTTTGTCCTTGTTTTCTTTCTTTTCACTTAATTCTTTTTCTAGTTTGACTTGTTTAGCTTTGACTTTTTCTCGTTCTTCATCTCGATTAGTTTCGACTTGTTTAGCAGTTTCTGCGGGATTAGTGTTTTCAACAGGTTTTTCTAAGTGGACAATTCTATGATTTTTAAGTTCATCTATGACTAATTGGTCATGAGTGGCAAAGAGCAGAGTAGTGCCTAGTTCATTAATTTTTTTCAAAAGTCTAGTGATCTTAAGAGTGGCTTCTTTGTCTAAGTTGCCAGTGGGCTCATCAGCAAAGATGACTTTAGGAGCAATGGCCAAGGCTCTGGCAATACTGACTCGCTGAGCTTCACCACCAGAAAGCTGTCGGGGAAAGAAAAGAGCTTTATCCGCGAGGCCAATTAAATTCAATAAATCGGTCACACGTGATTCTATTTCTTCGTCTTTTTTACCACTAATATAAAGGGGTAGAGCAATGTTTTCCCAGACGTTCATATCTTCGATTAATTTATAATCTTGAAAAACTACCCCGATTTGACGACGTAGAGTAGGGATTTCAGAGTTTTTAATTTGGCTTAACTGCCAATTTTCGAAAACAATTTCTCCTTCTGAAGGTAAATATTCACCAATCAACAATTTCATCAAAGTAGTTTTGCCAGCTCCAGATGGGCCAGTGATAACCACAAGATCTCCTTGATTGATTTCCAGATTGAGATTACTAATAGCAGTTGGTTTGTCAGCAAAAGACTTACTAACAGTTTTAAAAACTATCATGGGCATGAGGTCTATTTAAGCATGTTTATTCTAAAGTTTGAATAGGAGCTTCCGCCTCTGTATTGATGACTTCGACTCGACCGACATCCATAAACCAACCGGCTTTTTCAGCTTTGTGAGTTTCGCCATAAAGCTTGACTTCAAAACCAACTAGTTTGTCTAAATCCACTACAGAAGAGGTGAGGGCGACAGTTTGACTATCTCCACCCTCTCTTAAAAGTTTGTGGGAACCTTCGCCATCAACACCGCCTGCCTCGACGTAACCAGTGGCATTATCAGCAAAAGTGTCCTTATCTTGTACACCGAAAACATCGCCATTTTTGACTTTGTTGGCATCCTCAACAACAACGTTTTCAACTTGGGCGACGCTACCACCTTTGGTTTTGAGTTTGAAAGCGCCGAAGCCCGTCAAAATTCCTGCCAAAATGGCAATACCGCAGATAATAATGAAAGTTTTTTTAGCTTTTTGGTTCATAAGTTTTTGATTTTGACGCAAATTTGGAAATTCGTCAACTTGTTTTTCATCGTAAGCATTTTGTGTAACTTGCTCGTTGGCTTGATTAGTTTCGTTTTCTTGGAGTTGCATTTTATACATAATATTCCTATTTTAGCCTAAAATAGCTATTTTTTTCTATAGCGAATAAAACTCAAGATGAATTGGTCTAAGTCTCCATCTAAAACTTCCCCACTTTGACTGGTTTCGACTTGAGTACGGGTATCTTTGATTAATTGATAAGGATGGAGCACATAATTACGGATTTGTGTCCCCCAGCTAGCGTTTTGGTGCTGGCCCTTGGCTTGTTGTAGCTCATTTTCAAACTTTTCTTCTTCGATCTTAGCCAATTTGGCTTTGAGCATTTTCATCGCTCGCTCGCGATTTTGAATTTGGCTGCGTTCTTCACGACATTTTACGGTGATATTGCTTGGTATATGGGTTAATTCTACTGCTGAATTTGTTTTATTAACTGATTGGCCACCGGCTCCCCCAGCTCTTGTAAAATTCCATTTTAAATCCACATCTTTGATTTCAATATCATTTTGTTGATTAAGAACAGGCAAAACTTCTACCAAAGCAAAAGAAGTTTGGCGCAAATTGTCAGCATTAAAAGGACTTTGTCTGACTAAGCGATGTGTGCCTTGTTCACCCTTCAAATAACCATAAGCATAATCTTCTTCTATCTCAAAAACTGCTTCTTTGATACCTGCATCTTCTCCCCTAACTTCTCCGATGAAACTATATTTCCAAGCTTTTCTTTCAAAATAGCGTTGATACATACGCTTAATCATCTCTGCCCAATCCATGGCTTCAGTGCCACCTTGACCAGGATGAATTGACAGAATGGCATGACAGCGGTCATATTTGCCACTTAAATATTGTTTGAGTTCTGCTTCTTTGAAAAGTTTTTCCAATTCTTGACTGATTTTAGCGATATCTTCATTTAACTCTAATTCCAAAGCAGCTTGCAAATCATTGCTCAATTGCTCTATTTTTTCTAAGGCCTTGACTTCTTTTTGCAAAGAAGATAAAAGCTGCATTTTTTCCTGAGCCGTTTCTTCTTGCCAAAAAGTAGCTGCTTCACTCTCTTTCTCTATCGCCGAAATCGTAGCTTTTTTTTCTGTGAGTCCAGAATCAAGCAAAAGTTGGCGACAATTGGCGATGAGCGTATCTTGGTCCATATATATCTTTGTTTATCTAAATATTGAGCTTTACACTTTAATACAGGCCATTTGAGGAGCTGATTTATAAACATAAATAAGCAAGTATGTTTATAGATAGCGAAAGACAAAGATTGTTAACTTTTATTAAATAAACAATTTTAGTCGAATGCGACTGTATTAAAGTGCAAAGCTCAATCTGTATTCTAATCGAAAACCAGACTTTGATCACTAGCAAGTTCGAAATCTTTACTTTGTTCTTGATAAGTGACGCGATAGTGAGTTTTAGCTAAACCAGCTTGCTTTTGGATGAAAAGCTTTTTTTTAGAAGCTAGTGACAAAGGGTTTTTTAAATCAATTTCAATTTGGGTTTCTTGTTGTGATAACACTGAGACTAAGAAACCAAACTCCATAAATTGTTGATTTTCTTTAGTGATGAAAGTGCGTTGGTTAACAGTTTTACTTGATATACCATTGATTTTTAAGTCAATAATTTCACTCTGAGGAATAGTGTAAAGTCTTTGGTAATTGACGTAAGGTACGGAGTTGGTATTTTGCCAGGTAATAATAATTTTGTCTTGTTCTTCCCCTATTTGTATTTGCACTTGTCTATCGACAAGACGATTGGTTTTATTTATTCCGACGTTACTTTCTACTAGAAAATAATAAAGTTCTTCTTGGTTGAACATCTGGCCAGCTAAATTATGTTTTTGCATAATTTTAGCGATTTCTTTATCTCTACTATAAATTTGGATGTCTTTTGCCTTGAAAAGCTTTTGCGCTAAAGCAAGGCTTGCTTGAGGGTTTTTTGTTAGGCTTTGTGATAGTTGTAGCTTGAAAATTTTAAAAAAGTGATTCAGGAAGCTGGCTTTTTCCTGAGAGCCAGGAAAAAATTCATTGCGATCTGCCCTAGCGATTTGCGCAAAATTATGACTATCCACAGCAGTGTTGTAATCAGGTAGATAAACCGCTCTAGTGAGCTCTAGTAGTTGCTCCACCACTTGCAAATTGAGAGCAATGACACCTTGATATTTTGTTGTTTGATTAGTTTCAAAGAAATATAAAATTTGTTCTGCTGAATCAGCTAAATTCGGCCACCAATTTGCATCTGGCAGACGCAAGCCCTTGCCGGAACTTAAATATTCATCAAGTCCTGGTGGAGCCTTAATAAAACCGCTAAATTGTCCGTCGGGAACATAAACGTCTTGAATTTCTATTGGAGCGATTTGCCCATTTTTGCTTTCTAAAATAAAAAATGAACCAAAAAACCCACCAGTAGCTCTTAGCTCATCACTATTTTGCAAAATGACGAGATATTTTTGGTCTTCTTGCAAGAATTTTTGAGCAATTAGAAATGAGTCGTTGGTAATTAACTTAACTTCATTTAATGCCTTGATATCAATTTTATTTAATTTTTGATTTATTTTTTCTAAATGTTTAATAATTTTATTAGTTAATTCTGGATTATTTGCTTCATTGTTAAACGTGTGAGTGAGATAACTTTGCACGTCGTCAATTAGTGTTGGCAGGTTTTTGCTTTCTTCAATGGCGAATTCCCATAATTTTAGAGTCTCAATTTGTTTGAAAGTAAGTAAATTGAGAGTTTTTGGTAAGAAAAAAGCTCGTTTACTGGCAGTGCTAGCTTTAGCTAAATCGTTCTCTTTCAGATGTTTGAGAACTAAAAAATTCTGCAAAATACCAAATACTAAGACAAAAGAGAAAAGGGACAAGAAGATGAGAAGAATTAAGCTTTTTTTCATTTTTCTTGACTGGCTTTGATATATAAATTAGCTAATTTAGCGAAACTAAACTGTTTGGCTAAATCAAAATTAGCTTGAATGATTTGATCTTTATTTTGCAGATGGCTGTATTTTTCGAAAAGTAACTGAGCTTGATCAGCACAGATGATATTTCCAGCAAAAGGACTAGTGAGCAAGTAATCTTTCTTCAAGTTGTGATTAAAACCACTCAAAACAATGTTTTGGTAAACCATAGCTTCTAGAATAGATAAATAACCACCAGCAAAACAAAATTCTGATTTCGTTAGAAATTTTCCGATATCAACAAAGCCTAATACCTGACCATATTGAAGGCAGTTCTTTTTCATTGGCCCGTCGCCGCAAAATTTCACAGAAAAAATTATTTTTTTCTCAATTAAAATATCTAAAAACTCTAAAAAAATTGCTAAACCAGTATCTTTTTCTAATCTACCTACAAATAAAAAACTGTTTTTTTCCTTTGCTTTTAAATCAATTTTGATAGTGGGTAAATCTACAGCTCCATAACTTAAATCATTGTTTTTACTTTGCAGATGATAATATTTATTGATGTAAGAACCAATGCTGATGGTGCGATGAGAAAGTTTTTGAGCAATTTTTTTATATAGAATATTTTTAAATGGAATTGGATAAATTTTTTCCCAACCATGAAAAGTGGTGATAATTTTTTTTCTGGGAAATATAAATTTGAAAGGCAAATAATAAATAAAAACGTCGTGAATAAAAATGACATCTGCTTCGCTGATCCATTTTATTTTTTTAAATAGCGCCCACCAAATTTCTAGAAGGCCAAAGAATTTCTTCAAAGGGCGATCCTCAAAAATTGCTGATTTATTAAAAATTTTTAATTCAAAACCAGCTTGTTCCAAATAGGGCTTAATGCCAGCAATGTGTTTTTCCACTCCGCCAAGGTGAGGCAAGTAAGATTCGGTAATGATTAATGCCTTCATAGCCATTGAATTATCTCTAGACTCGCTCCGAAATAAAAGCTATAGTGCCTATTAGGTATGCCAAGTCAGTTGACTGATTATAGAAAAATCTCGCTTGCTTTGATAGCAACAGTTTTAAATGAACAAGATAACATTGTTGATTTCTTGGAAAGTTATCGCAAGCAAAGTATTTTGGCTCAAGAATTTATCATTGTTGATGCTGGTTCAACAGATGACACTGATAAAATAATTGAAGATTTTAGTCAAAAAAATCCTCATTTAAACATTCGTCTTTTTAGAAAAAAATCTAATCGCAGTCAGGCTCGTAATTTTGCTGTTAAACAAACTAATGCACAGTATTTAGCTTTTACTGATGCTGGTTGCCGTTTAGATTGGTTATGGCTAGAGGAGCTGTTAAAAAAATTAATTTTATCTAGAAAAAGAATAGTCGGCGGTTATTTTAGAGGAATTGTTCACTCCAAATTAGAGGAGGCAATTGTGCCCTATTTTTTACAATTACCAAGACGTATTAATGAAAAAAACTTTGTACCTACCACTCGTTCATTATTAATTGAGAAAAAATTATGGGAAGAATTGGGTGGTTTGAATGAGAAGTTGAAATTGAGCGAGGACTACCAGTTGATGTTGAGAATTAAACAAAACAAAATTGAAATAGCTTTTGCTAAAAAAGCCCTGGTTTACTGGGAACCACCTCACGATTTTTCAAGTTTTATTAAAAAAATCGCCGGTTTTGCCGCGAGTGACGTCGAAGCTGGTATTATACGGCCAAAAGTTTTATTGATTTTTGCCAGATATTTTTTCTTTTTAATTTTGCTCCTTAATTTTAATATTTTGTATTTTGGCAGTCTTTTTTTACTTTATATTTTCTGGAGTATTTATAAGAATAAGCACAACTGTCCGAGGGCTTGGTGTTTATTGCCGATAATGCAAATTAGTTCTGATTTCGCAGTGATGGGAGCTAGCCTGTTTGCTATCAAACGATTTAACTCAAGAGCTTTTTAATTGTAGATAGTTGAGCCTTAACGATTGCTTCGCCGGCTTCAATAGTGCCTTCATTCTTGGCAAAACCGGAGAATGGATCAGAGTAAGTACCTTTTTCTTGAATGTTTGGTTCTAGCACCAGATCGGCTCCTTGACAGCTATATTTAGCTAAATGATATAGCATGATGTGGCTAGTTTTAAGCGCAGCTTTAATTGGACTAATTTTAGTATTTTTAATTGGAAAAATATTTTTATAAAGATTGATTGCGAGTACGACATCGGCGCCCATTTGTCTGGTAGTTTTGACAGGAACGGGTACGGCTGTAGCCCCATCAATCAGATGATAATTTTTGTATTTTACTGGCGTGAAGACAAAAGGTACAGAAATACTGGATCTGATAGCCGTAGCTAAATCACCGTTTTTTAGCTCTACTACTTGACCAGTTAAGAGATCGCTAGTGACTGCACAAAAAGGAACTTGCAATTCTTCAATTTTTCTTTTACCAACTAAGTCTTCAAACATGGTGATTATTTTCTGTCCTTTAAATAATCCTCCCTTTAATCCAGGATCAGAAAAAGCATAAAATAGTTCTTTTTTATGAATTTGTTCTCTGAAAATATTTTCTAAAAGCTGAACATCTTGTAGCGCACAGTAAGTACCACCAATCAAAGCTCCTGCGCTAGCTCCAGCAACGTAGTCAATTTTAATGCCAGCCTCTAGTAAAGCTTTAATTACTCCAATGTGAGCCTGTCCACGCCAGCCACCGCTTCCCAATGCCAAACCTAGAGTTTTTCTTTGTTTAAACGATTGATTATTCATAAGTTTCGAAAACTTTGTTGTGATATTTTTTAGCTAATTTCAAAGAAATTGGTAACAATAAAAAGATACTGCCCGCACCCATGATTAAAAAGATAATTTTAATTGAATGCTGAGTGTATTCGTTTAGTAAAGAAAAAAGAGCCAAAATGGCAATATAAGCCAAACTAATCATCATGCTCAAGCTGGAAATAGCGGTGGCTCTATTTTTAGAGCTATAGCATTGGTTACTGAGTTTACCAAGCACGTTCCAACGCATGGATGAAGTCAGCATGATGAAGAAAATCATCACGATAATGTTGGGAATTTGATAAAAATAGCTAAGAGGCAAAAAGATGCTTAATAAAATAGCGGGTAATAAAAAGACCACTCTCATTCTGTCAAAGATTTTTTTTCTAATTAAAACGTGCAAAATTTGTACAGCGAAAAGAGAAACAAAGGCCAAAATAAAACCAATATTTTTCTCACTTACTCCAAGATCTACTAAAGCAAAATTTTTAAAACTCAGAACAATTGGCCAAGTAAAAGCACCAACTAAAATATAAAAAAGCGAAATATCTCTGGCTTGTTTATTTTTAAATAACTCTTTGAAACCCATTCTAGTTTGTCTCAGGTAGTTTCTTAAAGTAAATTTTTCACTATCTACGTCAGGCTCAATAAATTTGAGTGAAATCAAGCCAGCGATGATCATGGCAAGACCGGTTAATACCGATGGCAAATGATAGAATTTTTCAAAAATTAAACCTCCTATGATAATGGCGACAAAAATACTGTAATTAAAAATCAAAGAATTCTTATTATTTACTTCGCTAAAAGTATGTTCCTGGTGATTTTGTTTGAGAGTATCAAAAACCAAAGCTTCTAATGAACCACTTAGCAGCGCATCAGCTAGACCAAAACCGAGCCCAGCTATCAGAAACCAAGTAAAACTATCAGCGTAGGCAAATAAAAAATAAGCTAGAGCACTAATAGAGAAAGAAAAAGCAATACTTTTTTTGCGACCAATTAAATCTGCTAGAGCACCAGTGGGTAATTCTAAAAACAAGGCGCTTAGTAAAATGACAATGTCTATTAAAGCCACTTGAGTCAGGCTAATATAGCGCAGTTCCATCGACACCCAAACAGGCACCATAAAAAAAAGTGAACGAAAAACACTTAAAAACTTTAAATAAAACAAATTGTTTTGATATAAATTCTGATTACGATCGCTAGTTTTTTCTGGAAAGCCAATGATTTTTTTAAGATTGGGCATTCGCCTATTCTACCTCTAAAAAAATATCTTTGAAACCACAAACGAAATCGGGTTCGCTGCAGCCACAACAAATACGTTTTTGTAAATTAGCAATCAGTGCTACGATTGGCGTTTCGAGATCGCCTAAAGGACGAATCCCCTCGCAACAAGCATAAATTTTTTTATCTGACATTAGGGCGATTTGATAGCAGCCTAAATTTCGTGGGGGAAAAGTTTTTTTATTTTGCATCAAGTTTTTAAGTTCGTCTTTGTTTAAGAAATTAAAATTATTGACTTGTCCCACCACATTGGAAACAGGATGGTTTTGTAAATACGCCAGTGGTTTACGTGGATGATAAGTAATGTCGATTTCTTTACCTAGCTGTTTGGTCAATGCTTGTTCGAATTCAGGAATAGTAGCTAAATTTTCTCGAGTCACAATTGTAAAAACTTCAGTATGAAAACCAAGGGCAATCGCTTTTTTAAGAAATTGGATGCTTTTAGCAAAATTACCTAGACCGCGATTTTGATTATGATATTCTTCCAAACCATCTAGAGAAACAATGAGATTGACCATATTAGGCTGCTTAATTTCTGCTAAACGATCAAGAGTGCCATTGCTAATAATTTGAATAAAAAGGTTGTCGGCAGTCAATTGATTGACCAAAGATGAAAAATCGCGAAGTAAGAAAACCTCCCCGCCGCAAAAAGTTACAGACTCTAGTTTTTGTGTAGCTTGATAGCGATGAATGAAATCTAGAATTTCCTCACTACTCAAAATGGCTTTAGTTTTTTGAGTATAACAAATTTTGCATTTTAAATTACAAGCTTCCAAAGGGTTGATGTAAAGATGTTTAAGAGCGTTTTTCCAAGATGATGAAAGATGTTTTTTAAGCACGGCCTGATTTTAACACGTTTTAGATGAGCCAGACTAACAGTAAACCTAAAGCAATTCGATAAAAGCCGAAACTAGATAAGGTATTTTTTTGCAAGAAACTAATAAACCATCTCAAAACCAAGAGTGCTACTAATAGAGCACCAACAAAGCCAATAACTAATGCCTGAATTTCTCCAGGAAGAAGTGGGGTGCTAACTTGTAATTTGAAGATGTCCAAGCTGGCAGCTGCCAAGATGGTAGGTATAGCTAAGAAGAAAGAGTATTTGGCGGCGCGGTCGCGTTTATAACCCAGCATCATCATGGTTAAGATAATAATTCCAGATCTAGAAATACCAGGAATAATTGCTAAAGTCTGACTAAGACCAATTAATAAACTATCGGTGTAGCTAATTTGTTTAAGCTCTTTCTCTTTAGATAGGTGTTTGTGACCATATCGTTCATAAATCAGGAAAATTAAACCAAAGAGAATGAAAGCGCTCAGCATTAGGGTATGACTTTCAAAAAAAACATTTTTAATCACTGGATAAAGCATAAAACTAATCACGCCTGTAGGGATAAAAGATAACATTGTTTTTTTAATGAGCTCTTTATCATTGATTAGCTCTTTGATGTATAAAATGAGTACAGCCAAGATAGCTCCAGCTTGAATAAATACCTCAAACATTTTTAGGAATTCGCTATTTTCAAGACCCAAGAGCTGACTGGTGAAAATAAGATGAAAAGTAGAAGAAACTGGCAAGAACTCAGTGAGTCCTTCAATGATGCCCAAAATAAATGCTTGCCAGGTTTCCATATTCAAGGAATTCTAACAAAAACAAACTTAATAAAATACCATTAAAAAATGCCACTGATTTAATTGTATAATCAGCTAAGATGTCGCAAAGTGCTACTGCTCACTATCGTTACGAAAGAAAATATTTAAGTGGCGATTATTCCGCTAAGCAGCTAGAAAATTTTTTACTTTTAAGTGATCAGGGATTCCAAAAAATTTATTATAAACGTCAAGTAAATTCTATTTATTTTGACACTCCGGATTTCGAATATTTTCAACAAAACATCAATGGTGATGCTAATCGGCAAAAAGTGCGGGTGCGTTGGTATGGCTCTGCTGATTACAGCGAGCAAGTGCAATTAGAGATCAAAATGCGTTCTGGTGAAATGATTAGAAAAGAAATTTATCCATTGGTAAATCATGAAAAAAATCTCGGAGCTTGGCTTAATGCATTAACTTTATTGGTCCAAGAAAAATTATCAGATAAAATTGAAGAAGCTAGAGCATTGCAACCAGTTCTAAATAATGTTTATCAGCGTGCTTATTTTTATTCTCCTACTGCTAAAGTGAGAATCACTATTGATGAACGGATTGGTGCGCGTCAGATGCGTGATTATTTACAATTACGTCCTTGGCGCTTTTTTGACTTTAGTGTTTTGGAATGTAAATATAAAATTCAAGACGATGCGGCTTTGCAAAAAATTGTCCGTACTATGCCGATTCAAATTGCTAAATCTTCTAAATATGTCATGGGAGTAGAAAAAATACATCCACAATTGTGTAGTTAGTTATATGCTAATCAAAGAAAATATTTTTACCAGTAAATTGCCAAAATTGCTCATCTTAGCAGTAGCGTTTTCGACGGTTTTTGCTTTATGGTTTTTAAAGCTTTGGCGACAACCAATTAAAATTGAGCCGGTAGGTAATTTTTTTACAACAGCCACTAGTTTTAAAGCGAACTCTTTTTTCTTGGGTAAAATTCGTTACACAAGCGATGGGTCAATGCCTACTCACGAATCTCCTGAATTTACTGGAGCTGTAACGATTGCAGAATCCACTGCTTTGCGAATGGCAGTTTTTTTTGGTAAAAGACAAGTTTCCAAGGAACAAGTTCATGATGTTTTTATTAACGCGCAGCACACTTTGCCTTTGGTGAGTGTATCGCTGTTTAGTAATCAAGTAACAGATGATTACGGCAATTTTTTATCGAGCAAAGACCAGCACCTTTTTGGTCAAATGAAATATTATGATACTAATAAGCAACTCGAATTTACTCATCAGATTAAACTAGAATTACATGGAGAAAGTTTAAATGCTGCTCCGCAAAAATCCTTTCGTCTAACTTTGGTGGATGAGAGCGGTAATATACAAGGAGCTTCTTACCCATTTTTTGGTCCGGAAGCACCAACCTATTTTACGAGTTTAATTTTACGTAATGATGAAGCTAAATTCACTCACTTGCGTGAACAAGTGGCTAATCAGCTTGTAGCTGAGACCACGAACTTAGATGTGCAAAGAGGCAAGCCAGTGGTGCTTTACCTTAATGGTCAATATTGGGGTTTGTATTTTTTGAGAGAACGCTTCGATGAAACTTATTTTGCACAGAAATATAGTTTAAAAACTGAAGCCTTGGGCATGCTAGAAGTGCCTTTGGGAGCTGATGTTAAGGGCAGTTTTGCGCCTGTGAATAAAAAGAGTAAAGAATCTGCAGAAAAAATTAATAAACTCTCTCGTAATGTTGCGAGATGCAATAGATGCGTATCTTATTCAGAGGCAAACACCATTTTAGATATGGAAAATTTAGTCGATTATCTTTTGCTTGAATTTTATTTTGCCAATTTTGATTGGCCGTACAACAATTACAAAGTCTGGCGTTATCAAAGTGAAAAATTGTATTTAGTTGAATCAGAATTTGTGGAACAATTAGATGGGCGTTTTCGTTGGCTTTTCTTTGATTCGGATGTCTCTTTTGGAGCTGGTCGTTCTTCTCTAAAAGACATGGTGGCAGCAGCTGATGGTGATCCTTATGCTCAACTAATCGATAACAACTTTCCTTTTCGTAATTTAATTTATGGCAAGACTTTCATTAGGAATTATCTCAAGAGAATGGAAGATTTGTTGGCTCATCAACTTGATCCAAAATATACTGATGCAATAGTCGATTATTGGGCAGCGCAAATTCGTCCAGAAATGCCAGCTGAAATTGCTCGTTGGCAGCGATTTAATACGGCAGATAAAAAATTTGCTTTAAACAGCATGGAAGAATGGGAAGAACATGTGGAAATGTTGAAGGTATATTTAAGAGAGAGACCTGAGTTTTTTAGAAAATATACACAAGCATTTATACAACGTGTAGACGAAATGTAGTATTTGCTTGGGTTTGGAGCAATGCTATACTTGATCCACTTATTATGAATACAGAATTTTTGCAATCCATTTTTGTTACTCCCTCTGAATTTGTGATCAAAGAAGCAGTGATCCAAGCTTTGGTTTTAAGTTTGCTGAGTATTTTTATGTCTTTAGTTTATTTCTTTCGGGCTAATTCTCTTTCCAATCGTGCTCGTTTAGCAGCTTTGTTGCCTTTCATGTCTTTGACCACGATGCTCATCATTTCGATAGTGAGATCGTCTTTGGCTTTGTCTTTGGGCTTAGTTGGTGCTTTGTCTATCGTTCGTTTTCGTGCAGCCATTAAGGATCCAGAAGAATTGGCTTATATTTTTCTAGCTGTCGCTTTGGGTTTGGGTTTTGGTGCAGATCAGGTGGTGATGACTAGTACTTTTTTTGGGGTGATTATGGGTTTTGTACTGATTCAATCGTTGGTGAGAGGTGGTTTTAGCAAGAGATTCACTGATCGAGACTCAGTTCATCTGGAAGTAACCTTCACCAAAATTCAAACTTTAACTACGATCTTAGCGACATTAGATACGCAGACTCGCTATATTAAATTGACGAGAATGGATCAAGACCATGAACAGCAAACCATGATGTTTATCATCAAGCCTAAATCGCCCAAATCTTTAGATGAGATCAAGACTGCTCTCTTTAAACTTGATCCCAAACTGACCTTTACGGTGTTGCAATATCAGCCACTATGTTAAAGTTTCTCAAAAAAAAATCGTCTTTACTGATTTCTGGAATTTTTATAGTGATGTTGGCGATCTTAGGTTTAGATAGTTTTACTAATCCAGACAAGACGCAAAAGTTTTTGGGTTTTGCTGGTGAAAAATTATTAATTCCTTGTTTGTTGATTCAACTTTTCTTAAGACTTAAATGGCGCGCTCAGTTTAATCAATTTCTAAAAAAGCTTGCTTTGCTTGGTTTAGTTTTTTTAGTCTTATTGGTGACTGGTCTGTCTATTTTTTGGGCTCATTCATACGAGAATGCAGTGTATGAGCTGACAAGGCTTCATCCTCAGGGTTTAACTTTAATGTTGGTGTTTACGGCTTTTAGTTTATTAATCAATCAAGCCAAAAGTTGGTGGCAAAAATACTACATTAGAGTGATTTTTATTTTTCCACTACTGACTTTTGCCGTGCTCTATTTGGTGAGCTTGTGGCCTTTTAATATTTTCAAAGAAATAGTCAAAGAAGATCGGTTGATAGAGTACTCACAATTTTTTGTTTTGTTGATTGGTGGTGCAGTGAGCTTTTTTCAAAGTATTCGTTTTTTTGGTCAAAAACAATGGATGCGGGCAACATTTTATGTGTTGGCTACTTTGGCTTTATTTTTTGTCGCTGGTGATGAAATTTCCTGGGGACAAAGAATTTTAGGAATTGAATCTGGAGCTACTGTGCAAGAGGTTAATCGACAAGGTGAATTAACCATTCATAATCTCTATGCTGTGGAATGGCTAGTGATTTATGCCTATGTAGTTTTGAGTGCTCTGGGAGTTTTAGCTTATTGGCTAACTAAATTGTTTAAACCACTCAATCAATATACGAGTCTAGTTCCTTCTTGGATATTATCTTTTTATTTCGTTTTTGCTTTATTGTATTTCACTCAACAACTAAGAATTAAGTGGGGTATCTGGCACGATTGGTCAGAAGTGGCAGAGCTGAGCTTATACATGGGTATTAGTGGTTGGATAATGTTATTGGATTTTTTAAAAACAAAAGATGACTAAATTTCAGACTTTACATATTTAACTTCATCTATATGATAAATATTATGACTATCTTATTTAGCAGTTTTTTCTTTTTATTAGCTCTAGTTTTTGCAGTGCCAGTCAAAGCTGTTTGTCCGATCTGTACGGTGGCAGTAGCTGGGGGTTTAGGCATTTCTCGTTGGTTGGGAATTGACGATTCAATTATGGGGGTATGGATTGGTGGTTTGATTCTTTCGAGTGGTTTTTGGATGGCAGACTGGGCGAGTAAAAAATCTTGGCAAATTCCTTATCCTAAATTTTTAGCTAATGCCTTGATGTTTTTATTTGTCGTTCCCCCGCTTTATTTGGGAAAAATAATTGGTGTGGCAGGCAACACCCTTTGGGGCATTGATAAGATTTTATTGGGTACCAGTGTTGGCATGCTTTTGTTTTATGCAGGGATGAAGCTTGATCAGTATTTACGCACTACCAATGAAGGTAAAGTTTATATTTATTATCAAAAAGTCATTGCGCCAGTGCTCTTTTTAACCATTGGTAGCGTGATTCTTTTCTTTGTGACGATTACGCATTAAAAATTTAAGAAGGAGTGAAAAATTATGGCAAAAACCAAGTCGGTGCAACTCGATATCAATCAGTTTATGAATAAGGTCAAAGCCATGGAAAAAGGCCACCAATTGGATCTATCTTCTGATGAAGATTTGTCAATTGCGATCATGAATTTAATTTCCATGGAAGAACATTTTTTCTTTACTTATGGCAAAACTAAAAATGCTAAATATTTGGATATTCTCAATGAAATTCGAGAAATGCGTAAAAGTGCGCTTAAGAGAATTATTAAGGATTATGAGGGTGAGGTCTGGTGTATTAGCAAACATTTGTTAGCGGCTTCGATGAGGTTTATGGAGGTGGGAACTAAGGCCTTGACTAAAGGGGATAAAAAGGATAGTAAAGAGATGTTTGATAATGCTTATAAGTTGTATTCTTTGTTCTGGGGTTTGAATTTAAATTTGGTAGGAACTAAGGATTTGGCGGAGGTGAAGCAGAGTAAGGCGACGAAGATTTCATTTATTAGTGAGGAAAAGAAGCCAGTGGAAAAGGCTAGCGTGGGGGTGTTTGAGAAGTTGGGGGAGCTGGTGAAGAAGGC
>CAZEEV010000006.1:0-21669 GCA_964511345.1 uncultured Pseudomonadales bacterium | reverse complement strand
ATCAAATCCTATGTCTATTATCGATCAAATCATTGCCTGGTTAGAGCACTTATCACAAACAGTTAACTTACAAGTGTTTGTTGTCATTGGTTCATTTTTAGAGGAAATTATTGCTCCAATCCCTTCGCCTTTTGTCATGACTACAGCTGCAGCTTTGGCACAAAATCAAAACTATGTTTTCACGCAATTAGCTATTTTAGTGGTCGTAGCTTCTTTTGCCAAAACCGTTTCAAGTTATTTGATTTATGTTGCTTTTGACAAACTAGAAGACGTTATGATCAGTAAATTTGGCAAATACGTTGGTCTAAGTCATAAATTAATCGAGCAAATAGGTTCTTTTTTGACAGGCACTTGGGTTGATGATTTTTTGATGATTGTGGCTAGAGCTTTACCTTTTATCCCCACTATTTTGGTTTCAGCTGGAGCTGGAGTAATTAAATACCACAAGAGATCCTTTATTATTACTACTTTCTTGGGTGTAATTATTAGAAATGCTTTTTATTTATGGGTCGGCTATGTGGGTTGGAGTCAAATTGAACATCTATGGATGGCAAATCGAGGCAATCCTTGGTTCATTGCTTTATTAATTGTCAGTGGATTGGTTTTATTAAAAGCATTAATGAAAATCAAAGATCATTTATTTGATAAGATGATTAATTCTAAAAAGAAAACAAACCAATAATTACCTTGTCATCCATATTTGACAAAAATTTTCATCATTTAATAGATTAATATTCAAATCGGTAAAATATTGAGGGTGCAAATATTTCTTCAAACCTTCAAAGTTACGGCAAATAGTGTCGTTGTAAACAACATAATTATCTCCACTATCTTTGATTTGTTTGATGTAAAGGGCTTGTTTCTCTTTATTAAATAATTCAAAATCTAAGTCTAAAGAAGAATCATCAATGGAATTAGTCTTACAATAATCGACATTAACGTCAAAAACATAGGTATTTTTTTCGTCCATCACAAAATTTTCTGGTATACATTTTTGAATCGTTACGTTGCCCATAATGTATTGTTTATTACTATAGTTTTGCTGAATAATATTCGAGTTTTTTTTCGTAAATAAATCATTATAAAAAACATAACTTGTAAACAAGAATTCTGGTTCATTTTCGAAAACAATTATTTTTTTATCATCTGAGACCCTATGTAAATAACTGACTAAAATGCGTGGACTAATGAATATTCCTTCAGCTGAATAAAGTGGATAACGAAAAAAATAATTAAAGGCAAAGTTGGTAATAAAAATAAAATAAATAATACTTAAAAACAAAAACAATTTCTTACTTTTAATAAAAATTCTATTTAATCCTATACCAGAAAAAATAATTAAAAACGGAATAATAAAAGCAGCTCTAAAAAATAACCAAATATTATCAGTTACTAATACTGGTATAGTACCTATCACCAACATTGACGTTAAAAAAAATAAGATTTTGTATTTCTTATCTTTAATTAATACAAATAAACCAAAAACAATTAGCAAACCATCAATTAAATAAAAAATTCCATGATCGTAGACAGAAAATGATGTGTTAGAAGCACTAATTTCAAAAAATAATTCTCTCCAACCAAATATAAGCATTAGTTTGCCACAAATTTCTTTAATAAATTGGAAATATTTATTAATAAATATTGGAGTTATGGAAGATGAAATAGCTAAACGACGATCATGATCTACAACTGATCTAATTTGTGGATTGTCTGGTAAAAAAAGTTGGTTATCTATTCTTTGTAAACTGGCCGTTTGTTTAGGCAATTGACCGAAGATATAAAAAGCTAAAATAGATAATAAACCCACAAAAAAAATCAAGTTAACAAACCATTTTTTGCGTAACTTTTGAGAATAAACTTTTTTCTGAAAAAAATTAAAAATAAATAAAAATAAACCAATAGGTAACAACAACAATTTAAATCCTTGATAACAATAAAATCCTAGAAAAAATGATATTAAAGATGTAATTTTTAAATAATATCTATCATTTAAATATAACATTATCCCTAAAAGATAGAACCATAAACTAAAAATCGCATCAAACGTCAACCTTCCATTTTGCCAAATCCAAGGATTAAATAACCCTATAATTAAAGCGAAGCGAGCAGCATTTTTTGACTTGGTTAATGAGAAACATATTTCTGCTAAGAAAAAAGGCAAACTAAAACTGAGTAAAACAAAAAGCAATCTAACGTTAACTATATTACTAAATGGCAAACTGAAGAATGGAGCCATAAAAACAGTTGGCAATTCAGCCAAATACGTTTCTACTGGAGATAAGCTAGAGATTTGCCAATTCCCAGCTTTACCCTTGCCAGTAAGGAAAATGCTTTTAGCATTAATAACATAACCCATTTCGTCATGTGAAAAAGCAAGCGGAATTCTGTCTAATAAAATCAATCTTACCAGCAAAGCCATAAATAAAAACAAAATTATGACTATATTAAATTTAGATCTTTTTTCAAAAATAAAAGAGAACATAAGTAAACTCAAACAATTCTAGCATTTGAGAAGCCCACTTGCTATCTGTAAACAACTTACTGAATAATTCCACCACCAAGGACTACATCTCCTTGATAAAAAACCGCCGACTGACCAGGAGTAATCGCACGTTGCGGAACTTTAAATTCGACTCTTAGTAAATCTTTTTTTTCTGGAATCAAAATTGCCTCTGCTTCTTTAGTCCCATATCTAATTTTGACACTGGCTTGAGTTAGTGAGGTCAACTGATCTACTGAAATAAAATTGAGATTAGAAACGCAAAGTTCCTTTGATAAAATATCTTCTTCATCACCCAACATAACTTCATTTTTAGCAACATTAATACCAGTTACAAAAACCGGTTTACCAGTAGCGATGCCTAAACCCTTACGCTGACCAATGGTGTAATGATAAATTCCCTGATGCGTACCTAAAATTTTGCCAGATTTATCTACAAAATTTCCTGGTTCAATTTTAATATGAGCTTGCTCTTCGATAAATTTTACATAATTTTGATCATTAATAAAACAAATATCTTGACTCTCAGCTTTATTAGCTACTTCCAATTCAAATTCACTGGCAAGTTTTCTGACTTCAGCTTTGTCATACTTTGCCAAAGGAAAAATAATTTTCGACAATTGTCGCTGGGTTAAATGATACAGTGGATAAGTCTGATCTTTATTAGTACTTTGACTTTTTTTTAGTAAATAGCGCTCTCCCACTTTAACAATATTGGCATAGTGACCAGTAGCTAAATAGTCTGCGCCAATTGACTCGGCCCAATTTAGCAATTCTCCAAATTTAATGTAATGATTACATTGCACACAAGGATTGGGAGTTCTACCCAATAAATACTCATTAATGAAATAATTAACTATTTCTTTGGCAAAGATTTCTCTTAAATCAAGTACATAATGTGGAATATTTAATCTTTTGGCGATTAGTTGAGCATCTTTAACAGCAAGATTTTGAGTGTCCTTCCAAACTTGCATAGTAACACCAATCACTTCATAACCTTGTTTTTGCAACAAAGCTGCACTCACAGAACTGTCTACACCACCACTCATTGCTACAACAATTTTTTGCTTCATATGTTTTTATTTTTTATCAGTTGTTTTTTTATTTAATTCTTGAATCAATTCTTCAATCTCTTCTTCTTCTAAACCATGGGACATTGCTCCAGCTTCTAACGTATCATAACCAGCAGCGTAACAATTTCCACAGTAAAGTCCATATTCATAAAGCACTTCATTCATTTCTGGATTTTGTTCAATCAACTCCGCGATATTAGTATTTTTATTAATTTTGTTTTTGCTCATATTTATCAATGGCTTCCTGTAAAGCTTTTAGCGTCAAGGTTGCACAAGCAATACGGCTAGTGCTAAGATTTAAATCAATTAATTCTAGCAATTTTTTTTGATCAATTTTTTTAGCCTCTTCAATAGTTTTGCCAATAATTTCTTCCAGTAAAAAATCTGCCCCAATGATACTAACGAAACACATTTCTCCTTCAAATTTAGCATCTGCAATAATATTATTTTTTATTTTTAAAGATAGGTTTAGATGATCGCCACAAAAAGCATTTTGTTTTTCCAAAAATATAGATGGATGATTAAGATGGCCCTTGTGAGTTGGGTCTTTATAAATTTCCATTAGTTCACTTCTATAAAGATCATCCATAGTAAGCAATTGCCTTTTCTAAATTATTAAGCAAAGATTTTAAATCTTCTTCACTATTATACAAATAATAAGAAGCTCTAAGTGTGGCTCCACAATGACGACTCTGATGGAGTGGCATAGCACAGTGAAAACCAGCTCTCAGAGCCAAACCTTTTTTGGCTAAAAAATCACTTAAGTCGTGAGCGTGAATCCCATCAACATAAAAAGAGACTAAACCAGTGCGTTCTTTGGCGCCGGCAGTGCCCAACAATTTCACTCCTTTTATTTTTGCTAAACCATTTAATAAATATTCACTTAATTTAATTTCGTGATTTCTAATTTCTGCTAAACTAATTTTAGATAAATAATCTGTAGCTGCAGCCAAAGCGATTACTCCTTCCACATTTGGAGTGCCTGCTTCAAACTTTTCTGGATAATCGGCATAAATCGTTTCAGCTAAAGAAACTGATTCGATCATTCCTCCGCCCAGCTGATAAGGAGACATCTTAGATAAAATCGCTTCTTTAACATATAAGACACCAATTCCCATTGGGCCTAACATTTTATGTCCACTGAAAGCATAAAAATCACAATCCAAATCTTGTACATTAACTGGCAAGTGTGGAATAGCTTGTGCACCATCAACCACCAAAACTGCTCCAACACTATGAACCATCTTAGCAATTTGTTTAAGATCAGTAATGGTTCCCAAAACATTAGAGGCGTGAGCAATAGCTACTATTTTGGTTTTTTTGTTTAGTTTATTTTGCCATTCTTGTCGACTAACAAAACCTGATTTATCGCTATTTAAAATTTTTAAAACAGCCCCAGTTTTTTCGCATGCATTTTGCCAAGGTAAAAAGTTACTATGATGTTCAAAGTCGGTCACTAAAATTTCATCGCCACTTTTTAGATTTTCAAAAACAAAACTCTGAGCCACTAAATTCAAAGAGTCGGTGGTGCCTTTAGTAAAAATTATTTCTTTGCTACTTTTAGCACTAATAAAATTGGCAATTTTATTTCTCGCCAAATCATAAGCTTCACCAGCTTGCTCGCTGAGAGGATAAACACCGCGATGCACATTGGCGTTCTCGTTACTGTAGAACTTAGTAATTCTATCAATGACGACTTGTGGTTTCTGACTAGTTGCTGCATTATCCAAATAAATTAATTCTTTGTGATTAGCAAAGATTGGAAAGTCAGCTTTTATTTTTGTAACGTCTAACATAGATAATCCTTAATTAATTTACGTGCCAATTCTACTTTGATCGAATCCACAACTTTATTAAAAAAAGCTTCTTCTAAAATTTTTTCGGCCTCAGCTTTTTTGAAACCACGACTCATTAAATAAAAAAGATCAGCTTCATTTAAGCGACTGCTACTAGCACTATGTGATGCTTTAACTCGGTGATTAAAAATTTCTAAAATTGGACGAGAACGATTATAAGTATTTTTACCTAAAGTTAAACTTTGTTCTGTCAGAAAAGACTTAGTTTGCGCAGCTTTTTTGTCAATATAAATTTGACCAAAATAGTCAACTCTTGACTCATCACTTTGGCTTAAATAAACATTAGTGAAACAAGTAGTCTTCGCTACAAAATGTTTTATGTTGCTTTCTAATTGCCAATGACTGCCTTTAGCTAATCGTCCTAAAAAAAGTAATTGGCAAGACACCGCTTCTTTCTTAAAAACCAAATCTACTTTCACTTTTCCTTGTGATAGTTTTGAATCAAGCAAAACTAAATAAAAAGTATCTGCTTGTGGTGCTAGCATAAATTCAGCTTGCTTATTCAACAGAACAACTTGCATTAACCCACGCTCCCTTCCATTTCTAATTCAATCAAGCGATTGAGTTCAACAGCATATTCCAGTGGTAACTCCTTAACAATTGGTTCGATAAAACCAGCAACTAGCAGCGTCATCGCCTCAGTTTTAGTTAAACCGCGACTCATTAAATAAAAAAGTTTTTCTTCTTCGATTTCACTAACACTGGCTTCATGTTCCATGACAGCATTTTCGCCAGCAATTTTCATATCAGGATAAGTCGCAGTTGCCGATTTGCTATCCAGAATCAAAGCATCACACTCTACTTTACTTTTACAATCACCGGCATTTTTAGCTACATAAACTAAACCGCGATAATTACTTTGCCCTCCACCGAGACTAACTGATTTAGCTACAATTTTAGAGGCAGTATTTTTAGCTAAATGCAACATTTTGGCGCCAGTGTCTTGAATTTGTCCATTTTTGGCATAAGCGATTGAAAGCATTTCTCCATAAGCTCCCTCTTCCGCTAAATAACAACTAGGATATTTCATGGTTGTTTTAGCTCCCAAATTACCATCAATCCATTCCATTACTCCATCTTCGAAAACTTTGGCACGCTTGGTAACTAAGTTATAAATATTGCCTGACCAATTTTGAATAGTAGTGTAGCGAAAACGAGCGGCTTTTTTGACGAACACTTCTACCACTGCAGCGTGCAGTGAATATTCACTGTAAACTGGCGCTGTACAGCCTTCTACGTAAGTGGCGCTAGAACCTTCATCGGCAATAATTAGAGTTCTTTCAAATTGACCCATACGAGCAGCATTGATACGAAAATAACTCTGTAACGGTCTTTTAACATGCGTATTTGGTGGAATATAAACAAAAGAACCTCCAGACCAAGCTGCACTATTAAGAGCAGCAAATTTATTATCGGCAGGGGGAACCAATTGCCCAAAATAATTTTTAAAAAGATCGCTATGTTTTTGCAAAGCTTCTTCCATCGAACAAAAAATCACTCCTTGTTCATCTAGCTCAGCTTGCAGTGAAGAATAAGCCACTTCGCTATTGTATTGAGCTTTAACTCCAGCTAAAAATTCTTTCTCTGCTTGCGGAACTCCCAAACGATCAAAAGTGTCTTTAATCTCCTTCGGCACCTCATCCCAAGTTTTCTTTTCAACATCAGTATCTTTAATAAAATAGCGAATTTGTTCAAAATCAATTTCTGCTAAACTTGGCCCCCAACTAGGCAATTTCATTTTTCTAAAAACTTGCAAAGAATTTTGGCGAAATTCTCTCATCCACGCTGGTTCATTTTTACTAGTAGAAATATCGCTGATAATATCCTGCGAAAGACCAAAGTCAAAGCTCAAAACCGATTTCTCTGGCATAGCAAAACCAAAACGCTTGGCGTAGGCATCATTGAGTTTCTTCAGATTGGCTTGCTTCATATTTTATAATCATTATGCTTTGAGAAAGTTAGCAAACCCTTTCGCTTCAATTTCTTTGACCAGCTTGGCAGAACCACTCTTAATGATTTGGCCCTTGTTTAACACATGCACTTTATCAATACGCAAAAAATCTAGAATTCTCGCATAATGAGTGATTAACAAGATTGCTGATTGCTTTTCTTTTTGCAAAAAAGCAATCGCTTTAGCAACAGCTTGAATAGCGTCGATATCCAAACCACTATCGATTTCATCCAAAATAATTAATTTGGATTCTAAAACCAGCATTTGCAAGACTTCCATCTTTTTCTTTTCTCCTCCAGAAAAACCATGGTTCAGAGATCTTTTTAACAAATTTTCATTGAAATTTAAAAGTTCCATTCTAGTCTTTAAAAATGCCTTGAATTTCAAAGGAGTTAATTTTTCTTTGTGACTGGTTTTATAAAGTAACCTTAAATAATCATAAATTTTCACTCCAGGAATTTCTAAAATTTGTTGAAAAGATAAAAAGATTCCAAGTGCTGCTCTCTGTTGAGGATCTAGTTTTAATAAATTTTGTTTAGCAAAAATTATTTCACCTTTCACTGAGTAATTTGGATTACCCATAATACTTTGGGCTAAAGTACTTTTACCAGCTCCATTTTGACCCATCAAAATATGAGTCTCACCTTTTTTAATTGATAAATCAATTTTATCCAAAATATTTTTTTTATTTAATGAAATTTGAACATTTTTTATTTCAAGCACAATAATCCTTTAATAAATCTAGTTAGTGAAATTCATTTGCTTCAGTATGCAAGTTTTTTGATCGTGAGGACAATTTTCATTGACTTGGTAATAGATTTCTTTACCAACTCTTTTTTTAATTAACAAACCATCAGTCTCCATATTTTTCAAATGATAGGAAACGGTTGGTTGGCTAAGTACAGTTTGTTCTACAATCTCAGAAACAGTCTTAGCACCTTTACCTTTAAGAAAGACAAAAATTTGCATTCGTGAATCGACTGCTAAATTACTAAAACAATGGCTACAACAAGAACTGGATTTCATAACATATAGATCATAATCTATATATTTCTCGATTTCAAGACTAAAAATCGATTGCGGAATGAAAAAGGCTTTTGTGTGAGTTCTTGCTAACTAAGCATGAAAAAATAGAACTATGAGCGCTACTATTTTAATCAATGAAGCACATCCTAACCCAGAATCTGGCAACGAATGGATTGAACTATATATCACTCAGGAACCAGCAGAAGAGTTTAGTCTTAACAACTTTACACTTTTCGACAGTGCTCGACAAATTTACAAATTTACTAACCAACAATTTATTAATCAAATCCTAGTAGTTGAAGTCAGTGGTCTAAATAATGACAGCGACAGTGTAATTTTAAAAAATAGTAACAGCGAGATTTTAGATGCTTTGACTTATGACAAAACCGAAAAAGGATTGAGTTGGTCTAGAAATTTAACTGATAATACTTTTGCTCTCACTGCTCCTAGCCGCAACCTGATAAATCCCACACCCACTCCTACAACCACACCTACACTGACTCCAACTGCTACTTCTACACCGACTATTACGCCTACAACAACCGCAGTTCCAATTCCAACTTCCACTCCAAAGATTACTTCAGTTTCCAATTCAAACAATTTAACTTCTGTGCAGACAACAACTATGACAGCTTCCAATAAATCAGTAGTGCGACATTTAATTGATCTAGATAAGATCAAATTATCAAGTCATGACAAAAGCTACTTAAATAGAAACTTGAGATTAGTTTTTCTAAACGAGTCACTGGAACGCAACCTCATCATAAATGCTATAATTGGTAGTTCTCTGATTATTTTAGCTTCTCTGATTCTTATCTATGGCAAAATCAAAAATCATCAGCATTCGTGATTACCTCGTAGTTTATTCTTTGCCTACTCTGTGGGCTGGAGTGATTTTTTTCTTATCCAATCAAGAAGTTTTACCTGGGTTTGCGGTTTCTCTTTATGACTTTATTTTTAAAAAAGCCGCCCACATGTTTGTTTACGCTGTTTTATATATTTTACTTTTCCGAGCTTATCAAAAAACTAATCCTGGCAAACTCAGCAAAAAACATTATGTCTTTCCGATGTTAATTAGCTTAATTTACGCTCTTACTGATGAATTTCATCAAAGCCTAGTTCCAGGACGTTATCCCACTATTAGAGACGCTGGTTACGACATGCTTGGAGTGGCAACTGTCTTGTTGTATCAACTAAAATTACTTTGATTACTCCTTGACTTACTGAATCAAAATAGTACACTTGAAATAGTATTTAACAGGTTCGCCAACGAACCAATTATTATATAGAAAGGTGCCATGACCAAATCAGATTTGATTAATGTCGTTGCCAAAAAAGCTCATTTGACTAAAAAAGCTTCCTTCGAAGCCGTAGAGTCCATGTTTGAAGAAATTATTAGAAGTTTGAAAAAAGGTGACAAAGTTGTTTTATCAGGTTTTGGAACTTTTTATGTCAACAAAGTTGATGACAAACACGTTGAACCATTTGGTGATAAAGCCAAGAGACAATTAGTAAAGGCTCATAAAGTGATCAATTTCCGTGTTGGAAAACCTCTTAAAAAAGAGATTTGGTAGTTTATTTTTGCACTTTAACTCAGTCACGTTCGTTGAAAGTACAAAAAAACATATCTACTTAATGATAATTAAAAACCCGCTTCTAAAAAGCGGGTTTTTTAATGACGAAAAAAAATAAAGTTTAACGTTTTGGAGACTGACGTTTTCTTCTGGCTTTACCACCAGTACCAATTTTACGAGTTTCTTTCATACGATCATCTCTGGACAAAAGACCAGCAGGCTTCAAGAAAGTACGAAATTCTGGATTAAAAGTAGCTAAAGCTTTAGCTATACCATTGAGTAAAGCGTCTAATTGAGCGTTGATACCTGATCCAGAAATTTTGGCACTAACAGCAAATTTTCCCTTAGTACCAGTTAATTCAAAAGGTTTTAAATAAATAGAGGCAGCATTTCTAATAGTAGCAAAATATTCAGAAACTAATAAATCATTAACTACAAAGTCACCTTGACCCTCATAAATACGCACTCTAGCAGTGGCCACCTTGCGACGACCGATGCCTTCCACATATTTAGTTTTAGGAAACTTAAAGTTTTTTTCAGTTTCAATTGTTTTCTTTTTACTAACAACCACTGGAGTAATAATTTTTTTAATTACTTTTTTGGCCTTAGCATTTTTCTTATTCATTCTTATTGCCATATTATTTTGCCTTTTTGATCATTCCTTGATATGGATTCTCGCTACCAATCACGACCTTAAGTCTATTTAATCTTTCATCTCTGAGTCGATTCTTTGGCAACATATTTTTAACTGCGTGCTTAATCAGTTTCTCTGGATTTTTAGCCAACATTTCAGTAAAGCTGCGTTGTTTGAGTCCACCTGGAAAACCACTATGCCAAGAATAAACTTTGGCAGTGGCCTTATTTCTAGTCACCTCAACTTTTTCAGCGTTGATCAAAACTACATAATCACCGCCATCAACATTTGGAGTGTAAGTAACTTTATGTTTACCAATTAATTTTTCGGCAATTTCTGTAGCTAAACGACCCAAAACTTTGCCAGAAGCATCATATTCTAACCACTCTCGCTCTACAGCTTCTTTTTTTTGAATAAAGGTTTTTAATTTTTGGAACATTACTTTTTCTCCTCTGATTTTTTAGCTTTGCTAGCAGGTTTCTTGGCAGGAGCTTTTTTAGCTACCACTTTTTTCTCAACTTTGACTTCTTTAGCTTCAACTTTTGGTCCGGCGACTGGTTTTTCTTTTTTCAAAGAATTTAACTTGAGATCACCAACTAATAAAGACAGCTTAAAAACAGTAGTGTTATCTCCGCGTCTAGGAGCTAATTTCTCCAAAGCAGTAAAACCAGATTTTTTACCACTTAAAGCTGGAGCAATTTTGTCTACCAAAGTATTGACCACATCTCTGCGACCAAAAACTTTGTGCAGCTCACGACGAGCAGCTAAAGTATTTTGTGAGGCTACCGAAATTAACTTGTCTGCCAATCTTCTGACTTCTTTGGTTCTAGCTTCACTAGTCTTGATTTCACCATGTTGAAACAAATCACGCAGAAGACTTTTCAACAAAGCCTTACGACTTGAGTTGTCTCTATTAAAATGCTTAGCTTGTACTCTATGTTTCATAATAAACTTTCGAAAAAATTAATCAGTTAAGACTACTCCTTTTTTACTGAGAGCTTCTTCAATTAAGTCAATGCTTTTACCACCAAGGTTCTTAACTCTGGAAATTTCATCTTTTGGTGATCTGGTTAAATCAGCTACTGTTTCAAAACCACCTTTGCGAAGAGCATTAGCGATTCTGGTTGGTAAATCCAATTCTTCCACTGTTAATTTCATGGTTTCAACTTCTTCTGGACTCATACTGGTCAATTCTTCTTCTACTTCTTTAACCACTGGATTAACAATTTGGTTAAATTGAGCAATTAAAATCTCAGCAGCCTGTTGAACAGCTTCTAAAGGAGAAATTGATCCATCAGTTTCAATATCAAAAACAATCTTATCGAAGTCAGTACGACGACCAACACGAGTAGCTTCGACTTTGTAAGAAACTTTGATCACTGGTGAAAATAAAGCATCGACAGCCATTTGTCCAACTGCTTCAGTTTCAATTTCACTGGCCAATTTGTAACCAACACCAGATTCCACTACCATTTCAATATTCAAAGTTTTGCCTTTAGCTAAAGTGGCTAAATATAAATCTTTGTTGATTACTTCAAAACCAGCCTCACATTCAACATCAGCAGCAGTCACTTCTTTAGCACCTTTAACATTAAGTCTCAAAACACCAGCTTCACCATTATCTGCTTTAATACGAATTTGCTTTAAATTTAAAATCAATTCAACTACATCTTCAGTCATGCCTTCGTAAGAAGTAAATTGATGAGTAACGCCATCGATGGTGACTTTAGTAATAGCGGCACCTGGCAAAGAGGTTAGCAACACTCTACGCAGAGCATTTCCTAAAGTATGACCGTAGCCACTTTCTAAAGCTTCAATGACTATCGTAGATCTAGAAGCACTAGCTCCTACTTCAACTACGCTAAAACTTGGGCTCATCACCGCGAAATTTTTGATTTTGTTTGACATATTTTCCTTTGTTTCATCTCTCTCCAAAGGGAGAAATCCGTTTCCGTAATTAATAATTTTATCTATTGTAATATTCAACGATTAATTGTTCTTCAACTTTTTCAGTGATATCTTCTCTCACTGGTAATTTACTGACGTGAGCAGCACCACTTTTGGTTTCTAACCAAGCTGGAACTTTAACTTCTTGCTTCATGGCTTCTACCACTACTGGAATTTTAGCTGTTTTGGGTCTCATAGCTAAAACATCACCTACTTTGAGTTGATAAGAAGGAATATTCATTCTTTTACCATTCACAGTGAAATGATTATGATTGACTAATTGGCGAGCAGCAGCTCTGGTTGGAGCCCAACCCAAACGATAAACTACATTATCAATTCTTCTCTCCAAGAAACTCAACATCGCGGTACCAGTAGCAGCTGGATTTTTACTAGCTTCCTCGTAAATAGCGCGCAATTGTTTCTCAAGAATACCATAAATATATTTCAATTTTTGTTTTTCTTTGAGTTGCTCACCGTAATTAGAAAGTTTACGACGACCTTTAGCACCATGTTGGCCAGGTCTATTAGCTAAACGACGAGCGGTTTTGAGAGCATTGGTCTTGAGACCTAAATCCTCACCAATTTGCCTCTGTAGTCTTTGTTTTGGGCCAATATATCTTGCCATATTAGTGTCTAGCCTTTCTTGGTCTAGTGCCATTGTGGGGCACTGGAGTGAGGTCAGCAATCATCGAAACTTTGATACCCTGAGCACGAAGGACTCTAAGAGCAACGTCTCTTCCTGGACCTGGACCTTTAATAAAAACGTCCATTTTACTCATACCGTAGTTTTTAGCTTTGTTAATCGCATTTTCTAAAGTGACGGTAGCAGCATAAGGAGTCGATTTACGAGAGCCAGAAAAACCAGCTTCGCCAGTGCTTGCCCAACATAAAACCGCACCTTGTTCATCTGTAATACTAACTAATGTATTGTTGAAAGTAGCACTCACGTAAAGTCTGCCTGAAGGAACAACGCGAGCCACTTTCTTTTTTTGAGTTTTTTTAATTTGTTTAGCCATATATCATCATTAAATTAATTAATTATTATTTTTTAGCTTCTTCAACTTTAGCGGCAGCTTCTTTACTTAAAGCACCGATAGTTTTCTTAGCACCTCTCTTAGTACGAGCATTTGATCTGGTTCGCTGACCTCTAGCTGGTAAACCAGCTATGTGACGCAAACCACGATAAGCGTGAATTCTCTTAAGACGAGAAATATTGTCATTAATTTCTCTTCTTAAATCACCTTCGATCATTACTTGATCTAAAGCAGCCTGGATTCTGTTGATTTCTTCAGAACTTAATTCATTAGCTCTTTTGTCTGGATTGATTTTGGTTTTAGCCACAATTTCATCAGCTATTTTTGGACCAACGCCAAAAATATAGCGTAGTGCGTAAGGCACTTTCTTGTGATCTGGTAAATCTTGTCCCGCAATACGTGGCATATATCTTATCCTTGTCGTTGTTTATGCTTGGGATTACTACAAATAACAAATAACACTCCCTTGCGTTTCACAAACTTGCAATTGATGCACATTTTCTTTAATGATGCTTTAACTTTCATAATAATAACAATAGCCTCGCAATATACCTCATAAAAGTCACTTTTTAAAGAGGCAATTACGCTTATTTATCCGTTGCTTTAAAAGCCTAATTTATATTTTTTCTTTACTACTTCGGTAAGTAACCTTGCACTTAGTCAAATCATATTTTGAGACATAACCTTTGACGTAATCTCCAGGCATAACTCTAATACGATAAAGACGCATCTTACCAGCCAAAGTGCCTAGTAAAGTTCTTCCTACCATTTGTTCAACTGTTGACTCGAGTACTTTAACTCGAAACATCGTGTTTGGCAAACAATCTTCTACTTCTCCGACTATTTCGAAGCGATCAGTCTGACTGTCAGCGCTATGAAGTGTAAAATCAACCTGTCGTTTGACTTTAGAACTTCTTTTATGATCTTGTACTTTACCCATATAATTATTTTTTCAAAGTAACCGAAGTATTATACCAGATTTGGAAAAATAATCATCTAGATTAACAATCTACTCTTTTTTTGCACTAATATTTTCGACTTTTTCGACAATTTGTGCAAACACTTCCTCGACACTTTTTTCCCCATCTACCACTGCCAAATGCTTACGTTCAGCATAATAATCCAAAACTTTAGAAGTTTTTTCATGAAAAAGATCAATTCTTTTACGAATCGCTTGCAGTGTTTCATCTTCGCGATCGCTCACTCTTCCAGAGAGTCTCCATAAAGCCTCTTTATCTGATACATCAATTAAAATAGTAATTTCTTCACCTTTAGTAAATTGCTGAAAGGCCTCAGCTTGTGGCACGGTGCGAGGGAAACCATCAAGAATAAAGCCGTTTCCGTATTCAGGTTTTTGCAGGTATTCCATGACAATATCAACAGTTTTGTCATCAGGAATCAAATAGCCAGCATTCATAGATTCTTTCAAAAAACGACCCAAGGGAGTTTTTTCTTTAGCCATTTCACGAAAAACATGACCAGAGGATAGATAAGGAATATTGTATTTTTCTGATAAAAGATTACCTTGAGTAGATTTACCAGCTCCTTGAATCCCCACTAGAACTAATTGCATACTGCCTTTCTTGATAATGAGTTTGATGAGTTAAGAATATTTCTCATAGTTTTCACTTAATAATTGGGAATTAATCTGTTTAGAAGTCTCCAAAATAACGGAAACAACGATTAAAATACTGGTTCCACCGATGGCTAATGACTGGATACCAGTCATCATTTGTGCCACAGTGGGTAAAACAGCGATAGAAGCTAGAAAAAGTGCTCCAGCAAAAGTAATTCTAGTCACCACGAATTCTAAAAACTTTTTAGTGGGACTACCTGGTCTAATGCCGGGAATAAAAGCACCGCTTTTCTTCAGTTCATCAGAGATATCTCCAGCATTAAAGAAAATAATGGCAGAAAAATAACTAAATACAAAAACTAATAGAAAATAGCTAATTAAATAAGCTGGTGAAGTCTGGCTAAAATGCACAGTAATACTTTCTCCTAAGCCAACCAAAAAATCATTTTTAGCCAAAACTAATAATCTTCCTGCAAAAGATGGTACCATCATTAAAGAAACTGCAAAAATAATTGGCATTACTCCTGCCACATTGACTTTGATTGGCAAGTGAGTTTGCTGCCCGCCATATTGTTTGCCACCTCTGATTCTTTTGGCATATTGAATCTTCACTTTACGCACTGCTTCGTTCATAAAAACTACCGTCCAAATAACACCAACTAACAAAACAATAATAACAATGAGTGAAGTCAAATCAATCGTATCGAATAAAGTAACTACAGAGGCTAAGCTAGAAGGAATTTGACTAATAATACCAGCTAATAAAATCATCGAAATACCATTGCCAATGCCTTTTTCATTAATAATCTCGCCCAACCACATCATAATCATCGCGCCCGCTACTAAAGTGGCTATCACCACAATCATGTTAGAAAGACCAGCACCAACTAATAAATTTTGAGAATTAAGTAAAGCAATTACTGAAATCGCCTGCACGATGGCGATTGGCACAGAAGCCATACGCATATATTGATTAAGTTTTGCTCGAGAAGCCTCACCTTCTTTTTGCATTTCTTTAATCTTAGGAATCACCATGCCAAGCAACTGCATAATTATCGAAGCAGTGATATAAGGATTGATGCCGACAGCTACAATGGAAAAATTAGCCAAAGTACCGCCAGAGAAAATATTTAAGAAATTTAAGAATTGATTAGAGGCAAATAAAAATTTAAGTTGTGAAATATCCACCACTGGCACTGGCACATGGGCTAAAATTCTAGTGAGTGCAAAAATTGCTAGGGTAAATAAGAGCTTACTTTTAAGCTTGGGGTTGGAAAATATCGCTTGAATTTTATTTAAAAATTTTTCCATCACTTAGCGCAAGGTTAATATTTTAAGTCAAAAATCAGCCTAAAAGCAAGTGCCTTTATTCTTCAATCGTGCCACCAAGAGCTTCGATTTCTTTTTTAGCAGTGGCTGATACACCAATGCCTTTTAAATTGACTTTTTTACTTAATTTTCCCTTGCTGATGACTTTCACTCTTTTGAATCTTTTATCGATAATTCTATTTAATTTTAAAGAATCAATGGTAATATCGGTCAATTCAATCTTATTTAAATCATCAAAAGTTAATTCTGCACACTTGATTAAACTTTCAAAACGACCTTTACCTCTCCACATTGGAATTCTTTTAGAGAGTGGCAATGCACCACCTTCAAACCAAAGAGGCACCTTAGAACCAACTCTAGATTTTTGACCTTTTTGACCTCTGGAAGAAGTGTGTCCACCTTTACCAGAACCATAGCCTCTACCTAGACGCTTTTTGCTGCCAGTAGTAATTTTGGTGAGTGAACTTAGAATCGACATGATAAATCCTTATTTAGCAACTGCTTTTTTAGCAACTGGTTTTTTAGCAACGGCTTTTTTAGCTTCTACTTCTGTTTTAGCAGCAGCTTCTTTAGCTTGTTTTTGTAATTCTTCCATTTTCTTTCTCTCTTCTTCTTCGATATCAGAAATGGAACGCAATTTAATACCTTTGATTTCAACAATTTTAGAAATTTGCTTCAAAGCTTCAAAGGTGGCATAGACACTGGAAGCTTGATTATCACTACCCATAATTTTACAGGTAATATCTCTCACTCCAGCAGCTTCAACCACGGCTCTGACTGGACCACCAGCAATAACACCAGTTCCTTTGGTAGATGGTTTCAACATGACTTTACCAGCACCTTTTTTGACAGTAATAGCAAAAGGAATAGTAGTACCATCAAGAGGAATACTGATTAATTTTTTCTTAGCTTTTTTAACTGATTTTTTAATGGCAGCTAAAACATCACCAGCTTTACCAAGACCAACACCAACTTTACCTTTTTTATCGCCAACCACCATCAAAACAGAAAAGCCAACTTTGTTACCACCTTTGGTTTTTTTAGATACTCTGGAGATTTGAATGACTTTCTCTTCAAATTCCTTAACTTCTGGTTTACCGAAATTATCTCTTGCCATATTTATAATTTAATTCCACCTTCACGAAGGGTTTCGGCCACTGCCTTGACTCTACCGTGATATTTATAATAAGAGCGATCAAACACCAAACTAGTAATTTTTTGTTTTTTCAAAAGTTCTAATAAAGTCTTGCTAACTTCAATAGCTCTTTCAGTCTTAGTAGCTTTGGTTTTTTTAGTTTTCACCAAATCACTGGCATTTGCCAAAGTTTTACCAATCGAATCATCAATGACCTGAAGTGAGATGTGCTCATTAGAACGAAAAACAGTTAAACGAGGACGAACACTAGTACCAACAATTTTGGTTCTGATACGCTTTTGACGTTTAATTCTATTTTTATTTAATAATTTAATATCTGACATTTCATTTTTCCTAATTATTTAGCAGCAGCTTTACCTGGTTTCTTTCTGACTATTTCATCACTATAACGAATACCTTTGCCTAAATAAGGCTCTGGTGGACGAAGTCCTCTGATGTTAGCAGCTACCTGACCCACGAGCTGTTTATCAATACCTTCAATATGAACAGTGTCATTGCCTTCGACTTTGAAAGTCACTCCAGGAATAGCAGCTACATCAACTACATGAGAAAAACCAAGGGTCATAGACAAACCAGCTCCCTTAGAATTAACTCTATATCCTGTACCTATTAATTTTAAAGTTTTCTGATAAGCATTAGCTACGCCTTCAATATTATTAGCCAATAAACTTCTCATTAAACCATGATTAGCCTTGGTCTGTTTCTCATCATTACTGCGAGAAAGAGAAATTTCACTTCCTTCAATTTTAACTAAAATATTAGGCATCATGTTCAGCACTAATTCACCTTTTGGACCCTTGGTGATAATTTTGTTATCAACAATCGAAACAGTGACTTGACTTGGAATGCTGATGATTTTTTTACCAATTTTTGACATATTATTTAAAAAACTTTACCAAATCTGGCAAAGCACCTCTCCACCAATGTTATTCTTACGCGCACTTTTGCCATCCATAATACCCTTATTGGTTGAAAGGATAGTTAAACCATAACCATTAAGAGTGCTTGGAATAACACTTGCATTTTTGTAGATACGACAACCAGGTTTAGAAATTCTTTTCACTCCGCTAATAACTGGTGCTTTACCCACATACTTCAAAGTAATTTTAATTTGCTTAAAACCTGCCACCTCTTCAGTTGAATAATTTTCAATGTAATTGAAATCAGCTAGAATTCTAGCAATGGCTTCTTTGACCTTGGAATGAGGTACTAAAAGATCTTTGCGTCCTGCCATTACGCTATTCTTTATTCTGATAATCATGTCTGCAATAGGATCGGTCATATTTTACTTATTTTTATTTACTGGTTTTTACTACGCCTGGCAATTCGCCTTTGGCTGCTAATTCTCTAAAAGTCAAACGACTCAAACCAAAAAAACGCATGTAACCTTTTGGGCGACCCGTAATTTTACAACGATTCACGCCTCGAGTCGAGAGCCTATTTACTTTTTTGACTCCGGACTTTAATAAAACTTCGCGTTTGGCGAAAATTTTTTTTGATTTAGCGATTGCTGATTTTTTAGCCATACCTTAGTTTTTTTCTTCCTCTTTTTTAAATGGCATTCCCAATAATTCTAATAAGCGGAATGCTTCTTGATTGTCTTTATTACTGGTCACAATGTTGATCTGTAAAGGTCGAATGTGATCAATTTGGTCAAATTCAATTTCTGGAAAAGAAATTTGCTCTTCAATACCCAAACTGTAATTACCTTGACCATCAAAAGCGGTTCGACTGACTCCGCGAAAATCTTTAACACGAGGCAACACTATAGAAATTAATCTGTCTAAAAATTCCCACATTAGATCTCCACGCAAAGTCACCATCACACCCATTGGATCGCCTGCTCTTAATTTAAAGTTAGAAACAGCTTTACGAGCTTTGGTTACTTGAGGATGTTGACCAGTGATCGCTTCAAATTGTTTAACAATTAAAGGCATAACTTTTTCTCTGGCATGAGGATCCTGAGGCTCAGCTACGCCCATATTTAAAACAACTTTCTCAATCTTACTTGCTTGATTAGGATTCTTATAAGAGAATTCTTTCATCAAGGTTTTGAGCACTTCTTGCTGGTATTTTTCTTTCAAACGATTCATATTTATTTCTTCTTAGTAGTTGCTTTTTCTGTTTTAATAACTTGACCAGTTTTCTTAAAGATTCTCTCTTTTTTACCATCAGTGGTCACACGATAAGCGATTCTGTCAGCTTGATCTTTATCATTTAAAATAGCCACTTTAGCTACAGACATTGGTCGCTCTTTTCTGGTTTTCTCACCTTTGCGATCCATAAATGGCTTCACATGCTTAACATACATGTTGACATCTTTGACCAACACTTTGTCTAAAGTAGGATAAACAGCAATCACTTCGCTTTTTTTACCCTTGTCTTTGCCAGCAGTGACTAAAACTTTGTCTCCAATTTTTAATTTCATAAAACCTCCGGAGCTAAACTAGCAATTTTACTAAATCCTTGATCTTTAACTTCACGAGCAATTGGTCCAAACACACGAGTACCCACTGGTTCTTTATTGTTTCTAGCTTGAATAATGACTGCAGCGTTCTCATCAAAGCGAATATATTCACCACTGGTTCTTCTTTGTTCTTTGGTAGTGCGTACAACCACAGCTCTTACTTTTTCACCTTTTTTAACCGTGCCATTGGCGTCGGCCGCAATAACTGAAGCCACTACCATATCACCAACAGTACCAAATTTTCTTTTGGAGCCACCATAAACCTGAATGACTCTGATTCTTTTGGCACCGCTGTTATCAGCGACGGCTAGTACTGATTTTAGTTGTATCATGGTTATTTTCCAATTTTCTTAGTTACTTTAAATCTTTTGGTTTTACTTAGCGGACGAGTTTCTTGAATTTCCACTGCATCTGCTAATGCCAACTCAATAGTTTTTTGATCAAAATCACAGGCGTATTTTTTACTACGTCTCACTAATTTTTGATAGACTGGATGAGCCCATTTACGCTCGACCTTGACAATCGCTGTGTCATTCGTCTTCAAAGATATTACTTTTCCCTGTAACTTTTTCATATTTATTTACTTTGTAGTTTTTTTTCTGTCAAAATAGTTTTTATTCTAGCAATGTCATCACTTAAGTTTTTTAATTTAGCAACACTACTGAGTTTACCGACTTTTTTTTGCAAACGCATATTAGCCAAATCATGACCCAATTCGAGTAATGTTTTCTCTAACTCGGCCACTGTTTTTTGCTGAAGGGCTTTAATATCGTTTCTTTTCATTTAATTTTTCTTTACAAATTCTGTTCTAACTGATAATTTAGCAGCGGCTTTTTGCATAGCAGCTTTGGCCATCTCTTCACTCACACCACCAATTTCAAACAAAATAAAACCAGGCTTAACAAGAGCTACATATTCTTCAATAGCACCTTTACCAGAACCCATTTTGACACCCAAAGGTTTTTTAGTTAAAGGCTTATGAGGAAAGATTTTAATCCAATACTTACCTTCTCTTTTGGTGGCATAGGTAATTTTCTTACGAGCGGCTTCAATTTGACGAGCTGAAATCTCGCCCAAAGTAATAGCACGAAGACCATACTCACCGAAAACAAGCTCGCAACCTTTTAAAGCTTTGCCTCTGTTTTTACCTCGAAAGGTTTTACGGTATTTTACTTTTTTTGGTTGTAACATGACTAAATTACTTCCCCTTTATAAATCCATACTTTAATACCCACATAACCAGAGCGAGTCTTAGCTGGGGCCTCGAAATAATCAATGTTGGCACGCAATGTTTGAGTAGGAATACTTCCTTGGAAATATTTCTCACTGCGACCAATTTCTGCTCCACCGATTCTACCGGAGAGTTGAATTTTAACACCTTTTGCGCCAGCTGCCATGACCTTTTCCATCGCCTGACTAACAGCACGACGGTGAGGATATCTGGCCAATAGTTGAGCAATAATTCTTTCAACTACTAGTTTGGCACTCAAATCTGGTTTTTTAACTTCTTCAACTTTTAATTCAATTCTAGCTTTGTCTTTTT
>CAZEEV010000005.1:0-23263 GCA_964511345.1 uncultured Pseudomonadales bacterium | reverse complement strand
TCAAATTTTTCACCATCGATATAAGCGCCAACCGTAGAAATTAAAGCAACTTTTTTACCGCTTTCTCGAAGAACGTGATAAAGCAAAGTGGAAGAAGTGGTTTTGCCGTCAGTGCCAGTGATGGCGATGATTTTTAGCTTAGATTGAGGAAACCCAAATTTGATGAGAGCTGGTAAGCCCTTGGCGAGACCAGTTTTGAAAAAATGATAAGGTCTCTTGAGTCGATAAATTAATTCACTTGGCATTACCCCATTATGATAGCAGATGTTGGTCTTTTTATACACTTCTTGTAACTTGGGCGAATTACAATTTTTATAAAGCTATGTCCGATCGAATTTTTAGCGCGGTTAATAAAGGTCTTGAGACAATTAAGATCGAAGTGGAAATCAAAACTATTTTTGGTAAACCATCCTTCACGATTATTGGTTTAGCTAATCGAGTAATTGATGAATCTAGAGAAAGAATCACTGCCGCCCTTTCGCAGTGTGGGATTAGAATTAGACCCAAAAAAACTCTAGTCAATCTCGCTCCAGCTGATCTAAATAAAAAAAGCAGCAGTGTGGAATTAGCGATTGCCGTTGCCATGCTCAAACTTTATGGAGAGCTTAAATTTAACACGGAAAAGTGTTTGTTTTTGGGCGAGCTGGCTCTCGATGGTCGGTTGCGTAAGATTAAAGGTTTTGTTTCCATTGCTTTAGCTGCTAAGAGTATGGGTTTTACACAAATTTATTTTCCAAGAGCTAACTTAGGTGAGCTACCAGATATTAAAGAGCTTGATTTTTATCCGCTGGTTTCTTTGCAAGAGTTTTTGGCTTTCTCTCGTAAACAATTACAACTTAAAAAAGCTGTTTTTAAAAAACGGCCTTTGGTTGAAGCCGACTATCAGATAGACTTTGCCCATATTTTTGGGCAGACCCAGGCAAAAAAAGCTTTAGAAATTGTAGCGGCTGGCAGACACAATTTACTGATGTTTGGTTCACCTGGATCTGGAAAAAGCTTGTTGGCGCAGGCTTTGCTCTCCATTTTGCCAGATTTAAGTGAAGAAGAATTTTTGGAAATTAATCGTATTTATTCTCTTTGTGGTTTATTGAATGATTCTTTGCTAACGCGGCGACCATTTCGTTCGCCGCATCAAAGTATTTCGCAAACTGCGCTAATTGGTGGTGGATTCTACCAAACTCCAGGGGAAATTAGCTTGGCTCATCGAGGAATTTTGTTTTTGGATGAATTTGCTGAATTTAAGCATCAACTAATCGAAATGTTGCGCCAGCCGCTCGAAACTGGCTTAATTGAAATTAGCGGTGGCAAATCTCGCTGTATTTATCCCGCTGATTTTAGTTTGGTGGCTGCCAGCAATCCTTGTTCCTGTGGTTTCACTGGTAGCCAACATCCATGTCGTTGTACTCCTCACGACTTGAGGAGATATCAGGCTAAATTTTCTGGTCCCATTTTAGACAGAATTGATCTGATGCTGAGAATAGAGGCGGTGGAAATTTCCGCTCTTGCGAATAAAGCAGCTGAAAGCTCTCAGGCAGTTAAAAAACGAGTCACTGCAGCAGTTAATTTAGCGCAAAAACGCTATTTAGCTACGCCTTATAACAGTAATGCGCAGCTAGATTCTCAAGCGGTTTTAGCTCTCTGCCAAATTGAATCAGAAGCCAAGAAAATACTCGATGTAATGGCTAATTGTAAAAAGCTTTCTACTCGAGGATATTTTAAAATTTTCAAAGTGGCAAGAACGATTGCTGATTTAGCCCAAAAAACCACTATCCAAAAAGCAGATGTCTTAGAAGCCTTTAGTTATCGGGATTTTTTTATTTAATTTGTTGCTGGTTTGATGTTAACCAATTAAAAAATGAAGAATGTGGTTAGTAAGCCGGATTCTGTTTCTCGACAATGATTTATCTAATGCGTCAACATTATGACCATAAGGGAGTAGTACCATGTGGGTCAAGATCGTGACTCGCAACGGGGAGGATTGCCATTTTACTTGCGTAAAATATCCAAAAGCTTGATCGTTTCATCCGACGCTACTCGGCTCGTCTCTGTTGCTCTAAACTGGCTTGTCAAATAGTTAGTATCGCTACTCTTATTTAACAATCCCTGATTTTCACCAGGCACCCTACTACTGCTGTTGTCCGGACTTTCCTATCTTGGCGAACCAAGATCCACTGTCCTGCCACATTCTTCCTCTTTATTATACCGCGAAATTTTGCTAATCTGTCGGTGGGCTCGCTGTGAGTCCATTGAAAGGTAAGATTTATGCCAGACGATCAAAAACAAATTAGTGCTAGTGACGAGCTAGCTTTAGATGCTCTTAGCCAGGCTAGTAAATCTAGTGAAAGCGTTGATAGCGATGACGAAATCAAAAAATCCAACGAATTAGCCGAAACTCTCACTTCTCTTAATAATTTAATTGAAAAACATGCTCGTGAGTTAACTCGTATTGAGGGTGAGCTCAAAGAAAAACGTCAAAGTCTGAAAAATGTTTTCGATAATGACATTCAGTTGACAGAAGCTCGTGAAGAAGTTGAAAAACATACTCAAGCCATGAAAGAGCGTCGTACTCAGCTACAAAACGATCCTCAATCTACCTCTCTCAAAATTGATGTGGCAGAACTTAATCAACAAAAAAAAGAATTGGAAGAAACCTTGAGCAATCACTTGGTGAATTATCACGCTTTGACTAATTCCACTAGTTTTGATACCAGTGATGGCGATCAATGGGATTTTGTGATCAAGGCGAAGATTAAGGCGAAAAAGCTTTGATTTGGATCAGCTTTTACCCAAAAGCACGACTAACAAAAAACCCGCTCTTTCGAGCGGGTTTTTAAATTTCAAATAAAAAACTATGAACCAAGTCTGGCTCTAATTTTCGCAATAGCAATTGGCGAAATGTTTTTAGTTTTCTTAAGAGAGTGAGCTCTTTTTTGTAAACGACTGTGTTCAGCAGTTTTAATAGATTTAATCTTGGAAGGTTTTTGGAAATAACGACGATCCTTAACAATCTGCACGACACCAGTAGCAGCGACGGCTTTTTTAAATTGTCTAATTAAATCTCCAGTTGACTGATTTTTCTTAGCTTTAATAACGATTGGCAGAAAGAATCACCTCCCTTCCCATTTTTAACTATTAAGATAAGTGATTATATTTCAGACCCTGTCTTTTTGCAATGCAGTTGCAAAAAGCAGCTGGTATGAAAGATGCTTTAGCGAATTTCAGACCCTTTGGTATGAAATTCGCTGCGCACATCCTATCAAGGTCTTGTTTGGAAGTTCTCTTTTTGTTAAACTGCTCGGGTGCGAATTTTACTTGTTGAAGATAATTACGCTCTGAATCAATTAATTTTAACGCATCTTAGTAAAACATATGTCGTCGATCAAATCGATGATGTCGATAAAGCCCGTTTTTTTCTAGAAACCAAAAGCTATGATCTTTTAATAGTAGATGCTGACACGGTTAATATTCAGAGTGAACAATTTTGTCACTATTTAAAGAAAGATCATCCTTATTTATTAAATTTGCTTTTAACTCCAGAATTGACCATTAAGCAAAAAGTGCATTGTTTGCAAGGTAGCTCAGATTATTTAATGAAGCCATTTCATGTTTTGGAACTAATTAGTAAAATCAAAAATTTATTACACAAAAAATATCGCAAACAGAAAAAAATGGCTAATGCCCACTTTGAACTAAATCAGCTTACTCATCAAGCCTATATATATGGCCAGGAAATTAGTCTCAACCGCAAAGAATATGCGCTTTTGGAAATGTTTTTGTATCATCCTCAACAAATTTTGAGTAAAGCAATTTTGGCTGAAAAAATTTGGCATAACGATCAAGTTTTAAGGGGCAATGCTATTGCCGTTACCATGACTCATTTACGCAAGAAAATTGGCAAGAATTTCATTAAAAACGTCAAAGGTGTGGGTTATATAGCAAGATAATCTTATTCTCTAAATAAACTCGATTTTTTTTGTTGCCAGCCACCCATCAAATGCAAATGTAGATGAGGAACATCTTGAACCAAATTACCGACATTCATAAAAAGTTTGTAGTTTTCAGCGATATTAAGTTGCTTAGCCATTCGGCGAGCTAATTTTAATAATTTGACGTAAAAAACATCATCATCAATCTCGACTTCTTCTAGAGTTTGATAAGCCTTTTTAGGAATAATTAGAACATGCACTGGAGCTTTAGGGTGAATGTCATTAATGACAATAAATTCATCGTCTTCATACTGAATAGTCGAAGGCAATTCTCTATTAATGACTTTGGTAAAAATTGAATCTGACATAGACGTTAATTATATAATTTTTCAATCAAGCGAATCATGCTCTGCAAACTCAAAGCACTGGCGATTTGATTACGGTGTTTGATGGAGCCATTGAGCAACATCTTGCCACTGGCGTGATAAAACCAAGTAGCTTTGGAATCGATTTCTTTAATAGCTTGATAGAGTTTTTCTAAATTGAATTGCGCATCAGGGCGCACTTTGATTCTAATATGGCCAAATTCTGGATCTTTACGTATCGCTAAAACATAACCTTTGACTTGAGCAATTTTAATGCTCTCATCATTTTGCGTTTCTAGGCCTAAGCATTTACCTTCGCTGATAGAAAATTCAATGCCTTTATTGCTAATAATCTCTTCAGCTTTGAGGCGATTGGTCATTTCTGCATAAGCACAATCCAAAGCTTTCATGCCGAAGTGTAATTGAGAGTCGTCATCATGAGGTTCGATTGATTCGTGACCGTGAATTAATTCGTGAAGAGTAAAAACAAAACGATTTTCTTTGGCTTCCGGCCAATCAATTTCACCAAAATGATCTACATCAAGCACAATTTTAATTATTTCTATTAAAGCTAAATCATCAGCAATTTCTGGTCTAACTTGTTTCAAATAATCGAAAACTAAGGTAGCGGCACAAATCTCTCGACTAGCTCGTTCCATTTGGTGATGATCGAATTCACCGAGACCAGTATCAACGTGAGTAATCTCGTGTAATTGACAATTAAATTCTTTTTCTGCCTCTTCTAATGAAATAGTGTCGCCGGGATTAACGAAAGCAATTTTGGCGTTGGCATATCTTTGACTGTCAAAACGTTTGAGCAGCCACACTGAGGTAATAGCATCAAGATCTGGAGCGTGATGAGTGACAATGAGTTTGCGCGAAAATAAATCCATGGTCCTATTCTAACATTAGTCAGAGCAAACTGCTTTCTAAATAAATTGCTTGTGAAAATAACAGGAAAAAAGCCTCAACAACGTCCACCAAAACCAGCTATGTTTGCTTGGTTTTAGTGGAACCCCTCACCGGGATATATGTAGTAATATATATTTCTTTATAGAAAAATACAGAAGGAAAAAAGATTGATTTATCAATGTATAATATCTATGTATGACTAACGATATATTATAATATAGGTCTATTTTTTTCTAGCAATTTTTGCAAAAATGTCTCGGAAAGTTTGAAAAAAATTTTTTAGCAGCCACCACAAAAATTTAAATGGTGCGCTGATCAAAATCCAAATTAATGGTAACCGATCATCTTCTCCCCTCACCCACACAGAAATTACTAACCACTTATTTTCTTTTTTAATATCTGCTGCCACTATCTGATAGTGACGGTTGTTAAGGTTTTTAATGAACTTAAATTTACCGTCTCTTAAATTGATTTTTTGTTCTGGATTTAAAATAATTTGTTCAATCACAGATAACTCAATATGACGAAGTCGAGCCCTTTCCAAGGCATGTTTGCTCAAAATGATTTTTGCCATTTTTAGATCAGTTATTTTTTTAAGCGCTCTAAAACAGTTGCTAAATCAAGTATTTCAGTTTGTTCTTGGTTGCGTGCTTTCCATTCGATTTGCTCACCATTCCTTGGTGAAATCACTAATCTGACTGGCAAGCCAATTAAATCAGCTGCGGCAAATTTGCTGCCAGCTGATTGCGCGCGATCATCAAATAAAACTTTAATACCTTTTTCTTGTAGAGTTTGGTAAACGCTGCTAGCGTAATCTTCTGCTTCATTAAGACCGATCAATTGGACATCAAAAGGCGCGACTGAGGCCGGCCAAATTATGCCCTGCTCATCATGATATTTTTCAACAATAACACCCATGCAACGACTAATACCGATACCATAACAACCCATAATTGGGAGCTTTTTTTCACCGGCTTGATTAACAAAACTTAAATCAAAATCTTGGCTAAATTTTTGACCGAGATCAAAAACATTGCCCACTTCAGCAGCACGAGCGGCTTTGAGTGGCGCTCCACATTTAGGACAAGCATCGCCTTCTTTAACTTTGGCAATTTCCTGATTAATGCAGTAATCGCATTCGTCGCAATAAAAAATATCGTCTTCACCGGCATCGGTCAGTACCATAAATTCGTAAGAAATTTTATCGGTAAAATTGCCACCCGAGGCTTCAGTGACTTTAGCATTTAAACCTAAGCGCTTAAAAATTTTCAAATAAGCTCTTTTGACTTCACCATAAAATTTTTCAAAATCTTCTTGGGTTTCATGAAAACTATACATGTCTTTCATGAAGAATTCTCGACCGCGCATAATGCCAGATTTTGAACGCAATTCATCACGGTACTTCCACTGAATTTGGTAGAGTGCCAATGGTAAGTCTTTATAAGAATTGATTAATTCTTTAGCCAAAGGGGTGACAATTTCTTCATGACTTTGACCGAGGGCGTAATCCTTATTGGTACGACTTTTTAGCTTGAAGAGTACGTCTATTTTATCCCAACCACCAGTAGCGAGCCAGTTAGCTTTAGGATGCAATGCTGGCATCAAAATTTCTTGACCACCAATGGCATCCATTTCTTGGCGGACAATATTTTCGATGTTGCGTAAAACTTTTAAACCAAGTGGAGTGTAAGTGTAAACACCCGCCATTAATTGGCGTACATAACCCGCTTGCACTAATAATTTGTGGTTAATAGTGTCTGCACTGGCCGGAGCGACTTTGTTAACTTTAAAAGCTAGTTTAGATAATTTCATAATTTTAAATCCAATCAATTAAAGCATTAACAAATAGATTTGATAAATCAATTTGTTTTATTTTGCTTACTTTTTCTGTTTGCGCAATAGAATTACTAATAACGACTTGATCAAGTTCGCTTTGGGCAACAGTGTTGATGCCATTGTTACAAAAAATACCATGAGTGGCAGTGAAAATTACTTTGAGAGCACCTTCTTTTTTGAGCAGAGCGGCAGTTTCAGCGGCAGTGCTGCCAGAAACAATGACGTCATCAAAAATTAAAGCATTCTTGCCAGCAATTTCTCCCCCGCGCAGAGAGTGAGCTGTGACAATACCAGTTTTTAAATCACGACTTTTATCGATGTTAAGTAAAGGTAAATCTAGCTGTTTAGCAAAGTTGCGAGATTTTTTCAAACCACCAAAATCTGGACTGACAACCACCGCGTTATTTAAGAAATCATTAGTTTTCAGATAATCGACAAAAAGATTGCCAGCTGATAAGTGGTAAGTAGGGACAGAGAAAAAGCCAGGAATACTAGGATTGTGCAAATCTAGTAAAAACACTCGACTGACAAAACTATTGGAAATCATGTCAGCTATTACTTTGGCAGCAATTGATTCGCCTTCGCGAAAAACTTTATCTTGCAGCGAATAGCCCATCCAAGGAATAATCAAAGAAACTTCTTTGGCGCCTAATCTTTCCAAAGCGTCAATAATCAGTAAAGTTTCGATGAGATTCTCATCAACTGGTTTAGAAAAAGATTGCACGAGACAAATCTTTTGACCTCTAACCTTGTCTTCGTCTTTGATCCAGACTCTTTTTTCGTCATTAGGAAATTTAGAAATTTCCACAGAGACGAGCTGGCTGTTTTGTGTAGGAATTTTTTGATTGAGAGTGGAAGTGATTAATTTTGCTAATTCAAGATTAGAGGAACCTGAGATGATGTTCATATCTAGAGATTATAGCATTAAATACCCATGGTTTATAATGATCGCATCATGACAAAACGTTTCTCCTTTTTGGTAGCCGTACATGCTTTTTTTATCAAAGATGAAGAAGTTTTGCTTTTAAAACGAGCTAATACTGGTTATATGGATGGTCATTTTAGCGTACCAGCAGGACATGTTGATGGAGGTGAAAGTATTTGGAATGCTATGCGAAGAGAAATTAAAGAAGAAGTAAACGTTGAGGTTAAAAAAACCCACCAGCCAATTCACGTCATGCATCGTGTCAGTGGCAGTGAAGAAAGAATAGATTATTTTTTTCTAATTAAAGACTGGAAAGGTTTAGTCACAATTGGTGAAGTTGAAAAGTGCTCTGAGCTTAAATGGTTTAAGCTTTGGCAATTACCAGAAAATATTATTCCCTATATCAAATTTGCTCTACAAAAAATGCAGGAAGGGGTACTTTTTAGCGAGTTTGAAGACTAGGAGGTATGATTTTACCTTCTAAAAGTTTTTGAATATTTGATTCAACAGATCTTTTTTGAATTGACTCAAGCAAAATTACTTCCAAATCATATGCTTTTCTCAGATGTTGAATAGTTCTTTGTTGGCCTATTAATTCAGCTTTACCACCGATAAAAATCAGCCATAAAGCATTCTCTATACCAAGGATTTTATTATATTTATAATTATAATCGGTCCTTATTTCGCCAATGCTTTTTTCTTCATTGGGATTTCTGTTAAACTTTCTTTCCATTCTTGCGTCACTAAGCCCAGTATCGCCAAATATATACGGCTTAAAAAGCTCTAAGCCTCCTGGTAAAAGTTTACACTTAAAACCAAGATTTTTTAAATGTTCAACTGCAAAAACGCTACGATTTATGCCTTCTGAGCAAACACAAACAATTGTTCTATTTTTTAAATTTTTTAGCCAGTCCAAATGTGCTGGTGTAATTTCTCCGGAATTTTTTTCTGTACTGATAATAACAGGTTCGAAGTTAAATTCTACTGATTTAAAATTTTCTACCATATGTCTTGAGGATTATATCATGAAAAATAAGCTATTAGGATAGTATTTTATAAGTGTTTCAACGATACTGACCCAGAACTCCAAAATACTCTGTATAATAGGCAGAAACGGAAGCAGTACCCTCTTATTTTTCGTTTTTTCGACCTAGATAAGAAGTTTATCAGATTTGGACAAAATGCACGACAACGAAAAAACAACAAGCCAATCTCAATCTTCGACTAGTCAAGCTGATAGCACTCCCGAGACAGTAGAAATCCCCAATCTTAGTGATGTTCTCAAGGAACATTACAGTGCTGGAACATTGTATAAACCAAACCTCAAGCTGAAACCAATAGTTTTTGATACTCCAAATGCAGGTGTAAAGCAGCTAGACGTGTCAGTTGTCGGCATCAACGCAAGTATTGAGCCTGCTTTGAAGATGATAAACGACAAGGTTTTGGACAAGTAATAAAATGAGAGTTCTTCTCTCAATTCCACATAAATAAGCCGAAAGCTCTGGTATAATTGATATAGCTGTCAATCAAGGTTGTGCAGAGCCAAAGCTCAGATTATCTGGCGATAGCAATATCAACAGCGACATCTGAACAAGTTGACCACAGCACGACAAGACGCTCATCAGAAAACAGGCTGCTAGGCGATAGAAAGAATGAAGAACAGCCAACCCAAATCTGTAAAGAAGGGACGATGAGCATGTACCAGACGCAAAATGTCGGAATTGACGGCAGACAACAGGCAGAAACAAGAACCTATAACCTAACAGTGATAGTTCTGTTACAATTAGCAACGAAGTTGGCAATAACAGTCGTTATTTCAATTGTAGCAACAGCCTCAGTGTCAATCAAGGTTGTGCAGAGCCAAAGCTCAGATTATCTGGCGATAGCAATATCAACAGCGACATCTGAACAAGTTGACCACAGCACGACAAGGCCTTCTCGCCTTTCGCATCGCTGAACTTCATCCACGCAGGGTAAGAAAAAGAGAACAAAATGAGTAATTTACTTGGCAGATTAGCTGAACCCAAGACTATTTTTCGTGCATGGGAAGTAGTCAAGAAAAATAAGAATGTTGCTGTTGGTGTCGATGAGATGTCTGTTCTGGCATTTCAGCAATCTGAAAAGATTCATATAGCAACAATAGTAAAACAACTCAAAAGCAAATCCTATCAGTTTCAGCCATCAAGAAGAAAATCCATTCCTAAAGGTGCTGGTAAAAAGGGTACTCGAAACATTCATATTTTCACCGTTAGAGATAAGATAGTACAACAAGCATTGGCTAGATTGTTTCTATCAACTAGTCCTAAAAACGCTCTATTCCCCGAAGTTTACAACTCTGTTGCTGTGGCATATTTGCCTAGAACTAATGGTGTCAAAGTGTCTGTTGACCGTGTAAAACAGAACTATAAGGATGGGTATAAATATCTTTGTTCTCTAGATGTAAAGGACTTTTTTGACAACATATCTGGCGATGAGCTATTCAGAAAAATTACTTCAAGACTACCTGATAACAGTTTGGATTGGCTTATCGAAAATACAATCAAACAAGAAGTATATATTTTAGACAAAAATGATGTAGTATCTCAAGTTTTACAAGGTTCAGTGTTAGCTCCATTATATTCAAACATTTATTTAGCAGAGTTTGACGAAGCCGTAGAGCAAAATAAAATACCAGTTCTTAGGTATGCTGATGATGTTGCGATATTTGCAAAAACATCAGAAGAAGCGAAGCTCCATAGAGCAAAACTGCATCAGTTGTTGAAAGAAAAAACAGGCTTAGATTTTTACCCAGATGATGATAAGAAAAAAGGCTCGAAAATAATGTCGTTCGGACAGTATGCTTCGTTCTTAGGCATCAGGTATAGTAAAAGTAATAAGGGCTATCTGAAAATAGAACCAGCTCCAGATAAGGTTAGCTCACAAAAAGCGAAAATTGACGAGTTTTTTGCTAATGAAACATATAGCATTGCAGAAAACATTCTTAGAACTAATTTGAGCATCAAAAGCTGGTATAGCCACTACACAACATGCGGTTGTCACCAGTCGCTAATACGACCAGCTGTTCATGATATTTTTTCTCACTACCATGCTGCAACTTGTTCTATTCTGGTCAACTCTGGCATTACCAATAAAACTGCCCTTACGGTAAACCAACTCCATACACTAGGAGTGATGAGACCAAGCGTGTTGAAGAGGAAAAAAGTTAGTATTCCAACTCAACCTTCTTTGGTAAAAGATGTCAAATAATAACAATTTTATTCAATAAAGAATCACGCTTGTAAGCTATTGGAAGCTATTGGAAGGGATTGGAAGGCAGTGAGTCCAAACTTACTAGATTATTTGGCATTGTTGGATTATGTTGCGTAATAACTGTCAGGCATTGACAGGCATTGACAGGCAGTTTGCAACCTATTGCAACCTATTGCAAGGCAACTTTGTGTGGCAATGTGTGACAGAAATTTGTTACAAATACAAACTTTTGACAGCTAGATTTCTTCTAAAAAAAGTCCAAACAGAAAACTCGACTGTCCTAAAAGAGTCGGATAGTTCGGTCTATTCTTGACGTTTGCGTTCTGCGAGCCATACTAAGTTCATATATTCAAATAAGTACGGATATATCGAACTAATATGACATCAGATAAATATAGAAAAGCTCCACAAAATCTCCTCAAATCAGAAGAATTGCTTACTCAGAAGCAACTCATTGGCAAGATAAACTCCCACACTCGCTTTACCTATAGATTTGTAGATTTACTTTGCAGACAAATTGACCAAACAAATAATAAGTATAGAAAGGACAAAGAAAATGGCAGCTCCATATAAACCAACTTTGATTGATGGCTATGCGTGGGACGAAGTTTCTTCCTCTATCAACAAAATGATACGCAGGAACAGAGAGTACGAAGCCTGTTTTTGGGCTTATGTAATTCATCAAAGCGGATATGGATTGTATCTGTGGCGAAGACTTTCGCTGATAGCAGCAGAAGACATAGGTTCGGCAAACAATGACATCCAAGTCCTCATCACTTCTCTCTCGACTAATTGGCAACTTATTCATAAACAAAGTAAAGAACCGACTTGGGCAAAGCTAGCTTTGGTTTTCCAGTGCGTGATTGCTATGTGCAGGTCGCCCAAATCAAGAGAAATCGATAACCTCCGCAATCTCATTGGACATCAGTATGAATCACTTGGCTTGAGATTAGTCCCTGAGGAAATCAGCCTAGATAGTCATACGAGGCGTGGAAGAGAAAAATGGGGTAAATTTGGTGACTACAAAGATGGCAAAGAAGCTCAGCGTTTAGAGCAGTGGTACAAATCTTGGTGCGTGGTAGAGCCTGAGGCTTTCAAGGGCAAATATCTGGAAGAACTAAAAGCAGTTGAGGCACAACTTATCAAAATGAGGGAAGAAAAAAGTGAAAAATAATCGCTATACGATAGATAATTGCTATTATAGTAGCTTTATTCCTCTACACAAAATCAGTTTTATTGACCAGATTTTTAGAATAAATTTTTTCCAGATTTTTTCATTGAATAACCTAGTCCAGATGTGTACCTCATTCTATACACACTGTAATAGCAATTAGTAACAGCATGACAATAAAAGTAGCAATCAACCAATTTCGTGACTACCTCATTATTGAGAGGGCATATTCTCCGCAGACCGTTGTTGCTTATTCGAACGACTTATTGAGCTTTGCAAACTTTTTGTCCAAAACTAAAAACATCTTTCATATTTTTCAAGTCAAACAGGCTGATGTTGTTTCTTTCTTGGCTTACCTAGCATCAAGTGAAGATGGTAAAAAGCCGAATATCGCCTCTACAAGGGCTAGAAAATTAGCCTCAATTAGGTCATTTTTTACTTTCTTGAGGAAAAGAAAAGAATTGGTTGCTAATCCAGCAGATGATATAGATATTCCTACTATTCCGCTCAAAGAGCCAGATTTTTTATCTGAGCAGGAATATCAGAAACTATTAGCAGTTATTCAGCGAACTGCATCACCTTTTTTCAAACTGCGTGACTTTTTGATTGTGTCCTTGTTTTTGAGTTCTGGCTTGAGAGTAAGTGAATTAGTTGGCTTGCAGCTCCAAGATGTAGATTTGGTCAAGGAAAGCATCATGGTTCATCGCAAAAGAAATAAGTATCAGACTTTGCCACTCAACACCTCAGTAGTTGATTTGTTTCATCAGTATTTGTCCATTCGTCCACACTCTGACTCTAAGCATGTTTTTGTCAGCAAAAAGCACACTAGGTTGAGGGCAAATAGTGTTTTTTGCATGGTTAGGAAATATCTATTACTTGCCGGCATCAATAAGTCTCGTTCATGCCACTTGTTGAGGCATACCTGCTTCACTTCCCTGTTAGCTAAAGGTGTGAATTTGATAATTATTCAGGCCATTGCCAATCATTCAAACCTAAATACTACGAAACGTTATTTACATCTAAACGATATTCAAATTAGAGACGCAGTACAAACTATAAATCTGAAAGGAAATATATGAAATTAGAATTTAGAAAACTAAAGTGGTGGCAATGGATTTTAGTCATTGGAATGTTGCCAGTTGTCGCAACCATTTGGGTGTGGCAGAAAAAAGATTGGTCACAATCTAAACGACTCAAAGTAATTGTGGGGATGTGGGTAGTGTTTCTTATTATAGGTGCATTGAATGGAGCATTTTCTACACCATCAGTACAAGTCTCAACAAGTAATAGTATAAATACTTCTACCTCTCAGCCTGCCAGAGACGAGAAAAAGGACGAAAACGCTGTAATCAATCAACAACTCCTAGATGAACGAAAAACCTACGACACTCAGCGAGGTAATAACTTGGAAGCTGCAAAGACAGCTCAGGCATTAGATGATTTAGTCAAAGCCACAACTCCTAGTATTGACTTTGATGTCTATATTCGCATTGAAGCTCCAGACAAAGCAACCAAGAAATATGAGCTTGGTGGAGATGCACAAGAATACAAAAATGAAGTTAGTTTTGTTGGTCTGACGATTGTGATTGACTCTGAGCTTTGGTCAAGTGCTAACGAAGACCAGAAGAAAAACTTGATTGCTTCTTGGTCAAAGATAATGCAAAACCAATATCAAAATGCTGGTGGATGGATGAAAGTAACCAATGGCATAAGAGATGTTGCAGAAGCAAATTGGCTTGGTTCAAAATATGATAAGTTAGACATCAAGTTGAAATGAGATTATCTTTCGTTATCATTTTTGCAGTTGTTGGTCTAAAATAATTTGATATGGATATTGAGTCTGAATTATTAGTGCAGGGTTTTGCTGCCTTCTCTGGTGCTTTTTTTGCATATTTTTTTACCAGAGTAGCAGACTTTTTTGGTCGAGTTTATCAAAGACAGGTTCAACACTTCAATTCTCTTGTTAGATTGGAACAGCAACTCAACGAAATTGGAGGAATTATTGACGATAATTTATATGTCATGCCGCCATTTAGGCAAGTTTTGGAATCCGGAAATGTATATTACAACAACTTGCACATCATCAAAGTTGACCAATCTCATTTTGACAACTTGCATGACGTAGATTTACTAAATCGTTTATTTGCATACCAATATGAGGTGAGAAGAAATAATGATGATATTTCAACTTTCTCAAATGGTCTGCAAATGTTGACATCTGCACTAATGAATAAAGGTATAACTCACGATGAATACAAAGCTAACGTTTTGTTATTGGCTGAACAAATGAAAACTATGGAGGCATTTCACAAACAATTGCAAAGCAATACAATCAATCTCTTATCTAGAATAAGAGTCCAAATAAAGGCTGATGTTCCACTTGGCACAAAACTTCAGAGATTATTTATACATACCGCTGGAGATACTGGAAAAATAACAAAAAAAATGGTCAACGATGAAAGAAAGAAATTGGAGAAAGAACTCAAAGAATCAAGAGAAGAAAGTCGTAAAGAAATTGAACAAATACGCAAACAAAATAATCTTTCATAGTTGGACACTATGATAATCAATGATAATATGAGTGTAATGAAAAATGACACGATTTTTTCTTCAAAAGAAGTGGCAGAAAAGTTCAAGGTAACTTATCTCACCGTTTTTCGCTGGATAAAATCAGGTAAGCTAAAAGCCTTCAAAGTAGGCAAACAATATCGGGTAAAACAAGAAGACCTTGAAACATTTATTGAACAGTCTAAATCAGAAAGGGCACGACCATGAGCGACCAAAAAGATATACAAACCATTGCAAAGGCTAAAGGTCGTCCAATGCTGACTTGGGTAGGTAAAAAGCCGCTAGATAAAGTTGAATACTTTCCAGCACAAGAAAAAGAAGCATACGGAGATTTATCAGCGAAAGAGTTCAATGAGTTATTTTGGGGTGATAATCTTCAAGTGCTGTCTCACATGCTTAGGGAATACAGGGATAAAGTTGACCTGATTTATATTGACCCTCCATTTGATAGTAAAGCCGATTATGTTAGAAAGGTGAAGTTGAGAGGTGAAGTCGTGGAAGGTGACCAACCTAGTTTGCTGGAAGAAAAACAATATACAGACATCTGGGAAAATGATGAATACTTGCAATTTATGTATGAAAGACTACTAGTTCTAAGAGAACTAATGTCTGATAAGTCAAGCATTTATATTCACTGTGACTGGCATAAAGACTCATATCTAAGAATAATGATGGATGAAATTTTTGGTGCTGATAATTTCATGAATGAGATTACTTGGCAGAGAGATTCAGCTGCTAAAGGAGCAAAAAAAAGTTCAAATCAGTGGTCAAGAGAAACCGACGTGATTATCGTATATAAAAAAATGAAGGGTGCTACTTACAACGTAGTTTATAAAAAAGAACTCGGTGATACTCAACTTAGAGAGTACATGTATAAAGACCCTGATGGCAGGAAATTCAAAAAAGTTACATTGGGCGATTATTCTGAGGATTCAATTCAGTCATTTAGGGAACAGAATCTCATATATAAAACATCTTCTGGTCGAGAATACAAAAAGTATTATCTTGATGAAGCCCAATATGCTATTGGGTCGCTATGGAACGACATAGTAAACCTATCTAAGGGGCAGAAAGAACAGCTAAACTATCCAACACAAAAGCCAGAGGCCCTCTTGGAACGTATTATCCAAGCATCTTCAAACCCTGGCGACCTAATTCTTGATTGTTTCTGTGGGTCTGGAACTACAATGGCAGTCGCTCAAAAACTGGGCAGACGCTGGATTGGTTGCGACATCAACATCGGTGCTATTCAAACCACAACCAAACGTTTGAGTCAGATTTTACAAGACCAACAATCATCTCAACAAGAACTTACAGATGGTGATTCTACAGGCCTCAATGCCTTCAAGGTACTCAATGTCAACAACTATGACATTTTCAAAAATGAACTTGAGGCAAAAGATATTGTTATGGATGTTTACGGAGTTGACCCAATAAAGCAAAGTTACTTTGATGGCATGTTGGACAATAATTTTGTCAAGGTTTTGCCACTAAATCGAGTGCTGAATAAACATGATATTACTCTCCTACTCAAGAATATAAATGATTCCATAGATGGCTTCACCGTCAAACCAACCACTGCCACTGGTGAGCATTTATACGAGGAAGGCGTGGTGGTCATTTGCTCTGGCGTTGAGTTAGATGCAGATGATTATTTGAAAAAGCAAAATGGGACGGGTGTCCCTATTTCAATCAAAAACATTCTGCGTGATAAGAAAAATCTTGTTTTCAAACAAAAACCAGAGGCTGAAATCAAGCTCAATGTTGATGGCAAAAAACTTATCATTGAAATAGTTGATTTTTATTCACCAATTTTGATGAGAAGATTAGAGTTAGAAAATAAAAAAGTTATTGATTCTACATCGCAAGCAAAAGTTGAAGATTTTCATCAAATTATTGATAGTGTTGCGATAGACATTGATTACAATGGTGATTTGTTCAATGCTGAAATCATGGATTTGCCAGACAGAAAATCTGTTATTACTGCTAAATATAAATATGAGTATGACTCAAAAGGTAAGAAAAAAATTGCCATCAAAATAGTAGATGTTCTAGGTGAAGAATACTTCGAAAGTTTTGAAGTGGAGGTCGGAGTATGAAGCATGTCTTGCTCAATGCTCTAACTTCATCAATCTCTGCTTGGAGGGAAACAAAGTATTCTGGTATTTTGCCTGAGAGTCAGAATATCCTCAGACATATCAAAAAAGTTGCTTTTCTCCATCAACCACAGATTGAGGCGTTAGAGACTTACATTTATCTCAAAGAAGTGCTTGGTAATAAGCCAACTTATCTTGCTATGAGGTCGTTGTTTCCAAGTGACCGAGAGCTGATTATGGCTTTAGGGCTTTCTCAAGATGAAGCATTGGAATTAGCTTTTGACCCAGAAAAAGACTCAAAAATAAACAAGATATTGTACGAGCAATTTGGAAAGCTAGATTATGCTAACCAAATCTATGCTCTAACAATGGGTTCAGGTAAAACCATTTTGATGGGGACAATGATACTTTATGACTTTGTTTTGTCCTACTATCATCCAGATGACAATCGCTTTGCTAAAAATGTTTTGGTATTTGCTCCAGACACAACCATTATTGAAAGCCTCAAGGAAATAAAAAACTTTGAATATAGCTTAGTTTTACCTAAAGAGTATTTACCTATTTCTTTGAATATCAAATATCACTATCTGGAAAGCACAGATACAGCTCTCAATCCCATTGGTAATTACAACATTGTGGTGAGTAACTCTCAAAAGATTATTCTCAAAAGCCAACATGTTGAAAATCGTCAACTCAATTGGCTCAAAGATGATATTTTCATGAAATATAAAGCTAAAGAAAATAAACGATTGCTGGTTATTCGTGAGATGAAAAACTTGGCTATATTTGTTGACGAGGCACACCACTCTTTCGGTACAACACTTGAAGGAGCTTTGAAGAAAACAAGGCAAACAATTGAATACATCCATAAAGAAGGCAAGACGCCACTTATTGGAGCAGTCAACCTAACTGGTACGCCATATGTAAATGGCAAGATGATGCCTGATGTTGTTTACCATTTTGGTCTCAAGCAAGGTATTGAGATGGGCATTTTGAAACAAGTGAGGTTTCTAGAGTATGGCAATGTCCAGTCTGATGAGTTTGTAGTTGATGTCTTAGAAAAGTTTTGGTCTGAGTATGGTGAAAACCGACTAGAAGATAAGCTGCCTAAGATTGCATTTTATGCTCCTAGCATTGAAGTGCTAAGACAAGAACTAATGCCTCAAGTTAGTAAAGTTTTGTCACAAAAAGGAATTAGCACTGACAAAATCCTTGAATATCACACCGAAGCAGAAAATCAAAAAGATGAGTTTTTGAGACTAGATACTGCTGAAAGCGAGAAGCAAATAGTATTGCTGGTTGGTAAAGGGACTGAGGGTTGGAACTGTCGTTCACTGGTTTCTTGTGCCTTATTTAGAAAACCTAAAAGTGCCATCTTCGTCTTGCAATCTGCCACTCGCTGTCTAAGGTCAATTGGTGACAATTCTGTCAGAGCTTCTGTTTTTGTTTCTCCAGAAAATGCCAAAATTTTAGACAAAGAGCTTAGAAATAACTTTGCTACCTCTTTGGATGATTTACAGAACCAAGAGCAAAAAGTTGCTCCATGTACATTGATTGTAGAGAAAAAATGTAGTGTTCAGGTCAAAAAATTACTCAGAACTATTGAGCAAGCAGTAGCTCGTGAGCCAGAAAGCATCAAGATTGACTGGAAGAAATATCAAGCAGACATATTTGAACCTTTTGTTCGTACATCTGGTATTTCTTTGGAAGGTCAACAAGCCAAGTATGAAACAGATGGAACAATCCAAACACTAGCCATCAAAAATTTTCTAACTGCTTACGAAATTATTGACCAAGTAAGTCGAGAAACACATTTATCTGGAGTGACTGTCAAAAAAATCTTGAATAACAATTCAGCCTCCCTATCTAAATTAGTAGCTCAGATAAATAACTCTCCCGGGATGTTGTTTTTCATCATTCAAAGTATTTTGAAGCAGGTTTATGAATATACGGAAAGCACAGAAATTGTTGATGAGGTGCTAGAGCTAACAAAGAACTATCCATTCAAAATCAATGTACGAGAAGATAAACGCTCTCTAATCGTCTACAAAGAGGCGGAAACGACCAATAGACTTGGTTTTCATATCAACCCTTACAACTATGACAGTAGAGACGAAAAAGAGTTGTTTGCGTACCTTAGAAAACAACTTAGAGATAATGAGGTCATTAGAGATATTTACTTTACAGGTGGAGTTACAGACAGCAGTCATAACGATTTCTTTTTTGAGTACTACAGTCCTGAGAACAAAAGAGTGGCTCGTTACTTCCCAGACATTTTGATTGAAACAAGCCAAGACCGCTATATTGTGATTGAGGTCAAAACTACTCAAGAAAAGTTGGCTTATGAAAAAAATAAGAGCGTGTATAGTGGCAAGCTAGATGACTTGTTTAGTGAGGTGTATGCAAAAGAAGTCGGCTTCAATGATTTTCAAAAAGTAAACCAAAACTTTGAATATCATATTATTTTTGATGCTGGACTGCAAAGACAACAAGAGCAACTATTTTCTGATTTATCAAAGCAAATAACTCATTGAGCCTATTGTAATTTAGATAATCAAAGTTCTGTAACAAAACACAGATAAGTAACAGAATCAACATACCAAGAACTAAGAGATAAATATGTATGAGGATGACATTGAGTCAAAGCAAATAACGCAACGAGTAGCATTTTATCTGCGTGTTTCAAGTGAGGACCAAGTTGAGAAGTTTGGACTGGCTTTACAAATGGAATCACTCAACAACCTTCTATCCTATAAAGGGAAATATCCAAATGGAAATCCTCGACTCGTTCTTGCAGGTGAAAACTACATTTATTCTGACCCTGGTGTAAGTGGAACAATTGAGTTAGTTGATAGACCAGATTTTCGCCGATTGCTGGAAAATTTGAGAGAATCTGAACCAGAGAATAGACCATTTGATGTATTGGCTGTTTATAAGGTTGATAGACTGGCAAGAAAGCTAGAAATTCTACTCAAAGCAATCAAGATACTCGAAAAATATGAAGTGAGACTAATATCCACGCTTGAGAACATTGACACCACAACACCATTCGGAAAAGCTATTTTGGGCATTATGGGTGTCATTGCAGAGCTTGAAATTGAGACCACTAAACAAAGAATGGTTGGTGGAAAGAATCAAGCAATCAAAACCAAAGGAACAGTGATTGGCTCGCATCCTGTTTTTGGTTATACAAAGGATGCAGATAAGAAAAGAATTGTACTAGATGAAGAAGCTCAAATTGTAAGACTAATTTTTCAGTTTTTTGTTTATGATAGTCTCACTCCTCAAGAAATTGCAACGAGGCTCAAAAGAGACTGCGTTTTGTCGCCAGCAGCTTCTGCCATTACTCACAATAAAAAAAGCGGTGATGTTCACAAAATCAACAACATTTATCATTGGCGAGCAGAAACAGTTGCATCAATTTTGAAAGATGAAACCTATTTGGGTACTTATTACTACAACAAAACAACAGTTGACTCAAAAACAAAAAAAGTCATTAGAAAACCAAAAGAAGAGTGGCTTTTATCTACAATTAGACATACACCTTTAGCAAGTAAACATGACTTTGAATTAGCTCAAAAAAGATTCAAAGATAGAGTTGCTAAACGAGAAGTGACACAAAAAAAGTCTGATGATTACACATATTTACTCTCTTCATTACTTGAATGTGACCACTGCAAAAGACCCAATGAATCTAAGCGTCATAGCATGGGTGGGGCAAAAGATGAAATCGGTTACAAAGGAAGTGGTGTTTATTCTTATAAATATGTTTGTGGCAGGAAGAATACTTCTAAAAACTCTGAAACTTGTGGAGTAATTCCACTCCCTGCTGACCAACTTGAACAATATGTAGTTGAATTTGTAAAAACATTATTGCAAGACCCACAAATGGCATATCAACAGCAATTGAATAAGAAGTCTACCAAGCTCTATCTACAACACCTAGAAAAACGCATAGAGATAAAGCTAAAACAAATAAATAACTATCCAAATAGAATAAAACAACTTAGAGACCAGCAAGAGCATGGTCACATCGACATTGATGAACTAGACAAGCGTACAATCGAACTAAAAACTGAGCAAGAAATTGCTGAACAGGAAATGGAAAAACTCCAGCAAGAACGCACAAAAAAAGAAATGCCACTCAGATATATAGAAACACTAGAAGAATTTCAAACCAAGTATGGCAACGAGCTAGATGACATTCTCAAGGACAGAAAACAAGCGACAGTATTTCTTCGAAATATGATAAGTAAAATCATTGTTTACTCAAGAGATATGAATCCTGGTGAAAAGGTTGCAGGACGACCTAAAAAAGGCACTAAGCAATACATTCCAAACAGCATTGAGATTGTTCTAAAGTTGCCCAACGAAATGCTTACTCATCTATCTTCAAAAGACAGTGTAGTGAATAAACAATTCGGGGTAACAAGTGTTGACTTGTGAGTCAGGTGGGACTCGAACCCACGACACCCTGCTTAAGAGGCAGGTGCTCTAACCGACTGAGCTACTGACCCTGATTTTGAACATCCAGTATTATACCAAAGATTTTCTCTAATTTTTTGCTAGAATGATATTTAATATGTCAGAAGAAGCTCACATTAGTGAAGCGGATTTAGAGAAAGCTCTCAAAGAAGCTGGTATGACGGAAGAAGAGTTTTCTGGTAGTGTTCCTGTTCAGCCGATTGAGCAGCAACTTTCTAAGGAAGCTGAAAAGAAATATGAGAGCCTTAATGAAAAAGAAGACAAACAGAAATCTTTGAGTCAAGCAGAAATAGATCAGTTGTTGGCTGGACTCAATGAAGGGAAATGATAAAATGCTAGAACCTAAAAATACTATTGTCATAGCCGATTTTGACGGTACTTTTTCCAAAAGATATATTGATGGTAAGCCTGTACTTTTTATGATGCAGATTTTGGAAGAATTTGCCGAATTACCACCTCAATTTGCTGCGCAAATTGCTGCTTTAAGAGAAAAATATTATCCATACGAAATTGATCCTACACTTAGCCAAGAATTTAGAGAACAAAAAATCATGGAATGGTGGCAAGCTTGTTTTGAGGTAATGAAAGAAATGGGTTTAACTAAGACAATGATTTTGAAGATAGCCAGGGATCCAAGATTGCAATTGCGTGAAGGAGTAGCTGAATTTTTAAGTTTTACGGCTCAAAATAGTATTCCAGTAGTTATTAATTCTTCAGCTGGTATTGCAGGAGTTGTTATTCCAGCTGTTCTTTCTGATCGAGGTTTACTTAGTAATAATATTAAAATTGTGGCCAATGATTTTAATTTTGATTCGTTTGGAAAATTTATCGGAGTAAGTGGACCAATTATTACTGCTGTCAATAAAAATGGGCAAATGTTGGTAAAGAAGGGTGTCTATCGTGATAGAGAGAAAAGCTCATGCTTATTAATTGGTGATGGCTTTGGCGATGCTCAGATGGCAGATGGACTGAAATTTGAAAAAATTTATAAAGTAGCTTTTGCTGAGAAGAATCTTGAAAAATTTCGAGAAATTTTTGATGAAGTTTTAGACATTAACTCAGGTTTTTTTAGAATAACAGAACTATTTACCTAATGATTTGATAGTTTCTAACTAAATGTGCCCCTAGGGGGATTCGAACCCTCATCCCTGGTTCCGAAGACCATTACTCTAATCCATTGAGCTATAGGGGCTTCTAAGCAAAGCTTTTCTGGTATTATAAGACTAAAATCTCCTCAAAAATAGTATATAATCCTCTCTGCAACAAGCCGAGATGGCGGAATGGTAGACGCGCACGTTTCAGGAGCGTGTGGAGTAATCCATGGAGGTTCAAGTCCTCTTCTCGGCACAGGCTTTATCGCTTATAATAGGCTTTCGTAAATGAAGCCCGGGTGGCGAAATGGTAGACGCGCAGTCTTGAGGTGGCTGTGAAGTAATTCATGGAGGTTCAAGTCCTCTCCCGGGCACACTTTTTAAATCTGAGGCAATCGGGCAATTAGCTCAGTTGGTTAGAGCGCATCGTTTACATCGATGAGGTCACAGGTTCGAGCCCTGTATTGCCCACACTACCGAGAGCGAGCAAAGCGAACTCCTGGGTAGTTCTCGAAGAGGGCGACGGCTCGAGATGATGGTAGTAATTTTTGATAAATTAGTTAAAATATAAAAGCGCTAAACACGCCAAGCTAGCCAAGTCGGTCACGGCACATGTCTGAAAAACATGGGATCTTGGTT
>CAZEEV010000004.1:4904-87150 GCA_964511345.1 uncultured Pseudomonadales bacterium | reverse complement strand
TCTGACATGAGCCTTATTATACCTGATCTCTAGCCTAGACACCTTTGAATTTTGCTTTTTGATTTCTTTGACGACGACGTTTCAATTTAGCTAGATGAGCCAATTCTTTTTCTACACTTTTACTTTCAAAAGTATTTTTCATGTCCTGAAAAGAAGTGGCTAATTTTTGCAAATATTGTTGGCGAAAATCTTCCAAAGAAATGTGTCTATTTTCAATCAAACCTTGTTTCCAAAGATATTCCTTAACCTCATCCCATTTTTCACTAAGTTGACGCCATTTTTTACTACCTGATGGACTAGCAAAATAAGAAAAAATGGCGCCCAAACTAAAGGCGCCAACAAATAATAACAAAGGATTAGTCTCGGTCTTTTTTATCTGATTTTTCTGCATCGATTACATCTTTATTTTTATCTTTATTCACAAAAGACATGAAGCCTTCAGCTACTTTTAAGCCAGCTGTGAAATTAGTCACAAAAGCACTTAGGCTATGAAAAGGATTGAGAATGCCAGTGATTTTGTCTTGTGTTGTATCGATCACGTCATTAGCTTTATCAACCACTAAATTGGTTTTCTTGAGGATTTTTTTACTTTCCATCAAAACACTAATCAAATTAATAGCCACCACCACCAAAACAATGGTTAGAACTACCAAACAAACAACTAAAACAATGGGTAAAATTTCATTTGTCATATCATCATTGTGTCACAGACTGAGATTTTTTTCAAAACTTAACTTGAATATTTCTCTGTAAAACAGTATTTTTGCCGTTCTTATCACTAGCTTTGATGGTAACCGTATTAGTTCCCTCTTGAGGAAGATAAAGTTCTGTCTCGAAAGAGCCATCTTCACGCAGCGCTACTGGCGTAGCATTGATTGTCAGAATAGCATTAGCTTGGGTTTGACCTTGAAAAATTACTCTCGAAGAAACTTCAGCATCTTCTACTGGAGTAGTTAAAATTAAAGCTGGCGGTCGACTTAGTTGAAACCATTGCCAAAGCGCGTAAGCAAAGAAAATCACAAAAATCGACATCACAGAAACGAAAACTAAATGAATGGGTGACCACAGGGTTTTTTTCTTCAGTTGCGGATAAAGAAATTCTCGAGGAATTAATTGGCCCTTCACACTTTCTTCGTAATCACGACGCAAAATAGCCAATAAAGGTTTTTCATCTAAATGGAAAACTCTCGCATAGTTGCGAATATAGGCCTTGATAAAGGTGGCTGCTGGCAAAACATCAAAATTATTTTCTTCAAGCGCAACTAGATACTCTAACTTAATGTGAGTGTCTTTGGCTAAATCTTCCAAAGTAAAATGCGCTTTTTCTCGAGCACCGCGCAGTAAATCGCCAACTGTTTGAGTTTGCATTAATTTTATTTTACAACAGCTTCACCAAGAACAATTAAGCTAAAGCTTTTTTAAGCATTGCTGTTACACGACCACCATCTGCTCTATTGCCAACTTTTTTCATCACCTGGCCCATCAATGGTCCAAAGTCTTTATTGGTAGCAGTGGCCATCACTTCTGCAACAACTTTCTCCAATTCCTCATCAGATAATTCGGTAGGCAAATAAGAGGCAAAAATCTCAATTTTGGCCTTGGTTTCATCAATTAAATCCTGACGAGCAGCTTTTTCGAAATCAGCCAAAGCATCTTTTTGTTGTTTGAGCATGGTTTTGATGATTTTTTGCACTTTTTCATCATCAGCTTCACCATTATCAATTTCAAAGTTCTTCACTTCGCTGCGAATCATGCGTACTACATCAAGCTTAAGAGCTTCATGAGTTTTCATTGCATTTTTCATATCTTCCATTAGTTGTTCTTTTAAAGTCATATTGCCTTTCTTTATTACCGTGGACAATACAGGACTCGAACCTGTGACCTCACGAATGTGAATCGTGCGCTCTAACCAACTGAGCTAATTGTCCTTTATTCAGATAGGGATTATATCAGAAAAGACAAGGCTACGCTTCTTGCTAACTTACACCGTCATAATTTAGCTAATCTGCAAATCAAGGATTTTTTCTTAGCATTACTTTTTCCGGATTTTTGCCTTAATTGCCAAAAGCTTGGGCCCTCCCTTTGTGCAAATTGTTACCATGGTCTACAGTTCTACTCTTCCCAAAACAAAATCCAAGAAATTCGAACTCATTTTCAAGAAATTTATTTCGATGATTTATTAATCATGGCGAAATTTACTGGTTCTTTAATGAAATTACTAAAAACTCTCAAATATCAAAGCGGTAAAAATTTGGCTCCATTTTTAGCCAAAATGCTCTATCAACATCTAGTTATTTCGCCAGCTGATTTGATCAGTTTTATACCGCTACATCGCAATAAATTACGTTTAAGAGGTTACAATCAGGGTCAAGAAATTGCCTTAGAACTTGGGAGAATTCTGCAAATTCCAGTCAAAAATCTATTAGAGAAAAAAGAAAACACTAAAGCCCAGGCACAAATTAAAAATCAACAAGAACGTCTACTAAGAATGCAAGGACTTTTCCGAGTGAGGGCAAAATATAAAAATTTAATCCAAGGTAAAAGGATTATTTTAATTGACGATGTTTTAACTACCGGCGCAACTTTAAATGCAGCAAGTCAAACTTTAAAAGAGGCTCATGCTAAAGCCATTATTGGTTTAATTGTTGCATCAAAAATGGAGTGATTCATGGGACAAACAGTGGTTTTCATGCTATAATCAGGGGTTCTTTAAAAAGGGGATGTATTGCTTTGACGTAACATCTTTTAGATAGTGGCAGATTGTCTTTGGAAAAAAGACATAAAACAGTTCCGGACAATAAATGTCGATAACATAATCTCAAAAGCAAAGACTGCTGTCAGCAATTTTGTTGCCAGTTTCAATGCTCCTGCTTTAGCTTATTGCTAAATTAGGCATTTATTTATTTGTGTAAGTGATGCAAATACTTAAGTGAAAACTCAGTCACTTGGCGAATTATTTGACTTTGCGTTGCAAATAGTTCTAAGAAAATAACGCAGATAAATCAGTAAAAGTTTGTTTAGGTTACTTGCTGATTTTTAATCAAAACTAGACTATATCTGTAGAAATTATTTAAACAGCTGGCTACGGACGCGGGGTCATAACCCGCCATCTCCACTTTTTAACTTTGCTCTTTACTCATCAAAAACTCTCGAATCTTATTATTATTTACATCTCTTGGTTTACTGCCATCTGGAGGACCGACTAAACCAAGTTCATATAATTGGTCAAGAATGCGAGCAGCGCGAGCATAACCCACTGACAAGCGTCTTTGAATCAAAGACGAAGAAGCTTTATCAGCAGTCAAGAAGAGTTTGGCAGACTCGATACATTTATCATCTATATCATTACCGCTAGCATCCATACCCATACTGCCTCCGCTAACTTTACCAGATTGAAACTTATTTAAAATTTCTTCTTCATAATGTGGCTTTTGACCTTGAGATTTCAAAAAGCTAATTAAATTATTAGTCTCTCCAGCACTGACAAAAGTGCCTTGTACACGAGATGGTTTTGGTTTGTCTGGGGCCTGGAAAAGCATATCACCACGACCAAGTAATTTTTCTGCTCCTGGACTGTCCAAAATCACACGACTGTCCATCATCGAAGCCACATTAAAGGCGATACGAGTTGGCACGTTAGCTTTGATCAAACCTGTCAAAACATCAACTGAAGGACGCTGAGTGGCCAAAACCAGGTGAATACCCACGGCGCGAGCCATTTGTGCAATACGAGTCACACTCTCTTCCACCTCAGCTGGAGCAAACAGCATCACATCAGCCAACTCATCAATTACAATTACGATGCTTGGCATGGTAGCTAAACCAGCTAATTCGTTATATTCACTAATATTTTTAACCCCAACTTCAGAAAGCATTTTGTAGCGCTTATCCATTTCTTGACAAGCCCATTTCAGAGAAGAAACGACTTTATTAGGCTCGACAATAACTGGAGTCAAAAGATGAGGAATATCGTTATAACCAGTCAATTCAACACGTTTAGGATCAACTAAAATAAATTTAACTTCTTCAGGAGTAGCTCTAAAAAGAATCGAACACATGAAAGAGTTAATACAGACTGATTTACCAGAACCAGTCGAACCGGCAATCAGTAAATGAGGCATAGTAGCAATATCTACAATTGCTGGATTACCAGCCACATCAATACCCAAAGCCACAGCTAATTTGGATTTATGCTTCTTCATCGCTGGAGCTGATAGCATGGTTTTAAGGGTTACATATTCAGCACTGCGGTTTGGCACTTCTACACCGACCAAATTACGACCAGGAATTGGAGCTTCAATACGAATCTGCCCAGTAGGTGCAGATAAAGCCAAAGCTAAATCAGTGGAAAGGGCGGTAATTTTAGCTAAACGAGTACCTTTGTTAATTTCCAAAGCATACTGCGTCACTGCTGGACCAGGATTATATTCCACTACCTTGGCCTGAATACCAAATGATTCCAAAGTGTTTTCAATAATCGACGCATTACCCTTCACATCGCCACGATCAGCTTTGCCACCAGATTTCTGGGATAACAAGGACAAAGGTGGATAATCCCACATCATTGGCACTGAAGAAACATTGAGAGTTTCTTTTTGATCTAAACCCGTACCAACTTCTCTTTTAACCTCATCTTCAATAATTGCTTTAGCAGAAGTATTGTCTTGCTCAATTTCTTTATTAAAAGCTTCGCCTGCCTTCAACTCTTTATTTTTATTCAAGCCAAAGCCAAAGCTTGGAATCGAAAAACCTTTGGCCTTGGCAATTTCTTTTTCAGAGACTTGATCAGCAAAAAGGTCTTTTTGTGGTAACTTGACTTTCTCACTACGCTTAAATAATTTACCCAAAAGGGTAAAAATTTCTAATAAAGAAGACTGGGATAAAATCAAAATCCCAATCAGAGCTACTGCTAAAAAGAAAGCGTAAGCTCCAGATTCAGTAATAAGTCTGGAAAAGTTGTGAAAAACGTTATTACCAATTTGGCCACTCTTGGTCATACCCATCGTACCCATCATTAATAAAATTGTGCCCAAAAGAATGGTTGGTTTAGACCAGGCGTGCTTGCTACGCAACATAACCAATCCGGCAGAAATAAAAACAAAAGGCAAAAAAAACATCGATAAACCAAATTTTAAAGATAAAAAATCATTGATAAAAACTAGTAATTGACCTTGGCCAGTGAAAGAAATCACTACTAATAAACCTAGCAATATTAACAGGACTGCCACTATAGAATAGCTCGTATCCGTACGCATTTTAAGGCGTATAGCTTGACGCTTTTTTCTTTTTCTTGATTTAAACAATTTTGCCATAAATAAAGACTTTATTTATATTATTATAGGATATAACATAAAACACTTATACAAGTCAAGTATCACACAATCTTCATCAAGTAGCAAGCGAACTTACATTTCGATAAAGACTGGAACGATGATGGGTTCTCGACGAATGACCTTGTAAAGTTTCTTTGCCAAACGGCGCTCGATTTTTTTCTTCAATTCATCATCTTTGATTTTTTGCTTTTCTTCACCAACAATTTCAGCGGTCTTTTGCTTGATAAATTGGATTACTTCATCAGCCTCTTTCATAAAGACAAAACCTCTAGAAACCACTTTCATTTCCATAAAATCGAATTCTCCAGCAATTCTGGGAATAACCAAAACGATGATTCCAGCTTTGGAAAGTGATAAACGATCAGACAAAACCACTGGACCGACATCACCAATGCCTAGACCATCAACTGCTTTAGCATTGAGCAAAACCTCATCAATCACTTTGACTTCAGTTTCATCAAAACCCAAGACTTCTCCAGATTTAGGCAATAAAACATGGCGATGATCATAATTCAGAGCCTCAGCTACTCTTTTCTCAAAAAATGCGCGATGACGATCAGCACCACCAATGGGCATCAAGTACTTGGCTTGTAAAAGCTGAGCAAGTTCTTTTTGTTCAGGACTACTAGCGTGACCAGAAGCATGAATACCATGATTAATTTCTGGATAAACTACATCCACATTATTAGCAGATAATTCATCAATAGCTGCATAATAGTTAATCTCATTGCCAGGAATCACATTAGCGGAAAAAATCACTTTGTCTTCTGGAGCAATCTGAATAATTCTGTGCTCGCCGTAAACGGCTCGCACTAGCGAAGAACCCTCCTGTCCCTGACTACCAGCGATGATTATACATAAGCGACTATCTGGCACTTCACTAATATGATTTTTATCTACCTGTGTCCCCGGTTTAATATGAAGCTTTTTGAGCAAAGTAGCTGCTACGACATTTTGTTCTACACTGCGACCAACAAAAACTACTTGGCGACCAATTTGTTCACAAACATCAATGACTTGCTGAATACGGTGAATGTGTGAACTCATCAGGGTCACCAAGATTTTACCTTTAACATTCGCCATTTCTTCTTCAAGTGATAATTTGATGGAAGATTCAGACTTGGTCCAAGTTTCTTGTTCTACTCGCAAACAATCAATTAAGCCTAACAAAATTCCTTGATCAGCCACTCTTTTTACTTCATCAAGATCTGATAACACTCCATCTACTGGAGACTTATCAAGCTTAAAATCACTGCCGTGATAGATTCTACCCACTGGGGTTTGAATCACGATATGGCGCGTATCCGGCACCGAATGAGTCATGGCAATTAATTCAAAAGAAAAATACTGACCAATTTGAATCATTTCTTTATCAGGTGCTACTTTAATCTCTCGGTCAAGTTTTTTATCCAAAAGACGATCTCGCGCAAAACCAGCTGTCAGCGGAGAAGCATAAATTGGAAATACTGGTAATTCATCTAACAAATAAGGCAGAGCCCCAATGTGATCGTCATGACCATGACTCAGAATCATACCAACAATCTTGGCACCTTTTTCCAACTGATCTTGTAAATAAGTAATATCTGGAATCAAAGTATCCACTCCTGGCATGTACATATCTGGAAAACCAATACCACAGTCCACCAGTAAAATTTCTTCTTCATATTGATAAAGATACATGTTTTGAGTAACGCCGCCCATACCACCCAGTGGGAGAAGTTTTAATTTGTTCATATTTTCCATCATAATTTTTTTTACTTTCTTGTTTTAATAATCTTCATAACAAAGCTTCTTTAACAGTTTCTTTAAAAACTTCGTTGTCTTTGGATGTTTGTACAAAAGCAATGATCTTCTCAATTTTAGCAAAATCATTGACAAAAGACTCTTTGATTTTTGTCGCTCGCAAAGCAGCTGCTGGATGATACATTGGCAAAATGAAAAGAGTTCTGTCATTCCACTTGATTTTATGTAAGCGTCCATGTACTTGAGAAACTTTTACATCTGGCAAAAATTTAGCCATACTAAAACGACCTAAAGTGACAATTAATTTTGGCTTAATCAGGTCAATTTCCGCATCTAAATAAGGTTTGAAGGCTAAAATTTCATGAGGAAGCGGATCGCGGTTATCCGGAGGTCTAACTTTAATAATATTGCTAATGTAAACTTGACTTGCCTGCAAACCGCTTTCTGCTAAAACTTTACGCAAGAGTTGTCCTGATCGACCAACAAATGGCCTTCGTTCAACGCTTTCATAATAGCCAGGTGCCTCACCAATCAACATGACGTCAGCTGACTCATTGCCTTCACCATGAACCAAATCTGTTACTTTTTCTACTAGGGGAAACTTTTGAAAATTTTTTTCTAGATCAGTTTTGAGTGTGTTTAAATCAGTAAAATACATTAAAAAAGATTATACCAAGAAAAAACTTAGTAAGATGGCAGGAAAATTTTATAATTGTCTGGACCAATTTCCACCTTGTCGTACTTACCCTCAACAATGATGCGTGCTGCCTTACGAGCCGCACCTTGAATAGTGCGCTGCAGCGTACGAATACCTGCATCAAAACCTAATGGACGAACCATTTTGGGCCACATTTCTTCATGAATCACAAACTGTTCTGGCTTTAAGCCTACTTCTTTCAAAACTTGAGGCATCACGTACTTTTTAGCAATAACAACTTTTTCTTCATCAGTGTAAGAAGGCATGTCAATCTTTTCCATACGATCCATAACTGCCGTAGCGATTTTACGAGTGTTATTGGCAGTAGCTAGAAAAATTGTTTGAGATAAATCAATCGGATAATTAATGTAGTCATCAGTAAAAGCATGATTTTGAGCAGGATCTAACAACTCAACTAAAACACCCATGATGTCCATATTGGCGTCATCAGTAGCACGGTCAATTTCATCAAGCAAAATAATCGGATTCATCACCCCGGCTTCACAAACACCTTTAAGCACTTTTCCTGGCTCAGAACCAAGCAATAAACGCGAGCTACCTCTTAGTTCTTTAGCGCTACCCATACCACCAAAAGGAATACGCACCAATTTACGACCCAAAGCTTCGGCTAAAGAATAAGCAAAGGTTGTCTTACCCGTTCCCACTAATCCTACTAAAAACAAAATCGGAGCAGAAAACTGTTCATCCTGAAAATTACTTTTCTGCAAGTTAAGTACCGCTAAATATTCCAAAAAACGATTTTTCACTTCTTGCATCCCGTAATGATATCGATCGAAAATTTCTTGAGCTTTAGCTACATCTAACGTGTCTTCTGTTTTTTTACCAAAAGGGATGCGTAAACACCAGTCTATGTAACGAGAAACTTTTTCGTATTTCTCGTCGTAATTACCTAATTCCACACTACGTTCTAAGGCGACTACCTCTTTTTTTAATTGATAGCGCATTTCATCAGGCAATTCCCCCTGCTCAATTTTTGCTGACAAAGCAGCAATCTCTTGATTGAGAAGTTCGCGAAAATCTGACATAGTTATAAAAATTAATCTCTATATTTAATTGCCACGCCCAGTCCAAGGGACAGCAAAGCCAGGGCAAAAATCACAAAAGTATTCTCTGTAGTGCCAGCACTAGGTAAAGTGCTAGTAGTAGTGGCTAAAGTAGGCGTAACAGTTGGAGTAGAGGCTGTAGTAGCCGAAGCAGAGCTAATAGTCAAAGTAAAATTTAAACTCGTCTGACTTGGAGCGCTAATCACGGCAGTGTGGTCGTCATAAGTTAAATTAGATAAATAGGTAGACCACTCACCGGCTGCATTGGCCGTAGCGTTGTAAGTCACGTCATCAATCTTAATAGCTACTGAGCTAGATGCTGTCGCTAAACCATAAAGACTAAAAGAACGTAAATTGTAAGTATAAGCTGACACAGTTGAACCTATCCCTTTACCAGTTAGGTCTGTGGTTCCCATTTTAGTTAATTCCAAAGCGCGAGCTGTACCTGCAAATAAAAAGGCAAACGACAAAAAAGATAAAAGAAAAAATAGTTTTTTCATATAGCTAATCTATTAAACACTAATTTTTGGTCTTTGTTAACTCTAAAATTTGGGTTTTACGCAACAAACCTAATTTTGCTCCAAAATAAGCTACTACATTACCTGCATTCTTAACACCCCAGGTGATAGCAGTCGCAACATCGCAACCATCTAGAATAGCCGCTGTATAAGCAGCTGCAAAAGCATCACCAGCTCCAGTGCTATCTGTAAACGATTCAGCTTCACCCACAAATTCAAAAGTTTTTTTACCAAAAGTATGCACTTCTCCGCCTGCTTTGCCCTTAGTAATTACTACTTGAGGAAAGTTAAGAAGAATTTCTTCATGCAAAGGTTCAATCATTGCCCATTCTTCCTGATTAACGAAAAAGATTTCACAAGGAATTTTAGCTATTTCAAAATTTTCTTCGAGTAACAACTGCAGCTCTTTTTTGCCAGGATTCCAAGACATTTTGGTGGTTTGATTGTTGTTTAAAATTTTAAAAATTTTAGCCAAAGTTTCCACATTACCACCAATACTAGATAGGTGTATCCATTTACTTTTCACTAACCAAAAAGCCGGAATATCAAATGGATCCAACATGGAAGCAGCCCCGCGATGTACCATGATAACTCGCTCGGCATTTTTAGCCACCAAGGCCACAGAACCTCCAGTTTTTTCCAATTTTTCTTGAATCAATAAATTAGTGGCAACACCTTCTTTTTGAAAATCATCTGTGATCAAACTAGCAAAAGCATCGCGACCAGTTTCTGAAATAACAGCCGCATGTAAACCCAAGCGAGCAAAGGCTACGGCAGTGTTACTAGCACCACCACCAGTGACAATTTGAAAATCAGATAACTCTAATTTATCGCCATAAGTCAAAATTTGACGATCACCATCACGATCAGCTTCCAAATCATCGGATCTGATAAAAATATCCAAAAGTGAAGAGCCGATAGAAATAATATCAAACATAATGGGCAGACTTTCTTTCATTCATCTTAACTTAAAAGTTAAGTCAATTTCAAGCGACGAGCTGACATTTCCTCTTCAAAAATACGCAAAGCTATTTTAAATTCTTCTAAACTATTTACGATGCGATAAACCTGAGCTTCTTTATAACCAATTAAAAAATGTTTGTGCACCACATCCATAAATTCATGCCAAAAATCACCATACAAAATTAATGGCTTGTGGTTGCCATAATAAAGATGAGCCAATAACCAAGCAGTCGCCCATTCACTGAGAGTTCCAGTTCCGCCTTTGAAACAAACAAACAAATCTGCATTGTCCATTAAACTAAACATTCTTTCGATATAATTAGCTGTTTTAATCTCTTTATCTGCGACATTTTGTTCAGCTCGACCTTCAAATTCTGGCAAGTTTTCTGGATAAAAAGTCACTACTAGAGTTTTGCCTTTACCAGCTTTGGCACCTTTGGTCGCAGCCTCCATGACTCCCGGACCGCCACCATTAATGACTGTTTTGCCTTTTTTGGCTACATATTTAGCAGCCTCATAGGCAGCTTCATAAATTGGGTCAGTCTCACTTAAATCAGCACTACCATAAAAAGCAATTTTATTGATTCTATAAAAATGGTTAGCTTTAGGAATAGAAACTTTTTTATTTGACATAAGACAAGAATTCCTCCACAGCTTGTTTGTAATTTACGGCGTTGTTAAAGGCAGAATTAACTGTCACGCCATCGACTCCACTTCTTTGTAATTGTTCAATATTTTGCTGATTAACTCCACCATCAATAAAAATTTTCATTGGCTCACCTTTGAGAATTTTTTCTCTAACAGCATGAATTTTGTCAAATAAAAATGGACTCTGTTGTTGACCAGAAGCACCAGCTTCAACTCCTAAAAGTAGTACTACATCCATCCATTCCCAACTATTTTCATCAATTGATTCAATGGGGGTAAACAAATTCAAAGCCAAGCCAGCTCGCCATTCTTGTTTTTTCACTTCTTCCAAAAAAGCTTCTTGGTAAGTCATTTTTTCAATCTGTCCGAAAACTGCCCTAATTGGCAAATGACGACAGTATTCCTCAAGCTCCCATACATAATCCATTGGTTCCTCGGTCATTAAATGAAAATCAATTTGCAAATCGCCAAAATCTATATCCACCAAATCTTGAGGAGTAAAAGTATGATTATCTGCAAAAACTCCATCAACAATATCGATTTGAATCGCCTCTAATAAATTTGTGCTCTTAGCCAATTCAATTTGTTTTTTGGCTAGTTCTAAATTGCCAGTCAAAACATTGGCGCTAACGTCTAAGTTCATTGTTCCTTTTTTAGATTATTTTTGATTTTCGTAATTTATAATTTGCCTAATTCTACGTTCATGTCTATCATTTGAATCTTGAGGGGTTTTGATAAAAATCTCAAACAAATTGATCATTTCTGTAAGAGATAATTGATCGCCACTAAAAGCAATCATATTAGCATGATTATGGCTCTTAGCATGAGCAGCAATTTTTTCATTATAAAGTTCCACCGCTCTGACACCTTTAACCTTATTAGCTGCAATCACTACGCCGGAACCAGAACGACACAGTAAAACTCCCAAGCTATCAGTAGCTAAATCAGCTACAACTTTTTCTGCAACACGAAAAGCAATTGGTGGATAATCATCTGCAGGATCATTGATAAAAGCACCGCAATCTTCTATCTCTAAAGTTTGATCATTGCGACCAATATATTCCTTAAATTTTTCTTTGAGTTCAAAACCTCCATGATCACTGCCTAAATAAATTTTCATAGCTTTAATATAACATTATAGGCAATAAAAAGCCCCGCGTTTAAGCGGGGCTATTTTTTCACAAAAAAGTAAAAGAGATTACTTCTTCTTCAAAACTGGCATGCCAGTTCTGCTGGTTTCAACTACTTGGTAAGCAGCTGGTACAGCACTTAAAGAACCATCACGGACATCGCGAGCGAAGAAGTAGATGGTTTGAACTCTACCATTCTTCAAGGTGACGTCTCTGGTGTGAAGGTAATAGGTCTGACCTTTGGAGTTTGTGTAACTATAGGCACTAGCCATATGGTAACCCTTCTTTCTCTATGAATCATAGAGAATAATTTTTATTAATAGACTTATTATTTAAGTCTGCTTTTAGATTAGCACACTTGACTAGCTAATCAAGAAGCAATTTCAAGTTTTATATATCAATGTACATCAAAACAAGTCAAAAACTTACTTTAATTTGTCTCTGGCACAAGAATTTCTGCCTGCAACAAAATGTCTTCCAACATTAAATCAGAGGCCTTACTCACCAAAACTTTTACTGGCAAAATATCATCAGAAACCATAGCACTGCCTACATAACCAGCCTTAGAATATTTCAGGTTAAAAACTCTCTTTTTAGCTGCTCCATCCATATTTGATAACCAAACAGCATAATCTTCTTTGGCATTTGGTAAATTAGCAGTCACAGTAAAACTTAATTTGTCATCTTTAATTTGGTAACGCAATTCTCCAACAGCTTGATCGACACCAACCATATTTAGCATTTTATAATCAGTAGCTCCTTTGATAATGCTATCTTGCATTTGAGCTGGTAGGCTTTCTACCTCTAATTGTGAATCTAGTAAACTAACTGGAGCATCAGCGGTTTTACCTTTATACCAGCGAGCGAACATCACTACTACCAAAATGACGGCAATAAGTGGAAAAAGATAAGGGAGAAGACTTTGCAGTTTTTTTGACATATTTCCTTGCAATAAGTAATACTATGATCCCATTTTGCCGAGAAAGTTTTACTTTGTCAAGTCACAGTCTGGACCAATATTTTCTTTATAAACTTTATACCAGAGACCGATGGCGACCTTGGCAATGTTTTCATATTCATCAGTACGATTGGTAAAATTATTAGTTAAAAAACCGATCATACCTGCTTTTTTACGTAAATCAGGATCATTTAAATGTTTACCCAAAACAGGACCCATTTCTTCACCAGATAATAACAACTTAGTTAGAAACTCTGGCAAGGGAAAACGTGCTCCATTACTAAAATAGCTTTGATTGTTTTTATCGATGGCAACTGCCCAAACAGTTGACCAAAGCTCTTGATCATTCTGCGCAAAAGAAGGTTGAAAAACTCCCCCCTCTAAACCTATACATAAAACGTCCTCATTAGCATTAATTAATTTTTGTTTCAAAGCAAAAGAACGAATTGCTTCTGCACGATTAAAAGCGCCTTGTTTAGTTTCCTCATCGCTCATTGGTTGAGCAGATACACCGCTGTTTACTTCTAAACCTTTAACTGCGGAGTTTGGAAAAAAATCCTTAATAGCATGGGCGACGGCATTAATTTTGACAGGATTTTTGGAAGCAACTAAAAATTTCATGAATAATTTTTAAATTTTATGAAAGCTTGCTTAATGATGTCTAAAACAAAAGTACCTTTAACACCACCGAAATCATAATTAACTAGATCAGCTTCTTTAACCCAAGCTTGTTCCTGATGCTCATCAGAAATTTTAATCTCATTTTGATTGGTTGCATCATAATTAATTAACCAACCACAAATAATGGAAAAGATTTGTTTCTCTTGATCAAAATATGTAGAGAAATGCGCCAATTTATTTAAATTTAAAGTATTTGTATCTATTACTAAGGAAGTTTCTTCAAAAATCTCTCTTTTAATGTCTCCTAAATGAAGATTAGCGGAAGATGCTTGATTTTGATCTGGCCATTCACTATTTCCTCCAGGTAAATCCCAACAAGAAGGTCTAGAAAAAGAATTTGCGCTACGTTTTAAAAGCAAAACTTCTGCACCAAATTCTCCTTCGCGCAAAATGGCTGCTTTTTGTAAAAGTTTCACATTTTCGGTTAATTGATTTTTGATAAACATAATTTTATTCTCTCAAGAATGGTTTAGCTTGGCAAGTTCAAAAGCCTTAATTGATTCTTTAAAAACGTCTTGCAACATTTCTTTTTTATATTTTTCTTTTAAATCAACTAAAGAAAACCAAGAAATTTCCCTAGATTCACCCTCTTGTGGCTGAATTTCTAAAGGACCAACTAGCTTGACTAGATAACAAAAATTTAAGTGTTTTTCACAACCTTTTGGCCACAAATTATGAGGAGTAAAGTTTTTTTCATTTTTTTGAGCAGATAAACGTCTTTCATAATTTTCTTTACAAATCCAATGTTCATTGATGGCAAAAGGCAATGGATGAAATGAATCCTGATCATTTGAAAAATCAGATAACTTTTCATAAGCGCTGTAAACTTTAACTTTAAGTCCAGTTTCTTCTAAAAATTCTCTTTCTGCTGCAAAATGAGGAAGTTCGTTTTCGTCGATATGTCCACCAGGACTAAGCCATTTATTTAGCTTTTTATGCTTAATCAAAAGAATCTTTTCTTGATAAATCAAATGGGCTGAGGCTGTTAAACAAATTTTAGGAATCATTCCAATGGATTATATCAGACTCATTTGTGTGCCATTGGCTTTGGAGCTAACAAAAGAAAAATCAACTGGTGCTTCAATTAAACGATTCCATTTATTGCGAAATTTCACTTTGCCATTTTTCAAACCATAATCATAAACATCCCTGGTGACTTCAACGTCACGCAAACAGTACTTTTCCAAGGCTTCGAAGTTACCGGATTTATAATACTTAATCGCATCCAAACCATCGCCACTTTTACCAGATCCTAAAGTTTCTTTGGCTACTGCATCGAGGCCAATGCGATGACCAGTGCTTTTTTTAATACGATCCATGACGTCCAAAGTGGGAATGCGACTAATATCCGCTTGATAATAAGGAATAAAAGTCGGCATATCAAAGCCATCAATATTGAAACCAACTACTACATCCGCTCTTTCTAAAAGAGGAAATAATTTGGGCAAATCCTTTTCAAAATAAGATTGCATCTCACCTTTTTGAGAACGATCGCTACGCACACAAACTCCCACAAAAGAAATCCCCAACTTCTCAGGAAAATAACCACCAACATCATCAAAAATCTGCTTGGTTTCAACGTCGAGAATAACTTCGAGCATAAACAAACATACTAAAACAATTTATCAGCAAAGTCTATGATTTCTTTAAAATTATTTATTCAAAGCCAGCTGATAGCGCTCTGCAATTTTTTGCCAATCGAGAACTTGCCAAACTGCTTTCAAATATTCTGGACGACGGTTTTGGTATTTCAAATAATAAGCATGTTCCCAAACATCAATCCCCATCAGCGGGTAATGTTGCTTAAGTAGCGGTGAGTCTTGATTGGGTAATGAATACATGGCTAATTGTTTATTTTCGTCTAAAACCAACCACGCCCAACCAGCTCCAAAATGCTTTGAAGCTAAATCTGTGAATTGCTGTCTAAATGCAGCAAAAGAAGTAAATTGTGAAGAGATGGCGGCGGCTAGTTCGCCAACTGCCTCTCTCGGTCCGCTGGGCGACAAAGTTTCCCACAAAATATTGTGGTGTACGTAGCCGCCGCCATGATTTTTAAGTGCAGTTTGAATATCTGCTGGTACATTTTGTTTAGCTAAATCTGCAAACTGCCAAAGCAAATCTTCTGCTGGCATAGCTGCTAACTGTGGATAATCAGCTAAAGCCGCATTGAATTTGTCTAAATAAGCTTGATGATGTTTGTCATGATGAAGCTTCATAGTTGCTTGATCAAAATATGGCTCTAAAGCTTCATAAGCATAGGGTAAATTGGCTAACTGATGCATAAGTAAATCCTTTACTGATTAATGTTAATTACATATAGATAGTAATCTATATGTTTATTTAAATCAAGCTTGATTTACAAAGTTTTTTATCTCTGACCAAAGTTCTGGCTGATCTTTGGCAATTCTTAAATTAGCGAGCAACCAACCAAGTAAATAGCCACCATCAAAGTATTCACCTTGAGGGGTATAAACTAGCACTTTTTCTGATTTGGCTAAAGTTTGAATGGTATCAGTTATATAAAATTCTCCAGACTTAGGATCTGCTTTTTGTCCCTCCAGAATCGGCCAAATTTCTGGACCAACGATATATTTACTAATATTTGCTAAATTAGACGGTGCCTCACCCAATGCTGGTTTTTCTATAATTTCTTCCATAAATTTAAAGTTACCGTCTACTTTGCTTTTGATTACTCCATATTTGTGCAATAGCTCAGTCGGTCTTTCAATACAGGTAATTAAACCTTTAGCTTGAGATTTTTCAAAGGCTTCAACCATCATTGATATTTCGCTTCTTTCTCCAGGTTGATAAATAAAATCATCACCCATTAAAACTAAAAAGGCTTCTTCATCTTTAAGATAATCTTTAGCTAAAATAACTGGCACAGCCGTACCATAAGGATCACTATCTTTTTGTCTTACGAAATGATAATTGGCCCTGGTATGTAAATTGGCAATTTTTTCATATAAATCTAGTTTTTGATTTGCTACTAAATAGTTGTGAATGCGCTGATTTTCACTATAAAAGTGCGCTAATTGGCGGTTGTACTCGCTCACTACAAAAATTATTTCTTCAATACCCGCTCTCACACAATCTTCCACCACATAATCAATGATCGGTCTATCTAAAACAGGTAGCATTTCCTTCTGAATGGTTTTGCTAATAGGCAAAAAACGAGTCCCAAAGCCAGCACAAGTGATAAGTGCTTTTCTTATTTTCATGAAGCTAGACTTTCTGAAGCAATGCGATTAAGTTCAAGCAAGCGATCTCTGACAGTGGTTTGGAAAAATTTCTGTATATTTGTCAGATCTAAACTTTGATTTTCTTGACGATAAGTACTTAATTCTTGCCACAAAACTTGAGACAAGCAATAACCCTTGGCTCCATTCTCCATTGCCATGCGAAATTTATCTTTGAATTGTTCATAGCTATCTGTTTCATTAGCCATAATTAAACAAGGAATATCCAACTCACTGATGATAGTCGCCATTGCTAGTGGATCAGAGGGATTTTGGATGACTAGAACGTCACTAAAAGACCTTAATTCTTGAATTGCCAACAATTGATCATCATCAAAAGAAAACTTAATTTGCGCATCCTTTTGCACAAGTAATTGATTAGGATCGTAAACATTTAGCTTCAGTAAAACATCTATGTTAAGAATTTTTGAATATTCTCTGATTTCCGCCAATAATTGTTTCTTTTCCAATGCCTTTTGTTCTCTGGGATGATAATTTAATTCTAATTTAGCCAAAGCATAGTTACTGCTAATTTCTTCCAAACTAAAGCTGGGAAATAACAATGGCAAACTATCTGGCAAAGTTTCTCTATCTTGTTCTAAACGAATCAAAGCGCTGGTCTGTTGATTATTTTGGGATAAAAATTTAAAAGTATAAATCGGATCATAAATCACTCCAGTCACTTCTTTACTTAATTGCAAAATATAACTATTAATTTCATCTAATAATTGAGTGTTGTCTTGCAAAGTTAAATCCAAACCCAAACTCTCAGCTAAATCACGATTATTATCAAGTTCTAAAATACCAATGAAACCAGCAGAATCTAATAAATTACTGACGCGCATAAAGATTAGTATACACGATACAAAAGCTACGCACCTCAATCAAGCCACATTCAACTAAAACTGTTTATTAATTAAATTAAACAATCTTTGTCTCATTCGGAGAAGTCGCTGTTCCATGCAATTTGAAAAATCAAACCTCTATTTCAGCTCCTTCTACGGTCTGTTTGAGGTGTGTAGCTTTTTATTTAAAAACTGCCTATTGTGTTGAACTAAAATCACTCTCTAAAATTGTATTTAGGCCTAACCCCTATCAAGGGACTGGAAGTTTATAAATTATTATTTAGGGGTAAATGGCCTATGTTTAAAAAACAAAAGAAAAACAATTTACTAGAATGGTCAATAATTTTGATTAATTTAGCTAAACTGATTCAAATAGTATTAGATCTAACAAAATATTCATAAAATAAATAAAAAAGCTCCAGTTTTTAGGCTGGGGCTTTTCAAATTTTCTATTTAAAGAAGATTAATATCTTCTACCGCCGCCGTTATCACGACCTCCAAAGGAAGGACGTCTTTCATAACGATCGCCACCTCTGTCGCCATCACGACTACCAAAAGCTGGACGGCCACCATTGTAGCCACCACTGCGACCGCGACCATTATCATCGCTTTCGCCGCGAGCAGCCTTGGCAGCTTTTTGGGCGTCTTCTTGTTCTTTGGTTAGCATGGTCAAAGCAATCTTACCCTCTGGGTTATATTCTTTGACACGAACATGAACGCTATCACCAACTTTATAAAGATCATTAGCGTCTTTAACATATTCAGAAGACATGTTGGAAACATGCACAAGGCCTTCACGTCCTGGTAAGAATTCGACGAAAGCGCCGTAACCCTCAACACGAGTGATAGTACCATCAAATTCGTCATCGACGTTGATTTCTCTAGTAATGTCTTCGATCATTTTAACTGCTTTATCGATCGCAGCTTGATCTGGAGAAGACACATTGATAACACCAGTCTTGTTTTCTTTGTCTTCTTCGACATTGACTTCTGCACCAGATTTTTCAATGATATCTTTAATCACTGAGCCACCTGAACCAATCACAGCACCAATCTTTTCAGCTGGAATAGTAATTTGAGCAACTTTTGGAGCATAAGGACTTAAAGAAGTTCTTGGCTCTGAAATGCATTTCATCATTTCGCCCATAATATGCAAGCGACCTTCGCGAGCTTGACCTAAAGCCTGAACTAAAATTTCTTTTGGAATACCCTTAAGTTTAATATCCATTTGAATAGCAGTGATGCCTTCCTTGGTACCAGCTACTTTAAAGTCCATATCACCGACGTGATCTTCTAAGCCTTGAATATCTGAAAGGACAACAAGTTTCTCGCCATCAGACATCAAACCCATAGCAATACCTGCTACTGGTTTTTTGATTGGAACACCAGCGGCCATTAAAGCCATGGTGGAACCACAAACTGAAGCCTGAGAGGTTGAACCATTTGAAGACATAATTTCACTCACCACGTGAATGGTATAAGGGAAAACTTCTTGACTTGGGATCATAGGCATCAAGGCGCGTTGTGCGAGAGCACCATGGCCAATTTCACGTCTCTTAGGATAACCAATGCGTCCAGCTTCACCAGAAGCATATGGAGGCATGTCATAGTGGTGGAAATAGTGATGAGTTTGCTCACCAGCCATGTCTTCCACTAATTGTCCAAGAGAAGGATCACCAAGAGTGACGACTGTCAAAGCTTGAGTGGCGCCACGTTTGAACATAGCACTACCATGAACTCTAGGTAGCAAATCAACTTCACACCAGATTGGTCTGATTTCGGTGGTATTGCGACCATCTGGACGAATACCATCTTCTAGAATCATACGACGAGCTTCAGATTTCATTAAATCGTGGAAAATACCATTAAGCATTCCTTCGTTTAATTCACTGACTTCGCCTTCGGCTAGTTTGGTTTTATCCTCTTCTAAAATTTGAGCGATTAATTCTTTCAAACCAGTTGGCTCTAAACGACCCTCTTTGTTAACCATCTCGTTGATTTCTTTTTTGTAAGTACTAGCCATACGATCAACAATGGCTTGCTTGGCAGCGACTTTTTCTGGATCTTCAGCGTCTACCAAAACAAGCTTTTCTTTGCCGACTTCAGCGACGATACTTTCAACCTGTTCACAAATCTTAGTAGCTTCGTCTTGAGCCTTTAAAAGTGCTTCGATCATGACTTCTTCAGCTACTTCATTGGCACCAGCTTCAACCATAACGATAGAATTCTTGGAAGCTGAAACAATCAAATCTAAATCGTTCTTTTCGATTTGGCTACGTAGTGGGTTAATGATGAATTGTTTATTTTCATCTAAACCAAAACGCATTCCAGCCACTGGACCATCGAAAGGAATGTCAGAAATTTGCAGCGCTAAACCAGTGCTTACCAAAGCAATCATATCTGGCTCATTTTCACCATCATAAGATAAAACAGTACTGATGACTTGCACTTCATTAGTAATTCCATCTGGGAACAGTGGACGCATAGTGCGATCGATCACGCGAGCACGAAGCACGCTGTCATCAGTAGGGCGACCATCACGTTTGACCCAACGAGAACCTTTAATAATTCCACCAGCGAAAAGTTTTTCCACAAATTCGACTGATAATGGGAAGTAGCCAAGATTGACTCTTCTGCCCAAAGCAACAGTGGTGTGAACGATGGTTTCACCACAAGTGGCCAAGACAGCAGCGCTGACCTGTTCACTAAATTTACCAATTTCTAAATGAATGACTTTGTCACCCACTAGAAGATCTTTCTTATAAGTATTTCCATACTTTGGATAAGACATATTTTTACTTTCTTGCTCTTTTATTAAGAGCGTTTTTGGAAATTCAAAGGGAGCGAGTATTCTGAAAAGAAGAGAAGTTATTCTCATCTTTTTTGAATCCTCAAGAATCCTCCTTGAGTTTCCTAATTAATATGGGGCTATTATAGCATGGAATAAACAAAAACCCGGCTCAAGAGCCGGGTTTTAAGATTTAATTCAATTTAACAAACAGTCTATTTTTTAGAAAATAATTTAGAAAAAGTTGCCTTCAACCAGTTTTCTTTTCCCGCAACTTGACTGAAGTCACCTTCTTTGGCCTGATCAATAATCGTTTGGGCTACATAAAGATCGTTATCGATTGCATTTGTAGTTGAATAGACTTCACTGTTGGCATCAGCTTTCGAAATATTCAACCTATTATTTAACTTAGTAAATCTATCTGTAAGTTTGTTAGTAAACTTTTCCAAAGCTTCTTTAGATTTAGAGATTTCCTTTTTTACTCTGTTTCTTGCACTTTTAGACATTATTTCAACTTCATTCTCAGCTCTATTGAATGCATTTGCGCCTATACTTAAATCAACAGTTTGAGGTTCCTTATAATATTCTACATATGGTTTGTACAGCTCTTCTTCTAAATCTTTATGAACAGCTAATCTTTCCTCCAATAATCTATCTTCTTCGTTAGATAGATTATTAAATTGCTCGACGTAAGAAGCCTCATTAGCATTGATTGCCAAAGTTTCAGCTTCTTCTAAATCAGCATTTAACTTAGTGATTTCATTAGAAATAACGTCCAATTGGCCTTCAAGGTTTTCTTTATCAACAGATAAAGTTTCCATACTTAAGGTGTTAGCAGCTCGGTTTTCCATATCAGCCATTATCTTTTGACCGTCAGCAAAACTAAACTCACGCAGTTCATCTTTTAGAAGATCTACGGAATCCTGAAGACGTTGTTTGTCTTCAATTTGTGCTTCTAAATCAGTGAATTCTTGTTCAGCTCGATCACGATTTTGTTCAATTTGTGTCAATTGTTGTTTAAGTTCGCTAACTTCAGTTAGAGTAGAACCTTTTAACTGGCTTAGCTCATGTTTGGTGTTTTGTTCTATAGTTGCCAGTTCAGTTAAAAGCTGCTGCTTTCTTTCTTGCAACTTGTTATCCATGTCACTTTTTTCAGCGCTAATCTGCTCAATTAAACTTGCTACACCCTCATCTTCTTTTATCTCATCTCTTTTAGAGGCTATGCCCTGGTTTACATCCTCATTTCTTTGAAAACCAAAATAGTTTCCTAAAGAATTTAGTTCTTGAGTCTTGCCTCTAAACTCCTTAACTGTAGAATTCTTTTTCAATTTGCTAGCTAGTTTACGAATCTTACCTTTTGATTTTGCCTTAATTTTTTCGCTATCCTTTTCATATTTTTCAGTAGCTTTAGCGGCTTGCTCAGCATGCTTTTCTTCTATTTCAGCTTTCTTATATTTAAAAGCTTCCATTTTCTGTTGGAGAGCCTGTTCGGTTTTGCTAAAAGCCATAGCTAATTTAAATAACTCACCCTCTTTTTTATTTTTCTGCAATTCCAAAGCAAACATAGGGCTTTTTTCTTTAGCCATAGATTGCAATTCAGATAAGAAATTTCTCTTATCTTCTAAACTCATAGCTTGAAATTCTTGTTCAGTGTATGAATTTTTATTGTCTTTTTCATCGTCTGTCAGAACACCTTCTTGTCGAATTGCATCCTCAGACTTATCTATTTTCCCAAGATTAGTCGCAACATCCTTGGTTTGATCACTTAAATTTTCACTACGACGAGCCACGGTATTAATACCGCTCATTTCGCTGGTAACTTGAGGAGAGAATTCTTCTGGCATTTATTCCTTTTTTTTGCTTTCTTGTATTTTAAGAACTAAAAAACAACACTTTAACTAGTGTAAAAGAATTTTTTGCGCTTTGCAATATGAGAACTTGAGTTATTTACTCAAACCCAATTTTTCAATCAATTTACGATATCTGTCTTCACTTCTGGAAAGCAAGAAATTGAGTAAACGACGTCTCTTGGAAACTTGTTTGAGCAAGCCCTTGCGAGAGTGGTTATCTTTCTTGTGTAATTTTAAGTGTTCGGTTAACTGTTCGATGGAAGCGGTTAAAAGAGCTACCTGTACTTCTGGAGATCCAGTGTCGCCTTCAAAAAGAGCGAAGTCTTTAATAATAGAAGCTTTGCCTTGTTTTGCTAATGCCATAATTTCCTTTCACCTTTATCTATCTAGTGCTTCAAACCAAACAGAAAAGTAAGCATTAATTAATAAGGAGGATATTATATTTCAGACCCTGTCTTTTTGCAATCTATTGCAAAAAGCAGCTGGTATGAAAGATGCATTAGCGAATTTCAGACCCTTTGGTATGAAAGATGCTGTGCATAAGTCTTATCTGGTAAAAAGTCTAGCTCTCTTTTTTATAGGCCACAATAAGATCACCAATTTGAAAATCGAGTTTTTTATTTTTAAAAGTGAGACCACCTTCATTCTTGGTACCAATGCGATCAATTTCATCTTTACCATGTCTCATACTTTTAAGAACTGGATTGGCGATAATTTCTTCACCTCTTTTTAAATGCAATAAATCTGTTTTCTTCAGTTCACCAGTTTTAACTCTCACTCCAGCAATGGTTTCACCTTTCATCTCAAAAATCTGCAAAATTTCAGCTTCGCCAGTCACTACTTCATCAAAAGTCGCATCCATTAACTTGAGCATACTTTGCTGCAAATCCTCGATGAGGTGATAAATAATGTTATATTCTTTAATTTTAACCCCTATGCTCTTGGCGATTTTCTTCTGAGTGTTGTTGACTTTGACATTAAAGGCAATTAATAAAACCTGACTATCACGAGCTAACTCCATGTCTTGTTCAGTAATTTGACCCACACCACAAGCAATCACTTCCACAGTTTCTTTATCTAGACTTTGTAAAATTGCTTCAAGAGTGCCTTTAACATCAGCTTTAATCACGAGCTTAATTTTTTCTTTTTCACCCAACATAAAATCCACATCCAAAGCGTCCCAATTAACTTCATCACTCAAGCGGAAAGATTTTTCAAGATCTCCAGTTTTACTAAACTCAGCAGTTAAATCCTCATCATAATTAGCATTAGCATCTCTGATAACGCTACCCACTTCAGGCACGTCACTCAAACCAATAATTTCTGCTGGTTCACCAGGTAAAACCTGATCCATAGCCTGACCTTTTTCATTTTCAAGTAAACGAACACGACCAGTAATCTCGTCAACAATTAAATCCTGACGAGTTTGCAGTGTACCTGAACGCACAATTACACGAGCGACTGGACCTTTATTTTTTTCCATAGTTGATTCAATCACTACGGCTTCAAGAGGAGCACTGGGATCAGCCTTGAGTTCTAGTAAATCAGCCATAACAGTAATTGTTTCAAGTAATTTATCTACGCCCAATCCAGTTTTGGCAGAAATTTCAACAGCTTCAATATCGCCACCATATTCTTGCAGTAAAACATCAGCCTCAGCTAATTGACCTTTGACTACCTCTAAATGTAAGTCAGGTAAATCAATTTTATTAATCGCTACAATAAAAGGCACTTTGCTTTCTTTAATAAAGCGAATCGATTCTAATGTTTGTGGTTTCACGCCATCATTGGCGGCTACCACTAAAATCACTAAATCGGTAACCTGAGCTCCACGCTGACGCATTTTATTAAAGGCAGCGTGTCCAGGAGTATCAATGAAGGTCACTTTTTGACCTTGAAAATCAATTTGGTAGGCACCGATATGTTGAGTGATGCCACCAGCTTCACGGGCAGCTAAATTAGAATGACGAATAAAATCTAAGAGCGAAGTCTTGCCGTGATCGACATGACCCATAATGGTAATAATTGGCGCTCTTTTTTGTAACATAATTTATTTCGATTTTTGCTTATTCGCGCTTTGCTTCTTCGGCTAAGTACTCATCTACTTTGACTAATAAGATTTTTTGATCTGCTTCAATCACTTCATTCATGTTTACCCATTTCTCTCTAAATCTAACTAAGTCAGCCAAAGTAGTTAGTTTGTGTTGAATCAAAACTTCTCTAGTGTCAGCTGATAAACCAAAGGTGTCGATCTCGTAATCTTCCTTGCCAGTCACAGCCGATTGCACTTCACCAGCAGCAGACTTAACGGTAATTTGATAACCAGTCAACTTGGCTGCCAAACGCACATTTTGGCCGCCACGACCAATCACCAAAGATAATTGATCATCTGGAGCAGTGACTATTACTACTCTATTTTTATCATTAATTTCTAATTGCAAACCTTCGGCTGGGGCTAAAGCAGCTTGTAATAAAAGTCTAGCGTCAGCAGAGTAAGGAATAATATCAACTTTTTCGTTGTTTAATTCTTCAATAACCTTCTGCACACGAACACCACGTTGACCGACACATGAACCAACTGGATCAACTCCTTCTTGAGTAGATTTAACAGTTAATTTGGTACGCACACCAGCTTCACGAGCGATGGCAACAATCTCAACTGCGCCAGAAGAAACTTCAGGGACTTCACGTTCAAAAAGTTTGCTGACCAATTCGGCACTGGCACGGGTAACAATAATTTGCTCACCGCGCACTGTCTCACTAATTTCTTTAATCAAAACAGCTAAACGTTGATTAAGACGATAAAACTCGCCACGCATTTGCTCTTCTGGGGGCATGAATGCCTGACCACGGCCAATGTCTAAAATGACACTGCGACCTTGCATACGTAAAACTTGACCAGTCACTACTTCACCAATGCGATCACGATAAGCGGCGATGATGGTATCTTTTTCACTTCTTCGAATACGTTGCAAAATGACTTGCTTAGCAGTTTGGGCAGCAATGCGACCAAAACCTGCTGGAGTCACATCTTCAGATTTTTTCTCATCCCACTCTAAAGGCTCAAGGGTTTCTTCATTCATCTTGGTGACCGGAGCTTTGAGAATGCGAGCTGAACCATTATTTTTATCGAGGTCGACGTAGTAATAAAAACTTTCATCCAGATCGCCAATTTGCTTACGATAAGCAGAAACTAAAGCCTGACGAATCGCTTCGTAAATATCTTCTGGATCAATTTTGCGCTCTGTAGCAATTTGGGTAATTGCAGCTGCAAATTCTGTTCTAACTAGGTTAGCATTCTGTACTGTAGACATAAATTCTTTCTATTTATATAAATTTTAACCAAAAAGTGTCTGATAAGAAAAAAGGACTTGTCTTTCAACAGTCCTCCTCTTACAAAACAACTATTAGTTATTATAACAAACAAAAGAAAAAAAGCCAAGTTTGGACTAAAAACAATCAAATTAGAGATCTAAATCTTTTAGATCTTCTAAAACTGATTTTTGATCTCTACTAAGTTTTTCTGGCACATCAATGATTAATCTCACATACAAATCACCTTTGCCACGACCTTGTAAATGTTTAATGCCCTCATCGCGCAAACGAATTAGAGAATGAGAAGGTGTACCAGGCCTAACTTTCAATTTAATTTTACCTTGCAAAGTTTCTACTTCGATTTGTCCGCCCAAAGCAGCTGTGCTGAAATTAATCTTTTCATCAACAAAAACATCATAGCCATCACGCTTGAAACGAGAATGAGTGCCAACATCGATCGAAACATCAAAATCAGTAAAACGAATGCGAGTGCCATTATTGGCACCAGCTGGTACTTTAATTTTTTGTCTTTTACCCTCAATTTCGACGTCTTTAGTTACGCCACTAACAGCTTCCATGAAATCTATTTGTAAAGAATAATGCGGGCGACGCTTGGCGCGACCGCCAAATCCACCGCCAAAAAATTGTTCAAAAATTTCAAAAGGATCACCAAAATCAAATTCAGCACCCTGACCACTACTTGAATAAGAAGACCAATTAAAACCACCAGCTTGTCCACCAAAACCTCCAAAGCCACCAAATGGCCCTTGTCCACCACCCATGCCAGAGGAAGGATCAAAAGCTGCATGGCCAAATTGATCGTAAGTCTGTTTTTTTTTGGGATCTGATAAAACTTGATAAGCCTCATTAATTTCTTTAAACTTGGCCTCAGCGCCAGCTTCCTTATTACGATCAGGGTGATTTTTAAGAGCTAACTTGCGATAAGCAGCTTTGATTTCTGCGGCACTCGCAGTCTTACTCACTCCCAAAACTTCGTAATAATCGCGTTTAGCTGACATAATTTAAATTATTTAATTAACATAAGAGGCGCTGGCCGCGGCCAGCGCCTCATTAACTTCTAATTTTATTCCTTAACTACTTCGCCTTCTTCTGCATCTTTTTTGTCAGCTTCAGCAGTATTTTTATCGTCTTTTTTATCTTCATTTTTAGTATCACTAGTTTTAGCATCAGCTTGAGCTTTAGCAGCTTGTGCTTTTTGCATAGCTTCGCCAATTTTTTGACTGGAGGTAAGAGTTGCTTCAATCGCTTTATCTAAATCCTCTTTACTAACATCTTCTTTTTCAGCCATTTCTTTGAGTTTCTTCAGATCTTCTTCGATCTTTTCCCTGTCAGCTGATTCTAATTTGTCCCCATATTCTTTGAGCTGTTTTTCCATTTCAAAAACAATGCTGTTAGCTTTATTTTTGCTTTCAATTAACTCTTTTTTGGCTTTATCAGCTTCAGCAAATTTCTCTGCTTCAGCCTTCATTTTTTCGACTTCTTCTTCAGATAAATTAGTGCTATTAGCAATTGTAATTTTTTGTTCTTTACCTGAAGTTTTATCTTTAGCAGTCACATTTAAAATACCATTACTATCAATGTCGAAAGTAACTTCAATTTGAGGTACGCCACGCATAGCAGCGGGAATGCCATCAAGAATAAAACGACCTAAACTCTTATTGTCGACTGCCATTTCACGTTCACCTTGCAAAACGTTGATTTCTACCTGAGTTTGATTATCAGCTGCGGTAGAAAAAACTTGAGATTTGCTGGTTGGGATTGTGGTATTTCTGTCAATTAAAGGAGTACGAATTCCGCCTAAGGTTTCAATACCCAAAGTTAAAGGTGTGACATCTAACAACACTACATCGTTAACATCTCCAGAAATAACACCTGCCTGAACAGCAGCGCCAATGGCCACTACTTCATCTGGATTAACACCTTTGTGAGGTTCTTTGCCAAAAAATTCTTCAACCACTTTTTGTACTTTTGGCATTCTGGTCATACCACCCACCAAAACTACTTCATCGATATCTTTGGTTGTTAATTTAGCATCACTGAGAGCTTTTTTGACTGGTTCAATAGATTTTTTAATCAAATCATCAACCAATTCTTCCAATTTTGCTCTAGTTAGAGTCAAGGTTAAATGCAAAGGTTGTCCATCATCACCTTGAGTAATAAAAGGTTGATTGATCTCGGTGCTGGCACTGGCAGACAATTCAATCTTAGCTTTTTCAGCAGCATCTTTAATACGTTGCATGGCCTGAGGATCTTTGTTTAAATCTTTGCCTTGATCTTTCTTAAATTCACTGACAATCCATTCAATAATAACACTGTCAAAATCATCACCACCTAAGAAAGTATCGCCATTGGTGGATTTAACTTCAAAAACACCATCGCCAATTTCCAAAATAGAAATATCAAAAGTACCACCACCAAGATCATAAACCGCAATGGTTTGAGAGCCTTTTTTATCTAAACCATAAGCCAAAGCGGCAGCAGTTGGCTCGTTAACAATTCTTTCTACTTTTAAACCAGCAATCTCACCAGCTTGCTTAGTCGCCTGGCGTTGAGCATCATTAAAATAAGCTGGCACAGTGATGACGGCACGATCGACTTTTTCACCCAAGAAACTCTCAGCATCGGCCTTAGCTTTGGCCAAAATTTTGGCAGAAATTTCTTGTGGAGTATATTTTTTACCATCAATATTAACCACAGCCATGCCATCTTTACCTTCAACCACTTCGTAAGAAACGTGTTTAATAGCTTGTTTAACAGCATCATCATTAAGCTTACGACCCATAAATCTTTTGACAGAATTAACAGTCTTTTTGGCATTTAAAACCATTTGACGTTTGGCTGGATCACCGACGATCACATCGCTATTTTTAAAACCAACAATTGAAGGAAAAGTGTTGCGACCCTCGCTTGTAGGAATAATAACCGAGCTGCCACCCTGCATCACTGCAATCGCAGAGTTAGTAGTTCCTAAATCAATTCCAATGATTTTTGACATAGTTTTCCTTTTCTATTCTTTTATTTATTTTTTAATATTTTTGGGCAAAAAACCTTGCCCTTTTTGATTAATTATGCGACTATTTTAGCAGACAGCGCTAACGACTGCTAGTAGCAATTTTAAGCTAAAATCACTTGCGCGTGCTGGATTACTTCACCATTTAATTTGTAGCCTTTACGCACTACTTCTACTACTCGCTCACCCTCACCTTTTTTATCCACCACCTCCATCAGGTTTACATCAAACTTCTGATCCAAAACCTCCAATTCTTCTAAACCAAATTCTTTTAGTTCTTTCCAAAACTGTTCAATGACCATATCCAAACCTTGATTATTAATATTTGCCGCTGCCATCGAAAGATGTTCTAGGGGTTGTAACAGCGCCTGACAGAAGTCTTTATTGGCCATTTTGATAAAAGCCATACGTTCTTCTTGACTGCGGCGTTGTAGATTTTGATAATCAGCTAAAGCCCGTTTTTCTCTCTCCAAAGACGCACCTAGTAGCAATTGCAAATCGCTGATCTTTCTTTGCTCTTCACTGATTACTTCTTCAGACTGGTTTTGAGTAATATCTTGTTGATTTTGTTTATTTTTCATATTAATTTTCATCTTTTACATAATTTCTAATTCATGTCTAATATTAAGTTTTTTATAATTTGCGCTTTAATAAAAGTCCATTGAGCGAACTGATCAACAAACATAAAAAAAGTTTATGTATATAAACAGTGAGCTCACTGAGCGAAACGAAGATTGTCAACTAAACTAAAGCAAAAGTTTTAGTGAAGCGTGACTTGTTTAAAGTGCAAATTATAAAAAACTTAATCCACCATGCTCTCTATCAGACCCTTAAAATACTTCATGATTGGTAAAACATAAGAATAGTCAAACCTAGTTGAGCCCAAAACACCAAAGCGACAATTGTTATTGGGCAATTCAACAAACATAATACTGATTTGATCTAAGTCTCGATTACCTAAATCTTGACCAAAAACAACTTTAACTGCGTTCTCACTATGACTACTTTCAAAAATCTGATCCATGACTTGTTCTTCTTCAATCATTTGCAAAACTTGTCTGGTCAAATTAATATCATAGAATTCTGGCATTTGTAAAAGATTAGAATAACCAGAATGGTAAAGTTTTCCATCAGGAGTCATAGCAATTCCCAAAGCATGAGACTTATCAGCTAAAACTCTAGAGGTTTCATAAAGTAAATCCTCCATTTTGTCACGATAGCGCCAGATTTTTTCTTTAACGCTAACTTCATCAGCCACTGAAAGTTCTTTTTCCTTCACCAGTTCATTGATGTACAAACGCATGGCTAAAGCAGTTGGCACGCGACCAGCACTAATGTGAGACTTGATTAAATATCCTTGCTTAGTCAAATAAACCATTTCATTGCGAATGGTAGCTGGAGAAACACCAATGTTATATTTTTTATCAATTGTTTCAGAGCCCACTGGCATGCCAGTTTCGATAAATTCCTCGATAATAGCGCGTAAAATTTGGATTTGGCGGGCAACTAAATCGATCATAGGTTTAAACTCCTTGATAAGCTATTAGCAATCATAGCTAGAGTTTGCTAAACTGTCAATTGGAAAATTGATTTAGGCTTTATTCTTTTTATTAGCCATTTGTTGTTCCCAGAACAACTGTTTGAGAGAAGCTTCAAGCATTAATAATTCTTGCTTATCTTCAGTTACCTTGAAAGCTTCTTTTGCTTTGGCAATAGCGGCTTGAATTTTCTCATCATTTAGTTCACGGGCACTAAATGCAGAGTCAACTATCACCAAAACTTGGTTATCTGCTTTTTTGTTCACAAAACCTTGAGTGAGAAACATTTCATGTTTTTGACCATCTTTTTGATAAACCAATTCACCCACTGCTAATTTACTGATTAAAGGTTGATGATCTTTCAGCAAAGTAATTAAGCCGTTAGCCGTTGATAGCGTGACCGCATCTACTTCTTGATCAAAAAGTTTTTCTTCCTGAGAAACGATGGTGAGTCTCAATTTATTACTCATTTTCTTTTAAAGTTTTAGCCTTAGCAATAACGTCCTCAATAGTACCTACCATATAAAAAGCTTGTTCTGGTAAATGATCATAGCGCCCTTCCAAAATCTCTTTGAAGCCACGAATATTCTCTGCAATCGGCACATAAGCACCTTTGATATTGGTAAACTGCTCTGCGACAAACATGGGTTGAGAGAGGAATTTTTGGATTCTTCTGGCTCTAGCCACTACATTTTTGTCTTCATCACTTAATTCATCAATACCTAAGATAGCTATAATGTCTTGTAATTCTTTATAACGTTGTAGAATTTTTTGCACATCACGAGCAACTTGGTAATGTTCTTCGCCGACAATATTTTTTTCCAAAATCTTAGAATCAGAGTTCAAAGGATCCACAGCTGGATAAATCGCCTGTTCAGATAAACGGCGATCCAAGGAAACGGTAGAGTCTAAGTGAGCGAAGGTTGTGGCTGGGGCTGGATCAGTGTAGTCATCAGCTGGCACATAAACTGCTTGCATGGAAGTAATGGAGCCATTTTTGGTAGAAGTAATTCTCTCCTGTAGTGCAGCCATATCAGTCGCCAAAGTAGGTTGATAACCAACTGCGGATGGAATACGACCAAGTAGTGCCGAAACCTCACTTCCAGCTTGAGAAAATCTAAAAATATTATCAATAAATAACAGCACGTCTTCTTTTTTCTCATCACGGAAATATTCAGCCATGGTCAAAGCAGTTAAAGCCACACGAGCACGATTTCCTGGTGGTTCATTCATTTGACCAAAACACATCACAGTGCTCGCTAAAACTCCAGAATCTTTCATTTCATGATAAAGATCATTGCCTTCACGAGAACGCTCGCCCACACCTGCAAAAACTGAATGACCTTTATGTTCTTCGGCAATATTGCGAATTAATTCTTGAATGATTACTGTTTTGCCAACACCAGCGCCCCCAAAAATACCGATCTTTCCACCTCTTTTGAATGGACAAATTAAATCAATGACCTTAATACCGGTTTCCAAAACAGAAGGCGTGGTTTCCAAATCAGTCAAAGGAGGAGCGGCTTTATGAATAGGAGCCGTTTTTTTTGTTTTGACCGGACCTTTATTATCAATTGGTTCACCAACCACATTAAACATGCGTCCTAAAGTTTCTTCGCCAATTGGCACAGAAATTGGAGCGCCTGTATCAACAATTTCTTCACCTCTTGCTAAACCGTCGGTAGGACCAAGCGCTAGACAACGCACGGTTTTTTGATCAATTTGTTGTTCAACCTCAAAGGTTAAACCGCTCTTAATATGATGTAAAGCATTATGAATAGCTGGTAATTGATCATTAAATTGAACATCGACAATGGCACCAATAATACTGATGATTTTGCCGACTGATTTTTTAGTTTCTTTCATAAAATGTAATTCCTTAACGCATCTTGGCACTGCTGATATCTAATAATTCATTAGTAATCATGGTTTGACGAGATTTATTGAAATCTAACTTCAAAACCTCCACTAAATCCTTAGCATTATCACTGGCGCTTTTCATCGCCACCATGCGCGCACTATGTTCGCTAGCCAGCGATTCCAAAACTAAATGATAAAAACTAAGTTCCAAATAATAATTGAGTAAAAAATCTAATAATTCACTTGAGCTAGGCTCAAGCAGATAATTTGCCTTGGGCTTTTCTGTAGAGATTGGTTCATCTGATTTATTGGTTTTATTTTGATATTCACGTTCTAATTGTTGAATCTGTAAATCATTTAGGGGTAGGAGATTAAAAACCAAACTGCGTTGTTTTAAAACATTAATGAAATCAGTAAACAAAATATCTACTCTGGAAATTTCTTGAGCTAGATACTTTTTTTTAAGCAAGTCTAGTAAAGGCAAGACATCACTTAATTTAGTTTTCTCTGGCCAATCAGTAAATTGTGCTACTAAATTAAAGCCATAGTTGCGTAAAAAATTCACTGCCTTTTGGCCAACAGCAATATATTGTGCCTCTGGATGTTCTTTAGCCCAATTCAACAATTGTTTGAAAAGATTGGTATTGAGTGAACCGCATAAACCCTTGTTGGTCGACAAAACTACCATGAGCTCAACTCCGTGTCGATCTTTGTCTAAAAAGGGATGTAGACTAGGATTAATAAAAGTAGCTACTGTTGCCAATGAGTCCAGTAAAGACTGCATATAAGGTAAAGAGTTAGTGGCTACTTTTTGAGAATATTTGGTTTTACTCGCAGACACCAATTGCATCGCATTAGTAATTTTGGCGATATTCTGAACGGAATTGACGCGGCGTTTAATAATTCTTGCGTTAGCCATAAACTCAGGCTTCCTTCTTATAAAAACGAGGATGAGCTATTTCAAAATCTTTAGCCAATTTTCTTAAAGCTTCATCTTGAGGACCTTCTATTTTTGCTCCAGTCAAAAGAGTTTTCACTAAAGCAGGCTGTTTATTTTTGGCAAAATTCAAATATTCAGTTTCCCATTCCACCAAATCAGCTACTTCAATTCCATCAAGCAAACCATTGACTGCAGCATAAATAATTAAAACCTGCTCAGCGACTGACATTTGCAAGTCCCATGGCTGTTTAAGAATTTCACTGACTCTTTTACCTCGATCTAATTGTTTTTTAGTCGCACTATCGAGATCAGAACTAAATTGGGCAAAAGCTTCTAGTTCTCTGAATTGCGCCAAGTCTAACTTTAAACTACCGGCTACCTGTTTCATAGCTTTGAGCTGAGCAGCTGAACCAACACGAGAAACTGACAAACCAATGTTAATAGCTGGTCTCATGCCAGAGTTAAACAAATCTGTTTCCAAATAAATCTGACCATCAGTAATCGAAATGACATTGGTAGGAATGTAGGCAGAAACATCATTGGCTTGAGTTTCAATAATTGGCAAAGCAGTGATCGAGCCACCGCCATTTTCTTTATTTAACTTGCAAGCTCTCTCCAATAAACGAGAGTGTAAATAAAAAACATCTCCAGGATAAGCTTCGCGTCCTGACGGACGCTTCAATAATAAAGAAATCTCACGATAGGCCTGAGCATGTTTACTTAGATCATCAAAAATCACTAAAACATCTTTGCCTTTGTCCAAAAAGTATTCAGCAACGGCTTGACCAGCATAAGGAGCTAAAAATTGCAAAGAAGCTGGTTCACTGGCAGAAGCAGCAACTACTGTAGTGTAGTCCAAAGCTCCTTTGTCATCTAATACTTGCACAAACTGAGCTAGAGTTGATTTCTTCTGACCAATTGCCACATAAATACAAACTACATTTTGATCTTTTTGATTTAAAATTGTCGCTAAAGCAATCGATGATTTACCAGTGTTACGATCACCAATAATTAATTCTCTCTGTCCACGACCAATCGGAATCAAAGCGTCTATAGCCTTAATGCCAGTCTGAAGAGGCTGATTAACTCCCTCACGAACAATAACTCCTGGGGCAATTTTCTCTAACAACATTGACTTGTCTTTTTTGATAGCAGCTTTACCATCTTCAGATTGACCAAGAGGATTAACTACTCTGCCAATAATCTCATCCGAGACATCAATTGATAAAATTTGATTAGTGCGATAGACCAAATCACCAGTTTTAATTTTCTCAGTACCAGACAAAACAATGATACCTACTCTATCTTTTTCTAAATTAAGAGCTAAACCAAAAGCATCGCTGCCAAAAGTCACTAACTCTCCAGCTTGCACATCATTTAATTCATCCGCAAAAACAATCCCATCAGCATAAGAAATAACTTTACCAATAGAGACAGCTTTAATTCCTAAATCTGTATTTTTAATTGATTTTAAATTGGCAAATAAATCTGATTTTGACATATTAAATTTTGCTAGCTAATTGGTTAAGGCGAGCTTTGAGACTAGCGTCATGCAATTTACCGGCCACACTTACGCTGAGACCAGCAATCAACTCTGTTTTGACCTGATAATCAAAAACTAATTCTTCCTTAGCATATTTTTTCTGCAAAGCTTGCTCTAATTTACTTTTTTGTTGAACACTAAGAGCAACTGCGCTAGTAACATTGATTTGCAACATATTTACAAACTTTCAATAATTTCATCAATTTGGCTATCAATGAGTTTTTGATGCTTTTTAGCATCAATTGACTCTCCTAAAACTTTTTCTGCCATGACGATCACGGCTTGTTTTAGTTCTTTATCCATTGACTGGAGTTTTTCTTTTTTCAACTTAGCTAATTCAGCTGAAAATTTTGCTTCTCTAATAGATAAATCCTTGTTATTTTTTTCAATCAATGCTTTGGCTGATTTTTGTGCCTCATTCTTAATTTCAGTTTCTATCTTCTTAGCATTTTGATTGGCTTTGAGTAAAACATCGGCTTTAACTTTTTCTAAATCTTCTTTTTCTCGCAAAATTTCATTAGAAGCTTTGGCGGCTTCTGCCACTTTCGCTTTGCGCTCATTGAGCAACTTCAGCACTGGCTTATAAATAAAACGAGTCAAAACAAATACAACTAAACCAAAGTTAATAATTTGAAAAATGATTTGTGCTAATTGTATATCCATAGGTTAACTCCTTTGCTAAATAGCACTACACAAATTTAATAATTAAAGCCACCACCAAAGCATAAATAGCGATAGCTTCTGCAAAAGCCATACCCAAAATCATATTAGTTTGAATTTTATTGGTAGCGTCTGGGTTTCTACCGATGGCTTCGAGGGCTTTAGAAACCAAAATACCAATACCAATGCCTGGACCAATGGCACCTAAACCCATGGCCAAACCAACTGCTAAATCTTGCATAAAAACTCCTTTTTATTTGTTAATTTAATTACTACTTAATTACTTAATTAGTGGCTACCTCATGACTTTCCTCATGATGGCCTCTGGTCGCCAAATTAAAGAAAATCAAAGATAGCATTGAGAACACTAAAGCTTGGATGAAACCGACGAAAAGCTCAAGTGCATAAAATGGCGCTGGTACGACGACTGAAATTAGATAAGTCATTACTACCAACAAAACTTCGCCAGCAAAAATATTACCAAATAATCTGAAGGCAAAAGAAATAATTTTGGCAAATTCCAAAACTGTCTCTAAAATACCCACAATAAAATTGATGGGACTAGAAAAATCCAAAAACTTTTTGAAATAAGATAAGCCAAGATGGGAAATACCAAAAATTTGAGTCAGAGTAACCGAAATAATTGCCAAAGCTAAAGTGGTATTTAGATCTGCAGTAGCGGCTCTAAATAAAGGCACCATCGCTGCGTGCAAAGGTGCTTCTGCAACTGCCACCTCTTCGCTGGCCATCGCTGGCGCTGGCATCATGGAAGTAGTGTTTGCCTCATGGGTCAAAATCGAGCCAACTCCAGGCAATAAACCTACGTAGTTATTTAAGATGATAAAAAGAAAGAAAGTGGCAATAATGGGAAAGAATAAAACAGTTTTCTTAGTATTCTCGGTGATCGAATAAACAAAATTGTACAAAGCATCAACAATCATTTCGACAACATTTTGTAGAGAACTCGGCTTGTCAGTTTCCTTAAACTTATATTTTTTGAAAAAAATCGCAAAACTAATCAGTAAAAAGCTCACAACTAGACTGGTAAAAATTGAATTACTAATTTCTAGTCCAAAAATGCGGAAGATTGGTTCAGCGGATATCGAAACATGTAATGCTTGATCGCTCATACGATGAGCATTATAAATAGACAAAGTCGATAAGACAACCCCCTGGTTTTTTGCTAGTATTAAATTGAATATGCAAAAATACCCTATTAACCCCAGACTTCAAAAAAGAAGAAAAACTTCCTTTTCTTTTTTAATTGTCCTATTTTTAGTTGTAGGTATTATGGCTGGAGCTTGGCAAATTAAAGTCGTAAGAGAGTTTTTTGGTCAAGCCAGCGGTGTGCCAGCTAACTTAATTGTTGACACAACTGCCATTTTAGGACCAATGCCTAGACCATGGCGCAACTTAGCCCAAGGTGGTGAAGATCATAGTTGGCGCATTGATCAATTAACCGGACAAATTGCCGCTCTTAAACCGGAATATATTCGTTTGGATCATATTTATGATTTTTATGACATTGTCCAGGGTAACCCAGGAAACATTACTTTTGATTGGACCAAGTTTGATTTAATTATTGATGACATTGTTAAAACTGGAGCCAAACCTTACATTGCCTTAAGTTATATGCCGCCGGCCATTTCCTCCGGAGATATCTTGGCTTACCCGACTAATTGGGCCGATTGGCAATTGGTTGTACAAAAAACTATTGAGCACGTCAGTGGTACCAAAGGTATTCGCGATGTTTATTACGAGGTATGGAATGAACCAGATCTATTTGGTTCCTTTAAATATTACGGCGATAAAAATTATTTGACTCTATATAGTTATGCAAGTGCTGGTGCTAAAAATGCACGTGGTGCTTTGCCATTTAAATTGGGTGGGCCTGCCATTACTGCACTCTACAAAAATTGGTTTGACGCCTGGGCTAAAGCTTGTGTTGCTAATAAATGGCGCTGTGATTTTTTCTCCTGGCATCGCTATAGTACTAACTTAGATCAATTTGCTGAAGACATGGCTTCTGCAAAAAGCTGGGTACAAGCCTATCCACAATTAGAACCTACCTTGGAATTTCAAATTACTGAATGGGGGCATGACAGTAATAATAACGCTGGCTACGACTCTCAGTATGGAGCAGCTCACACTGTGGCTGGCGCAATTGCCATGAGCAATCGTGTGGAGAGAGCTTTTGCTTTTGAAATCCAAGACGGCAAAGATCCAGAAGGTAAAAACTATTGGGGACGCTGGGGTATGTTCACTCACAATGACTTTGGCGCTAACAGCAAACCACGCTATCGTGCTTTGAAAATGCTAGATAGCATTGCTGACCAACGTTTACAAATTACTGGCCTAGGTTCCTGGGTCAAAGCTTTGGCGGCTAAAAACGATAGTGGAGCCACAGAATTAGTGATCGCTAATTTTGATGCTAAATCTTCGCACAGTGAAATGGTACCGATTACTTTTCTAAATATAGAACCGGGTGCTTACACTTTAAATAAAGAATCATTGGGTGGTAATAAACAAGTGCAACAAATTGCTACTGATGCTGCTGTGTTAAAAACAGAAGTTTTTATGGCAACTAACGAAGTGGCAAAAATACAATTAATCAAGAATTAATCCCGAACAGAAATCTGAGTTTTTTCTTAAAAGATGCGTATGAATAGATGTTGGTGGTTTCGTGTATTTTGAATGAATCGAGTATAAAATTATCTTGGAAATTTTTAATCGCTTCAGCTAGACTTTCTACGGTTAAGTTTCGGAAAAAAAGACCAGTTTCTTTTTCTTTAATCGTTTCTTTGGGACCACCAGAATAGTGCGCAATTACTGGTGTGCCAAAAGCCATGGCTTCAATCGGCACCATACCAAAGTCTTCATCTTCCACGGGATAAATAAGCGCACGAGCATTTTTATAAAGCTCTGTTAATTGTTGGTCATCAACCGCTCCTAAAAATTCTATGTTTGCCTGAGCCATTTTTTTCAAAGTCTCCAACATTGCTCCATCACCTACTACCTTTAGTTTAATTCCTAATTGATTGGCCGCTTGAATCGCCAATTCTGGATGTTTCGCTAAAGCCAAACGATTAACATAAAGATAATAAGAGTTATTTTTTTGCTTGGTAAAATCAGTTAATTCTTTTTTATTTAATTGATCAAAAAAAGTTTTAGCATTGTCATAAATTTTGATTGGTGGATTAATTACCACACTTTTTCTTTTGTAAAATTTCTGAATACGCATGGCAGTTTCATTGGAATTGGCAATCATAAAATCTGGATTTTGCCCTGCTTGAAAATCCATTTGTCTGACGAAATGATTCAGCAAATTACCAGCAAAACGAGTAAATGGATTTGCCTGCCAATTGCTTTTGGCGCTATAACCATATAAAACTCTCGGCGGAGTATGACAATAACAATAATGAACACCATTTGGCACTTTGACGCTCTTGGCAAAATAAGCGTTGGAAGAGCTAATCACCAGATCATATTCACTTAAATCAAATTGTTCAAAAGCCCATTTGGCAAAAATACGCATTGGTGAAAAAAGTTTTTTATATAGAGGCAACTGAGTAAGTTTACTTTGACGAATGTTCCAATCAACGAAACGTTGCCAATTTTGACCCATAGCTTTTTCATCGACAAAAGCTGTATAAACTGGAGCTTGTGGAAACATTTCGTGCAGTGCTTCCAAAACACGTTCTGCACCACCATATTCCCGAAGATAATCGTGAACAAGAGCGATTTTTAAAGATTTTTTTGCCATATAATTAAAATAAAGCCTCCTGAACTGAAGTTTCAAAAGCATCTTTGGGTAAAGCATTTATTAAAGATTTAAAATTTAAAGTTTTAAAAATTTCAATTACCCTATTTTTATCATAAGCGGTCACTCGACAATTTTCGAGATTAAAATCGATCGGCGCTTCACACTCAATAGTCGCTAATTCTTTACTGAGAAAAGCTAACTGTTTACCATCAATTAATTTTGATAGCAAAGCTCCTTTGATCAATTTATTCCCCTCTGGATTTTTTTCCAAAAAATCATAAATTTTTTCAATTGCACCAAATTCCTGAATCAAAGTGGCGGCCGTTTTTGGACCAATACCTCTTACACCAGGAATATTGTCAGAATTATCACCCATTAGAGCCTTCAGATCGATCACTTGCTTGGGTGTAATACCAAGTTTCTTTTCTACCAAAACGCTATCATATTCAATATCACCTTTTTGTTTACCACGCGCTGGCATCCAAATGTGTGTGTCATTATCAACTAATTGAAAGGCATCTTGGTCACCAGTAACTATTACTGTTAATAATTGACGATCCATTGCTTCAACCATGCAGTTAACTGTGCCAATTAAATCATCGGCTTCAAAACCCTCAATCTCAAATTTAGGAATGCCCAGTGCTTCTACTACATCTTTAACAATCTGAATTTGCGGAATTAAATCATCTGGCATTTTAGCTCTTTGAGCTTTGTAGCCATCAAATTTCTTATGACGAAAGGTTGGCTTTGGATGGTCAAAACAAACTGCAGCATATTCTGGTTCAAAGTAACTAATGGCATTAAGCACCATCTTACTAAAACCATAAACTGCATTAACTAAATGGCCGTCTGGATCAGTCAAATTTGGAATAGCGTAATAGGCACGATAGATTAAGGCGTGAGCATCAACTAAAAGAAATTTTTTACGAGACATAAATTACTTTTTCTTTTCTCCATTACACAAAATAATAAAATCAGTCTTTTTTTTAGTCTCTTCTAAATCTTCGTTTATTTTGTCTAATTTCTGAGAAATTTTTTCCCATTCGTAGTTATCTCGTTTGCGGTGTAATTGCACCACCAAACTACCAATTACACTGCTCGTCATTACTACTCCAATTATTTGTAAGAGCATACCAAGAACACGACCTGAAAAGGTTATTGGCACCACATCACCATAGCCAACTGAAGTAATCGTTGAAACTGCCCACCAGATAGAATCTCCCAAATTGTTGATTTTTGCTCCCGGTTTACCAATCTCTAAAGGAACCACTAAAATTGCCAAAGAAATAGAAAGAAAAAACAAGGAAGCCAAAATCTTGCGCAAAGTGCGTTGCTTAAATAATTGAATAAGGATGTTTCTCACAATCAACTATTATATAGCTTTAGCTTTTGGCATGTCCATGAGTTTGGCAAATTCATCTGCATCTAAAGTTTCTTTTTCCAACAAATTTTCAGCAATTTTGTCTAAGTTTTTGCGATACTTAGTTAACAAGTCCATAGCTCTTTTCTCCGCCTCGCTGACATAATTTATCATTTCTTCATCCACTTTTTCTAAAACCTTAGTTGAGGGTCGATCTGCTTCACCCCAAGCTCGGCTGTAATCCTCACCTTCATATTGAGGACCGAAATTCATTGGACCTAATTTACTCATTCCAAAACGCACGACCATACTGCGAGCAATTCTAGTTACACGATCAATATCATTGCTGGCACCAGCCGTCTGCTCATTGAAAACTAACATTTCAGCGGCTCTGCCACCAAGCATCACGGTCATATCATCAAGTAATTCGGACTTAAGAATTTGCAATTTATCTTTTTCTGGAGGAGTGAAGGTATAGCCCAAAGCCTGACCTCTGGAAACAATTGAAATACGATGTACTGGATCAGCATAAGGTAAAACATGAGCCAAAACAGCGTGGCCAGCCTCATGATAAGCAGTCATTTTCTTTTCTTCATCGTCTTGCAAACGCTTTTTACTTGGACCATATTTAACCTTGAGAGACGCTTCCTCAATGTCTTCTAAGGTAATTTCTTCGCGACTTTCTCTGGCAATCGCGATTGCTGCTTCATTGAGCATATTTTCAAGATCAGCTCCAGAAAAACCTACCGTACGTTTAGCAACTTTGACCCAATCTAAACCCTTGGTAAAAGTCTTATTTCGAGCATGGATGTTCAAGATAAATTTACGTTCTTCTAAATCAGGTAAATTGACTTGGACACGACGATCAAAACGACCTGGACGCACTAAAGCTGGATCAAGCATATCCCCACGATTAGTAGCAGCCATTACAATGACATTATCATTCTGTGTAAAGCCATCCATTTCAACTAAAATTTGATTCAAAGTCTGTTCACGTTCATCATGAGATGACATACTATTGCGTCCTCTCATACGACCGATAGCATCGATTTCATCAATAAAAATAATGGATGGAGCAATCTTTTTGGCTGTATCAAATAAATCTCTAACACGAGAAGCTCCAACACCAACTAACATTTCCATAAATTCACTGCCAGCAATAGAAAGAAACTGTACACCAGCTTCACCGGCTACTGCTCTTGCCAATAAAGTCTTACCTGTACCAGCCGGACCAACTAACAAAACACCTTTGGGAGTACGAGCGCCAACTTTAGTATATTTTTTTGGATGTTTCAAAAAATCAACAATTTCTTCTAATTCTTTCTTAGCTTCATTCATGCCACCCACATCTTTGAAAGAAATATTTTGCTTGCCTTTGACAAAAACTTTGGCTTTACTTTTGCCCATGCCAAACATTGCATCTGTACCACCACGAGCTTGTCTAAAAACGATCATTAAAAATACGAACATCAAAATGATTGGTAAGAAATTAATCACTAATTCCCACAGCATTTGCAGAAAAGTTGCATCATGAATTTCTGTATCAACACTAGCTAGATCTATGCCAGCAGCAGTAAGTACTTGTAATGCTTGTTGACCCTCTTCTTTTTTAGCCACTTTCTTCGATTCATCTTTATAAGTGAGGCGCAACTCTTGACCATAAACTTCCATTTTGCTTACTTTTTCGCTGCGGATGTCATTAACCATTTGGCTCATGGTAATTTGCTCACGACCTTTGTTAGCCCCAAAAGCACCTAACAAAGAAGGTACAAATAAAAATAAAATAATCAGATAAATCAAGGTTTTATTAAAGAATTTATTTAAATTAATTCTCAACTCAACTCTTTTATATGGACCATTGGCTTTACTAGGTTGACTTGGATTTTGTTTAGAAGCCGGAGGAGTACTTGGATTTTGTTGAGGAGCTTTTGACTCAGCTTTTTTATCATTCATAGATTAAAACTTTCTGTTGCAAATATTCATGCTTAGTTTAGCACAAGATTGCGCCAAGTTCGGCTTGGTCATCTAAATTAATTAAAAGTGGCTTGTCTTGACTATCTACCACCATCATCATACCCTGACTAATGGCAGGACCCATTTTGCGCTCGGCTAAATTAACTACGAATGGAAATTTTTTATTCAAAAAATCTGCCTCACTATACCATTTTTTTACTCCGGAGAAAATTGTTTTTTCACCAATTTCTGAACCAAAATTCACTTTAAATTCCAAGAGTTTTTCGCTCCATTCTGGCACGTTCACTTTTATCACCATGCCGACACGCATCTCAACTTTTAAAAAATCATTAAATTGAATAGTTTCAGCCATAAGAGGTCTTATTCTACCATTTTTTTCTCAAAGAATAGTCGAGAATTTCTGGTGTAGCGAGCGATGGCCAAAGCAATTAAATTATCTATTAAAGCACTATAAGTCATACCTGTTTCATGCATAATCAATTTTGGATACATACTGATTTTGGTAAATCCTGGAATAGTATTGATTTCGTTAAATATGACTTCACCATTTTCAGTCATAAAGAAATCTACTCTAGACATCCCCTCACACTGACAAGTTAAGAAAATTTTCTTGGCGATTTCTTGAATTTCTTTCTTCTTAGCCGATTCCAACTGTGCTGGAATCAATAAAGCTGCGCCTGACTCATCAAGATATTTAGCATCATAAGAATAGAAGCCATGTTTGGCGCTTGGAATAATTTCACCAACTTCCCCGGCTGTTAGATGATCTCTATTACCAAGTACAGAGCATTCCAGTTCTCTGCCAATGATAGCTGTTTCAATAATAATCTTATGGTCAACCGAAAATGCTTCATTAATAGCTTGAATAAAATCTGCTTCATTGTCTACTTTATTAATCCCTACTGAAGAACCAGAGTTAGCTGGTTTAACAAAAATTGGTAAACCCAATTCTTCTTTAACTTTAGTGAAATTAATCTCATTTTTGGAAAGCGTACTAAAAGATAAATATTTAGCAATTTTGATGTCATGCATTTCGACTAATTTCTTAGTGATTTCTTTATCCATAGCAATCGCTGAACCTAAAACATCTGGGCCAACATAGGGCAAATTAAGCATTTCTAAGAAACCTTGCATTTTGCCATCTTCAGCAAAAGAACCGTGCATAATTGGAAAAACTACGTCAAGCTTTTTATTACCACTTGGTAAAACTGCTTGACCAACACCGGCAATGACGCTCCAAGAAACATTTACAAAACCAGTTTCTTTGAGCGAAACAATATCTGGATCATTTTCATTATTTAGAAAATCCTCATGATTCTCATAAAAACGAAATGAACCATCTTTGGCTACTGCAAACAGAGACAAGTCATACTTTGAAAAGTCCAAGGCAGCAATAACATTTTTTGCTGAAATCAAAGACACCTCATGCTCTACAGATTTGCCACCACAAATTAAAGCTAGATTAATTTTGGACATAGACATACAGATCTCCTCTAGAGAATATCTTAGCACAGCAGATATAAATTAATAGTTTTATTTTTCTAGTTGACAAAACCCTAGGTAAAAAGCCAAAATCTAGCTAATTGAAAGCTTCGATTTGTTATGAGCAAAACTCTTTTTTCTCCTCGTACTTATCCCCGTTTAAACAATTTTTATCAATATCACTCACTCACCATTAACTCCAGTAAAATCCATCTTTTCAAAACAGCTGAAACTAGAGCTTTAGTTATCGGAAGTTTAAAATATGAAAATCAGCAATTCAATTTTCGTCTTGGTCGCTTACATTTCAATGGTTTGCGCAATCTAGATTTAGATATTACTACTCATCTCTTAATGTTGAGTCCAGAATTTAAACGGTCTATCGAAGAATTCCAACACCGAGGCGAAACAGTTGGAGCTATGTTATTACGTGAGCCAATTGCTCAAAATCCTTTTTTAAATGCTTCTTTGGCCAACATCAATAGCACACTGTACATGATCTTAGATGCTCATCACATTGAAGATAAAAATGGTATTAAGGGTAAAAGCAGTGAACTTAGTTATTATCGTCTGGATATTCCTAAAAACAAAGTTACTGCCAACAGAATTAAGAAACAAGTGAAGCACGTAATCCTAACCGATTCTATTGCCGCTGGAAGAAATCTAATTACAGCGATAGCCGAACTAAAAAAATTATTTCCAAATCTAAAAAAAATTACCATTATCTCTACTTTTGCCACAAAACAAGGCATCCAAAGGATTATTCAAAATTGTAAAAATAATTTTCAACTAAAAAGTGAGTTTTTTGTTTTTCATGAATTATTATCGGTCAATCCAATTAACGAATATGATTGTTTTTTCCCTCAGAATCATCACGATCTTCGAGATCAAAAATTATTAAAACTGGTGTACGGAGAAAATTATAATCGCATCTGCTTGGGCGGAGATTTCACTGCCAATATTTATGGCAAATATCAGGCCAAAGCTGTATGGCAAGAACAAACTAAGGCTTTAGGTTGGACAAAAAACAAACCACCTCTCACTGAAATTTCGATTAAACAATTAAAAGAATTGGGCTATAGTTTCGACGATATCGTGCCTTATTCAAGTATTTATGTGGCAGTTGAAAAAGGCCACAGCTTAGAAGAATTGATGGCTATTTACCATCAAGCTTGATTTAAAGCTCTTCAATTTTAATATTCGGCTGCATTTCTGGAGCCTCAATTAAATGAAGATATTTTTCAGTGGTGGTAATGCGTTTATGCCCCACTAATTGGGAAACATAAACCAAAGGAGTACCAGCTTTGAGTTGCTCAACGATAAAAGTGTGGCGCAAATCATTAACCTTGGCATCTTTAATACCAGCTAAACGGAAATAACGATCGATAGCAGTACGAATATTACGCACTAAAAATGGTCGGCATGTTTTAGTTAAAAACAAAGTTTTTTCTTTAGCTCGTGGACGAAGTCTTAAATAATCCAAAATAGCTTTTTTAGCAGCAGTATTGAGAGGAATGCGACGGGCTTCTCTGGAATTTTGAGCCTGAATGTAAATTAACTCTCTTTCCAAATCGATATCAGTCATTTGTAAGTAAGCCAATTCGCTGATACGCATACCAGTCTGCAATAAAATTTCTACGATCGCATGCATACGAGCATCAGCACGACAGGAATCACGCAAGGCACGATATTCTAAACGAGATAAAATTCTAGGAGGAGTTTGGTCAAATTTAGGCTGACTAATATCCTCGGTAGGATTGCCTTCGACCAAACCTTCACTAATGCAAAAGCGAAAGAAAGCTTTAATTGAATTAATTTTTCTGGAAATAGATTTACTGGTGTATCTTTGCTTTTTAAGCAATTCTTTAAAATCTTCTAAATCTTCTGCCACTACTTCAGATAATAAATTCTTTGATCTTTTACTTAAAAAATCTGCCAATTGCTCGATATCTTTTCCATAAGCAATTACAGTCGCATGAGCTTTGCCATTAGCTCTTAAGCTCTCAGTAAACTTTGCTTGCGCGTCAAGTAAATTTGTGTGCATAATTGATCTAACCTATTAGGACAGAATAAGTTTGTTTTTCTCGAATAATAAGGTCTTATAATATCATAAACTAGGTTTATAAACAAGCGCCATTGATTTATAAAAGTATCAAAATGGATAAAAAACAATTGCAAAAAATATTGAGTCACCCATTTTTTGTGGTAATTGTGACTATTGTGAGCCTGATTAGCATCTTCTCTCTCCAAAAAAGCAGCAAACAAGCTCTAATTTCTAAAGAAAGTATTGAAAAACTAGAGAAAAGTGTTGCAGAGACTGAAAAAGAATTGCTGAAAGAACAAAAAAAAATGAATGAAAATCAAGCTGAAGTTAGTTTGGAAAAAATCAAGCGTAATGAACTCTTACTAAAAAAAGAAAATGATATTATTTTGCAAATTCCAGATGAAGAAAGCTTCAATAGCCAGCTCGACAAAAATACCACAATCAAGCAAAATCAACCAATTAACGAGTGGAAAAATCTATTTATAGACACTAAATAAATTAGGTCTTGGTTCGGCTTTTTTCTCACCAATTTTCACATCAATCACATGCGCACCAATAGTAGCCGTAATATATTGTCTAATTAAATCGTCATCAATCTTGACCGCATTGCCAGTTAAATAATAAGTAATTTTCGTATCTTCTGAATTGGAAATGGGAATAGTACCAAAAATACGATACAGAGCTGGTAATAAAGCTTTGATCTTACTGGGCGGAGTCGACAGAGTAATAACTACTTCTTTAGTAAAAACTTCTGTTTCTTGCAATTTTGGTGGCATTTCTGTCATAACATTTTTCTCCTTACCGATACCCAATTATTAAGACTTTCGTTTTAAAATAACGGTTTAAGTCAATTTGTCAAAAACTATTTATTTTCAGATATATCAGTGCTTGCAGAATCGTTATTTGTGCTGTCATCTACTGCGCCTTCTTGAGACTTTTCTGCGACACTACTGTTAGCAAGCTCCATTGTTTTTCTTAAGGCGTTGGTTAGATGAGCCAAACTGTTAGGTGTCTTCAGATCAGGATTAATAAGTGGGGAGTTTTGTTGACTACTTGGACTATCTGGAAACAATTCACTCATATTCTCCTTTCGATATGAATTTATTTCATTATAATCCTAAATTGAAAATGTTGCTATTTTAAAAAAAACTAATATTTTGCTAAATTCAATTCAATACTATTTTTAAAATTTTAAAAGCAATGAACTTGGCAAAATATAGTGTAATCGTATCGTTAATAAAAAGCTAATAAAATATATTAATAGAAAAATTAAAACTAAATATCGATGTTTGCATTTCCACAGCCAATCTAAACAAATCGCTATTGTAATCAAAAACATTAAAGCCACAATTTGTAAATTTCTGACATGGAAAATTGACCCCACAAAAAAAGAAAGAACAAAAGCTAAAAATCCAGAGCTGAGTCTCGCACTAATAAAAAACTGAGCAGAAGTTTTATCTTTGAGAAAAGTAATAAATATTCCATACAAACTAAAAAACATAATAAAAATCGTAATAAAAATATTATTGTGTGAACCCAAAAAATAAGGCAGGAAAAAAGTTGGAGTCGTAAAGCGCGCAGTCCAATTAATTGCTTCTATACCATTTTTATAAGTTGTTAAAAATGTTGGTATCCAAAGAGCAAAAACTAACCAAGTAGAAACAATATAAATTAAGGTGAGCTTGCTATTTTTAATTTTCTTAAAGGTTTGGTAGAGAATCAATAAAGTTAAAGGAATCAAATACCACACAAATGCATAGTCAAAATACAAACCATAAATATTAATTATTGAAAACAACAAATTTTTCCGTGCTTTGAAACTGTACCAAGAAACTAATATTAAAGTCAGCACGCCAGTGTACATACGAGCTTGCCAATCAAAAACTATGAAGTATCCAGAGAAAGCGTATAAAATTAATAAAAGATAGGTTAAGTTTTTTTGCTTAGTTAAAACTGCAAGTTTATAAAATAAAAAGGAATTCAGAAGATAAAAGATCAAAGTGCTGCATCTTAACCAAAGCAAATTGCTAGAGATCAGGGACCAAAGTTTCAAAAAAAGATAATAACCAAATGGATGTGTTGCATCAAATTTGCCACTTACTAAGTCTAGAAGAGACAACTTAATGTGATTTAAGGTAAAAGTTTCATCTATCCAAATAGGTAAATCTAAAACCAAAAATAACCTAAAACAGAAACCAACTAAAACAATCGAAATAAGAAGCAAGATTTCCTTTTGTTTAAACATGCTTTTAATTCTAGCATTACAATAAAAAAAATCTGGCAAATACCAGATCTTTTTATAATGTTGCGGAACTAGGAGTCGAACCTAGCCTGTGGGATTATGAGCCCCACGTGCACCGTACACTATCCCGCGTGTTAGGGAACTATTGTAACAAAATAAGCTAGCATTATCAAGCAAGCTACGATAAAATACAGAGTTGTCCATAAAGTAAGGCGGGATAGCTCAGTTGGTTAGAGCATCGGATTCATAAACCGAAGGTCCTGAGTTCGACTCTCAGTCCCGCTACTTTAGAAGAGTTTCTTTTTGGAAAAAATCTCGCACAAGATCATTAAGCGTTGCACCTATTCTTGTAAATAAAATTCCCTCCTGTGGACTTCCATCATCATTTATTGGAACTTGAATATTTTGATTAAATCGATGTATTTGAAAATCAGTGCCCCTAGTTGCAATGAATATTTTAAAAACCAATGAATTTGTGAGTTCATTTTTACCTAGACAAGATAATACTAATTCATTCGTCTCATTTAAATGAATTTGGATTTTAGCCCTGTTAATATCTTTAGAGTCAACATGTTCAAAACGCGGATTATCTATGGGAAAAGAATTTTGAATAATTTGCAAAACACTTTCCATTTCTTCACTCCAAGGAGGAAGAGCTAAAAACCTAGGTTTTTCACTTTTTGATTGATCAAATTCTTGCATATACTTTGATTTTAAATTAAATTTTTCTGATTGATAATCAATAAAAAAGCCTCCTTTTTAAGAGAGGCTTTTTTAGTTAAAAACAAAATAATTTTTACATCATCCCAGGCATACCACCACCCATACCAGACGGCATAGAAGGTTCATTTTTCTTTGGTGCATCAGCTACTAAACATTCGGTGGTTAAAATCATTGACGCTACTGAAGCGGCATTCTCCAAAGAAGCAATTGCAACTTTAGCTGGTTCAATGACACCGGCTTTGAGTAAGTCTTCGAATTGATTAGTCAAAGCATTAAAACCCCAATTATCCTGATTCTTGGCTTTAACCTGGCCAACTACCCAACCAGCATCTTCGCCAGAATTGGTAGCAAGCATTCTTAGTGGTGCTTCCAAAACTTCTCTAATTAACTCGACGCCAGCTTTTTCATCATCAGAATCAGTTTTGATCAAATCTAAAGCTTTAGCAGCTTTAATCAAGGTCACTCCACCTCCAGGAATAATGCCTTCTTCGATAGCAGCTTTGGTAGCACCTTTAGCGTCTTTAACTCTTTCTTGAAGATTCTTCATCTCAATTTCGGTGGATGCGCCAACTTGAATCACGGCAACGCCACCGGTTAATTTAGCTTTACGTTCTTGCAATTTTTCAGTGTCAAAATCTGAAGTAGAAGCTTTAATTTGTTTTTCCACTTGAGCTACACGAGCATTGATGTCAGCCTGTTTGCCTTTACCACCGACAATTCTAGTACTGTCTTTGGTCGAACGAACACTATCTGCTTGACCAAGATCGGCAATTGTCGCATCAGTTAATTTGCGACCAACCTCAGCACTAACTAGATTGGCACCGGTCAAAATTGCAATATCTTGCAACATTTCCTTGCGACGATCACCAAAGCCAGGAGCTTTGACAGCGAGACATTTAAAAGTACCACGCAATCTGTTAACCACTAAAGTGGTTAAAGCTTCGCCTTCAATTTCATCAGCAATAATCACCAATTCACGACTCTCACCAACTACCGCTTCAAGTAGGGGCAAAATATCTTTAATATTGGCAACTTTTTGATCAGTTACTAGAATATATGGTTTTTCACTAATCGCTTCCATATGATCGGCGTCAGTCACAAAATATGGAGAAGCGTAACCTTTATCAAATTCCATACCCTCTTTATGTTCAATAGTGATCTCCATGGTCTTGCCTTCTTCGACTTCAACTACGCCATCTTTGCCAACTTTTTTAAGAGCTTCAGCGATCTTAGCGCCAATGATACTATCTTGAGCAGAAATAGTAGCCACTTTTTCCCAATCTTCTTCTTTGACATCAGTGGCCAGTTTACGAACCTCAGCGACTACAGCTTTAACAGCTTTATCAATGCCGCGTTTCATGATCATCGGATTTGCGCCGGCAGCAACCTGCTTCATACCCTTAACAGCAATTTGTTGAGCTAAAAGAGTTGAAGTGGTTGTGCCATCACCAGCCACATCATTGGTTTTAGAAGCAGCTTCTTTAACCAAAGCGGCACCCATATTTTCAAATGGATCTTCAAGTTCAATTTCCTTAGCCACGGAGACACCATCATGTATCACACTTGGTGATCCCCAAGAACGATCTAAAGCGACATTGCGACCTTTAGGACCGAGCGTAGTAACCACTGCATCGGCTAATTTATTGATACCAACTAACATTTTTTGTCTGGCTTCATCGCCAAAAAGAAGTTGTTTTGCTGACATAATTTAATTTCCTTTTTATTTTTGTTTTAAAAATTATTTAATAATTGCCAAAATATCTTCAAATTTTAAAAATTGATACTCAATATCATCAATCTTGAATTCATTACCACCCCATTTTTTATAAATGACTTTGTCACCAACTTTGACTGGAGCTTCACAGGTACAAGAGTCGCAATTACAAGAGGACCAATTCTCTTTAACTTGTTTCTTATATGTTCTTGCAACGTCGGTTTCTTTTTTCTCTTCGCAACCGCAGCCGCAATCGCAACCATCCTCGCAACTGCAACTATCTCCACAATCACAAGCCTCGCCAACTGCTAAAACTACTCCATATTGGGGTTTTTCACTTTCATTCTCAGGTAAAATAATGCCAGAGACAGTTTTCTCTTCAGCTTTGGCTGGTTCAACTAAAACATAACCTTTAGTTGGTTGGATTTTCTTAATATTGAGAGTTTGCATGGTTCTCCTTTCTTTTTAGGAAATTAAGTTAAATACTTTACTGCGCAAAATTTACCACAAAAAAATTTACTTAGCAATAAGCAGTATTGATTGCTAAATACTCAACTCTTTAGGCCTTCAACTCCGTAAAACAGCGCATTAACCAAAGAAATGGATTTACGCAAATCCATAGCTAATTGCATAGACATTTGCGCTGTCTCTTGATCCATCTGCATGCCTTCCAAGGTTAAGTTGGAATCATCGACGAAAGTTTTCATCAGTGCATCAATAAAAGTTTTGTTTTCTGCCACAAATAAGTCACGCTCAGTTTTCTTCTTCAACATTACTTTTTCCAAATTTAAAACAATTTCCCTCATTTCTCTAGACCTTAAATAAAGACTAAATTTAAGATTGGCCCCATCATCCACAGCAATCGGAGTGAGCAAATCAAGATTATTTAAAAGTTGGTAACGATTATTGTCTTTTGGCATTATAATATGGGCCTATATCTTACAGAAAAATATGAAAATATTAAAGCTCAATTCTAATCGAGAGCAAGTTATTAGTGAAGCAACCAGCTGTTTGAAAAATGGCGGTTTGGTAATTTACCCCACTGAAACTGTCTATGGCATTGGGGCAATGGCTAATCATGCTGGAGCCATTGATAAACTCTTGCAGTATAAAGGTCGCCGCGAAGGCAAGCCTCTATCGATTGCTGTCACTGATCAAGAAATGGCAGAAAAATATGTCGACATTAATGAACAAGCTCTGAAATTTTACAACAATTTCTTGCCTGGTCCATTTACAGTCATTTCTAAAAGCAAAAATCAAACTGATCCTAGAGTTAATTCTGAATTTGGCACCTTGGGGATTCGTATTCCAGCTTATCCTTTAATTACTGATCTTATCAAAAATCTTGGTCAAGCCATCACCAGCACTTCGGCAAATGCCTCTGGTAAAAAACGACCTTACACTATTCAGGATATTTTTACTGGCTTATCAGCAAAACAAAAGGACTTAGTTGATCTAATCATTGACGCTGGTGAACTACCTAAAAATGAACCATCAATTGTTGTCGATACCACTCTTTCCACACCGATTGCTCTGCGTGGCTCACTCCAAAATAAAAAAGGTGAGGTTTTGTGGAGCAATGATGAAAATGAAACCATTGAATTGGCTGGGCGCTTATTGCTTAATCACTTAAATGACTTACAAAAAAACGGTTTAGTGATTGCTCTTAATGGGCCACTTGGTATGGGCAAAACCATTTTTGCCAAAGGCGTCGCTAGGTTCTTAGGCATTAAAGAAACCATTAGTTCTCCTACCTATTCATATATGAATGAATATTCATATAAACGTTCGAGCACTAAGGGCACTTTTTATCATATCGATGCCTGGAAAATTGATAGCCAAGAAGAAATAAACTTTTTAGCCATTGAAAAACTAATTCAAAAAAATAACCTTGTAGTCATTGAGTGGTTTGAGCAAATTGCTAAGTGGCTTAAATTAGACAAAGAAATCCCTTTATTAACTTTAGATTTTAGTGAAGAAAATCAGCGAAGAAAAATTATTATTAGTAAAAAATAAAATGCCAAAAATTCTAGCTATTGATACCAGTTGTGATGATAGCAGCGCCGCCGTTGTGGATGGCTCAGTGGTGTTAAGCAATATTGTGGCTTCGCAAAACCAAATTCATAAACAATATGGTGGCGTTTTCCCCACTGTGGCTAAAAGTGAACATCAAAAAAACCTTGATCCAACTATCCATTTAGCCATGAAACAAGCCAGGGTGAATTGGGCAGAAATCGAAGCCATTGCCGTCACAGTTGGGCCAGGTTTAGCACCAGCTTTGGAAGTGGGTGTTGAGAGAACTAAAGAATTGGCTCTAGAGCATCATAAAAAAGTCATTGCCATTAATCACATCGAAGCTCATGCCTTGTCTGCATTAGCTGTTAATAATGGCAAAAAAAGCAATAATATCCTAGCATCTCAACTGCCTAGTTTAGCGCTGGTTATTTCTGGCGGACACAGCGAATTTATTTTAATAGATAAAATTGGTCATTATCAAAAAATCGGCCAAACTATCGATGATGCCGCTGGAGAATGCCTAGATAAAGTAGGACGCTTACTAAATTTAGGTTATCCAGCTGGGCCACTTTTAGAAAAATTCGCCAAGAAAGGTCATCCCGGCAAATTTACCTTTCCCAAAGCCATGACTTCACAAGCTAATTTTGATTTAAGTTTCTCTGGTCTGAAAACTGCTGCCCGTAATTTAATTGCCGATTTAGAGAAACAAAATAAATTAGATCAACAAACTATTTATGATTTAGCCTTAGCTCTACAAACAACAGTTTTTGAACAAATTGCCTACAAATTAGAAAGAATTTTATTTAGCCAGAATCTAGAGCAAATGCTTTATCCTAGCCGAAATTTTATGAAACATCTTAAAAAAGGCCAGGCTATTCCTACAAAAATTAATGAGATTTGGCTTGGTGGCGGCGTAGCCGCCAACATTAGTTTACGTAAAATTGTCAGAAAAACCTTGACCAAATACCAACAATTGAGTGGTAAAAAAATTATACTCAAAGTACCTTACAGTAAAAAGCTCTGTGGTGATAATGCGGCCATGATTGGCCTGGTAGCTAATTTTAAATATTCTAAGAGTGAATTTGCTAATCTAGATCAACTTGATCGTCAACCTAACTTAGCTATTCTGTGTTAAGATAAACTCAGTGAAAGAGGCTCAATTTGTATCAATCTTAGCTCATCCTCGTTTAGATTTCTGCTCCGAAGTGATTGCAAGTCAAAACAAACAATTGGTCGTCGCTTATTCTCTCAAAGGTCAAAATGCTACCAGTTTTTGTAAAGATTTAGCCAGCGAATTTACCAGCTGGCAAATCAATAATCCAGAACAACTCCACCAAAAAATTTTAGATTTATTGGTCTTTACTCGTCAAAAAGACTTGGAAATAGAGCTTGCTGCTAGCTGGCTTCACCAAGAACAAATTGTTTTTGTCACTTATTCTGGACAAGTAATCTTGCAAAGAAATGGACAAGTCAGGCCAATCCTCTCTAGTAGAGCTGAGGTAAAAATCATTCTTGGTCCATTTCGCACAGGTGATCAGATTATTTTAGTCAATCAAGCTGGTGCAGTTTTAGCCGAGAAAATTCTTGCTTCAGCAAGTTTGAATGCCAAAGAAAATAGTTTGGAAAAAATTGTTAGTGAATTGAGTTTGATGCAAGAAGAAATAAAAAATCTCGGCACTAGTTTAGCTATTCTTAATTATCAAGAAAAAATCAGTCAAAACCCTGCAAAAACAAAATTTGAAATCAACAAACTCGTGCCATTGATCACTCAGGTCTTGTCTTATCTTAAAAAAGTAATTGCAAAAATTTATTTTTTTGGCAAAAAAATTCATTTATTTTTAAAAAAAATCTATATATGGCTAAAAAACCAAAATAAGAAAAAGCTATTAATTAGTTTAATAATTTTTCTAGTATTGCTTGGAGGAGTTTTTGGCACATTCACTCTATTGAACAGACAAAAACAACAAATCATTCACAACATTCAAAACCAAATTATTGCAATCAATTCTGAAATAGAAAATATTGACCAGCTAGTTTTGAAACAGCCTTTAACTGCCAGAGAAAAAGCGCAAAAAAGTTTACAGGCATTAGAAGCTTTGAAAAAAGAAAAAAACAATCGAGATAGTCTGCAATTAATTGATCAAGAAATCCAAAAATTGCAAACCACTATCAACCAAATATCTGGAGAAAATTCTTTAGATCGTTTATCTATCGCTTTTAATTTGGAAAACTTTTTGGGCAATAAAATTGTAGTTGCAAATCAGCAAATTTTTATTTTAGAAAATAGTGGTCAGGAAATTTTGAAGATTAATGCGGATCGTAGTCAAGAAAAATTAAGTTTAAATAGTAATCAGCAAATTAGAGATTTTACCGTTAGCGACGGCAAATTATTTATCTTGAGCAACGGTATACAAATGCTGGATTTGCAAAAAAACGAAAAAGAATTTAAAGAAATTAAAGTGGCAGGAGAATCAGATAAAAATGCTGAGCATTTCAGTAGCTTTGGACCATATTTATATCTGGTTAATAAGGAAAAAAGAAATATTTATCGGTACTATTACAATGCTGATCAACTTAGTGAACCAATCGGTTGGTTAGTAGACAAGCAAGGTATTAATTTTGAAAACATTAGTGATTTGGTAGTTGATGGCGATTTATGGTTGGGAGATAAATCTGGCAGACTATTGAAATTTAGTAAAGGTTACGCGACTGATTTCCAAATCGCTGGCCTTAGTAATTTACTTACTAGCACCGTTTCTCTAAGCACTGGTGAAAATAACAATTCTCTGGCAATCCTAGAAAAACAAAACAAAAGACTAGTTGTTATTACTAAAGATGGCCAACTCATCAATGAAATTAAAAGTAACGAGTTGGCTGGTGTAAGTAGCATTGCTTTTAACACAGATAATCAAAAAATCTATGCTCTGAGTGGCTCAGTGGTCTATGAGGTAGAGCTATAACTAAATCAGCTAAACAATGTTAAAATAAGCCTTACTCATGTCACTCGTTTTCAACAAAAAAGCTCAATACGAATACTCGATCAGCAAGAAATTTGTAGCTGGTGTAGTTTTGAGCGGCAGTGAAGTGAAAAGTTTGCGTTTGGGACATGCCAGTCTTAATGGCAGCTATATCAAAGAAATTAGCGGTGAACTTTTTTTAATTAATGCACAGATTAATGCCTATGCTTTTGCCAAACAAGAAGATTACGATCCTAAACGATCTCGCAAATTATTAATCAAAAAAAGTGAATTGAATGAATTGGTAGAAACCAGTCAACAAAAAGGTTTTGCTATTATACCTCTGGCTTTCTTTCTATCGCACAATCTGATCAAATTGGAGTTTGCCTTAGCTAAGGGTAAAAAAGAATACGAAAAAAGAGCTAACATCAAGAAAAAAGATCTGCAGAGAGAACTAGCTTCACAAAATAAAAAAGCGAAACTCAAAATATAATTGAATAAATTTCATTTTTTGCACTTGTTCTCTCACAAAAATTACGCTTTAATTAAGTTATGCCTAAAAAAGTTTTCTGGCCAGTTACTTTAGTAGTTATGGGACTCATTTTCATGGCTTCCAATATGGGATATTTACCCAAAGCATTTTGGAATCTATGGCCACTGATTCTCGTTATTGTTGGCTTAGGTGGCTTAATCACTGCCGATAGAGACGAGTGGATGGTAATTACCAAGAAAAAAACTGTTACTAAAAAAACTGCCCCTAAAAAGAAAAAAACCAGCAAGAAATAAATAGAAGTTTTTTATGAGCAAATCCTTTCAAATTGCCATTGATGGTCCTATAGCGGCAGGAAAAGGCACAATTTCTCGTTTATTAGCACAAAAATTAGGCTTCCTCTATGTCGATACTGGAGCCATGTACAGAGCCACAGCTTTATTAGCTCTACGCCAAGAAATTGATTTAACTGATGAAGATCAAGTAGTGGCTTTACTTGAAAAAAGCAAATTAGAGATGCGTAATCCTCTCCCTCCTAAAGAAACAGACGGCAGATTAACCACTGTAATCTTAAACGGAGAAGATGTCTCTTGGGCTATTCGTACCCAAAAATGTAGTGATGGTTCTTCCAAAGTAGCTACTCTGCCTAAACTCAGACACGTGCTAGTCAAAAAACAACAAGAAATTGCCAATAATCAAAATGTGGTGATGGAAGGCAGAGACATTACTTTTCGTGTTTTACCAAAGGCTGATTTAAAAATCTTTTTAACTGCTGATGTGGAATCACGCGCCAATAGAAGACATATGCAGTATTTAACTAAAGGCATGAACGTCACTGTTGAAGAAGTGATTGCAGAAATCAAAGAAAGAGATCAAAGAGATTTGCAAAGAGACACCGATCCTCTGCAGATTGTGCCAGAAGCTTGGGTTTTAGACACTAGTCATCTAGAAATTGAAGAAGTAGTTAACTTAATTATCGAAAAAGTAAAACAAATTCAAAAAAACAATGAATAAATTTTATCAACCTGATCCTAATCTGATTAAAGATGTAGCTAAAAAAACAGATAAAATCGAACAAAACTATTTAGCTAAACAAGCCAAAAAACGTCAAAGAAAAATTGAAAAAGAAGAACTAAGTCAAAGATGGGTGGCACCATTACTTCTACTAATTACTCTCCTATTGGGGTTTTTGGTTTCCTTGATTTTCAACCGCTAAATCAGCAAAAGATTCATCATTACAAAAATTTTGTGGCTCTGTACCTTTGACAAAAATTTCCTCCGCAACTCGAGGGCATTTAGCACAAGGCAAAGTACCAGTAACAGTACAAATTTTAACTTTAATCATGTTTTCAGGAACAGCAAAACGATGTGGATTTTGATCATCCAAAAGCAAAAGCATAATTTTATTCCAAATCGGCGAAGCTCCAGTTATACCTGAGGCCACATAACTCATTGGTGTATTGTCATTATTACCCACCCAAGTCGCTACCAAACGATTGGTGGTATAACCAATCGTCCAGTTATCCTTCATGTTATTAGTGGTTCCGGTTTTAACTGCCACTTGTTGGTTGGGAATATTAAGTACGCTAAAGGCACCAAAGGCTGGTGTTCTGGCTTTATTATCAGACAAAATATCTGTAATTAGATAAGCTGCCTTAGGACTGAGTTTTAAGTCTTCATAACAATTGTCATTATCCAAGGCACAATCATTACGATAAAGTCGCTCACCTTTTTGATTACTAATCTCTAAAAATGGATTTAAAGTTACTGGATAGCCAAGATTAGCAAAGGTGCTATAAGCAGTTACTAAATCTGTCATTAGTACCTCACCAGCACCTAAAGTCAAAGATAAGCCAAAACGATTTCTATCTTGCCAGGTACTAATACCAAAAGATTCAGCTTTATCAATTAAATTATTTACTCCTATTTCAGCCAATAATTTAACCGCTGGAACATTATAAGAAGAAGCTAAGGCTTCACGCAGGGTCACTCTGCCATGAAAACGACCGTCATAATTCTTTGGGGCATAGGGCTTGCTACCAGGAATTTGATAAACTACCGGTGAGTCATCAACGATGGAAGCAGCAGTTTTACCTCGCTCAAAAGCCGTAGCATAAGTCAATGGTTTAATAGATGATCCTGGCTGACGCGGTCTAATTGTCACATTGACTTGTCCATCATGAAGAAAATCATAATAGTCGGCTCCACCGACCATGGCTAAAATCTCACCTGTTTTAGGATTAGCAACTAAAGCAGCCCCATTACTAATTTTAAACACCTTTAACTTGCCAACCTCGCTGCTCACAATTTCTTGGGCCTGATTTTGTAGTGATAAATCGAGAGTAGTTCTTACTTCTAACCCTCCTTTGGATAACATTTCTTCCCCATACTTAAGAGCTAAAAGTTTGCGTACGTACATCACGAAGTGTGGTGCTTGAATATCAATTCTATCTTGATTAAAAATCAATTTTTCTTGTCTAGCCTGATCAGCTTGTAATTGACTAATATAACCATCCTCCACCATGCGTCGCAGTACTTCGGCTTGGCGTTCATAAGCCAGCTCTGGATTAGAACCAAACGGCGTGTAAGTTGATGGAGCCTGTGGTAAACCAGCTAAAAGTGCTGATTCTGCCAAACTTAAATCTCGAGCTGATTTATTAAAATAACGCCACGAAGCCTCTTCTATGCCATAAGTCGAACCACCATAAGGTACTGTATTAAGATACATTTCCAAGATTTGTTCTTTGCTGTAAATCCGCTCTGCAATGAGAGATAACATCAATTCACGAACTTTACGACGATAGGTTTTTTCCTTACTAAGCAAACGGTTTTTAACCAATTGTTGAGTAATTGTAGAACCACCCTGTACAGTATCTCCTGAGAAATTTTTCAAAATCGCCCTAAAAATGCCCTTAAATGAAAAGCCAATGTGTTTGTAAAAATTTTGATCTTCAATAGCAATAGTGGCATCTTTGGCATATTGCGAAACATTGGGTAAAGCAATTAGAGTACGGTTTTCATCTTCATATATACGGTAAAGCAAATTACCATTTCTATCTAAAATCCTAGTAGTTAGACTCTGTGCCTTATTAGATAAATCTGTTGGTGAAGGTAAATCTCTAATTGCCACATCATAAGTCAAATAAGAAAAAGCTAAAAATAAAATTGTTAAAAAAATCGAAGTTAAATAGGAGTAAAAAATTGGTTTCTTTTTAGGTCGGCCAACTTTTTTGTTCAAATGTAAAATCTTTAAAAACCTTAGTTTGAAAAGACGCAAATTTTCAAAAATTTTTTTTCTCTTTTTACCAAATTGTTCTTTGAGATTAAGAAAAAATCTTTGCCATTTAATGTAAAAAGGCAATTTTTTACGCCCACGGCCTTTTTTAATTCTAAGAGCTTTTAAAATAGAAATATATTGATAAATCAATTTTTTTATTGATTTATCTATTTTTTTATTTAAGTTGAAAAAATATTTTGTGACTGTTCTTTTAAGCTTGATATGGAATGGTAACTTAGGGCGACCACGCTTAATTAACTTAACCGAATTCTGTGCTACTAAAACTTTTTTTTCTCGTTTTATTTTATTTTTTTTGGTTTTTTTTAATTTTTTCTTAGTAGCCACAATGGCGATATTTTAGCATGAAAAAATCATTCACAAGTAGTCAAATTAGATCGGACAAGCACCACTATCGCACTTCAAATGTTCTAAGTTAATATCTTCTAATAATTCGTTGTCTTCGTCACTAATTTCATTAATCACTTGCATAAATTGCCCAATAGTGACAGCCTCTTCAGGTTGATACTCATAGGCTGTGACATCAATTTTTGGCATCACACTGCAAGTTTTAATTAAAGGCTGATATTTTCGAATCATACTAGAAAACTTACGATAAGATACCTTTTCTGGATCATATTTGAGAGTGTAAGAAACTTGATTACCTTTGTCTTCAGCTAAAGGTTTGCCCTGTTCATTAACACCTACAATCCAGTATTTTTCGATTAACATCAACCATTTATATTGTTCTTCTGGTGTAGCCTCACTGGCCGTCACCAATTTACTATTCATCCCTAAACTACAAATTTCTGGCTGAGTAGGAAAACCAATTACCGTAGTGCCCTGATAGCTTTTTAGTTCTTTACTTGGATAGCCTAATTTTTGATATTTTTTAACTAATGGATCATCGCTACTAAATTGCACCCAACGAATATATTCGCGCATGGCTGGTAAATGAGCTCCTTCAGAAAGACTGAAAAGCTTAGAAGTTGTACCAGCTGGTTTAATAGTAGTATTAGTATGAGGAACGTTCGCCCCAATTTTCTTAGCATAACTAATAGATTCTTCCTGAACAGCTCGTTTAAATCTAGCAATCGTCATCCAGAAATCCTTAGCTTTTTCTTCATCAATTAAGTCTCTAAAAGCCAAACCAAAGGCATTCCAAGCATATTCGTGAATCCCAGTCATGCCAACGCCAATACGATTGGTTCTCTTCACTTCACGAGAATATAAACTGTCCATATAAGTATTGACTCTCATCAGCGCCCGAGTAGCCACACGAAAAGCTTCTTCAGCTGCTTCAACATCTGGGGCATGATAAGGCACCACGTCAGCAATCACGCAATAACCACCTAACATATTAAGAGTAATTTCACCACAGGGATTGGGGATTTGAGTGTAATATTTAGCTCCAGCATGTCTCGCCACTTCGGCTAGCATTTTGACTGTTTTCTTCATGGGAGCAAACTTCTTACTGCGTGCATAAGCACCATCTAAATAGCCATCAAAACCATCGTCGTTTTGCACCAATTTATGCTGATTCACAAAACCAGGTTCACCAGTTTTATCAAAGTAAGAAGCGCGCATCACAGCATCTAAAACCTTCATCGAATGCAAACTACGTTGTTTCCAAAACTTCTCATCCACTGCCACACTGTTGTTAGCTGACCATAAAAAGCCACCTTTTTTAATACTGATAAAATCAAAAATATCTGGATCAGTCCAAGTTTTAACGGCAATACGAGCCGCACGACGAGCGCCACCGACTAAAACACATTCAGATAAATAATGATCGACATAAAGAGCTTGTTTCCAAGGTTTCATGCCAGAACCTTTGATTGTTGCTACTTTTTGAATGGCTTTAATTAAAGGACGTGGGCCAGAAGCTGGGCGTCCTTGCATACCACCAATCGGCGAACCTTTTGCTCTCACTTTGGTAAAATCTAAGATTAGAGTGTCATTTTTAAATTTGCGTTCGTAAGCCATCTCTTCGATTTTTTCGACCGCTTGAGCCCAACCTTCTCTCGTATCAGGAATTTCAAACCAATGGGCATTTTCATATTTATGGTGAGCTTCACGGGTACTTTCATCATCACCCCACACAAAGTCAGCGTGCTCATCACTTAAGACGCAACGAACAATGGGCATGTAATCCCAATCAACCACCATCAAAGCGTCATCATAAGCACGACCGACGCCAGAACCATTTAAAAGCAAATAAAAAAGCAAGAATGAAGAGGAAGCAGTGCTACAATTGGTAAAAACTTCCATGTTGCGCTCTGGTTGACTCTCATCACCATGTTGCAAGTGGCGACCACTCATTAAAAGCGAAGCATTAGCAATATGCTTACGCAATAATTCATATTCGCCCTTGCGATCTTTTTTGAATTTCTCTGGCAATAAAGCAGCGTTACCCAAAGCTACGCGACGAGCTACATCAGCCCAAGTTTCTAATTCACCATTCTCTTTAGTACGTAAAATAGTACGCTTAGCCACAGCTTCCCCCAAACCTTTAGAAAGTTTACGATCAACAAATTTCATTTTCTTTTTAGGCAACTGATTGCTAGTGACTTTTTGCGTCATATATAAATCTTTCCTTTTTTTAATTCCTTTATTGATATTAGGAATTAACTCAATTCTTTAACATAAGACCATTTGCGACTGAGTTAATCCTCTTTCAATTTTTTAATTTCATTTTCAAAATCCTCTAATTCGCCAAAATCTCGATAAACACTGGCGAAAAGCAGATAGGAAAGTGGATCGAGCTTTTTGAGGCGATTGAGTACCAAGTTACCAATTTCCCAACTCTTAACCTCAAAAACCTCTCTTTGACGTAATTTAGCTTCCACATCTTCTATTAAGAGTTCTATTTGTAGCATACTAACCGGACGTTTCCAGGTAGCCTTAATCAAACCTCTCTTAATTTTCTCTCTGTCAAAGTTCTCTTGCGCTCCATCTTTCTTAATTACTTTTAAATCCACACCTTCAACTCTTTCGTAAGTAGTGAAACGTTGTTTACATGCTTCACACACCCTTCTACGTCTCACACTATCACCATTTTCCGTCTCTCGTGAATCAATAACTGCTGTTTCATTACTCTTACAAAACGGACATTGCATAAATTTATCAAGTCCCAACCTATAGTGTTTTATGGCCTATTAAAACACAAAATCTTGTGGTTAATAAAAGCAGGACTAAAAGAATCTCACGGGGGCAGGTTACTTGTCAACTATAACAAACAATATCAATTTTAAATTGATTGATTCATCAGACTACATAAATTATCTTGCAAAGCAGAACCCTGAGAAAAGAGCGCATCCAAAAAGGATTTTTCTTCATCACTAAATTGCGCTTGATATTCTGTATAAAAACTAGCTTGTTTATCAAAATTTTCCAAAACAAAAAAGGCAGTAGTTTGATATTCTTGTTTTTTATTTAAACTAGCTTTTTCTAGTAGAAAAATATTCTCCTCTAAAGCCTGATTGATATATTTAATAGCCTTACTAAAAGTGATAAAGGCTAAATCTTGATTATTTTTTTCTAATAACTTTTTACTATAAAATAAACGACGGTTAGCATTGGAAACCAACAGATCTATTCTCTTTTCTGCATCGGCCAACTCCAAACGTAAACGGTCCAATATCATTAAAAAAGGATAAAAAGAGTGATCTGGCAAAATTTCTTTCGCTATATAAAATTTACCCGACATTAATTTACCATTGCTAATCATTTTATTTTTATTAGCAGATTGCAAAGAAACAAAAATAATTAAACTGGCAAAACCCATAGCAAACAAAATAAATAAATAATGAATTCTTTTCATAAGTAATTAAAAATTGGTTAACAAAACCATACCCCAAATTGCCTGGACCATAACTAGCAAATAAGCGTTACGTCTTTGATAAAAAATTAAAGCCTGACCACAAGCAAAAACAAAAAGTAAAAAGATTTGAAAAAATAAGTTAGTGGATTCAAACCGAGTGATAGTATTAGGTAAATGAAATAAGAGAAAAATCAAAGCCACTAGAGCCACTTGTTTCATCACAGAAAAATAATGAAATTTCTCTTCAATAATAATCATGACAAAACTAAAGAAAAATAAAGTTTCCCAAAAACCAGTCATTACTGCTAAAAACATTTCTCGCCAAAACCAATCAGCAAAATAATGAGGTAAAAAGATCACTTCTCCACCTTTACTTAAGGCTCCAACTAAAGCACCTACAAAACCAAAAATACCTCCTATCGCCAAACCCAACAACAAGCCAGGTTTCAATTTTTTGAAAGAAAAAGTAGCAAAGATTGAAGTATTTCCTGATATGGAAACATAAAGCAAAACTGGCAAAGCAAAAAAAACTAGCTTACCAATGCTTTCATCGAACCAAATAGGAAAATGAAAAATAGAACGATAAAAAATCCACAACAAAAAAGTTAAAACTAAAAGAGGTAGAAATACCTCATGTCTTTTGCTATTAATGGTACTTTTTTTAGCTTTTTTTGATGGCATCTAAAACTAGTTGCAGAGTCTTTTCTTTATTGTTTGAAAAAGTATCTATGACTAAATCGTAAAGCTCGCTACGCCAAAAATCAATTGGCTCAGTTGCTGGCAATTTACCTGTCTTAACCACCCATTCTTCCCATTCTTGATGATACATGCGTTGCCATTTGTTTAAATTACCCTGATAACGATCGTGGATACTTTTTTTAGCTTCTTCAACATCCACGTCATCTCGATTGACAATACGATCGATTCTGACCGCATCATCACTACAAGTCATGAGTACTTTTAGTGTACCGGGAACATTTTGTGCCATAAAACCAGATAACCAAGATTCGATAATCCATTTCTCTCCTGTACTAACTTTTTCTCTGATACCATAATCCACTTGACGATCAAAGTCATCATTATAAACAGTGGCGCTATGGTGAGTAGATTGAGCAGGATTAAATAAACCTTTCTCGACAGCATAAGCTCGCATAAATTCACCGCCAGAAAAACCTACCCATTGGTCTTTTTCCAGTTCTTCTCTTAGTAAACTCAGCAAAGTCGTTGAACCGCAGCCTGGCAGGCCAGAAATAGTGATGTTTTGGTATTTATATTGCATAGATTGTCTTTCTTCTTATTTGTTATTTGCTTTAGTTTTTCTGTAGTTGTTCTGCTACTAATTGTATAGAGTTGGTAATCATTCTAATCTTTACCACCGCTTCATCAAAGCTCAGGGTTTGTCTCTCAGCAATAAAAAAGTGGAAAACTCGATTGCGACATTGCAGCCAAGTTTCCCATAATTGTCTAGCAACGTCTTTACCAAATTTACGCTCTACATCATCATAAAGCCAATCTTCATCTCTCTGATATTCACGAATATCTGGATTAAAAGCACGTCCAATACGAAAGCGACGACCTTGATAAGTGTCTTTACTAATTAATTGTAAATCGTAAAAAACTTTTTTTAGAAAACCTTCATAGGCTTTAGACATAGGGAAAACTAAAAAAGAAAAATCTTTTAAATCAGTTAATAAATTTTTTTTCTGCAATAAGGCGAAACTAACATCAACTAAGTCTTTTTGCTGGGAGTCTAAATAACTGTACCAAATAGTTTGTTGAGGTGAATCCATGAGGTGATTATAATAGAATTCTCAATAAATAAAAATAGCTGGTGAGGTATAATGAAACGATGAATCCCTTTCTTTTATTCGAAAAAAAAAGAAATAAGAGAACTAAAAATAAACGTTCTTATCAGTTTATTCTGTGGATAAGCTTATTCATTTTTGTAGCTATTTTGATCTATTTATACAAGCAGCTTCCTTCTCCTAATAATTTAACTGCTAACGAAAATTTTCCAGTCAGCACCCAAATTTTCGATCGCAATGGCACTCTTCTTTATGAGATTTATGGTAACGAAAATCGCATTCCTATCAATATAGACGATTTACCTGCCCATGTTTTACAAGCAACGGTCGCTATAGAAGATAAAAAATTTTATTCACATCACGGTTTAGATTTAAGTGGTTTAGTACGTGCTGGTTTGAAAAACTTCAAAAGTGGCAGTCTGCAGGGTGGCTCCACCATCACTCAGCAATTAGTCAAAAATGCCTTACTCACCAAAGAGAAAACTTTTCAAAGAAAAATCAAAGAAGCGGTCTTAGCCGTCATGACAGAAGTTCTTTATAGTAAAAAAGAAATTTTGGAAATGTATCTCAATTATATTTCTTATGGTGGCACTGCAGTGGGCGTCGAAGCAGCCGCCAATAAATACTTTAATAAGTCGGCCAAAGATTTAAGTTTGGCAGAAGCCAGTCTTTTGGCTGGTCTGCCTCAAGCTCCTACTGTTTATTCACCATTTGGATCTAATCCAGAAAAAGGTAAGAACCGCCAAAAAGAAGTGTTAAGACGCATGGTAGAAGATAAATACATTACTACAGCAGAAGCAGAAACTGCAGGCAACGAAGTACTTAACTTCGCTATTAAAAAAGATGATATCAAAGCTCCTCATTTTGTTTTTTATATCAAAGACCTGCTCTACACTAAATATGGTGAAAAGATGGTTGAAACCGGTGGCTTGCGCGTCAAGACTACTCTGGACTTGGATCTACAAGAGGCCGCTCAAGCCTCTTTATCAAGTGAAGTGAAAAAATTAACCAACATGAAAGTGGGAAACGGCGCCGCAATAGTAGCTAAACCCAATAGCGGAGAAATTTTAGCCATGATTGGCTCAAAAGACTATTTTGATAATGAAGGAGATGGTCAAGTCAATGTCACTCTAGCTCTCCGTCAACCTGGTTCATCTATCAAACCTATTATGTACGCAACAGCTTTTGCCCAAAAAACTCTTAATCCTGGATCAATGTTGCTAGATGTGCCCACTTGTTTTAGAGTGATCGGTCAAAAAGATTATTGTCCAAAAAATTACACAGGTGCTTTCATGGGACCAGTGACGATTCGTCAATCTCTAGGTAACTCTCTTAACATTCCTGCTGTTAAGGCTCTGGCTACCATTGGTATTGAGACTTTTATTAATCAAGCCAAACTCATGGGTATTAACACCTGGACTGACCCTGCCAATTATGGTTTGTCCCTAACTTTGGGCGGAGGCGAGGTCAAAATGATTGAATTGGCAGAGGCCTTTGGGGTTCTAGCCAACCAAGGCGTCAGAGTGCCTTTAACCGGCATTTTGGAAATTAGTAACTATAAGGGAGAAATTTTAGAAAAATATGATTCAGAGTCAGCTAAAAACGACCTGTTATATTTAACAGAGAATGATTTAGTTGATACGCATGGTGTTGCAAAAAGAGTGATGGAAAGGGCCCCTGCATATCTGACTAGTCACATTTTGCAAGATAATAATGCCCGCCAAAATGCCTTTGGTACTAATTCAGAATTAGTCATCAAAAATAAAGTCGTCTCAGCTAAAACAGGCACTACTAACGATCTGAAAGATAACTGGACCGTAGGCTATACTCCAGAGTATTTGACTATCGTTTGGGTTGGTAATAACAATAGTAAACCTATGAGCTATTTGGCCTCTGGTATCACTGGCGCAGCACCCATTTGGCACGATATCATGGCATATATTTTGCAAGATCAAGAAACTATTTGGTTAGATAAACCCAGTGACGTTAAAATCGGCAATGTCTGTCTCACTGGCATGCCTTCAGAAGCAGGATTAGGTACCCTTTTGGTCAGTAGTGGCGATGATGAAACTAGTATTACCTCCACTAACACTGATACTGACCCCATTGCCAGCTGTGAATCCAAAGGTCAAGAATTGTACTGGGAGAGCTCTAAACCCAGTTATTCCGGTACATTTCGTAAAGAATATTGGATTCGTGCTGAAACTGGTTTACCTCCAAAAGAAGGAGAAGAAGCAACGGATTTAAGTTTACAAGAACATAGTTTCTATTACGACCCGCTGACTAAGCTGTACTGTGCTGATTGCGCTAGACCAACTGATGAAGAAGGTAAAATTATTTATGAACAACAAATCATAGATGTCAAAAATATTTTTTAGTGTTTTTTTGTTTTTATTGCTGGTTTTTATAGTTTTGTTTTCAATTAATATTTTTTATGATGCTCCATTATCATCTTCTATTAGCAGTAGCAGTCGTTTACGTTATCTAAAAGAATTAATCATTCCCAAAAAAGAACAAAAAATTGTTTATGGATTTTTACCTTATTGGAACGTCGAAGATGTTAAGTTAGAAAAAGAACTAACTCATCTTTCCTATTTTGGTTTGAATATTGCTGCTAGTGGGGATGTCATGACCAAAGATCATGATGGCAACCTTGATCCTGGTTATCGTTTACTAAATGAAGAGAAATTTTTAGAACTTACCACACAAATGAAAACTCAAAATGGCAAAGTCGAACTGGTTCTGAAGCAATTTAATGGTGAAGATATTAGTGCTTTTCTTAGTAATGAAAAGGCATGGCAACAATTTTTCACCAGTCTTGATTCTATTTTACTTGCCTATCCTATTTCTGGCATTAATATCGACATTGAATACAGTGGCGAAAATAGCCAAAATCTACGCCCAAAATTTAGCCAATTTATAAAACAACTTAATTCATATCTAGATTCCAAATATCAAAATATTGCCTTAAGTGTCGATGTATATGCCAGTGCTGCTAGCAATGATAAAAGTATGTGGGACATTGCAACTGTTGGTCAGGAAGTTGATTACGTTATCGTCATGGCCTACGATTTTCATCAAAGAAGTAGCGATCAAGCGGGACCAGTTGCCCCGCTTTTCAGTGAAAATAGCCAATGGAATAAAGATATTAATCAACATTTAAAAATCTTTTTTGAACAAGTACCAAGAGAAAAAATTCTCCTAGGTATTCCGTTTTATGGCTATGGTTGGCGCACTGACTCCAACCAACCCAAAGCCAATACTTATAAAGACACGGGTTTTACCGTGAGTTATAAAAAAGCCAAAGAGTTGCTAGCAATGCGTGATGGCAAGACAAATACAGAAGTTACTTGGCAAGGAGCCACTCAAATTAAAAAAGCCTTTGATGAAAATGCTTTATCCCCATATATCACTTATCAACAAGATGGTGAACTGTATACCATCTACTATGAAGATCCTCAATCAATTGCTTATAAGTTGGAATATGCTAGACAGCTAGACTTGGCTGGTATTGCTATCTGGGCACTTGGATATGAAGATAGTAACCGAGAATTATGGCAAACAATCGCTGATGGAATTTAAATCAATTGAAAATCTAGTAATCGAGCTCTGAGCTTTTTACCAAATCTCGTAGGTCACTGTCATTGATTTAGCTATATCAAGCTCAGAAGGCACTCCATTGATATAATTAACTTGAGCAGTTTCTCCTCCTTCTGAAGTTGGCGTATCAGTAGATACAGTACTGCTTGCATCAATTAAATCATCTCCAATACTAACAATGCGGCCGAGTCTTTTGCCTGAAGCCTTGGCAATATTTTTGGCTTCTTCTTTAGCTTTTTTGATGGCGGCTTCGCGAGCCTTCTGAGTAACTTCGTCTTGCTTTTCTGGAATGAAATTGACATTAGAAACAGTGGTAGCACCCTCGGCATAAAACATTTTAATTAAATCAGAAGCCTTAGCTGGATCATTGGCCGTCACCTTGAAAACATTAACTACCTGATAAAGCACGTCTCCTGTTATTACAGAAGGAGTCATCTGATAAAAAGATTTTTGAATTTCAAGATTATCTCCCGTCAAATTTTTTGCTTTGGCAATCAAATTCTCTATACTTTGCTCACTACTGGATACAGCTACCATTGGATCTGGATTAGAATCAACTTGAGTGACCAACATTTCAACTTTTTCAGGTTTAGCAGTTAAACGACCCGTGCCAACTACAGTAATCACTGCTGGATCAGCAAAAAACTTGTTGATGAAAAACAGAGCCACTACGATTGCAGCCAAAATACCTAAAGTTTTTTTGTTTTTCTGCAAAAAATTAGAGGCTGCATTAAACGAGCCATTGCTAATATTAACTGGTTGAGTTTGCATTACTTGTGTCATATTTAATCCTAAAATTAGTTTACTCTATTTGCAGATTGAGAGAAAGAGGAAATTTTTGCTATACTAGAGATATGTTAAAAACAACAAAGTCATTTGAAAAAATTTTTGCTAGTCAGAAAGTGGCGCTTTTCATCGGCAAACTAGATAGTTTCTTCATCAAATTACCACATCTACCCAAGAAAATTAGAATTGTAATTAGTAAGATTGTGCCTTTTTTGGCATTAATCTTGGGAATAATCGGCGTATTACTTGGCTTAATTGCTGGATTTTTCTTGCTTATTACCATAATTTCGTTAGATTTTTCTACTTTTTTTGCTGAAACAATGAATTTTGTTTTGGTACTTTTTAGTACTCTATTCTTCCTCAAAGCATTTAAGCCTTTGAGGAAAAGTAATGCTGTAGGTTGGATTTATTTGTTTTGGGCTCAAGCATTAGAGCTAATCAATCTTATCAAACTAGCTGTGACGGGAGAAGCTAATCTGTTAATAGGTATTCCCTTATTTGTTATTGGACTGTATTTACTTTTTGAAATTGGACAATTTTACGTTTACAAAAAAGTCCAACCATGACTACGTAACCACGCGCCATCTATCCCTCAACTCCATATTAAAGAACGACAATAGCAACTGAGATACCTTGACTGACCACCCTCTTATCTGCACTCTAGTTTCGGTGTCTAAACGAACTTGATTGCAGTCAGAGCAGGGAGAATTGAAAAAGACTGAGGAAGAACTTCTTTCAATGGGTTCATAAGTTAATCCCGCAGCTTCTAAAGCTTCTTTAAAACGTCTTTCAGCTTCTTCGAAAGAAGGATTGTCCTTTAAATTAATACTTATTGTCCCTTTGGATAAATCTCTCTGATATTTAATTTCTAACTGCAGTTTATTTTTCAAGTCGTTGAATTTATCTATATCAACCTCATCTATTCCATTTTCATTAATGTATGTTGGAATTGACAAGCTCTGACCAGTAAAAGGACTAAATTTAGCACCAAAAGTATCAATGCCTCTAAATTGTTTTAACAAAGAATCTATTTCAGATGTATAAAATTTAATATCAAGAGAATTTTTTAATTCATCACTGTTGAATGTATTAATTAAGACTGGTTTGCCGGTTTCATCAAATCTGTAAATTTCACTACTGAGAGCCAAGCCATCTTTGTTATATGTCATTAATCTTAAATTGTTGCCGTCTGAACCAAATCTTTGCACAGATGAAGCTTTATATTGGTTCATGTTAGAAGGATCTAATACCCACATATCTATCTTTTCTAGTAAAGATAAGTTCTGACCACCTGCAAATAAAACCTCTCCCTCATGGTTATAACCAAGGCCTACACCAGCTTTCTGAAAAGCATAAACTCCCTGATAATCCTGATCATACAGAGCACCTACTGTAGGCAAAGAAGACGTAAATACAAAAGCAGCATTTACTTCAGAAGAAAGTTGATTGACAGAAAATTGTTCGGGGGTTGAATCATTTTTTGAATAAGATGTAAAAGGTGAAACACTCCACAAACTGGTTGCAGAGATATGTCCTTGAATAATCATTTTAGAAACTGATGAACTTTGGTTATTAAAAACATCAAGCATGGTGTAGTTATAAATTTCTGCAGCGTGTTTGGCAAAATAGCCTGGAACTTTAAGTCCTTTGTTATCTATGAGTACTTGGATAATTTCATCTATAGACTCATTGATTGAGCTATGATCAACGATCAAATCTGGAAATTTATTATTAAAATCACTCGTTGTGCCACCAACAGTGTCAGATCCAACTTCTCCTGACAAGTATTTTCTGATAATTGATCTCTGTTCATCTAACTCTTTGCCATTAATTTCATTAAAAAGCTTGACGGTGATTTTTTTGTGCACTCCATTAGTAGTGATTAGATCATCTTGTCCTCCATAAAAGAAGGAAAGAACATCGCGCGGATTAGTAAATCTGTTACTGATATCAATTTTGTTATAAGCTCCTCTACGCACGGTGGCGTCATTGGCATAATTTTTTCTTAAAAATTCTTGTACATTTGGATTAGTATTTGAATAACTCATTGCATAATAAGGATCTACTAAACCACCAAAATCGCTCTTGGTTGAAGTAATTTTGTATAAATTAAAACTAATAACGGCGTCTCTCAGAGCTGAATAGAATTCATCCCTATCTAGTTTGTTGCCTGCAACTAGTTTGTTGATAGCTAATTTAGGATTACTTTTAACAAATGTCGAGAATTGAGTCCATTGGTGGTAATCCCAACTCTCTGTACCCTCCACTTCTATTTGAGGAATAATCATCTCCGATGGAATACCTTTACTAATCATTGTAGTTATTTGATTTTTGAGTGATGAGAATCTCATCTCTCCCTTTTTAATTTCTGCAGCCCAATCGTTTATAGACGAAAACATATCTTTGTCAGTGTCATAGATAATAGACGATCCAAGGCCATCGTTCTTCAAAGACCAATTCATCAACCATCTTGATGTTCTACCATTACCATCTCTAAATGGATGAATAGCTATAAATCTTTGTTGCAACTCAGCTGCCAATAAATATGGATCATGTTCCTTAGACGTTTGCTCTTTATACCAATTCATCAAAGCCTCTAATTCTGCTTGCACATTTTCAGTTTTACAAAATTCTATATATCCAACATATAGACCATTTTCATTTGGACCATCATTTTTATCTGAAAATACAAATTGCATGATGGGTTCATCAACACCTGGTCTTAATGACCTCAAATTATTTAAGTTGTCTATTTGGGATTGAGTAAGTACCAAAGGACTCCCTGTTTGGTAATCTTTAGCATATAAAGGCTGTTGATCTCTTATATCTGTATTATCTCTGAGAATGCCTGCTCTATCGTTTTTCTTCGATGGATTAGTATCTGGATTATCGTACCAAGCAAAAATAGTTTTGTGTAAATTTACTAAATTATTAGTATTAAATTCGGACAAATTAAAATTATAAGCATTTAGCCATGAATCCCATGCTCCCACATCTCCAGATCGAGTAGATTGTCCAAAAGTATCATAAGCGTTAGCCACGTTATTGTCCCCAGTTAAAAGTAATCCGTCGAAAAATGGTTTGTCTATAAATAGACTGGAAAAAAGTATTTCGTCAAATTTTTCTTTTCTAATCCACTGCAAATCATCAATTAAAGCCTGTTGTACCAAATCAATTACTTCTTGTCGATTATTATCTTCATCTAAAGTAGTTTTAAAATGATTTTTTATGTATTCAGTCCAACTACTTAATTTTGTTATTTGTTCTAAATACTGTTCTATATTTTTTTCATTAAAAGATACACCTTGCTCTGATAACAACAAATCAAAAACATCTTTTTTAACTGCCTGATAAAAATCCATAGCACTATCTTTATTTTCAATTGTTGATTTAGATATCGTCTTGTAACCGTCACTGCCTTCAAATAACTCAACCGGAACTGATTCTTGTATTGCCTCTGTCGCTGACGTGACGCTGGCCAAAGCACTAATTTCGTTAACTTGAGAGTTTTTCTTCATGTCAACAATTTGCCTTATTTCTTGTTCAAAATTTGGACGTTCAGCGAGAATTTGACGGAATTGATCAATCTCATCTGTAGAATTGAGTGCTAAACCAGCATTCTTAGCTATTGGAATTAACTTTGTAAAATATAATGCAGAAATCTCTTTGTCTATTGCCTCACTATTGGATTCTGTTTTGAGAAGATTATTAAACTGGATGGCCAAATCTACAATTTGAGAATAAGAGCTATTTTGAGTTAAATTTGCATTTTTTAGTAATTCAATAAAATAAGAAGCTTGATTAAGATCGGCAACTATTTGACTAGTAATTATGTTCCCTTGCAAAGAATCATTTATGATAGGAAATTTGGCTACAAAATTATTTACCTGCTCAATAAGATCTTGAACTATATAAATAGATTCTTGTTTTGCAATTTCTTTATCAATCTTCTGCGTAATCCCTTCCAAACCATAATTTCTAAAAGTAAGCCATAACTGAAAAAAGTCTAAATTAATTTTAAAGTCATCAAAATTATCATGCCCTGATTGTTTTATTAAATTCAATGCGACTTTTTCAACTGCATATTCAAAAAATTCTCTGTAACTTCTACCTTTCCAATCAGGATTAACCCGATATAAGCCATTATTGCTATCTATAAAGTTAACTCCAGATTCTTTTTGTAACTCCAATATGTTGGTAATAATATTTTTATAATTAGTTAGCAAATTTTCATAATCTTTTTGTATTTGGGTCGTCGAATAATATTCACCAAAAACTGATAGTCCATCAGCTAGTTCTTGATACTTTTTGAGTTCATCATCAATTTTTTGCCCTTCTTTCAGTTCTTCTTCTAACTCTTCATCTATTACAACAGAACCCGAATCAGGTTCTAGCTCCCATTGTCCAAAATCATTACTAATTACTTTAAAGGTTGCTCCTAATTCATACATCTTTCCAAGAAAAATAATGTCACCTACATTTAAAGGCCTGAGCTTATATGCAGTAATTCTTTGACCATTTACATAAGTGCCATTAGTGCTATTTAAATCACGAATATACAAGTTATTGTTTTCATCTTGAATAACTTGTGCATGATGCCTGGAAACATAGCCCAGCTCTCCTGGAACCTGTAAAGAATTATTTTTATGCCTACCAATCGTATAAGCTAACTGAGCAGAATCAATCTTTGGTGGACCTAAAAGATTTGAGAGCTTAGTAACTATATTTTGATACGCTTGCTGAATAGTGTTTTTGAATGTTTTCAACACAGCATTAATATTTTTATTTTGACCGTTCACTGCTTCATTAATCTGACTAGAATTTTCGGCATTACCAACCAAGAAAGGTGAAGTGGCGACGTAAGCATAGCGATCTGATTCGGGAAAACCAATTTGTAGAACACCGTTACCATCTCTTAACACAGAGAGACGAACTCCCATGTATGTATCAGACGAACCTAAAAAGATAGTATCATTCTCATTTAGAGCAACATTTGACTCCGCACCTATTCTTACACCATTTACATGGGTCCCATATGTGCTATTTAAATCACGAATATATAAATTATTGTTTTCATCCCTAATAATTTGAGCGTGGTATCTGGAGACAGCGGTTATGCTGGGAATAATTTGTAATGAGTTGTCACTCTTTCTACCAATAGAGGTAACTACCTCCATTTTAGCTGGAGTCAAAGGCTGCTCTTTTTCAACGTTATTTTCATTTTTCTGATTTATTTCTTCCTCAGCTGGCTTCTCAGTTTTTTCTTGAGTTTGACGTTCTTTTTCGGCTTGTTGCTTGGCTAATAATTTTTCTTCTTGTGCTTTCTGCTCAGCTTCTTTAGCCAACTTCCCAGCCTGCGCTTCAGCTTTAGCTCTGAAGGTAGAAAGATTCGCAAATTGGTCTTCATTGACTCTACTAATACTGCCATCATCGGCAATTGTTATAAAGGCTAAGCCAGATCGATCTTGCAAATCTTTAATTTCTGCTACAGTTTGGTTAAATTTTTCTTCTTGAGCTTTATAATCTTCTTCATTATTTATGGCTGGCTTGACAGTATTAAGAGCAGTAAATTGATCTTTTAAGTTTTGATAGGCTGTTTGTTTGGCAGCTACAAAATTAGCAACATCTTCCGCAGTTTTGAGAGCAGCCAAATCAGCGAGAGTTTTCTCATCGGTAATTTTTAAATCATTGGTAACTTTATCTTTCTGAGCAACTACTTCTGGAGCGATTTCTTCGCCACCAAATAAGTTGGTGAAAAAATTTAAAACAGAAGCGAATCTGCCTTTGTTTTCTCCTATGGTTCTTTCATTAACAAAATTACTAGCTTTGGTTAAAAAAGGAACTGCCGCAATTTCTTTTTCAAGGTTGTCAATTTGTTGTTGTAAATCAGCTTGCAAGTTAACGTCCGGTTCTGCTTCTAAACTAGTGATTAAATTGGCTAAACTTTCTCGTTGAGCTCGATAATTATTGATAGCGTTTTCCTGAATTGCGTCTAAATTCTTTACATAGTTAGCGATTCTCGAGGGAGTCTTTAAAATTTCTTTTACAACATTTCCATTGCCCAACTCTATTGCCATCTTGATTGGATTAGCTACCACATTGGTCAAATCTTTAATTGTATTCTTGGCAGCATTAAGCTCCGCTGCTGCCCTGGTTACTTCATTGTTGTTTTGTTGGTTTTTAGTGGCAATTTGTTCAGTTTCAGTTGATTTACTAGAACTGGCAACAACTTTACTCTCTGAATCAGCAGTCACAAATAAATTGTGTCTGCGTACAAAATCTTCAAGATTATCAGCCGTAATAACTGCTTCTTTGGTAGTAGTAGCTTGAGCTCCTGTGCTGGCATAAGCTAATTTAGATTTAGTACCAGCGTTGCTTAAAATTGTTTTATATAACTCTGGATTATTTGAAGAAATTTGTTTTAAAATTGAAGCATTAGCTGAATCTGCCAAAACTTCTTTCCATTTAGCCACCTCTGATTCCACCTTTTTTTGACGAGCAGCTAAAGAAGTTTGTGAACCACCATCTAAGTCTAAATCTCTAGCACCTTGCTCAGTAGAGAATTTAAGCAATAAATTAGATGCCCATTCTTTAACTTTTACATCACGAGATTCAAAAATTAAGCTCTCTAAAACTCTATTACTAGCAGTAGTCACACCGTGGTCAAGGGCTTGTGTATTTTTAGCTTGTTCCACGATTTTCTGATTATTAACAATTTCATTTTTAAACTGAGCAAAATCGGCAGATGTCATTGGTTTATCAATATCTGCTCTTGAAGCACCTGGAGAAATGATCAGAGCGTACTGATCTGCAATCTCATCTCCGCGGTCAATACGGGCCCCAGCCTGAGCAACTAAACCTACTGGAGTTTTACTACTAGTAATTGTAATTCCAGGAATATTACCTGCTGTTTTGATACTATCTCCAGTTGCACCACCACGACCAATAATAGTAATTAAATTCTTGGCTTCGCTATCATATAAATCCTGAATTTGTTTAGTTGTGATTGGTGTTGTAGAAGACACCTGACCATCTTGAATTTTTATTTTGGAATAAGTTCCGTTTGCATTCTGAACAGCAAATTCCGAGTCCTTAAAAGCATCTGTCTCTGCCAAACTAATGGCAAATTTAATAGGATCTTCGGCACCATCAGTTCCCATCACAATTTTTAAATTGCCATTTGAAGCTCGACCATCACTCATATCCAATTTATTACTATTTTTCAAAGCCACGACAGCATCGACATCTTGGCCCCTGCCTATGGCATAAGATCTCTCTGCAACTACGCGACCGCCACTAGCTACTCCTTCAATGCCCACAATCTTATCTACCGCTTCAGTTGATCTATAAGTTGTTAAACCAAGAGATACTTCTACTACTCCGGCGCCATCTGCCATAGCTCCTGTTACAGCTCCCACAGAGCTATTCTTTAAACTGGCAAAATAGCTAGAAATATTTGAACGGAAAGCCTCGTTTGGAGAAGATTTGAGACCTGAGAAGTTTACGTCGTCTCCATAAGCACGAGCGCCAATATATTCCATTGCCACTTGTAGATTGGCTTTATAGCTCTGACCTTCATTAGAGACACCTCCTGCAGCAGGAATAGTAACATTTCTATTTGGACCACCATTTTTAGATAAAACACCGTCAACTCCCCTAATGTAATCAGTGCCTCTCTGCATCTTTAAACCTTGAGCAAAACTATTGAGCATATCTACTTGATCTAAAACCTGATTTACTTTGGCAGTTGTCACATCTGCCACTCCCAATTCAGTCAATTTAACTGCCAAAACATCTTCGCCTTGATTTAAAGCTCTTTCTATTTCCACAGCATTGTCAGCAACAATTCCATATTTTTGTGCAGTAATGCCTGTTTCTTTGGCCAATTTATTGAATATTTCTGCTTGAGCAGATTTAGAAAATTTAGCAATTTCTGCTCCATCTTTAGTTCTTAAAACTAAAAATGAATTATCTCCAAGACCCCAACCGCCATCTTTTAAAACAGTTTGATCTAAAGCATTGCCAATTAAATTCGCTGCATCTTTATAAGATTGCGGAATATCTTGTGTACTTGGACCAACAGAGTTAATTGCTTGACGACTTGGATCCAAAGTAATTTGTAATTCATCAACGTAAATAGACGCGTTTTTAGATAATTTAGAGTAAACCTCTACAGCAGTTTTAAAATTGGGATCTTTAACATTCAAAGCAGTGTTTCTTATAAATTGGATTTGAGCTGGATCAGCAATAATGAAAGCAGCTTCTTTTAATGACTTGAGATAGTTGCCATCAGATAGTTTAGAATTATCTAAAATTGGAATTTTATTCGGCTCAATTCCATAAGCGATTGCCATTGATTTCTGAATATCAGCTTCTTGACCAGGTTTAGCAATATAAATTCCTGTTTCATAACCAATTATTTCCCGTTGTATTTTTAGCACTGCTGCTCCTACAAAAGTTTTTCCACCTGCTGTAGTTAGTTCAACGGCAATTCTGTCCCCAGAGAGAATCTTAAGCATTGTGTCTATTTGGTTTGTTCTTGAATTAAAGAAAGGTACTCCTTCAGTCGCTCCTGTTCTAAGTTCCATTTCCCGAACAATATTAGCCATCTTTGTAGCCACTAGTGGATTATCAGTATTAAGTCTGATTTCTTGACTAGCCAAAATTTCTCCGATATTGGAATCTTCCTTGATAGTTCCAAGAAGATCATTTTTTTTGATGATATTTTGAACTTCTCCCAATCGTTGGTAAGCTTCAAGATCAGGGTTTTCTCCTAAAATACTTTTGCTTAGTTCTGTCAAATTCTCTGCATATTTTGCTCTTGCTTGATTAATCTCCTCAATGGTTCTGAACTTGGGATCGGACTTAGCACTGTTAATTATTTCTTTACTAGTTATCAATTCTTCCACCAATATCTTTTCAGAAACAGAAAGCTTCAGTTTGTCTAAGGCAGTATTCTTGATGTTTTCAACTTCTTTGGAAAAAGCAACGGGATCACGCTTATTGAAAGCTTCTTCTAATATTTTCTGCTCTTCACCAGCAACAATTGTTTGAAAATATTTAGACTTGATGGTATTAACATCAATCTGATCATCAATCTTTACTAGCTCATTCTGAGTAATTTCAATTTTTTGTTTATATGCTTCAATATCTTGTTGTAATATTAGTTTTTGTTCTTCAGGAACTTGACCAATAGCTTTTTCAGCTTGAGTAAGTCCCTCCTGATATTTATTTAGATCTCCTGCTAATTTATCGCGTTGGCTTAAAAGATCTAAATCATTCTTACTGATTTTTAATTCCGTTTGTAAATTAAACTGCTTCTTTGAACCAGAAGGAGAAAAAATATTTTTAATTCCTTCTGTCGCTCGATTGATAAAGGCAACTACTCCAGAAGAACCCTGGTTATTTTGCAAACCATCAGTTACTTTCGTTAAAGCTTGGTTTATTTTTTCTTGAGATTGAGTATATCTTTGGTCCGCGCCTTCTAAATCATCTAATAACCTATTAAACTCTTGTCTTTCTTCAACTGATAAGTCTCCCTTTAAATGTTTGTCACTCAATTCTTCTAAACGGATATTATCTTGATTATATTTATTGATATCCTTTAAAGCCAAAATGGCTTCATTATAATTTTTTTCTGTTTTCGATCCTGGAAGAATATTTTTTAAGCGTTGCCAAAAACCTTGTTCCTCCGTACTTTCAGCAATTTTGTTAAGTTCTGCATTAGCATCTGCTATTTGTTTATTGATTTCTTCAATTTTTGTCGATGAATCTCCTAGCTCTGCTGTTTTTTCCAAATTACTTTTTTCTAGATTTAATTTCTCAATTTCAGCGACTTTATTTTGAGCTGCAATTAAATCTAAGGCTTTATTTTGTTCAGCTATTTTAGGAAAAATGGTAGCCAAACCAGTTTGTTTAGTTAGATTAGTAGCAGGTGGAGGAATATTTTGATCTTGAATACGAATTTGTTCTTGTTCTAAAGATCTAAATTCATCATAAGCTTTGAAAACCTCATTTTCTTTGAGAGAAATCGCCAATTGCTTATTCTCAACTGATAAATTATGAGCCTGATAAGCAGGATCGTTGACTTTATTATCTAATTCTGCAACTAAACTATCTCTTGTCTTTCTAAGCTCTTCAATTCTCTCTACAGAAATCTTATCAAAATCTTGGTTAATAGCTTCATCTATCGATCTAATTTGATCGCCAAGGCTACTAACTTCAAGCTGACGGTTAAAAACATCATCTGCTTGTTGTCTTAATTGCACAGCTAAATTTGGATTACTTTGTTCAAGGTCGGCAGCTCTGGAAAGTAAATTGCTTCTATTTTGAGCTGCGGTCTGCATTAAATCCTCAGTTCTGACTTGAGGAATGCTTGTTTTTAACACAGTCGTAACCGGAATTTCTGGAATTTTCAAATTAGAATTAATTGCCAAAGCACTAGCCACCAAAGACTCTCGATACAGTTGTAACTCTCCTAACTTCAAATTATCACCAACACTTCTATTTGGATTGCTCAGAATTTTACTAATTTCTGTATCTACTAAATCAATTCTTTGAATAGAGTCGGTCGCTCTATAGTTAGCTTTAGCCCTATAATTACTAAACTCAGTAGTACTATTACCCACTTGTACCAAATCTTGAGTTAAACTAAGAGCCAAACCAACCCAAGCATTTCTACAGGCATCTTCATCTCCAGGATAGTCATCATCATAACAAGCCTTGCTAACCTGTTGCATATCTATAGCCACACCAGATGGAACACTGGCTACATCTAAAATCACATCTCCCCAAGTCTGAATCGCTTTAGTTGTTGTTGTTGGATTCTTGATGAAACCGAAACTGTTTCCAATCGCTCCAGAAGCCGCCACGAAAGTACTTAAGCCACTCATCCATTTTTCTTCTGCACTAGCGTTCTCATCAAAAAGTGTTTGGCTGGAATTAACAACATTGGCAACACTAAGACCAATACCTCCTAATCTTCCTGCCGTACTCATGGCACTAGCTGTGTTTAAAGCAAATTGAGAAGCTCCATTAACAACTTGACCGGTCAGTATGGATACTCCTCCAGATACTTTAACTAAACCTTGAATAATTCCTGCACCACTGGTCAGAGCTGACACTGCAGAACTTGCTAGCATCATGTTGGCTTGCTTGTTCAGCATTTCATTTTGCTCCTCGACTATCTTGAGGGCCTCATCATATTTGTAAGTTACCGTTTCGCCAGTTTTCTCATCAACGACAGGATTATTGGCTAAATCTTGAGCCGCAATATTAATTCCATCTTCATATCCATAACGACCGATTGCTGTTGTTTGAGCATCTAAGGCTTGTCCTTTCATTCCAGCTCCCTGATATAGGGAAAAGGCACTTGTAGCCATCCCAGCAACTATCCCTAACCCAGCTCCACTAGCAATTGCCACAGGCAAAGTAATAATAGCCACAGTAGGAGCCACTACTTTTTCTACCATTTCCCAATTTAATTCTTTTCTGGAACGATTAACTTCTTCGTCTGTTTGAAAAGTAACAAAGTCTTGAACTTGCTTATTAATTATTGACTGCTTAACATCTGGATTATTAACATACTGCAATTGATCCTGATCGATATAATTTTCAGCTTGTTTAGTGTAAAAATCTTTTTGAATATTAGCTTTTACTTCATCTCCCGCTTTGGTAGCTTGATCAGCGATTTCTTTATAGCTGAGCGTGTTTTGATTGACTGAAGTTCCATAGTACCCTAAACTGGTATGATTGGATAAGGCAAGATATGTCCCAGCTGTCACTGCCCAATCAGCTAAAGTTGCTCCTACATTATTTAAACCCTGAGAAAAATAGTAGCCATTTTGCGCTGCTTGATAATTATATTCTGTAATAGTTCCGTCGTCGTTTTTTGTATCAAAAATACCTAAACTATCTGCTCCTTTAAGAGCTATGTCAGAGATATTGGTATTAACTGGACCAGAGTAATTTTGACTTACGCTAGTCGCATAGTTCGTAGCGACATTTTTTGCTGTTTTAGTAACATCAGCATATTGATAAGCTAATTTATTAAAACCCAAGCTAAATTTTTCGGCCGCACTTAAACCCATTTTTTGTACATCAAAATTGCCACCGGTAACCTTATCATCCATTAATGCTTCACCATAGGCAAGACCTATATCATAATCGCCAAAAGAAGAACTGTTTTGTAATATATAGTTTAAATTTTGATAAGAACTAAAAATATTTGTTGCTTTTACAGCAATCGCCAAAACTTCTTCTTTTTGCTTTAATGGATTAGATAAGGCGCTAGTATCAACTGTTTGCCCAGTAGCAGCTTCGTATTCGGCGACTACAAATGGATCATAAGCCATGCCATACTTAACTCTGTCATCTGTCGCATCTACATTGGCTTTTACAGCAGTTTCTTTACTTTGAGCTAAAATTGCTTTGGAGTAATTGCTGGCTAATTCAGGAATATTAACTCCTGTTTGTCCTTTATAGATCTCGTTCAGCATTGAGGAAATAGTTTGAGTACCAGTCTCTCCACTAAAATTACAATTACTCACGCCTAATTCCTTACAAACTGCTTTTAGAGCAGCTCCATCATCACTAGCAAAATTGTTTGCAGCCACATTAAAGCGGTTTGGCATCACAGTACTGTTATAAAGTTGGTCGCCTACTTCAGCTCCATAAATTCCTCTTAATAGAGTTTTCGCATCTCTGGGAACTTGATTAGCGGGAACATTTAGAGTATCTTCATAAAAACGCCTTAAAATTGTCACATCCTGAGTTTCTTGAAAATATAATAGAGCTACAGTCGAGTTATATTTAGAAAGTTCTTTCTTTAATTCTTCAGCTGTCATGTGGTAT
>CAZEEV010000004.1:0-4804 GCA_964511345.1 uncultured Pseudomonadales bacterium | reverse complement strand
AGTCGAGTTATATTTAGAAAGTTCTTTCTTTAATTCTTCAGCTGTCATGTGGTATACGGGTTCATGACCAAAATATGCTTCATAAAGTGCAATTAAATTATTAGATGAAGTATCACTCGGATTATTGGCAATCGTCTCAGTGATTTTTTGGATATTTTCTGCTTTTTCCGTCGCTTCAGCGGCTGCCTGAGCCTGTATAACTGACTCAGTATAACTTTGGCGATCTTTGTTCAATTGCGCCGGATCTATTCCAAAAGCTCCAAGAATTCCATTCACATCGCCGTACTTTCCTTTGGGATCATAACCAAAAATTTCTTTAAATTTAGCGTTAGCCAATTTATTTAAATCATCGGTATTACCGGCTTCAACCAGATCAACATACATACGAGATACAGCACTGTTAAAAGCCACTTGTTGAGCATTAGCGTCATTTAGCTGATCAACTAACTGATAACTCTTCGCTAAATCTGGATTATCAATGATCTGCTTATTGAAATCATAAACTGCCTGCTCTTCCTTAGTTAAATTCGCCTTTTTAGCCAACTCTTCATTTTCAGCCTGAGCTGATTTCTTTAATGCCTCAGCACTGGTTAAGGCCGACAACAAAGCTTGTGCTTTTAACAAATTTGCATTGGGTGCCTTTGGGTCATAAAGCGAACCAACATTAAAACTAATACCATAAGTTTTTTTATATAAATCTTCCAAAACCTTAGTGTTTCCGTCTTTTTCATACGATTCGACTGCTTTTTGCCAATCATTGTAGGAAACTTCAATCTTTTCTAGATGAGCATAACAATAATCACCAGTGCTATCATTGCAACCACTGGTGCGAGGGGGCATAACCAAATAACCATCAATCACTGAACCATAGGCATAACACACTCCACCGTAAGCTTGACCTTTGCCATCGCAGTCATTACCCAAACTTTCAACTGTGCCAAGTTTTTCGGTGACAGTTTTGGCCCCAAAACTCAAGCTTTCATATACGTTGGTTTGCTCTAAGTAAGGGTAATCATGCCTGCCAGATTTAACTACGATGTATCCACCAGCAATTTCATCTCCCGGCATATAACAAAACTCGTTCATCCACACTCCGCCACTGCACGCTTCTTTGCTATCTGGCCTCTCACCAGTGTATGAAGTCGCTAAAATACCTTTATTGTTTTCTTCACTTCCCTTTTTAACTGCCTCTCTTGTACCATTTGGATCAACCACAACACAGTTGCTACCCCAATTGTCACAAGAACAATACGGATCACCTGCTTTGCAAGTGCCACTAGCTTGCTGACGAGTGTCTTGGCTATTTTTTAATAAAACAAAACCAACTATGGTGCCCAAGCATAAAAAGAGAAAAATGGCGACAGAGAGAAGATGGCGTTTCTTTTTTTGCAACAACATTTTTTAACCAAATCAGTTAGAGATGACGTAAATCACCCTATTCTAATTTACTACAAAAAACATCTGGTAAAAAGAGGGAGAATCAGTAAAATTTAAGACAAAAAGGACAGTTTTAGAGTTTATTTTTAAACTCAAAAGTACGAGCTAAAAAATAGCTCCAAACACCAACTAAAATAAAAAATATTCCACCAATTAATAAAGCTATTGTTGTTCCTATCGAACCAGCACTATATTGTCCACTAGTTGTCGCCACAGTGGTTGAATTGCTGCTCACTGGACTAATAGTGATAGTTGGAATAACTGTGGGCGTAGCAGTTATAGTAGGAACGTAAGGATTGCCAGAACCATAAGGAATACTGGCTGTAGGGGCAGGAGTAGGTGATGTGGTAATGACTGCGGCCAATTGTCTAGTCTCAGCGTTAGGGGCAACCGTAAAATTATAAGTTTTAGTCACTTCTTGACCAGTTACCGGATCAATATAAGTATAACTAGCTGTATGTTCTCCTGGTTCTAAATTCTGACCCAAACTCGCCACATCTACCAATAAGTTGCCATCTGCATCTGTTTGCACTGTTTCATCGATTTGAGTATCAGAGTGAATCACTACCCTAACCATGGTATTTGCTGGTAAAGTAGCTTTAATTTGAGGTTGCGTAGTAGTCAGAGTGGCTGCTGAAGCTGGTTGGGATTCATTTAGTTCATTGAGGTCTAGAACTTCAGGTTCTAACGAAGCCATAGTGCTGCTTCCCGTTGCATTCGTTAAATTCTGTAAAGCTCCAGCACGACTGCTTTCATTTGTAACAAGATTACTAGTTGAGGTAGAAGCAGTAGACTCAATAATTGAAGCAGAAGATGCATCTATAGGTAATGATGAATCAGCCAATAGTTCTGCTTTATTCAAATTGTCCTCAGAAGAAAGTTCATTGTCAGCAACATCGGTATTTGCTGAAGTTCCATTCTGACCTATGACTAAATTAGCAATTGGCTGAGCAGCAGAAATAGTAGTCTTGATACTGCTAAATAGATCTGGTTCCACACCCTGTACTTTCACTTCGATAGGGCTCTCATCATTCAACGTGGCATAGGTGCTCTTATCTAAGCTAAAAGCATTACTTAAAGCGATTCCCCAACTACCAGAAGATTTAACTAAATTTGATAATGTGCCCATATTTTCACTATAAACATAAATAATAGCTCCATCTGCTGGAGTATTATCAGCATTCAACACATTGCCATAGATGGTTTGATTATTAAGAGGTGACTGATTCTGTTTGGATGCTGTAATAACTTCATAAGGTTTTCCCTCGTCATCAAAAGTACTAGAACCAGTTCCCAAAACATAATAATAATTAGTTTTAGCCTCAAGACTGCGAACAGTAATGTGGTGCAAGCGATAATTCTTGACCACACCAGAAAGTTGATCTCTGTCATCGCTGGCCTGTTTATCTAGCTTTTTGACATCTGTCCCATACTTAACAAAAGCCGTAGTGCTCTCGTCTGTATAAAAAGAAATCGTAAATGTTTTGTCAGTTACATTACTAATGCGAATGTTTTTAGGAGTTGTTTGAGCAGTGGCGCGAGGAGCAAAAACGCCAGTTCCCCGACCAAATAGTAAAACACCAGAGATCAGGGCAACAAACAAAATTAATAAACCGAGAACAGTTGGTATTTGTTTTTTAGAAACAAACTTTTTAGATTTTTTTAACCCTACTTTGGTATCTTTTTCACTAAAAGAAGTTACCTCAGCTGAAGTATCGGAACTCAAAGAACTAACAACTGGTTTTTTATCAACAGGTGGCAAGGTGGGCACGGAAACAGCCGGCTTATCAGTTGAAAGCCTGGTGTTGTTTGCTGGAGTGTTGTTTTGTACTTGCATAAAAACACCGACAAATAATGCCCTTATAACCAATTTACATGATTAAGACGCAAGCAACAAGTATTAGACTTTAATAATTGGTGCTTACAAAATCTAAAAAGTCTTTGACTGCGGGTGGAGGTGAATTAGCAGAACGAGACGCATTCTCAGGAGTTGATAAATCAACTTGGCTAGTGCTAGTAGTTGCAACACTCACCTCACTAATTCCTTCATTATCAGTCTCTTTGGTTAATTGAGCTGGTTGAGTAGTTGAATTAGTAGCATCAGGAACAATAGTGATATCTATAAGACTGGAATTGCCATTAGCCTCATCTTGACCGAGCACAAAAATAGAAAAACTGGCTAATTCTTCATTTGAGAAAATTCTTTTGCCAGAAATTTCATCAAAAACTTTTGATTCCAATCTAGGAACAAACGATTTGGATAATTCCATTTGTTCTTGGGAAATTTTGCTTGTTTTGGTAGTAGCAAAAAGACTAACCAAAATCCATAAAATAATTAAAACTAAGAATAAAATTCCAAGCCATAGCAATTTTTTGCTACGACGCAATTTAGCTAGTTGTTTTTGAATATCATTATTTTTCATTGTGATTCACCAGAGTAATATGGTAAATTGACACGTACAATAGCACTCAAATCTTTTTGATAGCGATTATTGCCCAAACTAAAATTCACTTGATCAACCAACATCATCCTCCTATTGTTCATCAAATCCTCAATAAACTGACGAATTTTTAAATAATCACCAGTCAAGTCAACATTAAACGTTAATAATTTTCTTTTGGCATCAAACTCATTTGATTGTTTAAGTTCATCTGGTACCGCTGAAATAGAAATTCCTTTAATTACTAATCCGTTATTACTGGCTATTTTTTCTACTATTTTTAAACCCTCTATTAATTCTGCTGTTTTTGGAATTGCTTCGTCTAATAAATAAAATTGAGAACTAAACTGTTGATATTGAGTTTGAGCTGTATTCAAGCTAGCAATTTTTTGCACTAGCTGCTCTTCGAGGGCTCTTTTATCTTCAATTTCTTTAATTAGCTCAGACATTGTTTGTAAAGTTGGCTTAACAGCAAAAATGGCAAAAAATATGACTGCTAAAATAGAAAAAACTAATTCCAAAGACACCCTTGCCACAGGGTTTTTGTAGAAATCAAGCAAAGCAATCTGGATTTGTTCTTGTTTACTTTTTGGCATCTAAAATAATCTTAGCTTTCATATCAAAATTGAAGCCAGTGGTTTTTTCTCCTCTTGATTCAATTTTATTAACACTCACCTCTGTAAAATGCGGATTTAATTGTAAATTATTCACTAATACATTGAGAGCATCTTGAGACAAGGCTGATCCAGTAAAATTAATCACTTCTGGTTTGATCAAAAGCGTATCAAAAACAACATTATTGGGAATGTTTTCATTTAAAATAGGGAAAATATCTACCAAATTAGTCTCCTGCTTAAATTGTTGATAATCCTCTATCTGTTGCTGCACAAATCTAAATTTTTTCTCCAAATCACCATAAGACGCAA
>CAZEEV010000003.1:58709-99412 GCA_964511345.1 uncultured Pseudomonadales bacterium | reverse complement strand
CTTTGGTTAAAGTCAGCAAACCAAATAAGCCATCGTAGTAATTTGGCGATTCTAAGGTCTGAGTTACCTGACAACTGTTCTCAAGAACAAATTAAAAGTAAAGTCAATAGATGGCTTAATCAAAATCTTCCTAAATAAATAACAGTTAAGCGTTATTATTAGTCCTCTTTTTCCTGAGCAGTTGGTTCTTCCGATTGAGAACTTTGGTTTTGCTCTTCTTCTTGTTTTTTTCTTTCTCTCACTACTTCAGGATGATTGTGAAGTTGACTTGCTAGCTCTTCGAAAGAAGGTCCCTCTATAGACATAGAAATTCTCCTTTACTAACTTTTAATTTTTAGTTTCAATTTCTTCTTCATCATCCATGGTTAAAGCCACGGCAGCGACTTGGTCGTTGTCACTCATTTTCATGAGGATAACTCCCTGAGTAGGTCTGGTCAGAGTTGGAATAGAATTTTTGCTAATTGGCATTTTGATGGCTTTGCCAAGCTTAGTACTAATCACTACCTCTTTGTTTTCTTCAGAGACCATTTTGGCAGAAGCCACCTTACCGGTACGAGTGGTAATTTCTGAAACTTTTACCCCAAGACCAGAGCGTTTTTGTAATGGGTAACTTTCTAATAAAGTACGCTTGCCCATGCCATTTTCAGTGATAATAAGCAGGCTATTTTCGGCTAAGACTTCTTTTTTATCTTCAAAAACCTCAACGCCAATGACGTAGTCACTGCTATGTAGAGTGATGCCTTTTACTCCTTTAGTGTCTCTTTGAGAAGTTTTAACTTCTTCCTCACTGAAGCGAATCGATTTACCGTCGTGAGTGATGAGCATAATATGGTCGTGACCGGTGGTAATTTTACCCCAGACCAATTCATCGCCTTCATTGAGAATGATGGCCACAATACCACTTTGGCGAATATTATTAAAAAGCTTCAAAGCGGTCTTCTTAACCAAACCATTTTTGGTGGCTAAGGTAACATATTTGTCTTTATCTGCTTCTGGGTCAACGACTAGAATAGATAGAACTTTTTCTTCAGCTTTGAGATTGAGGATATTAACGATAGCTGTACCTTTAGCTTGACGACTGGCGTCTGGAATTTCGTAAGATTTCATCTCAAAAACGCGACCTTGATTGGTGAAGAGGAAAAGATTGTCATGAGTGTTGCAAGTGACGATACACTTTAAGACATCCTCGGCTTTCATGTTCAGACCTTTACTACCCTTACCACCTCTAGATTGAGAACGGAAGGCATCTGGGCTGAGGCGTTTAATATAACCACTTTCAGTCAAAGTAATGACGGTAGACTCATCAGCAATTAGATCTTCTTCATCAAATTCACCGATTTTACCTTTAACGACTTTAGTGCGACGCTCGTCTCCATAAAGTTCAATCATTTCTTTGGTTTCATCAATGATTTTTTTGAGGATTTTGCCTGGATCATTGAGTAAGTGAATTAAAACGCCGATAGCTTCTTGAATGGCAGCGTATTCTTCCTCGATTTTTTGTCTCTCTAGAGCTGCCAAGCGTTTTAATTGCATCTCCAAGATAGCAGTGGCTTGAACATCACTTAAGCCAAACTTCTTCATCAAGGCATCGTGAGCGGTAGGAGTGTCTTTGGATTTCTTGATGGTCTCAATGACTTCGTCGAGATTATTGAGAGCAATAATCAACCCCTCGAGAATGTGAGCGCGATCGCGAGCTTCCTTGAGTTCATTTTGGCTACGACGCACTACCACCAATTGACGGTGGATAACATATTCGCGTAAAACATGGCGCAAACTCATTAATTGAGGAGTGCCATCACTATTGAGGGCAACCATGTTGAGTGAAAAGCTACTTTGGAGTTCAGAGTATTTAAAAAGTTTGTTTAAAATCACATTAGGACGAGCATCTTTTTTCAACTCAATGGTGATTTCCATACCATTACGGTCGGAATCATCGCGTAAATTACGAATGCCGACAATTTTCTTATCGCGGACAAGATCGGCGATTTTCATCAATAAACGAGCTTTGTTGACCTGATAAGGAATTTCAGTGATCGAAATTGAAAACTGATCTTTTTTACCCTCTTCAATGCTGGCTTTACCGCGCACAATAATGCGTCCCCTACCCAATCGGTAAGCTTCGGAAATGGCTTTTTGATCATAGATGATACCAGCGGTTGGGAAATCTGGACCTTTGATGTGTTCCATTAATTCTTCATGAGTGATTTCACTTTCAAATTTACCAGCCAGACTATCAGGCTTAGCCTCTAAGATAGTGCTGATACATTTGGAATCAGAACTAAGCTTTTCTTCGCCAATTTCAATTTTAGTCTCAACGCTAGATTTACCTTTTTCAATCATCGCGGTAATGGCATTACAGACCTCAGTTAAATTATGAGGTGGGATTTTGGTGGCCATACCGACAGCGATACCCTCAGAACCCATTAGTAAGAAATTAGGAATACGGTTAGGCATGACAACTGGTTCTTTGGTCGAACCGTCAAAGTTATCAATGAAATCAACTGTATTCTTGTTAATGTCGGCCACTAATTCCTGAGTGATCTTAGCACTGCGGGCCTCAGTGTAACGCATTGCAGCTGGGCTATCTCCGTCTATGGAGCCAAAGTTACCCTGACCATCAACCAATGGATAACGCATACTAAAATCTTGGGCTAAACGGACCAAGGCTAGGTAAACTGCGCTGTCACCGTGTGGATGATAACGACCTAAAACATCACCAACGATACGGGCACATTTTCTGTAAGGAGTGTTCCAATGAATGCCCGATTTAAACATGGAATAAAGAATGCGACGATGGACTGGTTTCAAGCCATCACGCACATCGGGCAAAGCACGAGAAACGATGACACTCATTGCATAATCTAAGTAAGATTTTTCCATCTCGTTAATAATGGAAGTGTGTTTAAGCTTACCGTAATCACTCTCTTCAATGGTACCAATCTTAGATTCGATTTCTTCTTCCGTTGTTTCTTCTGTAGTTAAAACTTCAGCAGCGGCAGTTTCTTCTGTGGTGGAAGTATCCTCTATTTCTTCAATCGTCTCATTTGTTTCATCAATACTATCCATTTCATCTAAGTCTTCAACACTGATGTTTGGTGTTTGTTTTTTGTTATCGTCTGACATATTATTTAATCTTCTGATCTATTATTTTATATATTGATTTTGTATCTATAAATAACTTGATGTATCAGTCAAAAATCTTTCATAGCCTATTTAGCAGTTGATCATTTACTCTGCTAATAAGGCTTTAATTGCATTTAGTTCAAAGCTCTTTCAATTGGTGGAGCAATCTCTTTCTTACGAGAGAGCTTGGGACCAATATCCAAAACTTGTTCTTTTACTTCCCCACCAAAAGCTTTAACGGCTACTGTTGCAGCATCTTGATTAAGAATTAATAATTTAGTATTCACTTTGAGAATATCGGTGATGGCCACAAAAATCATCTCAGCTTGAAGTTCTGTTTTGACTTGCTCCATTGCTTTTAGCAACTCGTTTTTACGTTCCGTGACAACTTTATCTTGTTCAACGGTTTCTAATTGATCAATCATGACTTTCTTGCCGGCAAAGTCAAAAATTTTGTAATCATTTTTGACAATTTCTTCTGCGCTTAGTTTACTGACATCAGATTTAGCTTTGAAAATCTCTAAAGTAAAGTTTTCCAAGTCAGTGATTTGAGCCAACTCTGCTAGCCATTGAGCCATCTCCCGATCTTGGTCAGTACAAGTGGGTGATTTGAAACCAACGGTATCAGATAGAATTGCAGCCAACATTAATGCTGCTAGTTTTTGACTTGGTGCATAAGCGGCTTGCTTCATCATAAAAGCAACAATAGTGTTAGATGAGCCCCAAGTTTTAAAAGTGAGATAAATTGGTTCTTCAAAATTAAGGTTAGCTTTGTGGTGATCAACAATTTCCACAATTTGACTGGGATTTAAGCCAACCAAACGTTGTGATTCCTCGTTATGGTCCACTAAAACTATTTTGTCGTCACTAGTGAGATCGGTGGCAGTGACGATCTTTGGTGCTTGAAGGCCGAACTTGTTCATTAAAAAGCTAGTCTCAGGATTAATGTCTTCAGTAATGGCAGCTTCAACATTTTGATAGCCATAACATTTGACATTTTGATACAAATCAGCCAAGGCCATGGCAGCGACCACGGAGTCGGTATCTGGTTTAAGGTGGCCTATGACGTAAGTTTTCATTGTATTTTCCTTTCTTTTAGATATCTAGCTGAGCCGAAGTAGCGTGACTTTGGATAAATTTTTTACGAGGCGCTACGTCGTCACCCATTAAGACAGAAAAAGTGTTATCTGATTTAATAGCGTCTTCAATTGAAATTTTTTTGAGCATGCGAGTCTTAGGATTCATGGTGGTAGCCCAGAGTTGCTCTGGATTCATTTCACCTAGACCTTTATATCGCTGAATGCCCAGTTTCGCGCCTGGTTCTTTGGCGAGAATAGAAGTCACTAGTTTATCTTTATCTTCGTCACTGTAAACATATTCTTCTTCTTTGCCATGAGTGACTTTATAGAGAGGTGGCATGGCGACGTATAAATAGCCGGCCTCAATGACGGGGCGCAAATGACGGAAGAAAAAAGTTAAACCGAGGGTAGTAATATGTTCGCCATCCACATCAGCATCATTCATCAGAATAATGCGGTGATAACGCAATTTTTCGAGATTAAAACTCTCGCCAATTCCACAACCAAGGGCAATAACTAAATTTTTCAGCTCTTCAGAAGCGACCACTTTATCCAAACGAGTGCGCTCGGTATTTAGAATTTTGCCGCGCAATGGAAAAATAGCTTGGAATCGACGGTCTCTACCCTGTTTGGCAGAGCCACCTGCAGAATCACCCTCGACCATATAGATTTCGCTCTCACTAGCGTTTCTGGATTGGCAATCAGCTAGTTTACCAGGTAAAGAAACTCCCTCAAGTAATCCTTTACGGATGACAGCATCTTTGGCAGCGCGAGCCGCCAGGCGAGCGCGAGCGGAGATCATGATTTTATCGATAATGGCACGAGCAACTTTGGGATTTTCCTCTAGATAGGTTGAGAAGGAATCTTTAAAAATCTGATAAACGGCGGTTTGAGCTTCAGCGTTGTTTAATTTAGCTTTAGTTTGAGATTCGAATTGTAAATCATTGGCTGGCATTTTGACAAAAACTACGGCGGTCAAGCCTTCGCGGAGGTCGTCAGCCACAAAAACTTCTTTTTCTTTGATTAAATTATTTTTCTCAGCGTAATCTCTCATCACTCTACCTAGAGCGAGACGGAAACCTTGGACGTGAGTACCGCCATCTGGAGTATTGATGACATTGACATAACTTTCAGTGTGTTCGTTATAGGTGTCGTTATATTGCAAGGCCAATTCAATACCGATATTTTTACCGGTATCAGGATCTTGCCAATCACTACTGACGTAAAAGACTTTGTGGAGCGATTTACGAGACATATTGATGTGCTCGACTAAAGAACGAATCCCACCTTCAAAGTAATAGTGTTGTTCTAGTTTTTCAATGCGATCAAAGAATTGGAAGTAAATGCCGGCCATCAAGTAAGCACGATCTTTGACGATTTGAATCATCTGCTTATGGCTGTAATCTACGACAGAAAAAATAGTTGGATCCACCAAAAATTGCACCATGGAACCTGATTCGTATTTAATGAATTGATCACTTTGTTCACTAAATTTCTCTAGCAATTCTTTTTCGCTAATCTCTTTAACTGATTCAGCTGGAATACCTCTGGAATGGCATTGGTAGAAATATTTGCCATCTCTTTTGACTGCTACTTGCATGAGGCTGGACAAGGCATTGACAGCAGAAGAACCAATACCGTGCAATCCACCAGAGGCTTTGTAGGCGGTTTCTTCAAATTTACCGCCAGCATGAAGTTTGGTCATGACTAGCTCCATGGCGGAGACACCAGATTCGTGTAAATCGGTCGGAATACCACGGCCATTATCGACTACGGTAATGACTTGGCTACCTATTTCTTTGTCGATGGCCTTTTTACCTTGATTATTTTTATGAGCTTCAAAAAGCTGACGGTGAGTGTCGTTAATGGAAGTGCGGAACAACTGTACGGTTTTACCAAAGCCAGCAATGGCTTCGTCGACTGAGTTATCTAAAATTTCTTTGACTAAGTGATGTAAGCCTTTAATATCAGTTGAGCCGATATACATACCAGGTCTTTTGCGGACCGGCTCCAAGCCTTCAAGAACTTTGATTTCTGAGGCGCGGTAGTGTTTGAGATCGTTGCTAGTTGCCATAATTCTTTCGTTTTTTTAGCTTAATTTTAAGTTTAGAAGATCTGTTGTACCACAGTTCGTTGATGAAAAAAAGGGCTTGTTTTTATTGTCAAAGTGTGAAAAAGCCGATTTTAGAGTATTTAGTGGCTTAGTGCTCCAGATGTACCAGGCTAAAAAAGCAATTTTCGAGGGTGAGTTGGGTGTTTTGGTTATGATTGAGGTCCTGATAGGCTTGTAAAAGAACCTGTTTTTTATGTGAATTTAGTTGTTTTGTCTTGAGTAATTCTTCAATTAGCTGAAGCGCTTGAGAGCGATCTTTATAAGTTTCTGCCAAAGTAATGGCTTGAGTGTAGCTTTTTGGCCAAGAAAAGTTATCAGCGGTTTCTAAGCCATCAACAGCTCTGCTGGCTTTTTTGTGATCGAAAGGAATAATGAGACAACGAGACAAAATGGTTTCCAAAATTTTCTCAATTTTGAAACATAAGATAAGAACAAGAGTTTGTGGAGGGCTTTCTTCAATAATTTTTAAAGCAGCATTTTGAGCTGCAATAGAGGCGCTGTCAAAATTTAAAAGTACTAAGACTCGATCTGCTTGACCATTTAAACTTGCACTATAGCTAGCTTCAATTTGCATGCGCCTGACTTCTTCGATAGGAAAATTAGCTAATTCTTGATTAAAAAAACTAATGTTTTCAAGAGTACTCAATTTTTTTTGTTGGGCAAGATAATCGTAAACAATTTGTTGTAATGCAGCTAACTGTTCTGTGGTTTCTAGAAACTCTAGCTTTTTTGGTAAAAGCAAAATTTCACTAGTGTAAAAGTTAGACATTTTGTGCCATTATAAAGGCAGAGTTTGTATATGTTAACTGCCCAAAACGATACTCAATCGACTGAACAGGTGGTAGTGCCTTCAATTGGCACGACGCCTGTGGTGCCAGCTCAATCAGCTCAATTTATTCCTACCAATTCTTTTTTAGATATTTTATTTAAAAATCAAAAATTAAGCCTTGAGAAAATTGAAGAATTAAGAAGAGAAAGCTTGAGTAGCCGTCGATCTTATGAAGATTTAATTAGAGAAAGAAAGTTTTTAACAGAAGCTGACGTTAATCAAGCTAAGGCAGAATTCAATCATCTAAATTATGTTGATTTAGCGCAGATTGGCATTGATCAGGAAGCTTTAGGTTTGATTGATGAAGCTATTGCTAAAAAATATAAAGTTTTACCTTTTGCTTTGGATAAGGAAAAAAACTTGTTAAAATTAGCGCTGTTGGATCCTTTAGATCTAACAATAATTGAATTTTTGAGGCAAAAAACCAATCATGAAGTTGAGGCTTATTATGCTGATACAGAAATTTTGCAGAGATTAATTGCCGAGCGTTATTCGCAAAACTTATCTACTGAAGTCGGTGAGGCTTTACGTACCACCAGCCAGTATCAGGCTAAGATTAGTGGTGGTGTGGAAATCAATAACTCTGGTCAAATTTTGCGTGATGCACCAATTAATCGCATCGTAGAAAATATTTTAGATTTTGCTATCAGTTCACGCGCCTCTGATGTGCACATTGAGCCACAGGGTAATAGTATTAGAGTAAGATATCGTATTGATGGTATTTTAGTCGAAAAATTGATTTTGCCAAAAAACGTGCATGAGGCAGTGGTTTCCAGAATCAAAATCATGGCAAATTTAAAAATTGATGAAAAGCGTTTACCTCAGGATGGCCGGTTTAATTATATTTCTCAAAGTAAAGAGGTTGACTTGCGTATTTCTAGCTTGCCAACTGTACATGGTGAGAAAATTGTGATGAGACTTTTGGAAAAGAATACTAAAGTACCTTCCTTAGATGATTTAGGTTTAAGCGGTTTAGCGCTGCGCAGAGTGTTAACCAACATTAAAATTCCTCATGGTATTGTTTTAATTACTGGTCCAACTGGTTCTGGTAAAACCACCACTCTCTACTCGATTTTGCACATGATTAATAATGTTGGAGTGAATATTCTCACTTTAGAAGATCCAGTTGAGTATCAGATTCCTGGAGTTAGTCAGGTCCAAGTTAATCCAAAAGCCGGCTTAACTTTTGCCTCAGGTTTAAGATCATTTTTGCGTCAAGATCCCGACATTATTATGGTGGGTGAAATTCGTGACAATGAGACGGCTGATTTAGCCCTGCAGGCTTCTTTGACTGGTCATTTGGTTTTCTCTACTTTGCATACTAATAGTGCCGCTGGCGCTCTTCCTCGTTTATTGGATATGGAAGCTGAGCCATTTCTCTTATCTTCTTCTATGCAGCTCACTTTGGGTCAACGTGTAGTACGTCGTATTAATCCGAAATATAAAGAAGAATATAAACCAGATCCTGCCGTTATCGAAAACATTAAACAAGTTTTGGGACCATTGTTTTCTGCCTATTGTAAAGAAAATAATAAAGATCCAGACAATATTACTCTCTTTAGACCAATGAAAGAAAGACCAAATCAAGAGCCAGATTTTCAGGGTCGTGTGGCTATTTTTGAAGTCATGGCCATTAGTCCAGAGATTTCTCAGTTAATTATGAAGCGTGCTTCTGAAGCAGAAATAGAAGCAATGGCTTGTAAACAAGGTATGGTTTTGATGAAACAAGATGGCTACCTCAAGGCTCTAGATGGTATTACAACTATTGAAGAAGTATTGCGTGTGGCAGAGGTTAAACAATAATGCAAATTCAAGAATTACTACAATTCACTGTTGATAATAAGGGCTCTGACATCCATTTGGTTGCCGGTTCTCCATTGTCGGTAAGAATTAATGGTGTGTTGAGTTTTCCTGCTGGACCAACGATTTTAACTAAGGAACAGGTTGAACCTTTAATTTTTAATATATTGTCGCCAGAACAGAAACAATTGCTAGAAGAAAACAAAGAAATTGACTTAGCTTATCAATTTGAAAAAAAAGGTCGTTTTAGAATTAATGTTTACCGACAAATGGAAAGTTATGCAGCGGCTTTTCGTCTGATTCCTGATGAAATTTTAAGTATTGATGAACTAAATTTGCCTAAATTGTTTCACAGTTTTTCAAATTACAATCAAGGGATTGTTTTGTTTACTGGTCCTACAGGTGAAGGAAAATCGACTTCTTTGGCAGCTATTATCAATGAGATTAATCAGACGGATAGCCGCCACATTCTGACTATAGAGGATCCTGTCGAGTTTGTTTATAAATCTGCTAAAAGTATTATTTCTCAGAGAGAAGTGGGTAAAGACACTAAAGCTTGGCAAGCGGCTTTGCGCTCCGCTCTGCGCTCTGATCCAGATGTAGTTTTAGTTGGCGAAATGCGCGATTTTGAAACTATTGCGTTGACCTTAACCTTGGCAGAGACTGGGCACTTAGTTTTTGCGACTTTGCACACTAACACTGCTGCACAAACTATCGATCGTATCGTGGATGTTTTTCCTTCTTTTCAACAAGCTCAGATTCGCCAGCAATTATCTACAGTTTTAAAGGCGGTAGTCTCTCAGCGTTTGATACCGAAAATTCATGGTGGTCGTGTGGCGGCTGTAGAAATTATGTTGAATAATTCAGCCATCGCTAATCTTATCCGAGAGAATAAGGTTTTTCAGATTGATAACATTATCCAAAATTCTGCTGGATCAGGGATGATGTTGATGGAAAATCATCTAATTGATTTGTTAAATCAAAAAGTTATCAGTAAAGAAACCGCATTAGCCAAATCTTTTAGACCAAATGAATTAATCAGACTTTTAGGTAATTAGTTTTTATGCCAATCTTCAAGTATTTAGTCAAAAATAAACAGGGTGAAAATATCAAAGGTAAGGTAGAGGCTGTTTCGCGTGCACAAGCAGTTTCCACCTTGATAGGCAGAGATCTGTTTGTAATTGATGTCAGCCCGTTAAATCAATCTACTGGTTTATTTTCCAAGTTAAGCAACAATAAAGTAAAATTCGAAGAACTGGTGAATTTTACCAGACAGTTGGCTACCATGATTAACGCTGGTTTGCCTTTAGCCACTGCTTTGTCAATTTTGGAAGAACAAAGCAAAACAGAGATGGCAAAATTGACTGGCAATTTATTAAAGGATGTAGAAGGAGGTTTAAGTTTTTCCACGGCTTTAGATAAATATAGAGAGAATTTTTCTAGAATTTACGTACAATTAGTTAGAGCTGGAGAAATGGGAGGTGTGCTCGATGAAGTTTTGAACCGTTTGGCAATCACCATGGAAAAAGAAAAAGATTTTAGAGCCAAAACTAAAGGTGCTATGGTTTACCCAATTATTATTGTTTTAGCGATGATAGCGGTGGCCATTGTGATGATGGTAGCAGTCGTTCCCAAGTTAACCACAATGTATCAAGATTTTGGGGCTGAATTACCAGTTGCAACTAAAGTTTTGATGAATATTTCTGGATTTTTTGTTAAATTTTGGTGGGTTGTAGTTTTTATATTAGGAATTATTGGTTTGGCGATTCGTGGATTTAAAAAAACTCCTCAGGGAGACTTGACGATTAACACTCTGATTTTGAAATTGCCGATTATTGGGGTGTTACAGCAGAAAATAGTGTTAACTGATTTTACACGTACCCTGTCTCTCTTACTTGGAGCCGGTGTTTCTCTTTTAGAAGCTCTAGATGTGGTCGCTTCAGCCATCGGTAGTGCTGTGTATCGCAATCAATTAAAGGAAGTTAATAAGCAGGTAGAAAAAGGCGTTACTCTTTCGGATGCCATTGCTCACTATGAAAATTTTCCAGCTATTCTTTTTCAGATGATTGCTGTGGGTGAAGAAACAGGCAAGCTGGACGAGATTTTGGGTAAAATTTCTGAATATTTTGAAAAAGAAAGTGAATACGCGATTAAGAATTTAACTACAGCTATCGAGCCAATGATCATGATTTTACTTGGTCTTGGTGTTGGTTTTATTGTGATCGCTATCATCATGCCAATCTATAGTCTAACTAGTCAGTTTTAGTACTTGAAAAGCTTCTCTTTTTTGAGATAGACTGTAGGTAAGATTTTTATTTAGTTGCTTATTTTGGTCTAAAAGGTAAATTTTATGAAAAAAATTAATTTTCTTTCCAAAGTCAAAAGCCAGATGGCTTTTACAATGATTGAGTTATTGATCGTTATTGCTATTTTAGGTATTTTGGCCGTGGCAGTTTTAGCAGCTATTAATCCTATTGAACAAATTAATCGTGGTCGTGATACTGGTTCTCGTTCTGATGCTGAACAATTACTCAGTGCTATCGATCGTTTTTATGCTTATAAAGGCTATTATCCTTGGACCACCAATCCCAACAATGACTCTGCTTTAGCTTGGAGAGGCGTAGCTGGTGCTTTGACAATCAATTACACTGGTGGTTCGATTACTGCTTGGGCTGATGATGCGGCTCCTACCCCTTGTTACGTTTTGGATAAAGTTGCCAATGGTAATGCAGACGGTAGTTGTGTTGGGACTAATGAGGTTAAACGTAGCTTCGTCGATAAGATTACTAAATCTGATTATAACCATCTTTATGTATATTTTTCTGGCACTGCTGGTGATAGCTTATATGTCTGTTTTAAGCCTCAATCTGGAGCTATGCAAGAAGAAGCTGCCACTCGTTGTGCTGATACTAGTGGTTCTGGCTTACCCGAGGATTTACAAGCAGCTGCAGCTAGTGTTTGTGCCGAAGGTGCAGAATACGTTTGTTTGCCATAATGTTGTTCTTTTTTGAACTTTTTTTAGCAGTTTGTTTTGCCTTTTTCTTAGCGGTTTTGGCTAGTTTTTTTAATGTGGTTATTTTTAGAACAAGTAAAGAGGAATCTTTCGCTAAAGGTCGATCATATTGTGAAAATTGCCATCGTCAAATAGCTTGGTATGATAATGTTCCTTTAATTTCTTTTTTGATTTTGCAAGGTCGTTGTCGTTACTGCCACCACCAGATTAAGCCAATTTATTTTTGGACAGAAGCAATCGCTTTTGTGTTAGGTTTGGTGTTCGTATTTGCTTTTTCTTGGTTACTTGCGATATCTTCTTTTTCGCCTGGTTTGTTAATTGTTAGTTTTTTTATTTTTTTCATACTACTATTTATTTTATTGGCTGATTTACAGTATTTAATTGTTCCTGATTTTTTGGTAATGTTATTGTCTATTTTTGTTGTAGTATCTCAGGTTTTGAGTCAACAAAATTGGATCTCATCGTTTTTAGCGACCGGGTTTGCTAGTCTTTTTTTCATTGGATTGTATGTAGTATCTAAAAAAATTTTACACAAGGAAGCTCTAGGTATGGGAGATATCAAATTAATGATACCAATTGCTTTTTTCTTATCTTGGCCTAATACATTAGTAAGCGTTTTTTTAGCTTTCATTATTGGTGGTTTTTTTGCTATGCTTATGTTGTTAATAGGCAAAAAAAAATTTGGTCAAGCTGTGCCTTTTGCTCCTTTTTTAGTTTTAGCTAGTTTGATTGCTTACTTTTTTGGAAAAGCGATTTGGCAAGGATATGTGGGCCTGCTATTTTGATAAATCTTTAATAAATAACTATGCGCATACTTAAATTTTTTGTCATCTCTCTCGTTTGGATTTTAATTGTTGGGGCGGTATTGTTTTTTGTAGGCAGAGAACTGTTGCTATTTATCGGTTTAAATATGCTTAAAGGTGATTACAATGCCATGGTGAAAAAAAATTATTCCAAGTGGTGTGTTGATCGATTTAGTTATAGTCAAGATTACTTTACTCAAATCAGATTTACTTCCAACAAAGAATATAATTTAGAAGTTGTCTGTGCTGATTTCGCTGGTTCCCCTATTGTGCTTGATAGCAAAAAGCTTCCTCCTCTGGTTTTCAAAAAATCTCTCAGTTCTGGTTTTAAAATGGATGAGCGCAAGTTACCCTTTATGGTGAAACTTGGAGTATTAGGACGCGGAGGATTTGTGTATGCAGAAAATGCTTTGGCTCATCAAACTTATTTAAGCCCTCCAGAACTAGATTATGATCAAGGGCCGACGAGTACTTGCCAGGCTCATAATTATCAGTGTTGTAGTTTGGATTTGCAGAGTGGACTCGGTGAGCAAATTAGCAATGTCAACGATTGTCCTAAAAGTTGTTATGAATCCTGTTTATTGAGACCCATTTTTCTATCTTTTAAAAGCGAGCCAGTACGTAATGATGATTCTCAACTAGTAGAGTTATTTAACAATGAAACTTTAACTTTATCCTATGTTTTGGGTAATGGTAAAGGCGATGTGTTTTCTAACCAATTAAGTCAAGATTCGCAGATTTCTTTCTTGGAAAAATTGCAAGCAATTTTTGCTGGACAAGATCAATCTTTGACTGAGTCTCAATTAGCTATGCCCGTGACTATTACCATTGATTTTGGTGATGGTAATGCTTGGACTAGCAATAATTTTCAAGATACAATCGATCATGTTTACTCCTGTCAAATGCAAAGCTGTTACTTTCAGGTCAAGATAATTGCCCAAGATGCCAAAGGTGTGCTTTCGGTAGACAATGAGTTAAGCAAGATGATTGTAAAAGTGCATAGATAAATCTCTGCAGATGTGAGATATTAGAGATATATGCCAAAAACCAAACATGGTGCCTTTACTTTGCTAGAAATTTTAGTGGTGATTTCTATTATTGGTATATTAGTGGTCTTGGGTACTGCTGCTTACTCCACTACACAAAAAAAAGGTCGTGATGCTAGGCGTAAAGCTGATATTAAAGCTATTCAGAATGGCTTCGAACAATATTATGCTAAAAACAACGCTTATCCAGCTACATTGGCACAGGCTAATGATTTAAGTATTTTTCCCGCAGGTGTACCTGAAGACCCCAAAAATACTAACGAAAATGTTTATACTCTCAACCTTGGCACTGATGCATATTGCGTGTGTGCTTATTTAGAAGGTAGTACTGGTAATGCTGATAGTCTACCAGATTCAGATAATACGGTTTGTGAGTATGGGGCAGGTAATTATTATTGTCTGAGTAATTTACAGTAAATAAGGATTGAAAATGCTTAAAAACCAACGAGCTTTTACCATGATTGAACTGTTAGTGTCGGCAACTGTCATTATTCTATTAACAGCAGCAGCTTTGGTTAGCTTTAGTCAAGCGACCATTAGTAGTCGTAATGCGAAGAGAAAAGCCGATTTGGAGACGATGAGACAGGCCCTAACCCTATATAAACAAGACAATGCTTACTATGCCACGACTACAAGTTTGAATTTCAATACCCTAGTGACTAATCTTTATGCAGACGAGTATCTTTCAGAGCCAACTCTACAAGATCCTAAGAATGTTAATCCATATGTATATCAAGCGATTTGCTCTGCTGATAATGGGAGTAATTGTACTAAGGTGACTTTGCGAGCGGTATTGGAGCCAGATTCAACTACTTATGACATCATTGCCCTCTAGAAATCAAGCAGCTTTTACTTTTGTAGAAATTTTAGTAACCGTTGCTGTGATGGTGATTTCTTTGTCTATTGGGGCTGTTAATTATTTGCGATTTTTGGATAAACAAAAACTTTACCAAGCTGGTGCTAATGTAGAATCAATCTTAAAAGAAGCGCGTCTTAAAGCACAAAATGGTTTTTTGGGTAATGAGGAGCTTGGCTTTTGCGCTCAATTAAAGGCAATAGAAGTTTTTTCAAGTCAAACTACGGATAATAAAGTGAACTTTAAGGCTCAATTACATTGTGCGAGTGATTATTTATTGGTTTATGACGACTATACAGTGGAAGAATCAGGCACTGCATTAAGTCAAAATTTTCAAATGTCTTATTTACCAATGAGAGGGGCGACTTTATCTATTGGTGGAACTAATGTGGCGAGCGGCAGTGCTATTTTGAGTCGAGATTCAGCAACGGTGATTTTCAATTTAGATCAGGGAGGAACTGTAGATGTCAAATATGAATAAACAGAGGGCCTCTACTCTGATTGAAGTTTTAATTGCTGTCTCCATTATTGCTCTTGTTTTAACTGCAGTCAGCGCCATGATTACCATGTCGATCAAATTAGCCAATAGTAATGAGCAGAAACAATTGGCTCTGCAAAAAGCTCAAGAAGCAATGGAATTTTTTCGTAAAGAAAGATCGATTAATAGCTGGCATAGTTTTTTCACTCCACTTAGTGACGGTGTTTATTGTGTCAATGATTTACCAGAGGAAATTGCCAGTATGTCAGCTCAGCTAGGAGTATGTAATGATGATGAGATGTTGGAAGCAGCTAAATATCAATTTCAAAGAGAAGCTAGTGTTACTGTTAATAACGCAAACAGTTTAAAAATTGCTGTGGAAGTTCTTTGGCAAGATAACGAGAAAAATAAAAACTTATCTATCGAGCAAGGTTTTGAAAATTTCTAATTCCTTGTTGCTACACCAGAGCTAAAGTCTAAAGTCGTTGATCGAGCGCTATTGCTTGCTTCGGCATCGCCGATACTCAAGGTGAATTCGATTTCTACATACTTTTTTCCTTCTGGAGTGGGATAGCAAGTAAAGAGCAGATTGGAAATGTAGTCTTCACGAGAGTTGCTTTCGGTTAAGTAAAATTTGCTATTTAAAGCGGTGGAAGTTGAAGCGATGCGGTTATCCTCTATTTTTAAAGTAGTATCAAGTCCATCAATATTAGTCATACTGACGTAATCAAGGGCATTGTCTGCTTCGCACACAGAAGTGATTTCGCTAGCATTGCGAATCATATCAATCATTTGGTTTAGGGCTTGGTTACCTGATTCGCGCAAACTTTGACTAATTCGGCTTTTATAAGCAGTAGCGAGAAAAGTCACAAACAGACTGCTGATACCCAACATTAGCAAGGCAGTGACACTAGTAGTAATTAGTAGCTCTAGCAGAGTGAAGGCTTTTTGTCTTTGCATTTATTGACTAATAAATTGTGGATCAACTTCGCGCCAATTACTGGTGCTAGCCTTAAGCTTAACTGGCCAATTGGCTAATAAGTCAGGACGGTAAACAAAGTTCTCAATAGCTTGGCTATTACTGAGGATTGGTCCAAAACTGTTGTCATCAAAGGTGCGATTAAGTAGCACATCGTGCCAACCAACAAAAGTACCAGCGCCAATGAATTTACGATCAGGAGGGACCTCACCAATAGCCGTTTTACTTTGAATGATTAGGTCATTATGAGCGATAAAGACACCCTCCAAGTTACTATTGGCATTAGAGACAGTAGGTGTACTAGGATTCAAAGGATCGAGTTCATAACCAACATCAGCGGTGACGATAATATCGCCACTGGCGATAAAAGCCAAGAATCCACCTTGAGTCACGCTAGTAATTTTACGATTAGTATCATTGGTGTTGCTATCATCTAAAATCAAATTCCCATCAACAAAAACAACTAGTTGTTGTCCACTGGTTAGGTTAAAACCTTGAGTTTCATCGATATTGACATTACCGTTAACTTTGACGTAATTGATATCGTCATTGATCCACCAATTAGCATTGGTCCAATCACTTAGTAGTGGTTCTAAGTCTTCCCCATTACCCAATTCTTGTAGAGAATTTTCTGCTAACTTGTAGAAGTAATCGTAAGATAATTGATTAAGATCAGTATTTACGTCGTAAGAGTTAACATTGGTATTTCTGGCTGGTAAATGGAAATAAGAGTGATAAATACTACTAACGTCATTACTTGATACACCAGCATTATTTCCGGTATTAACAATAGGGAAACCGCTAGAAAGCAAATTAGTAGAAGATGTGTTAGTGGCCGACAAGGCAGGTTTGCAACCATTAGTGCTACTACAAAAACTATAAGGAATTACGCTAGCAATGCCAGTTCTGCCAAATAAATTGCCACCAAAAACTTGGAACCAAGACTCATTGGCTAAATTAGCGGCCTCTAAATAAAAATTGACATTAGTGGAACCTGGAGCGACACCCACATAACGACAAAGATGTGGGTTATCGGGGCTAACTGCTGATGGACAAGAACAGACATAATCTACTAAACCTGTTTGAGCAGATAAATCTAGAGTTACAGTGTAATTGGTACCAGTAGAAACGATGGTTTCGTAGGTGCCAGCAGAAGTTAATTGATTGCTAGAGCTTCCCACACTTAAATTATAATTATTGTTAGCAAGAGGACTATTAGTGGTCTGAGTACAAAAGTTGCCACTCGCAACGGCGCCATTATCTTCCTGTACTTTACCGTTGATAAAAGACAGGGAGCCGGTAGGTATAATTGTAGTGGGTGGATCAGTAGGAGTTGGATCGCCAGTTGGAGTTGGAGTTGGATCAACAGGATTAGGGCAGTTGCAGATTTGCTCAAATTTTTCAGTGATACAAGAAACACCATTAGTACAAAGTTTATCGCAACTTTCTGAGCAGAATGTTCCTGGTACAGGAGTAATATAATTAAGGTCTGGATTTTGGGTAAAACTATTATCGTAGCAAACTACTGTCCAACAACCAGGACCACCATTATTAGGTTTTTGGCAGTCTGATCGGACAGTGGTATAAGCTTTGCTGCTAATACAATTGGCAACGCCACAGGGACCTGAGCATGACCAGTCGTTGCAATGATTATAACCATAGCCGTTGTTACACTCATCAGCTGTGATAGCAAAAGCACTATCAGTTATTGCAAACAAAGATAATACGCTTAAAAAGAAGTAAATAGTTAGTAACTTTATTCGCATAAGCCAATCACAATTAATTTTTTAATGTAGTTTGTAGATTGTTGATTATAATTCTCTGTTAGCTGTAAATAAAGAAAGGTTCTCTCATTACTTTTTTTTAAGAACTCGTCATCAAAGCTAATTACCTTTTCGGTAGGAATCCATAGAGTGTCTCCGTCTTTGACGGGGATAACTAGCTTATCAATAGGATAATTTTGGCCAGTGTTGGGATCAGTGTAAATACTAGGAGCACAGTAAATGGTTTGAGTAGGCAACAATTTAAGTTCAATGGTTTCAAACAAACCATCTTGAGTAAAGGGAATAACAGATTTAAGAGTTAAAGTTTGTGAAGCTTCATCGTAATTCTCAAAATAACCCTTAAGGACAGTTGGGTTATGTATTCCATCACTGTTATTTAGATTTTTGGCAATTTCTGCCCGATCTTCCCCTAAGGGATCTGCTTTAACAAGCTTTTCCCACTTCTCAGTGATGGGGTTATAAACTATTTTATTAGTTTCAAGAGCTTGTTGATTCTTATGGTAAAAGTAGTAGAAAATACCAGTTAATAAAACGACAACGAGCAAAGAGAAAATTACTTTTTTCACATTTCAATGTTAGCATTTTTTTCGAAGTGAGCACAAGAATCAATTTAGTTGATTGGTTTTATGAAATAACCATTTCCAAGTATAATCATATCTTTTTCATTTGCTGCTTGACCAGTTAGACTCGTTGCCGCTTCATTGTCAGTGACCACTCCAGTATAGTTATTTAGGTTGGCAAAAATCCAGGTTTTATAGATGTTTTCTTGATTCCCCAGTACATGTAGATAATAGACACTATTAGGAATCATTTGAGTGTTAAGTTTGGAAGTACCCAACCCTTCATGCATATTATTAAAATCTATCATGTCTGTTGAACCTTCTTTGAAAAGATAAAAAGTTCCCCCAGCTGGGAAAACTAAGAATTTTCTAGCCATAATAGGATTGCCACTTTGATCAGTTTCTACTTTGAGGAAGTGGTAGGTTGACAATTGCTTTGTTCCACCCTTATCAGTATCAAAAATAATTGCACCAGGGATTTTATCTAGAAGGATCATTGGAGAGATGCTATCTCCAGGCACCATGCTACTTTGGATGGCTGGCAAACCATTGTATTCGTTTATTGGTCCGGTATGTGCTAAATCAATTCTTGGATCATTAGGATCAGTGACGACCATGTTCCAATCCACATCAGCCGAATTAGCTATGGTGATAATTTTGCCATCTTCATTAATGATTTGTAGATTACCCTCACTGTCTTTACCAGCAATGGCGAGATACATTTCGATAGTTTCTTCTTGATCTGGATGACCATCGTACTTCATCAACATGTAATTATCTGGATTGATATAACCTTCGTTTTTATACAAAACAGGATTAATGCCTCTTTCAGCATTTTTCTTTTCAGCCAGTTTGGTGCTAAATTCTCTAAATTCTGATGGACTTAGTTGACTGACGTCCACACTTTGACCAGCTAGATAAGCTTCTAAGAAAGCATTGGCGCGACTGGCTTCTTGGGTTTTGGCTGCTTCAGCGGTGGCAGTACCGATAATGGCTACGGTTGTGCCTTCAGGGGTAGCAGTGCCATTTGCATCAACAGTTGCCGGTGCGCTAAATGTTTCGCCAGCTACTGGGTCAGTTTGGGTTGGTACTTCAGCAGTGGAGGTTCTATTAATAGTCGTACAGGCGGATAAGAATAAGCCTAGGATAGCAACAATAGCTGTGGTTTTATAAACGACTTTTATTGGTAAACGATTGATACCCCAAATCGCTATTGCGGCTAGTGAACCAGCCAATAAACTTTCTGGAGCCATAGCTAATAACTTATCTGCCTCTAACTTAATTTCTTGTTGAGTAAGAGCTTGTTCTTGAGCGACAGCTTCTGTGTTAGCATTGGCGACTTTCTCAGCTTGAGCTTTGCGAGCTTGAATAGCAAGCAAAACTTGTTCTTTGCCGGCTTTGCCTAACTTTTGCTCGATGGCTAGAGGAAGTTGCATGTTTAACTGCCAAGCCTGTTCTGACTTGAGGAATCCTTGCTCCATCTGACCATAAGTGTTCCAAGCAGACTGAACTTCTTTACTGTCAATTTTATTTTGAGTGCTAATCACTTCATTTTTAGTCTTAAATTGTTCTCTGGTGAAAGTTTGCGCTTCTTGATTTTTATTTTTTTTAGCAGCTAATTGTTGAGATCTAGTGTTAACTCTTTCTCTAACACTGCCAGTAAAAGCGTCTCTGGTTCGGCTCATGGCTTCGAACCTACCAGCTTGATAATTAGATTCTCTTTCACTCATTTGATTTGTTCTTTCTTTGTTATTTTAATATAAAAACAAAGGTTAATAAAAAACCACTCGATAACGAATTGTATCTATATCCTATAGTTTAGTCAAATCTTGCACTTCCCTCCCCGAGCAGGTATAATCCTTCTTTTCGATAAGAAGTAATAAAGGAAATCCTATGGGTGCACTACCAAAAAATAAAATTACCAGAGTTGAGCAAGGCAAACGTCGTGCTGGCAATAAAGCTAACGTCAAAAAAGATCCAAAGACCAATGCTATTCCTTTGCACAAGCAAGGTTTCGTAGCATCTATACTCAAGAGTTTAGGTCTGTAAAAATAGGCAATAATTGCCTCTTGAAAAAAGCTTTTTTCTCACCTAGCCTACAGTTATGTATTTTTTAGATGATGATCCTGCCGTTAAAAGAGACGAGCGCCATGAGCGTCGCGTCTTCTTGATGCAAATGCTTTTTGCCAACACTTTTACCAAGGAGGATGAACAATATCTAGATGAAGAGTTAATTTCAGAGGCCGATGCAAAGTTACTTAAGAAAATTCAAAAAGCCTCAGTAAAAATTGATGCCGAAATCACTAAACATGCTCCAGAACGTCCTTTGGCTGAAATCAATAAAGTTGATTTGGCCATCATGCGCTTGATTATTTTTGAGAGCCAAGCAGAAAAAACTCCTAAAAAGGTTTTAGTTGATGAAGCAGTTGAATTAGCTAAGGAATTTGGTAGTGAAACCTCAGCTAAATTCGTCAATGGCGTTTTAGGGAAAATTTTATTTAAAGAAGAACAGGAAACAGCAAATGAAGAAAATTGATCCAGAAGTGTTTAATCGATTGCGTCAATTATTAACTGATATTACTGGTAATAATATCGAGGAAGTAGTGCCCGACGCAGATTTAGAAGAAGATTTGGGCTTGGATCTAGATGTTGATTTGAGTCGCTTAGTTGATCGTATCAACAAAGAATTTGAAATTGAACTTCACGAAAAAACTGTTTATCAGGAATTGACCGAGGAAGCTCACGCCAGCGTAGCTGAATTAGCCAAATTGGTCTATGATGAATATGAGTTAGGTTAGTCATGACTTTAGATTTCAAAAATCCCCAATTACTGATCACTGCTCTCTCCCACCGCAGTTCCCTTAATGAAAAAAGTCAGTCAGGCACGACTGCTGATCAATCCAACGAACGCTTGGAATTTCTGGGTGATGCAGTTTTGGAGTTGGCCGCGACTTTATATTTATATGAGAGTTTGCCCGGTGAAAATGAAGGTAAATTGACCGCTTATCGCAGTGCCTTGGTGCGCACAGAGACTTTGGCGCAATTGGCCAAAGAGCTCAAGCTCAACGAAAAAATGTTTTTAAGCAAAGGTGAAGAACGCGGTGGTGGTCGTGAAAACGAGAGTTTGCTAGCTGATCTGATGGAAGCAGTGATTGGAGCGATGTATTTAGATCAGGGCTTTGTTGCTGTGCAGGATTTTTTGGCTAAATATTTATTTCCCAAATTTAACGATATTTTAGAGAATAAAAGTTATAAAGATCAAAAAAGTCTTTTGCAGGAGGAAGTGCAAGCTCGTTCGCTTAGTACCCCAGTTTATCGAGTGATTAAAGCTATTGGGCCAGACCACGACAAAGAATTCACCGTAGAAGTTCTAGTTGGCGATGAGGTTTGGGGTGTGGGTACGGGTCATAGTAAACAAATTGCCCAGCAAGCCGCCGCCTCTGCTGCATTACAAAAGCTAGTCTGAAACTCTTGTTGAGAATTTTTGGGTTTCAGGGTAAAATTCATCTCTATGTTAAAAATCAAACTTGCTAGATTCGGTAAAAAACATCAAGCCCACTATCGTATAGTGGTCAATGAGGCTCGTGACAAAAGAGATGGTAAATATGCGGCCTTACTTGGTCATTATTCTCCAGTAGTGCCTAAAAAATTAGAAATTGACGTCAAAGCTTATGAAGAATGGGTGAAAAAAGGTGCTCAGCCTACTGAAACAGTGGCTGCTCTTTTTAAACGTTTTCAATCAGGCAATCCTTTCCCAGTCAAAAAAGCTGGCCCATCTAAAAAAGCCAAAGTCAAAGCTGAGGCTGCTAAGAAAGAAGCTGAAGCTCCAAAAGAGGAAGTAAAAGTGGAAGCTCCTGTGGAAGAAATCCCAGCTGAAGAAGTTAAAGTTGAGGCAGTAACAGCCGCTGAAACCCCAGCTGAAGAAACTAAAGTGGAAGAAGCCGCTCAAGCTTAAAATTAAAATATGAAAAGTTTACTCGAATTCATTTTATTACGCATGGTGGAACATCCAGAAGATCTGGAAATCACCGAAGTTGAAGAAATGGGTTTGACAGTTTTTAAACTTAAATTACATCCTGATGACATTGGTCGCGTGATTGGCAGAGGTGGTAACGTTATTAAAGCTATCCGCAAATTAGCTCAAGTGAGAGCGGTCAAAGATCATTTACGCGTACGAGTGGTGTTGCAAGAAGATTAATTTTTTTATTCGCTTGGCTCGACGTTTTCTAGGATTTTTCCTTCTAGTTGTTGTTCATCTAATTGCAGTTTTGCTTGTTGAGTTGCTTCCTGATTTAGTTCTGTTTCCAATTCATCGATAGTTTGATTTTGCAAGCCAAATAAATTACCTCTATTCCCAGTAATAATATCCTTTTGTTGCTCGAGAGGATTAGGAGTCAGTTGATTGATACTATCAATAATCTTTCTATCAATAGCGGCAATCATTGGTAAAGGACTAGTAATGGTGGTTTTGATAGGTTGAGTAAAAAAGAAAGTTCGCAAAATCAAATCTGCTTGTGCTTGAGCGTTTTTATCTTCGTCGATATTACGATTAATAGAAATGCTGGTAATGGTGCTAATGGGAGTGACCTGTTCGATCAAAGTAAGGAAATTTTGGATTTTCCATAATTGACCACTAACAGTAAAATCCAGATCTAAATAATCATATTTTTGATCATTAGTGGTTTTTTTAACTTTAGTTGTGTCAGTGGCAATTTCTCCTGGGTTGAGACTGAAATTTTTAATGACAACTTCAGAAGTCTGTGCGACATAGTTTAAGTTACTCAGAATTTCTAAGAGTGGTTTGTGAGAAGGTAAAACTTTATCGATTGAAGATGATTGATTAAAATTTGGATCCACGGCCAATTGTTTAAGTTGTTCTGCTTTTTCGTTGAATTTATTTAGTTCGGCCTGCTTGTCCTTTAATTCTTGCAGATCTTTTTTGAGTGGACCAAGTTGTTGCAAGATTCCAATCCATAAAATCATTAAGCTTAAAACAATGAACAAAATGCCTAACACTAGCTCTTTGCGTGTATTCCAAAATAATTTCCAGTTAAATTCATCCAGATTTTTAATCATTAGCTTTTAATTCCAGTTTGAGGGTCAATTTGTAATTGCCTTGATCTGTGCGAGTTAAAGCGCTTTTTTCGATATTTTGATATTGCTGACGCAATGTTGTAGAGTCTAATATTTCATTGGTGGTTTGCAATTTAAAAATGTTATCACTGCTTAATTGCAAGATCAGTCCTCCCTGATCTTCCTGATAGTTCATTCCAATAATGTCCGCCTTATCAGTAAAGGTTTCCGCAAAGTAATTCATAGCTTCTTGTTTATTACTTCTTTTTTGGTAAATTTCGCTGATTACCTTGATTTTATTGACAAAAATCAAATAATTAATTTCTACACTTTCTTGACTAACAATACTCTCTTTGTACTCTTTAATTTTTTTATTGGCGCTATTGATTTGCAAACTATTGTAAAATTTGAAACCGAAAGCACCAATCATGATAATGACAACGCCGATTAAAACATAACTACTAATGCGAAAAATTTTTGCATCTCGTTTTTTTTGTTTGATTTTTAGAGAGACGCGATTAGATAGAAAATTAATATTAATCATGATCTTTTTTTACAATTTTCTAGTCACCAGCCCCATGCAGACTCCAAAGCTTAATTGATTTTTATCCGGAGCAATGCCTTTAATTTTGGCAAAAGGAGCTGCTTGTAAAACCTCTATATTGAGAGTTTGTTGCAATTTTTCCAACAGGCCTTTCATTTGAGCTGGTCCTCCAGATAGAACTAGTCTTTTGATTTTTTGTTCTGGATGATATTGAGTGAAAAAACGAATGGCTTTTTGTAAATCAGTAATTAGATTGTCGATAATAGGAGCCATCACTTGGACCAACTTTCCTTCAACTTGAGTAGCATCCAATCCATAGTTGATTTTGTACTCCTGAGCTTGTTTTAAATCGAGATTGAAACTTTGCGCAATAGCAGAGTCAATCAAAGAGCTACCAGTTTTTGAGTTAAAAACAAACTCAAATAATCCATTGGCTACTACAGCTACATCATTACTACTAGCACCCATATTAAGCACAATAGTTTCTGGATCATCTCCTTGAATATCTAAAGCACGAATAACTGAGAAAGCTTGAGTTTCCATTAGAGTAGCTTCTATACCAATACCAAGAAAAACATTGTTAATTCTTTCAATTAGGGATTTATGTGAACCAACTAGTAAAACTTTCATTTTAGCATCGGGAGTTTTTCTTTCTGGTTTTTGCAGAATCTGATATTGTAAGACCAGATCATTTTTTGGAATAGGAATTACCTGCTCAGCTTGCCAACCAATGGCCGAAGCTAGTTCAGCATCAGTGAGATAAGGTATTTCGATAACTTTATTGGCTACCAAGTATTCTGGCAAGCTCAATCTAACATCTACTTGTTCCAGTTTATAATCATGAAAAAGATTGCTAATCATCTCTGAGTATTGCAGAGTTTCTTGATCACTTTTAGGTATGACTAAACCAAGCTTATTAGGGATCTCCAAAACTTTACTAAGAACTTGACCATTATTATCTTTGGTGACAATAATTTTGATAGAATGAGTTCCGATGTCTAGGGCAGTAATTGACATATTTGCTTTTTAATTTTTGCTTAGGCTTCCCCCGCTTACTAGAGCAAAATCCATAAAGGCAGGAGCACTAGGAATAGATCTTTTCACTTCAATGGCTTTAGCACTAGAACCATCTGGCATTTGAGCCAAAGAAAGGATGGTATATTGTGCATTTGAGATTAAACCGGTGGCAGCTTCAACATTAAGGTCAGTACCTCTGCCAACCGGCATAATTCTGATGAAGGCATTTTGGTTATCAGCAGCAGAAACAGTAATGCTATGCGCAAATTTGTAATCTGTCATGGTTGAAGTATCTACGCTAATTAAATTTTGATCACTATAACTGGGACAGTTGCCAATTAAATAATAGTTAACGTCATAAGTTCCAGCATTGGTAAAATAATGGCTTACTAATAAGTTGGCGGCACCTTGATCACAGCTACTCTTTGACCAATTGAAATTAATGTCGCCAGTTTGGTTATCTACAATTTTAATTTCCAAAACATTCTTTTCTGGCAAAAAGGCTTCAAAACTTTGTTCAGATGTAATGCTGACTTGATTAAGATTGGCATCTTCAAAAGAGAAATCTTCAGGTAAAGTTGCATTTTGGTCACTTTCAAACTGAAAAATATTGCCCAAAGCTTGTTGGATGCCAGACTCAGCAGTATTGAATACTCTAGCACTATCTTCTTGAGTAATCGTGCTCTGTGATTCTTTGATCGTACGACTGGCAATAGAAAGCCCAATCACCAAAATAATGGCCGAAATAAGTAACACGATGATTCCAACCTGACCAGATTGTCTGGATTTAGAATGCAGACGAATATTTTTTAGCATGCTTACTAATGATAGCAGAATTGATGAGTCACAAGCAAGTTTTAGTTGCTGACTGTTTCGATTTTTTCAGTCAGATAGTGTTTTTGGCAATAGTCTGCTAGAAAAGATTGATAATTTGGTTCTTTTTGCAATTTTTCTTGGGCTTGTTTGATGACTTGATGATTGGTCCAAGAAGCAAAAAGTAAATTGTGTAAGCCACTTTGAAGGTGACCAAAGATGTCGCCAGCTCCTCTATTTTCTAAGTCAAGTTGGGCTAATTTTAAGCCATCTTTTTCTTGACAAAAATTTTGTAATCGAGATGAGCTGGTTTGTTTTTGTTCATCACTGCTAAACAATAAGCAGTAGCTATCTTGTCCTTGTCGTCCAACACGACCTCGCAATTGGTGCAAACTAGAGAGGCCAAAGCGTTCTGCTGATTGAATAACGATAATGTCTGCGTTGGGTAAATCTACACCCACTTCAATCATGGGTGTACTAATGAGAATCTGCACTTTTTGCTCATAGACAGCTCGAATAATGGCATCTTGTTCGGACTTGCTAAGTTGAGAATGAAGTACGGCAATTTTTAATTGTGCTTTTTTTTCAATTTGTAGCTGTTGATAAATTTCTTGGAGGGTTTTTGATAGTGAGTTGGCAATGTCTTTGACAGCAGCCACATTTTCTGTTGCCTGATATGAAGACGGATTGATAAATGGGCAAACGATTAAGGCCTGTTTTTGATAATGAGTTTTATCGAGCAATTCTTTAGTTAGCCACTCGAGGGCTTTTTGTTCTTTGACTTTGGGAACTAGCCAAGTGGTGGCCATTTTTCTGGAGTTAGGCATTTGATTAAGATAGCTCATTTCTAAATGGCTAAAAATACTCAACATTAAAGTACGCGGGATTGGTGTGGCAGTCATGCTGAGTAAATGAGGAATTTTTTGATTTTGGGCAAAATATGTCTCGAGTTGACGATGTTTAACACCAAAGCGTTGTTGTTCATCGTAAATGACTAAACTAGGTTCAATTTGATTTAATTGGTTGAGCAAAGCATGAGTTCCAATGTAGAAAGTTGCTGCTTTAATTTCTTTGAGTTTATTTTGCGCATCTAAAAGCACAAAGTTTAGTTTAGGGAAAATCTTGCTCAGATTCTGATAATGTTGTTGAGCTAAAATTTTGGTTGGGGCAATCAAACAAACATTTGTTCCAGCTTCAACCATTAGACTAGCAGGAATAGCGGCGACGATAGTTTTACCGCTGCCGACATCGCCTACTAAAAGCCTATTCATCGGTGTTTTTTGTTTTAGGTCTTCTGTAATTTCCTGAATAGCCTGAGTTTGAGCAGAGGTTAAGACAAATGGTAATTGAGATAGTTGTCTGTCGTTTGTTAGTGGTAAACGAAAAAAACTGGCTTTTTGTTGATGTTCTTTTTTGAGTTGAGCTGAAACTTGCATTAAATGCAAAATTTCTTCCAAAGCCAATCTTTCTCTGGCAGTGACAATAGCGTCAATACTTGAAGGAAAATGTAAATTTCTAAAAACTTCTTCTAGCTCTCCACTCTGATGCAATTTGCTAATAATTTCTGCCAAAATACGGCGCAAGCTACCTTGTTTGAGATCATTTAATTGAGGATAAATTGGCACCAATCTGCCAGTATGCAGTTGATTTTGATCGTCAGCCACTTTTTCTACAGTAGCTTGCATGAGTTGGTCATCTTTAATTTGACCAGAAAAATAATAGCTTTGCCCAACAATAATCTTATTTTTTAAAAATTTATTATTAAACCAAAGACAATTAATTTGTGCGCTGTCATCAGTAATAGTGGCACGACTAATCAATAACCTGCCTTTGCGATATTCATTCCACTTGAGAACTTTTGCCTTGGTAGTGACGAAATTAGTTTTAACTTTTTGATTTTCCGAACTTTTCTGCAGTTGGGTTTCAGCAAACTCCAGATTTTTAATTTCGGCAATAGTTTTGATGTTAGAACGGTCCTCGTAACGCAAAGGCAAGTGCAATAATAAATCTAAAATATTTTCGATTTGGTATTCTTGAAAACTCTTTTGTAAATTGCTACCAATGCCTTTGACGACTAAGACTGAATCTTGAAGTTGGTACATAATTATTATTTTTCTAAGATAAAAACAGCAATAAGGCGCTGGCAGCGCTACCCAAGATCATAGCAACAATTGCGAAAATGGCAAAAAATTTTACAAATCTCTCTCTTTGTTTTCTAGTCATAGGTTTAATTTTCGATATTAATTTTATACCAGTCGCGTTTGCCAATTTGCAGTTTAGTACCAATTGACAAATTTAAAAATTCTTCTCTGCTCATTACTTTTTTACTTCCTGGCATAATTTTGACGGCACCCTGTGCAATTAAGCGTGTCAACTCAGTGGAGCCAAATTTCGCATTAGGTGCAATGGTTTTTATTTTTTGACCATCAGCTTTAGTAATGGTTTGAATCGTTAAATTTTGAAACAAGCTTTCATCTGGCATTTCGTCGTTTTGCACAGTTTTGGTAAAGAACATAGAAGCTTCATAAGCCTGTTGATGGTCGTGCAGTATCTCAGTGATAGTAAAAGCTAGCTTTTTCTTAAATTCCATGGGATTGGCGCCACCAGCCATGGCTTTTTTCATGTTAGCAATCTCTTGACTTTCGACATCAGTTAAAACCTCAAAATATTTGATGATCAATTCATCTTTGATGCTCATCAATTTGCCATACATCTGTTTAGGTTCATCAGTCAAAGCAACGTAGTTATTAAAACTCTTGCTCATTTTGCGACCATCAGTACCCTCGATCAGTGGTGTAGTCAGCACCCATTTCTCATGGCCGTTATATTGTTCTTGAAGTTGACGTCCCATGAGCATGTTAAAAGTTTGGTCGGTCCCACCAATTTCCAGATCAACATCCATGACCACCGAGTCATAACCCTGTAAAAGTGGATACATAATTTCGTGACCAAAAATTGGCAAACCATCCTTGAGTCTTTTTTGAAACATATCTCTTTCAATGAGTTGCTGAATGGTGGTTTTAGCCATTAATTTAACAATTTCAGCATAATTGAGCTTGTCCAGCCAATCACCGTTATGACGAATTTCGATTTTTTTGAAATCAAGAATTTTGCTAGCCTGTTTTTTCCATTCCTGGAAATTTTTTTCAATTGTAGCGTCATCAAGCATGGGGCGACTTTCATCACGACCAGTAGGGTCACCAATTTTAACGGTGCCATTGCCAACCAGTAAAATCACTTGATGACCAAGGTCAGCAAATTGCTGTAATTTACGCAAACCCACCGCATGACCTAAATGTAAAAAAGCTCCCGTAGGATCAATGCCCAGATATAAACGAATCTTTTTCTCAGTCATTAATTTAGCGAGACCAGTTTTGCTGGGCAAAACTTCACTCACTCCGCGACTCAAGACGGTATCGATTTTTTGCTGGTCTGTGTCTGGCATCATGAACTTATTTTAGCATTAAGTCTGCTAGACTTGTAGCGACTAATTGGTAAAATGAATCTGTGCGAAAACTTGTTTTACCTGAAAATCTTAAATTATTTTTTTTGAAAGTCCAAAGGAAACTATCCAGTTTTATGCCAAGTAGACTCAAGTCCCGTCGTTTTAGGAAAAACCGTTTTTTATCGGCTGAAGAAAAAAGATTATTTAGAGCTAAACGCTTGCGCATAATTGCTTTAGCTTTTTTTGGAATGGTGATTTTGGGAATTATTTTGTTTTTAGTGATGTTTGCTTGGTATTCCAAAGATTTGCCTAAGCCTGGTGAAGTAGTCAGAAGAGATGGTTTTAGTAGCAAAATTTACGATCGTAATGGACAGCTACTTTATGATCTTTTTGAGGAAGAGCGTCGCAACCCGGTGAGTTTTGAGCAAATTCCCAGTGATCTTAGAAATGCAACCATTGCCATTGAAGATAAAGATTTCTACAAGCACAAGGGTTTCGATTTTTTGACACTTGTACGTATTCCTTACAACTTGATTTTTAGAGGTGGGCGCGTGGTTGGAGGCTCTACTCTCACCCAACAATTAGTGAAAAATGTCTTTTTGAGTAATGAAAAAACCATCACTCGTAAATTTAAGGAATTTGTGATTTCCACCCAGATTGAAAGAAAATTCAGTAAAGATGAAATTTTAGCCATGTATCTGAACGAATCGCCATATGGCGGTAACGGTTGGGGTGTGGGTACGGCAGTGGAAATGTATTTTAATAAGCCAATTACAGAATTGAGTTTAATTGAGTCCGCTTTTCTAGCCGGCTTGCCTCAGCGCCCAAGTGTTTATTCGCCTTATTCTGGTCGTTTAGACGATGACGGCAAACCTTTTTGGCAAATGCGTACCAGAGCAGTTTTAGCTGCCATGAAAGATAACGGTTATATCACGGATATCGCTTATCAGGATGCTTTAGCTTCACTAGAAAACTTGAAATTTGAACGAGCCACGAGTCAAATCAAAGCTCCACATTTTATTTTTTATGTGCGCAAGCAATTGGAAGAAATGTTTGGCAGTGAGGTGCTTAACAAGGGTGGTCTCAAAGTAACCACTTCCTTGGATTGGAATTTACAAGAAAAAGCTCAGATGGCAGTGATGGAAGAAGTAGAAAGCGTCAAAAAATATAATATTAGCAATGGCGCGGCTTTTGCCATGAATCCCAAATCAGGAGAAATTTTGGCCATGGTAGGTAGTAAAGATTATTTTGATAGCGAAATTGGCGGGCAGTTTAACGTTGTGACTGATGGTTTGCGTCAGCCTGGTTCTTCAATCAAACCCATTACTTATTTGGCCATGATTCAACAAGGTTATAATCCCGCTTCAATGCTGATGGATGTCCAAACAACTTTCAATCGCAATGATAAAGAAGAGCCATACACGCCTAAAAATTATGATGGTAAATTTCGCGGCCCAGTGAGTTTGCGCGATTCACTTGGCAGTTCTCTCAATATTCCAGCAGTAAAATCTTTGGCGATTGTGGGTTTAGAAAATTTCTTAAATTTAGCTTATACCATGGGTTTAGAAACTCTGGAACCGACTAAGGAAAACCTCGCTCGTTATGGTTTTGCCATTACTCTAGGTGGTGCTGAAGTGAAGATGATTGATTTGGTTACGGCTTATAGTGCTTTTGCCAATGGTGGCTTGAAAATTGAACCAGTTTCGATTCTTAAAGTTGAAGACCAAAATGGTAATTTGCTTTATGAATATCATCAAGTTGAAGGCAATCGCATTATTGATGAAGGTGAAACTTTTATCATCAATAATATTTTATCTGATAATAATGCTCGCCTTATGGCTTTTGGTCCCAATTCTCTACTCAACACTGGTAAGCCAATCGCAGTTAAAACTGGTACTACTAACAACATGAAAGATAACTGGACGATTGGTTGGAGTCAGGATGTGATTGTGGGTACTTGGGTGGGTAATAATGATAACACTGCTATGAGCTATGTGGCCTCAGGTATCACTGGTGCTTCACCGATTTGGCGCAGAATTATTTTTGCAGCCCTCGATGCTGGTTATCAGGCACCAGAGTGGCAAATGCCAGAAAATGTGGAAAAAGTTGAATTAGATGCGATTTCTGGTTTCAAGAGCCATGATAACTTTCCGAGTAAATGGGATTTTGCGATTAAAGGTACTTTGAGTAATACTCCGGATCCAATTCATCGCAAAATTAGAGTTTGTAAAGGCGAAGAAGATAAATTGGCGACCGAAGCCAAAATTGTGGCTGGTGATAGTGTGGAAAAAGAATTTATTGTGCTCAATGAGTTAGATCCTATCAGCGAAGATGGGCGCAATCGTTGGCAAGAAGCAATTGATGATTGGCTAAGTTCACAAACCGATTCTCGCTATGGTAATCCCACTGAATATTGTGGTGAAGAAAGTGACGTTAGTGTCAAATTGGAGGAGCCAGACGACAAAGATGAAATCAAGGGCACAGAAGTTAGTTTTAGAATTAAAGCAGGCAGCGATGACGGCATTGCTAAGCTAGAGCTTTATGTTAAAAAATCTGGCGAGGACTATAAACTCGTGGATAGTAAAAAGGATGAGCAAAAGTTTGAAGGCAAAATTGATTTAGAGCGAGGCCGCTACGAACTTTATGCCAAGGCTTATTCAAGAGGTGGAAAAACAAAAGAAAGCTCTAAAATCAGAATTGGCACTGGTGGAATGAAGTGGGATAAAGACGAGGAAGAGCCAACGATTACTCCTACTCCTACTGATTCAACACCTACTTCAGCTCCTAGTAATTTGGAATAGAATTAAATAGTCTTTAGATCAATAAGTAAAATAGAGCCAGCAAACTCATTCCAGAAAATTGAGTCAGTAAATAATGATCCAAACTAGCGATAGCTAGAAGGATGATTGTTTTGGTGTAGAAGCTTTTAATTTTGGCTTGTTTAATCAATAAGAAAATAGTAACGAGAAGTAATAATCCCCCTTCACTTAAAATTAGAAATAATAAATGGTGCACTGGTTGGACGAAGCGCACTACTTCTTTGTTAGTGGCGTACTCTTCCAAATTAAGAGTGAAGTTATTAATGCCGACACCGAATAAAAGATTGTGCCCAAACATTTCCAAGCTAGCTTGATTGAGCACAATACGTCTGGTAATTGAATTTTGGTTAGGCCAAATGAGAGAGAATTTTTCTAAGAAAAACGGCAGTAAAAGTAAGAAAAAATAATAAACACCAATTAAGAAAATTTTTTTAATTTTAAATTTTTTGAAAATTAAATAAACAGCAAATAAAAGCAAAGTTAAAAAAGCACTTAGTGACTGGGTGAGAAAGATAATTAGTAAAGCATTACTAATAAGAGCCAAGCGTAATATGGGCAAATGTTTAACTTTTTGCCAAATTAAAATTGATAAAATGACGATGATGCCTGCCAAAATATTTGGGTGTGGTGTGGTGCCGTAGGGCAAGATTTTTTCAGCGAAAAAAAATTGTCCTTTGCTGATATTAGCCAAATCATGAAGATTGGTTTCCCCTAAAAATTGATAGGAGAGAAGCGATTTTTGAAAAATGAATTGATAAACAGCCAATAGGCTTTGAAAAATTACCACACTTAGTATCGCTCCCAAGCTAAATTTTTCTGCCAATTTGGTTTTGAAAAGTGGATCGCGTCTGCTGACTGCGAAAAATAATAGAATTTCAAACAAGTGCAATAATTGCACAAAAGCAGCCAAGGGACTTTGATTCAGCAATTGACGACCTATTAAAAACAAAATCAGAAAACAAAGATAGGTTTCAATTTTAATTTTTTTTAATTGCTTTAAACCAATTGCCAGAAAAGGAATTAAGAAAATCTCAGTTAGATAAATTTTGGGAATCAAATAATCTACTAGCAAGCCGTGCACATAGGCTTTATCGATTGCTAGTTTATAAAACAAATTGAAACTAAAAGTGAAGATAATGAAAAAGAACAAAAACAATTTAATTAAATCAAGGATATTTTTTTGTTTAAATTTGTCCAACCAATTGCGCTTTAAATTCATTTTGTGCCATCTTAACGATTTTTTGTCTGATGGGTTCGACTTCTTCATTGCTTATATTAACTTTTTTATCTTGAAAAATAAAGCTGAAACTAAAATTATTTTTATAGATGTCTAAAAGCTCGACTTTTTTAATACGATTGTCAATTTGATTGAAAGCGGCCACTAGTTCACCGACGGCGGTATTTGGTTTGAGAGTAAAAGTCAGTGCTTCAATAATGGAGGCAGTTTTAATTAATTTTTGGTAGCGCGGATACTGATGAGCGACTTTCAATAAATTCGCCAAAACCAATTCGATGGCAATTAAACCTTGATTGAGAACACTAATCGAGCCTAAATGGGTTTTGTTTTTACCATTTTGAATAATTAACTCTGCTTCTTGTGTGGCAATGGGCATTTGTATTTCTTTAGAAATTTTTTCTTCGACGATTAGTTGTTGATCGTTGGCAAAAATATACAAACGTTCGAAAAGACTTAATAAGTCGCCTTTCACCTGACGATAATCTTTATTGGAAAGTAAGCTCAGAGTCAAAGTTTGCTGTGGCAAATCTTGAACCAGTGGATGATATACATTGGCAATTTCAAAAACAGACAGGTTTTTTTGGGCTGGATTATTTTCCATCACCTCAATTAAGGAAGGAATCAAACTGCGACGCAAGTAAGTATTTTCTTCTTTAAGCGGATTAGCGAGTTTAAGATGAGCATTCAATTTATAGCCAGAGTCAGTGGCTTGTTGAGCGCTAATCAACGAGTAGCTGTAAATTTCTTGCCAGCCGATATTAGCTAAAAAATGTTTAATTAAGCTTTCTAAGCGATAATCGGTATTGGGATCTGGATTGATGGCTAATTCTCCATCCATAAGTTTGCTGGGCAAATTATGATAACCATAGATACGAGCTAATTCTTCAATGACGTCGGCCGGAATTTGAATATCGCTGCGGAAAGTTGGCGGTGTAACAATTGCAGTTCCGTCTTTTATTTCCACCTGACAGTCTAAATCGGAAAGAATAGTTTTAATTTCACTCTCTTTGAGTTTGATGCCGAGATAATTTTCAATAGTTTCGAGTTTAGTAACTACTTTCTTGGGAATTTTTGGAGCAGGAAAATAATCATAGAGCTCAGAAGCGACTTTAGCTTGGCAGAATTGTTCAAACAATTGTACGCCATACTCCATGACTTCTTTAGCCAAATGAGGATCGACATTTTTCTCATTGAGTTGAGCAGCCACGGTGCGAATGGCATGACTCATTGAAGCGTAACGTACTTTTTTGGCATCAAGAGATTCAATCCAAAACAGAACTGATTTGGTATTTTGGTCCACTCCAGTATTAAGAGTACCTTTGATTGCGGGTAAATCAATAATTTCACCATCAACTGACTCAAAGACAATTTCACCGCCAACGGTTTCATGCTCAACTTCGTCTAAAGTGACAAACTTTTTACCTTTATTAGCTTCTTTGATAATAATTTTGCCACCTTTCCTCATAATCTTGTCATAATCAAAGGCGTGACAAGGATGTCCAAGTTCATGAGTAATGTAATTAGTGATATCGATTAATGCCTCATGGACATTGACGCCGATAGCTTGCAATCTTTCTTGCATGAAGACTGGACTGGCTACATGTTTAAAATCTGTTAGCACCACTGTTAAAACTCGATGTATGTAATCAGTTTCGTAAATTATTTCTGGTAAAGGTAGATTTTTGTTTGGGTGTTTTTTAATTTCTTGAAACTTAACTTTTTTAAGTTTAGCGTCAATATCAGCTCTTTTTAAAATAGTTGCTGCTTCTCTAGCAATGCCGCGAACCGACATGCTGTCGACACGATTGGTAGTGACTTCAATATCATAAACCTCATCATCGTAAATTCTTTCCACGGAAGGTCCACTGAGAGACAAATATTTTTGAATGTCATTTTTAGTAGCTTTGGTTTCTAGGTGCTCGCGAAGCCATTTATCTGGGATTAAAATATTCATATTAAAATTGTTCCAAAAATTCTAAATTACCTGAATAAAAAAGTCTGATGTCATCAATGTTGAGGCCCTTTTTCAAGGTGTAGGTACGCTCTACTCCCCAACCGAAGGCAAAACCTGTGTAAATGTCTGGATCAATGCCGCCAGCTTTCAAAACGTTGGGATGGACCATGCCAGCTCCGCCGACTTCATGCCAACCAGATTTACAAAAACGACAACTTTGTTTGGGTGAGATTTTGCCAGTGCCACCACAGATATGACAACTAAAATCAACCTCGAAAGATGGTTCAGTAAACTTAAAATGAAATGGTCTAATACGACTTTTGGTGCCTGGTCCATAAAAACTCTCTGCAAAATAATCTAGAGTGCCTTTGAGGTGCTGAATATTAATGCCTTTATCAATGACCAAACCTTCAAACTGATGAAACATCTGCGTATGAGTAGCATCACTCTGGCGACGATAAGTACGTGCAACGTTAATCATGCGAATGGGAGGCTGTGATTTAAGTCTTTCCATTTCATGTATTTGACCATTAGAAGTGTGAGTGGTTAGCACTACTTTACCCAGTTTTTCGTTTGCTGGAGCGTCGACGAAGAAAGTCTCCCACTCATCACGAGCGGGATGATTTTTAGGCATGTTAAGGGCTTCAAAGACATAATAATCGAAGTCGACTTCAGGATAGCGCACTCGATTAAAACCAATTTTTTCAAAAATTTGACTAATTTCTTCGATAGCTTGGGAAATAGGATGAAGATGACCAACCTTTGGCTTAACTCCTGGTAAGGTCAGATCAATTTTACTTTGGTTTTCTTGATGATTCTCTAAGCTTGCTAATTTTTCTTCAATTTTTTGTTTTATTTGATTCAACTCTTGTCCAAAAAGTCTCTTTTGGTCTGATGGGACTTCTTTGATAAGAGCAGAAAGTTTTTTGAACAAACCATTCTTGCCCAGATATTTGGTACGCAACAACTCTACTCTTTTTTCAGTTTCTTGATCAATTTGTTGAGAGAGATCGTGACAGAATTGGAATGGTTCTATTTGATTCATGTTTTTTTATTATACCTCTAGACTTTGTCAGAACCAAATCTTTTTAAAGAAGCTAAAAAATATAATTCTGGAGAATTAGACTGAATTTTGGGATTATTACGCAGTATTTCACCCAAATTTCTAGCTTGAATGAGCATCTGAGCTTTACTTTCTGACATAGGGCCAGGCTGATCTTCCACACGCATCATCGCCTCTTTCATATTTTTTCTTTCCTAAAAACTAAAAAACCCCGCTTGTGGCGGGGTTTTTAATTTTTATTCTAACTTGTACGCAAACTACCCCGCTTTACTTTGCAAGTAAAAACCTTGGAAAATGGAGGTGTGCTTACGACAAGAACTTAACATATAATAATTTATTTATATACTTATTTTTGAATTTTGGCAAGAATTTCTTTGAAGGTGTCAAAATCTTTGACGGCAACTTCAGAGAGCATTTTGCGATTTAATTCAATTTTGGCAGTTTTTAAGCCTTTGATAAAACGAGAATAATTCAAACTTTCACTGACTTGTTTGACAGCAGCGGTAATACGAGTGATCCATAATTTACGCATGTCACGCTTACGAAGTTTGCGACCAATATAAGCATATTGACCAGCGTGTAATAGAGCTTCTTTAGCTCTTTTATAAAGACGATTATTAGTGCCGCGGAAACCCTTGGTTAAATCGAAGACTTTTTTGTGTCTTTTATGACGAGTTACGCCTGTTTTTGTTCTTGACATATTGAATCCTTTTTTCTAGAAAAAATTAAGCCAAACCAAGCATTTTCTTGATTTTTTTGGCGAAAGCACCGGTCACTTCAACTGGCACTCTGTAGTTTCTAATAGCTTTTTTACTTTTGTTTTTACGTAGATGACGACGATTTTGAATACGACGCATGATTTTGCCAGCACCAGTGACATGAAAACGTCTGGAGACACCTTTTCTGGTTTTTACTTTAATTTTTTTCATAGATTTTAATCCTATTTTTTCTTACCGATTGGATCAAGCTGAGCTTGTAATTTCTTGCCAATTAATTTGGGTGGCAAACTGATTTTGCCAACATCAGCATTGCTAGTAAAGATTTTTTCAAAAACTTCGAACCCCAAATCTTTACGGACAATTTGCCTGCCCTTAAAAGTTAAAGTTAATTTAACTTTATTGCCTTTTTCTAAAAAGTCTCTGACTTTACGATTTCTCGCCTCAAAGTCAGCTTCACCCATAAACGGAGTAAAACGCAATTCTTTGAGCTCTTGAGTTTTAGACTTTTTGCGTGTATCAGCCGTTTTTTTCTTGAGCTGATACTTATATTTTGAAAGTTCAATGATCTTCACTACAGGTGGTTCGGCTTTTTCTGTTACAAGAACTAGATCGATTTCTTGTTCCATGGCTTTTTCCAAAGCCTCATTAGAGGACATCTCCCCTAATGATTCACCATATTCATTCAAAACGCGAACCTTGGGAAAGCGAATCTGATGGTTCGCTTTCACATAAATCTGTTCACTTCTATTTTTGTTGTATTTTTTTCTAATCACGCAAGGTCGTTTATTATACTATATTAATTTCTCTTGACGAGAGGATTATAACTGATGAAGTCTTTTGTAGCAATTGTCTAATCAAACGTCTTGATTTATGCACAGCATCTTTCGTACCAGCTACTTTTTGCGTGGTACAAAATTCGTTGAAACTCCTTTTGTCCCACAGGGTCCGAAATTCGCTAAAGCATCTTTCGTACCAGCTCCTTTTTGCCTTGCAAAAAGACAGGGTCTGAAATTCACACAAGGTATCTTTCGTACCAGCTACTTTTTGCCTTGCAAAAAGATAGGGTCCGAAATATAATAACCTCCTGTGAGCGCGAGCTTGTAGCTCAGTTGGTTAGAGCGCTTCATTGACATTGAAGAGGTCAGAGGTTCGAGTCCTCTCAAGCTCACAAAATAAATAATCGCCATACAGGCGATTTTTTATTTTGTTGAGACTTGAGCTGGATGAGAACCTCATTTTAAAGGTTCCGACGGCGAGAGCGATTAGCTCCCGCCTAGTACTCGAAGAGTGGAGTCCTATAATATTGTAAATTTGTATAAAAAACGAATATCTGATATTATTTGATGTTAATGGATATACTTTTGATAGGTTTGCTATTCTGTATTATTAATAGTTTTTTTATTGGCTATGTGATTGAAGCACTTTGGTTTTATTCAAATTTACAAAGGCCTAAAAAATACAACGTACAAACTTTAATTTTAGGCACTATTGAAGCTTCTATTTATTTTTTTCTTTTTTATTTATTTTTTAATAGTTTATTGAGTAAACAAGAGCTACTTCCAATAATAGGTTTTTGGTTTTCTTTGAAGGGAGCCTCCAAAATTTGGGAATTGAAATCTAAGAAGGAAGAAACTGGAGAAAGATATAATATCTTTTTAATTGGTAATTTAATGAATGTATCTTCCGCTTTTTTAACAACGTATTTTTTGATTTACAACTTAGAGAATATCTATAGTCTTGGCTTACCAGTGTTCATGCTCACGATACTATATTTCTTTATTAGGAATTCGAAAGCTTAATTTCTACCCCACTGCATTAGCCCCAGCATTTCTTTCATTGTTCATGCCTGAGTGCACATCTTTGGTTTTTTTGTAGTTTAAGCCGTATTTTTTTTGACTTTTAGCCTGCATTTGCTGAGCCCAACTTCTGGCGCTACTAACTTTTTGGCGCAGTAGCATGATGAATTGTCTTAATTGAAAAAAGAAATTGTGGTAACCACTTCCCCCATCAATTCCTGGAGTAACCACATCTTGAGCAAGTACTATCTCTACATCTTGATTTAAACCCCTAATGTCAGCAATTAATAATTCTAATTCTTTTCTGACTTGATTAAGTTCTTCTTTACTTTTCTCTTCCTTGGCTGAAAAAAGCTCGTAAGTGTTAACGGGGTTGACTCTATCATGGAGTTTTTTACGGAGCGCTTCTTTTTTTTGTTGTAAAAGCGCTTCTTCTTGTTGTTTACGGAAAAAATCTGGATTGTCCCAATTTGCACCACCATTTTGACTGTTCTTTAGAGCATTAGCAAAAGGATTGGAAATTTCTGTATTTTGATTAGCTTGAGCCGAATTGATGGCTTTTTGCTCATTTTCCAGTAAAGAACCAGCAAAAGGATTAACTGGCTTTTGCGAAACTGATTTACTTTGACTGTTACTCTGTCCTAATGATGTCATTTTGATACAGATAGATTACTATTGATTGCGTATTATAGGTTTTTGCAATCAACAAGTCAATGAATTACTATCTTATAGCAAAATTAGAGTTCAAGCAAAAGATTAAGAGTTTTTTGTTGCAGTAAATTAGCTTTGATTTGATTGAGATAATTTTGATTTTTCTCAATATCTGCTCTCATCTTGAGATTAGTGATTTTATCTAACTCACTTTTGACCTCTTTATCTTCGACTACTAGTTTTTCTTCTTTACTAATAGCTGCCAAAATAAAATCCAATTGCAAACGACTCAAAACTGTACCAGCTAATTCTTGGCTTAATTGTTCTATGGTGATTTGGCGTCTTTTCAAATAGTCTTCAGTCGAAATTTTATATTGTTTCAATTGTTCAACTAGTCTTTCAAATTCAGTTTGAGTTTCTTGGCGCAGTAAAATTTCGCCAATGGCAGGAGCGAAGTTTGCTACCAATTCTTTGAAAATATGTTGCAAATTAATCTCTTTTTTTTCTTGATCATTCAATTCTTGATGAGCGTGGGCGTGATCATGATCTTTGTCTTCACTTTTGCACTCTGAAGCCTCTTTTTTAATAGCTTTATTACGTTCTTCGATAAATTTCAGTGCTTCTGCTTTTGCTTTTTGACTAATTTTTTTGTAATCACCTAATTTGACTTCTGGGATAGGTGAAAAATGAGCCTCTAGGACCCAATCTTTATTTTTTTCTAAACTAATAGGATTGAATTCAGGAGTAGTGATGGGTTTTTTGTCACTCTTTTTAATTTCTTGCTCATAAGCTTCTGGCAACAATTCACGTAAAACTTGATCAATGATTTTGTCTAAACCAATTTTTTGTTCGACAATGGCCAAAGGAGCTTTACCAACACGAAAGCCTTCAGCTTTGACATCTTTGGCAAATTTAGCTACAGTTTTTTTATAAACTGGTTCGACAATTTTCCACTCAAGAGCGATTTTGACAGAATCATTGGGAGCAATGACGGCTTTTTTAGTTTCTTTTTTGTCGACGGTTTTTGTGGCTTTAGTCATAAGGAGAGAATTATATTTCAAACCCTGTCTTTTTGCAATTTATTGCAAAAAGCAGCTGGTATGAAAGAT
>CAZEEV010000003.1:41779-58609 GCA_964511345.1 uncultured Pseudomonadales bacterium | reverse complement strand
ATTTCAAACCCTGTCTTTTTGCAATTTATTGCAAAAAGCAGCTGGTATGAAAGATGCTGTACATAACATGTCAAACAGTGTTTTCGGTTTGGGCTAGTTTTTTGGAAATTTATAACTTGACTAATTGTTCTACCAATCGACAAGTGTAACCCCATTCATTGTCGTACCAAGCGATGATTTTAACTAAATTACCATCAATTACTTGAGTAAGCTCTGCATCGACGACAGCTGAATACTCACAACCAATGAAATCACTAGAGACCAGAGGTTCGTTACTGACGGCAACAATGTTTTTATATTCTTGCTTGCTAGCTTTGGTCAAAATTTTATTGACTTCTTCGACGGTGGTTTCTTTTTTAGTCAAAAAAGTGAGATCAGAGAGAGAAACTGTCGAAACTGGTACGCGCAATGCTAGTCCATCAAATTTACCTTTTAAAGCAGGAATAATTTCTGTGGTTGCCTTGGCAGCACCAGTGCTAGTGGGCACAATATTGCTGGCAGCATTTCTGGCACGGCGTAAGTCTTTTTTGTGAGAATTATCGTGCAAATTTTGATCATCAGTGTAAGCATGAATGGTACTTAGGACTGCTTTTTTTATGCCAAGAGCATCTTTAATGATGTTAACAATAGGAGCAATGCAATTGGTAGTACAAGAAGCGTTGGAAAAAATCTTTTTAGATTGATCAAATTCATTAACTGAAATGACGCTAGTTGAAACTTCGTGTTCTTTATCAGATTTAGTAGGTGCTGATAACAATACTTTTTTAGCTCCAGCAGTTAGATGAGCCTTGGCTTTTGCTGGTTTGTTAAATTGGCCGGTAGATTCTAGAACGGTGTCAATTCCATATTTCTTCCAAGGGAGTTTGGCAGGGTCTCTTTGGGCAGTGACCATAATTTTGTGTTCACCAATTTCTAAAAATCCTAATTCAGGATTTTCATCACTGACTTCCTTAGCTTTTCTTGTTTCCGTGAAATTAATTTTGGGGATAAATGAACCATAAACAGTATCGTGTTTAATTAGGTGCACCCAACTGGCTAAGTCCATAGATCCAGATGTATTAATGACTTTCAAAGTAAGTTTATCTCGGTGCTTTTCAAACCAAATACGAAAAGCTAGACGACCAATACGACCAAAACCATTGATGGCAAATGTTTTCATAGTGAAATTAGTATGCCACAAATTTTTATGCTAAAACAGTTCTTGTTTCGTTGGAAACATAGGTGCCAATCTCTTCTCCCTCGATGGCTCTTTCTAATTGACCATCGTCAAAAAGATTGAAGACCATAATAGGCATGCCATTTTCTTTACACATAGCTAAAGCAGCAGTGTCCATAATTTGCACATCATCCATTTCAATAGCGTCCTTGAAGCTCATGGTTTTGAAACGTTTGGCATCTGGATAAGTAAGTGGATCTTTATCATAAATGCCATCAACTTTGGTGGCTTTCATCAAAACATCGCAATGCAACTCTAAAGCATGTAGAGAAGCTCCAGAGTCAGTAGTGACATAAGGCATACCCGTACCAGCCGAAAGAATAACCACTCTGCCTTTTTGCATGTGGCGAATAGCTTTGTTACGGATAAAACCTTCAGCGACAGCTGGCATTTGCAGAGCAGACTGAATGCGCACTGGAACACCAACTTTATCCAATGCATCTTGCAGAGCTAAGCCGTTCATAACAGTAGCTAACATCCCCATATAGTCGGCTGTAGCGCGATCAATGCCATTTTTAGAAGCAGCTAAGCCACGAAAAATATTACCACCACCAATCACAATTGCAATTTCTACTTCTTTGGCATAAATATTTTTAATTTTTTCAGCCATTAACAAAACTGCTTTTGGGTCAATACCGTATTCTCTATCTCCTAGTAGTGATTCTCCGCCGATCTTGAGTAAAATTCTTTTAAATCTCTTTTGCATATTGTCCTTTCCTTGACCTCTTGTGACTAAATTTTAAATAATTTCTTTTTCAATCTTAAAAACTTCCAGCGCAGGTTTTCTGCTAGAGTGTATAGCTTGTACATTGGATAGTCATTAACTAAATCGTAACTGCCAATAAATTCTACCAATTCTCCTCCATAGCCTTTTTTGAAACGGTGAAATCCGTTCCAGGGACTTTTCGGATCTGGATTTGGTCCAAGTGATCCCCACATGTCAAAACTCTTGCAACCTTGATTTTTGCCAAAACGAATGACTTCCCACATCATTAAATTGCTAGCCATGACTTCGCGATATAAAGAACTAGAAGCGCCATATGGGTAATATAAAACACCATTAAAAACAAAAACTATCCAGACCACTAAAACTTGGTTTTCATAAACCGCTTTGAAAATATGCATCATACCGCTGTCTTTTAGACTTGCCCAAAGTTTTCGAAAATAATCTGGAGTATGGGCATAAAAACCTTGTCTTTTAGTGGTTTCTGCTAGAATTTTGAGATAATCTTCAAGTCCTTTTTCGCTAGTATCTTCAATCACTTTGACGCCTTTTTTTTCTGCTAGTCTGACGTTGTAGCGAGTTTTACTACTTTGTTTATTCATGAGCTCTTCTTCACTTGGTTTTAAATCAAGCTCAAAAGTGTAGCGAGTGAAAAGTGCTCTGCCTTCTTCTATTGGAAACTTTTGCAAAAACTGAATCTGAGGATTGTCTGCAGCACTTTGCTCAAGAGGTTTTTTAATGTTTGGTTCCATTTTGATGTAAATGGCATTGTATTTTTTGGCTAATTGTTGCAACGCCGCTATTTGATCGCCGTCTGGAGCAAAGCCCTTGGGAAAATAGCCGACAAAACGATTTAAAAGTGGTATTTGATGAAAAGTAACTTGAATGGCTTGACGCAGTTCTCCACCAATAAAAAATCCAAGTCTTTCGACTTGGACGCCGGTTTTTTTTCTAAATTCGCCCCATTGGTGGGATTGAAGAGGGTGGCTTACTACTTGATTAAAAAGCTCTTTTTCCTGTGGGAGAATTTCTCTGATCAACATAATGCTTTCCGTTATTATAGGTGAGAGACTAGTGTTTTGCCAAGTGTTTACTTTTTCAAAAACTCTCTAATGTCCAACTCGTCATTGAGTAAGGCTTCCAAACTTTCATCATCGATCACAAGATGTCTTTTGGGTTTTTGACTAGTGTCCGGTGTTTTTTTATCTTGATAGTAATATTTTGCATGAGTTTTTGGTTCCTGATGATCGAAGCTGCGATTAAGCTGAAGTAGTTTTTGGTCAATTTCAGCTAAAAATCTGCTGGGTAAACAATGACTGCTATAACCATAGGTAAAACGAGTGCGAGCGTAACTAAAGTAAACTTTTTCTTTGGCTCTAGTGATGCCGACATAACACAGGCGTCGTTCTTCCTCGATTTCATTGGCCTCTAACAGCGCTCTTGTATGGGGAAGTAAACCCTCTTCCATGCCAACCATAAAAACAATCGGGAATTCTAAACCCTTGACCGAATGCAGGCTCATCATGGTAATTTTATTTTCCGTGACTTGTTCAACTTTCTCATCGGCTAGGTAGCCATCTTGTACCAGGGCAATGTTTTCTAACAATAATAAGGTGCTGTCAAAACGACTGGCGACATTGAAAAGTTCTTGAATATTGTCTAAGCGTGCCACATCCTCTGGATCTTTTTGGTCATATTTATCTAAATAAAGAGTGTTTTCAATAATACCTTGTAAGCAGCTGCTTGGATTTTCTAAAACTTGTTGATTTGTTTTTTCCAGCCAAAGGAATAATTTTTCCAAGCGTCTTTTACCAATTTTTTGCGCTCTCAACAAACTTGGACTATCGAGTCGATTAAAACAGAGCCGCAGGTAAGCCAAAATATCTTTGATTTCACTACGCTCATAAAATTTAGTGCCACCGACGATTTTATAAGGTAATTTTTGACGCATAAAAGCTTCTTCAAAAGCACGAGACTGAACATTGGTGCGGTATAAAATGACGACGTCTTTCAATTGATTGAGGTATTTATTTTTGATAATACTGGCGATTTTTTCTGCTTCTAATTCTCCACTGCTGGTTTCATAAACTTCCAGTTTCTCCAGAGAAGTTTGGTCGGTCCATAGTTCGAGCACAGGATGAGATTGATTATTAGAAATTACTCCAGTGGCAGCATCTAAAATATTTTGAGTGGAACGATAATTTCTCTCGAGACGATACTCAACAATTTGTGGAAAATCGGTACTTAATCTTTTTAAATTGCGATAATCTGCTCCTCGCCAGGCGTAAATACTTTGTGAAAAATCACCGACGACAAATAGGTTTTTATGCAAATTAGTCAGTAATTTGGTTAAAAAATACTGAACTTTATTGGTGTCTTGAAACTCGTCTACTAGAACATGTTCAAATTTAGCCTGATATTTTTGGCGGACACTTTCATTTTTAAGTAAGAGTTGATAACAAATGGTCAATAAATCATCAAAATCGACCGCATTCTCATCACGTAATCTTTTTTGGTAGCTTTTATAAACTTTGGCAGTAAACAGACCCAAACTGTCTCGAGCCATTTCTTTGAAATCTGTAGGGCTGATTAATTCATTTTTAGCGTTGCTAATTTTTGCCTTTACGACTTGAGGTTTGAAAGTGGCAGGGTCAAGACCATTGGTTTTATAAATGTTTTTAATCAAAGCTAACTGGTCATCACTGTCATAAATAGTGAAGTTAGCGCTCAGACCAAAAGAGCTTAAATTGCCATAGCTGGCTTCTAGACGTAAAATTTTGGCCGATAAACTGTGAAAAGTACCAGAATAAGTTAAGTTTTGTCCTGTGAATTCTAAAACTCTTTTTTTCATTTCAGCTGCCGCTTTGTTGGTGAAAGTAACTAAAAAGATGTTGCTAGCGCTGACTTTTTTTTCTTTGATTAAATAAGCTACCCTAGTGGTCAACACTCTGGTTTTACCACTCCCTGCCCCAGCTAAAACAATCGCTGGACCATCCTGATGCAATACAGCCTTGCGTTGTTCGGGATTAAGCTCGTTGAGCAGATTAGCAATTTCTAACACGAGAGACATATTAGCACAGTTTTTTGTCCTAAATCCTTGCTAAAAATATTTTTCTCTCTAGAATAGTAAGCAGATGAAAAAATATATCATTGCCAACTGGAAGTCTAATAAGACTTTGGCGGAAGTGAGATTTTGGTTAGATAATTTTCCACACAATGAAGAAAGCAAGCGAGCTCTTTTGAATTTAGAAATTATCATTGCTCCACCCTATCCATTTTTAGCTCTGGCTAAAGAAATCATTGAACGCCGGCATTTAGCAATTAAACTAGCAGTGCAGGACTTAAGCGCTTTTGGTAGCGGAGCTTATACGGGTGAGATTGCAGCTTTTAATTTGCAAGATTTAAGTGTGGAATATGCTATTTTGGGTCATAGTGAGCGTCGACGCTTTTTGAGTGAAAATTCACAACTAATTTCAGATAAAGTGAATGAGGCTTTGGATTGGCAAATTAAGCCAATTTTGTGTTTGGATCAACCATATTTTGCCGAACAAGCACGTTTTTTGAAAAATAACTCGCTAAATCAGTGTTTGTTGGCTTACGAACCAGTGTCGGCCATCGGCAGTGGTCAGGCTGAGGCCGCGGGTAATTTGTTAAAAATCCGTCAACAATTAACTGCATTGTATAAACAAAATACTCTTATTTATGGTGGGAGTGTAAATGCCGACAATGTTGGTTCTTACTTAAAAGTTTGTGACGGAGTTTTACTAGGCGGCGCCTCTCTGGATTTAAAGAATTTTATTGACTTGCTGTACTCTGCTTCAGAAAGCTTAGTTGCTTAGTTTGAACTTAATTACGCTCAAAAACTTGTGAAAAATAGTTTTTTAGCATATAGTTTGAATCACAATGACTGTAAAAGAGCTACTTATTTTGCTTTTAATTTTGTTTTTTACCCTGTTTACTCGTTCGTTTCGCCTTGCTTATCCGGCCTCGATGTATTTCGATGAAATTTATCATGTGCCAGCAGCTACCTTGATGATGAATGGAGATTTTCAGACTCCCTTTTCACCCGCTCAAATCGCTAATAGTGAACAAAAAACAAGCGACTGGTTACATCCTCCTTTGGCTAAATATCTGCAAGCTTTATCAATGACTATTTTTGGTGTAACGGCTTTTGCTTGGCGCCTACCTTCCATGATTGTTGCTTTGTGCAGCCTATTATTGTTTTATTTCATGGTGAATTTCCTTGGTAGAAATTTTTTCTTCAAACAGGAGGCAACTACAAAAAAGCTTAATTTATCCATTAATTTAGCTTTAATTACTTGTTTTTTATTTAGTTTGGATGGTTTGTTTTTGGTGCAAGCACGCATTGCCATGAATGATGTTTTTGTACTCTTTTTCGCCTTGTTAGCGATTTTTATTTATTTGATTTACTTGGTGCGTGGCAAGCCTTTTATTTTACTAACCAGCGGCATATGTTTTGGTTTAGCACTAGCTAGTAAATGGAGTGTTGCGTGGATTCTATTATTTGTAATGCTGAAAGAATTATTGGCGATTAAAAATGCCAAACAAGTGCCATTTGTGCTTTTTTCTTTATTACTGACTCCGATTTTTGTTTATTGTCTGACTTATTTACCCATGTTTTATCAAGGCTCTACCTTGCTCGATTTTTTCTCCTTACAAAAAACAATTTTAGTGTCTCAGCTAAGCAACCCTAGCACGCATTTGTACAGCAGTAGCCCTTTAATTTGGATTTTTAATTTACGACCAGTTTGGTATTTTACTGCTGAAAATATGTCAACTTGGGCGACCAACATTTATGCTTTAGGCAATCCTTTGCTTTGTTTATACATGCTCGCTGCTTTGCCAATGAGTATTTTTTGTTTAGTCAAAAAGAAATTGCAAAAAGCAACACATCAAATTGTTTACTTGCTTTTATTGCTTTATTTAGTTAGTTTTTTGCCTTGGTTAATGTTTTCCAGATCAATGTTTTTTTATCATTATTTATTAGCTGTGCCATTTTTATTGATTTTAATGGCTTATTTTTTATTGAGATTTATCAATCAAATCAAAAACCAATCGCGACGCAAGGCTATTTTATTTAATCTGCTTTTTTGGCCACTGTTCTTTTTTGTTCTTTTTTACCCACATTGGACGGCTCTATCTGTGCCAGAAAACTTCGCTAAAATTTTCTATTTTTTGCTACCTAGTTGGCGATAATGACTCTAGACTTCTGCGTTAAGAGCCGTCACCATATATAAATATGAAGATTGCAATTATTGGTGCGGGTTTTGGAGCCTTAGCGGCTGGTTTTGATTTAAGTAAAAGCAAAAATACAGAAATTGATATTATCGACAGTAATCAATTTGCTGGTGGCATGGCCACTGGTTTTACAAGACCAGAGTGGGAATGGTCGTTTGAAGAACATTATCACCATGTTTTTGATACTGATCAGGCTTTTAAGGATTTTTTAGTTGAGTTGGGTTTGAGAGAGCAATTGGTCTACAAGAAAACCAAAAGCTCTACGCTCTATGATGGCAAAATTCGGCAAATTGACTCTCCTCTATCTTTATTACGTTTTAAGGAAATTTCCTTTTTTTCTAGACTGCGCACGGGTATGGTTTTGGCTTTTCTCAAAGTTTTGCCAAATGGATTGCTTTTGGAGCGATTCAAAGCCAGTCAATTTTTACCAGCTACCATGGGTCAAGAGTCTTGGAGAGTAATTTGGGAACCTTTGTTTACAGCTAAATTCGGTCGCTTCAGCGATGAAATCAACATGTCTTGGTTTTGGGCGAGAGTCAATCCACGTACTGCAGCTTTAGGATATTTCCAAGGTGGTTTCAAAAAATTAGCCCAGCTCATTGTTGAACGCTTGAAGAAAGCCGGAGTGAAATTTTATTTCAATACTCAAGTGAAAAAAATTGTCAAAACTGGTGATCAATTCCTTTTATCCTTTTTAGATCGAGATGGAAAAACCCAAAATAAAGAATATGACTTAGTGATTTCAACATTGCCAGCACCAATTTTTGCTAAAATTATTGATTTGCCAGAGCTGAAACAAGACAAACTTATCGGTTTAGGAGCAATGACGATGCTATTGCGCTTAAAAAAGAAGTTGCTGAAAGATGGCACTTATTGGTTAAACATCAATGAAAAAAACTGGCCATTTGTAGCAATTGTGGAACATGATAACTACATGTCTAGTCAAAAATATAACGGAGAAAGCTTGGTGTATTTGGGTCGTTATTTGGAATCAGGTGATCCAGCTTATAAAAAATCCGCCCAAGAATTGTTAAACGATTATCGACCTTATTTAAAAAAAATAAATCCTGTTTTTGAGCAAGATTTGATCGAAGCCTTAGTTTTTAAGACACCTTTTGCTCAGCCAATTAGTTTTGTCAATCAGAGTCGTTATTTACCTAAATTTAATACCAGTATTAAAAATTTGTATTGGGTCTGCATGCAACATGTTTATCCTTTTGATCGTGGCATTAATCATGCAGTTAAAAGTGCTAGAAAGCTTGCCTCTCATGTTAGAATGGAGACTTCTTTATGATGAAGCAAAAAAAAATCAAAATTGGCTTCGATCTCGACGGAGTTATTCTCGATAATCCCAGTCGTATTTTTCGCAGTTTGATTTCTCGTAGTAAAAAAGCTCATCTTTTTCCCCGCAAGGAACTTGATTTTTATCATCCTAATTCACATTTAGAGCAATTCCTTTGGTCTTTAATTCATAAGAGTAGTTACAAATTAGCCGATGGTTTTACTGATTTGGAAAAATTAGTTTTGACTCATCCCAACTTAGAAATTTATGTAGTCAGCGCACGCTTTGCTTGTTTGGCAAAAGATACCGAAAAATGGAAGAAAATCATCAATCGTCAAAATATTTTTAAAGGGATTTATTTTAATCAGTGTGATGAACAGCCTCATTTTTTCAAAAAAAGAATGACTGAAGAATTAGCCCTAGATTATTTCGTCGAGGACAACTGGGATGTAGCTTCCTATTTGGCCAAAAATCAAAGCCAAGCTCAAGTGTGGTGGCTCAGTAATTTTCTTGATCGTACCATTGACTATCCTCACAAATTCTTCTCTTTTAAAACCATAGTTTCTAAAATTGCTAGCTTTTTGTTATAGTGTAAACCATGTTAGTTCATGACCTTGGTTTATTGGTTTTAATATATTTCTTCTTTTCGCTATTGCAATTAATGGCTTTGCCGATCGTTTTTTATGTGTCACAAAGATTTACTTATTTAAAAGATGCTGCTTGGGGTTTTGCCAGAATTTTTTCAATCTTATTTTTATCTCTTTTAGTTTGGAATATTGCTTATTTCAAAATCCCTCTTAACACTGGAATTGGAATCACAATTACTTTCTCATTTTTGTTGTTTTTATCTATTTATTTATCTTGTAAATATTTTTTTTCACAAAAAAAATTTTTTAAAAAATTTTGGCAAAAATTTGGCAAAGTCATTGTCATCGAAGAAGTTATCTTTTTATTGAGTTTATTATTTTTATTTTTTATCAGAAGTTTTCAGCCGGAAGTTTTGGGTCTGGAAAAATTCATGGACGCTGGTTTCATTCAGGCTTATCTCAAGTCGCCGGTTTTGCCGATGAAGGATATTTGGTTTGCTAATGAAAGTGTAAATTACTATAGCTTTGGGCATTTTTATAATGCGATTCTAGTGCATTTGTGGCAAGTCGATTTAGCTTATGGTTACAATTTACTTTTAATGAGTCTTTTTGCTCTGTTGACTCTAGAGCTGTTTTCTCTTGCTTTTAATTTACGCGCCAATTTATGGCCGAAAAAATTAGTATTTTTAGGAGAAGAAAAATTTGATTTTCAAGCTTCGCTTGTGGCAGGGCTTTTAGCAATTTTTTTAGTGGCGCTAGGAGCTAATGGACACACTCTTTGGTATTTTGCGAAATATGGCAGTATGGGTAATTATTGGTATCCAGACGCCACTCGTTTCATCGAGCGTACTATCCATGAATTTCCAGCTTATAGTTTTGTGGTGTGTGATTTACACGCGCACGTTTTATCTTTGCCGATTAGTTTATTTTTATTATTGAGCATTTTTTTGTGGCTTAAAGAACTCCTGGTAACTCATAAATGTCATAAAATGTTAGCGGTTTTGTTGGGAATTTTGTTTGGTGTGTTAGTCATGACCAACACTTGGGATATTATGATTTATGGATTATTGTTAATAATTATTGGCTTGGTTTTACTTGTGAAGAATAAAAATTTCTTTCCAGCTTTATTTTGGACTGCTGGTATTATTTTGCTCTTCACAGCAGTAACCTCCTTTTTTTGGTTTAGTAGTTTTACCGCTATTTCAAGTGGTTTGCTGTTAGCTAAAGAACACACGCCATTGTGGCAATTATTAGTTTTGTGGGGGCCACATTTATTCTGGTTAATGTTGTTTTTATTGATTTTTAAGCCCTGGAATAAGCTAAACACTAAAAACTCGACAGTTGCTGTTTTGTCGCTTGCCATTTCTTTGTTGGTCTTAGTTCTGATTATTTTCCCAGAGTTTTTTTACTTTAAAGATATCTACAGTACCTATCCACGTGCTAATACGATGTTCAAATTAGTCTTTCAAGGATTTATGCTACTTGGTATTTTATTAAGTTTGTTTTTTAGTTTTATTTTTTTTCAAAAAGACGCACAACAAAGATTTTTTGCTTGGCGATTGATTGATTTGAGACAAGTTTTTGTGCATAAAAAGAAGCGATTGGCCTTGCTTAAAATTAAGTTCCGCAGGTGGTTGATTTTGTATGTGCCAATAATGATTTTTTTATTCTTTTCTACTCTTGTTTATCCCTACTCGGCTTACAGAAACTACTACGGAGGATTTAGGCATTATCAAGGATTAGATGGTTTGGCTTGGTTTAATCGCAAGTACGCAGACGACTTTGTGATTCTCAATTATTTGAAACAAAACGAAGACGAGCAAGTTAATATTGTTGAGGCCGTGGGTGAATCTTATACTGAGTATGCGAGAATTTCCGCCTTTTCTGGTATGCCGACTATTTTAGGTTGGCGTGTTCACGAATGGTTGTGGCGTGCAGGCTGGGATAAACCTGCTCTGCGCACTGATGAAGTGAAGAAGATTTATCTTGAGCCAAATAGCTCATTAGCCCAAGCTTATTTAGATAAGTATCAGATTAAATATATTGTGATCGGTAGTAAAGAATACGAAGCTTATCCCGGAATGGAAACAAGAGAACTTTTGGATTTAGGAGAAATTGTGGTTTCTCAAAATCATCATTATTTAATCAAACTTTTCTAGTTTAACTCAAAAGTGACCGTGACAGTTTTACTAGTAGTACTTGAGCCAGGCTCTAGACTGGCGTCCATAGCAACTTCTGTGCCACCACCAACTAAAGGCATAGCAGATTTATAGCTGCTATAAATTGGATAAGTATTACCTTCTACGAGAGAAAGAATTTTGCCCACTTTTTGATTATTAGCAGTGGCAATTTTTTCAGCTTTTGTTCTGGCGTTAATAACTGCTTCAGTTAATAAAGCATCACTAGCAGACACCATATCATCAAGGCTAAAATCTGGTCCATAAACATAATTAGCTCCACTGGAATTTAGAATTGCTAATAATTCTTCTGCTCTGTCCACTTCTCTTAGTTTGATGCTGACAGAATTATTAGCACGCCAATCACCTTTACGTGCCTCACCTCTTTCTGGCTGAGGATAAATCAAAGTATTGGTTTTCTCCATCGGTACGTATTCTGTTTCTTGATAAACACTAGCACTTTGAGTTTGGATATCTTCGTCTTTAATTCCAAAGGCTTTAACTTTTTCGATCAACTGATTCATTGCCTTTGTAGTTTTGTTAAGCGCCTCTTCCTTGGTCGCTTCAATACTTTCCATGCCGGCCGTAAAATTAGCTATTTGATTGTTCTGTTCTTGCTTAGCCGTGCCACTGACGGTAATGGTTGCATTAGCACGCATTTCTAAACTACCCCAATGTGGTTTGAGGTCAGTAAAGCGAGTAATTGCGATTAAGCCAACTATTAAAATGAAAAATAACAATGCATTTACATTTAATTTTTGATTCATATATCTTTTATTCTACGATACTTCAAATTTGTTGACCACTATCAGTCGCCTCTGGTTTTTCCTGGCTTTGTTCAATTTTTGTTTGAATTGTTTCCATCACGGCTTCATTTTTAGGTTCTGTTGGTTCATTAATTTTAATATTTTTAGCTAAATTAATGGTAATTTTAGTTTCATAACCTTCCAAGACTGAAAAACTATGATCTTGAGCTTCATAAGATGGCAAACTAACTAAGAAATGATGTTCTCCTGGAGCAACAGACTCGATAGTTAAAGGGGAAAAATTAACTTCTTGATGATCAAAAGAAACGAGAGCGTTTTCAGGATAAGTTTCAAAGCTGACTGCAGAAGTTTGGTCAGCTCTTTTGCGTAATTCGAAAATAGTGCTAGAACTATTGCGCGGATTATCTCCTGGATTATACACAATAATAGTGAGCGTGCCTTTTTCCAGATAAATTGGTAAATTCAAACTACTCAAGTTATTATCATCTGGATTGATTTTTAAAATGTATTCACCACTTTTAACTTTTTCCTCCAATAAAGGTGCTTTGCCTAAATAATTATCATTGAGAAAAACGGAAGCACTGCCGCTTGGATATTCAATTTGCAAACCTGCTAAAGAATGTTTTTGCAGAGGATCTGTCAGGGTAAAAAGCAAAGAAATGCTAAACACCAGCAATCCAACCAATAAAATTAGCATTTTCTTAAACATACCTATTTCAGTATACCAGTCAATTTAGCTAAATTAAGCTAATAAGGCAATTTTGAGTACTTGAGAAACATCAGTTACTGGTTTAAAACTCACTTTGTGATTAAGTAATGGCAAGATTTTTTCCAAATCACGCTCATTTTCTTTGGGAATAATAATGATTTTACTGCCGGCATTAGCTGCGGCAATGGCTTTTTCTTTTAATCCGCCAATACGCAAAACACGACCGCGCAGGGTAATTTCACCAGTCATGGCCACATCTTTTCGTACCGGACGCTTGGTAAAAGCAGATACCAGGGCGGTGGCGATAGTAACTCCTGCCGATGGGCCATCTTTGGGAACCGCTCCCTCTGGGACATGAATATGAATATTGGATTTATTGATAGTTTCAATTTTGATACCTAGTTCTTGATGGTGGGAGCTGACATAGGTCAAAGCAGCTTGTGCTGATTCTTTCATGACATCACCTAATTTACCTGTTAATTTAATTTGTCCTTTGCCTGGAGAAAGAGCCACTTCGACAAACAAAACATCTCCTCCTACGCTAGTCCAAGCTAAACCAGTAGCTAAGCCCACCTGACTATCTTTTTCTGCGAGACTTTCATCGAAAATTTCTGGTCCCAAGTACTTTTTCAATTTTTTTGTGTCGACAACAATTTTCTTGTTTTGAGTTTCCAGTGATTCTCTAGCAATTTTGCGCATGATTTTACTTAATTGTCTTTCTAGATCTCTAACACCAGCCTCTTTGACGTAATTTTTAATGATTTTGTTGATGATGTTTTCATCAAGTTGCAGAGCATTCTTTTTCAAAGCATTGGCGAGAATAGTTTTGGGCAATAAATAACGTTTGGCAATTTGAAATTTTTCTTCAGTAGTATAGCCAGTGTATTGGATAATCTCTAAGCGATCTCGAAGAGCGGCTGGAATAGTATCGAGAGTGTTAGCAGTGGCAATAAATAGAACTTTGGAAAGATCAAAAGGAAAATCTAAATAATGATCCTCGAAAGCATGATTTTGCTCTGGATCTAAAACTTCTAAGAGAGCTGAGCTAGGATCACCACGGAAATCATTACCGAGCTTATCAACCTCATCAAGCATAAAAACTGGGTTCATACTTTTAGCATTATTAATAGCTTTAATAATTCTGCCTGGCATAGCACCAACATAAGTGCGTCTATGTCCGCGAATTTCTGCCTCATCTCTGATACCACCCAAAGAAATTTTGGTGAAATTTCTACCTAGGGCATTGGCAATAGAGCGTCCAATACTGGTCTTACCCACTCCGGGAGGTCCGACAAAACACAAAATAGTTGGGATATTTTGACTTTTTTGTTTATTTTGTTTTTGTTTGAGTTGTAAAACTGAAATGTATTCCAAAACGCGGTCCTTAACTTCTTCCAGACCGAAGTGATCTTTATTGAGTGTGGCTAACGCTTTTTTAATGTCAATTTCTTTATTTTGCAATTTGCCAAAAGGTAAATCAAAAACTAGATCCAGCCAACTGCGAATATATGAGCCCTCTGGATTATTAGGAGACATTTGTTCCAATTTTTTAATCTCTTGTTTAACTCGTTCAGCTACTTCCTTGGGGAACTTAGATTTTTTCAATTTTTTAGTGTAGTCGTTGATAATTTCCTCTTCATCATCGATTTCACCCAATTCTTTTTGAATGGTGTGTAATCTTTCCCGCAGAATGCTTTCGCGCATGTGTTGATCAAATTTAGCTTGAGTTTTTTTGGAAACATCTTTTTCAATTTCCAAAACCTTCACCTCTTTGGAAAGATAAAAAACGATCTTTTTAATTCTTTCTTTGACGGAGGTAATTTCCAAAATTTCTTGTTTTTCCTTAGTCGATAAACTCAGCGTGCTGGCAACTTGATCAGCCATTTCTCCCTCATTCACGCCACTCAAAAGCTTAATAAAATTAAGAAATTCGATTTGTTTACCCATCTGAACAGTAGTTTTGAAAAGCTTTTGTAATTGATTGCTCAAGGCAGTTAGCTCGTCATCTCTCTCAAAGAGGTCGTAAATTTTTTCTACACTGGCTAATAAAAATGGTCGCTCTTGAACAAAGTTTTGTACTTTGACCCGACCTACTCCTCTGACTAGAGCACTGATACTGTCACCAGTGACCAGGGTTTTTTCTACCACGGCTAAAGTACCGATTGCATAAAGATCACTAGTTTTTGGTTTTTCTAAACTGGCTTTTTTTTGAGTCAAGAGCACTACATATTTGCCATCACCCTCGCCTGCTTTAATGGCTTGTAAAGAAAGTTTGCGGCCAAAAGTAAGCACAGATTCAGTAGAAGGGAAAAGAATGCCTTCGCGGATGGGAATAACAGGCAAAGTTAATTGGCTAGCGGGTAAAGATTTTTGAGTTGGCATAGTTTTTAGCACAAAGTCAATTTTTTGAGGATTATTCAAAGACGTGGTCCCCTCCGGGGACTAGCCACGCACCCCTAAAGAGTACTTGCTAGGCAAACTGCGTTTGCTTAGCGGGCGCGCTTCGTTTACCAACATAAACTGCTAGGCGGGCTCGCTTTGCGGCGTGGGTGTGCTTGGAATCGAACCAAGGACCTCAGTCTTATCAGGACTGCGCTCTAACCATCTGAGCTACACACCCATTTAGACAAGAGTATATTTTAGCACAGGATGATTTTTTTACCATGAACTATTTTTCCACTTCTATAGAACGATATTAGCATTATTATGTATAATTAGCAATCACTTGATTGCTCTGCTAATTGCCCACCCAAGATAGAAACATTGATATATCAGTATATATTTTGATATACTTTGATATATTAATTTAAATTATTAATTTTTATTTTGACGTTTGGTCTCTATGGAAGCTTGCAAGGCCAAGGCTTCTTCTCGACCAATGAGTTCTGAAGCTTTTCTCAAAGCAATAAAGGGAGGCAGATTGGCTGTGGTCAATAATTTAATAGCTTCTAGTTCTCTTTGTTTGTAGTTTACTAAAACTTTTTCATCTTCTCTTTTCTTTTCCTGCTGATTTCTCATCTTAATTGCTTCATTCATCATTTCATCTGACATGTTGATTTCATCGGATAATCTTCTATTGATTGGCATATTTTCCTTTACTTAATTTAGTTTGATTGTATCCTATCTATTTATTTTTGTGAAATAGACATAAAAAAAACCGCCTAAAAAAAGCGGTTCATTCGTAGATTAAAAATAAGTAAACACCAATTAGATTCAAATACAGTGACAGAAAGCATGACCTAGACACATGATCATAGGATTTGTTTTTGTTTTCATCTAGGTCACCCTAGATGGGAGAAGGAGGTCGTGAAAAAACTCCTACCCATTCTCCTTAGAAAGGAGGTGATCCATCGCCACCTTCCAGTAGCGATACCTTGTTACGACTTAACCCTCATCGCTAACCTCACCGTAGAAGGGCCACTCTCTTGCGAGTTATGGTCACCCGCTTCGGGTGTTGCTAACTTTGCTGGTTTGACGGGCAGTGTGTACAAGGAGCGAGAACGTATTCACCGCAACCTGCTGATTTGCGATTACTACCGATTCCGACTTCATGTGGGCGAATTGCAGCCCACAATCTGAACTGAGGGGCCGTTTAAGGATTAGCTCCACCTTGCGGTCTTGCTTCCCGTTGTCGGCTCCATTGTAGGATGTGTGTAGCCCTGGATGTAAGGGCCGTGCTGACTTGACGTCATCCTCTCCTTCCTCCCTGCAAAATGCAGGGCAGTCTCTCGTGACACTTGTAACACGAGATAAGGGTTGCGCTCGTTACCACACTTAAGTGGACGCCTCACGACACGAGCTGACGACAGCCATGCAACACCTGTGTACCACTCTCGAAGAAGACTTAGTTTCCTAAGCCGTGCAGGTACATGTCAAACCCAGGTAAGGTTTTTCGCTTTGTATCGAATTAAACCACATGCTCCACCGGTTGTGCGCTCCCCCGTCAATTCCTTTGAGTTTTAACCTTGCGGTCGTACTCCCCAGGCGCTTTGCTTAACGCGTTAGCTTACGTCACTCATTCCACTCAAAGCACTTGTGATGATTTCGTCTGGCGAAACATCGACAAAAATGCACTGAGTGGAACAAGCAACTAGCAAAGAATGTTTACG
>CAZEEV010000003.1:0-41769 GCA_964511345.1 uncultured Pseudomonadales bacterium | reverse complement strand
GTAATCCCCAGGCGCCTTGCTTAACGCGTTAGCTTACATCACTCAATCCATAAAGGACCAAGCAATTAGCAAGGAATGTTTACGGCTTGGACTACAGGGGTCTCTAATCCCTTTTGCTACCCAAGCTTTCGTCCCTGAGCGTCAGTGTTACCCTAGGAGCTCGCCTTCGCGAACGGTGTTCCTCTCGATATCTACGGATTTCACCCCTCCACCGAGAATTCCAGCTCCCCATAGTAAACTCTAGTCTACCAGTTTTCCATCCTGTATCTGGAGTTGAGCCCCAGTATTAAAGATGAAACTTGATAAACCGCCGACGGAACGCTTTACGCCCAGTAAATCCGGATAATGCTTGCACCCTACGTATTACCGAGGCTTCTGGCACGTAGTTAGCAGGTGCTTTCTAGCAGGGTACGCTCAAAATTGTTCCCCTGCCACAGTGGTTTACACTCCGAAAAGCTTCTTCCCACACGCGGTGTCGCTGCGTCAGACTTTCGTCCATTGCGCAATATTCCCAGTTGCTGCCACCCGTAGGTGTAGGCACCGTGTCTCAGTTACCTTGTGGCCGGTCATGCTCTCACACCGGCTACCCGTCATTGGCTTGGTGAGCCATTACCTCACCAACTACCTGATAGGGCGCAGGCCTCTCCTAAAGCGTCTTGCGACTTTGATCTTGCGACCATATGCGGCATTACCCCACCTTTCGATGAGCTATTCCCCACTTTAGGGTAAGTTCCTACGTATTACTCACCCGTCTGCCACTCGTATTTCCCGAAGGAAATTTACCGTTCGACTTGCATGCTTAAGGCACACCGCCAGCATTCATCCTGAGCCAGGATCAAACTCTTAAAAAAGTTTGATTTAGCTCTAAAAAACTTTTAGTGAAATCATCACTAAAAGCCAAATTTACTAAAAAATTGACGGACTTTTCCTAAAAAGGAAAAATCCTTGCACACTTTCTATCACTATATTTATTTCCAATTGGCTGTTTACTTGTTAAAGATCAATTTGCTCTAGCAGACAAAAAAAAGAAAGAAAAACTTTCTTGTTTCTCGTACTTCCTCTAGACGCTGAAGAATTTTATTCCATAAGAACAAAATTGTGAAGTGGGAGTTATTTTAAGGGCAAGCCTCTTAAAAGACAATAGTCAATCTAAGAGATTTCATCTATACTTTTTAGTATGAGTAGTATTAAGCACGCCATTCTATTGACCATGAGTGTTTTAGCGGCTTATTTGTATCTGCAAGTGCCCTTTTTAAAACACTACTCTCTGCAGGTTTTTGCCCTTTGTAGCGCTTTATATTTGATTTTACAAAAAAGACAAAAAGGGCGTTTTTATTTAATTTTACCAGACAGTTCATCAGCTAATTTAGCTTTAATTAACTTTGCTTTTTTGTTGTTAACAGGAACTAGTGGCTCATTAGCTTCACCTTTTTTTGCTATTACTTTCGTTGAGCTTTTTTTTATCGCTTTAGCTGCGCCCACCAAAACCTCTTTATTGTTAGCTTTGGAAATTATGGTTTTTCATTTTAGTCTGAGTATTGCCAGTAGTAATAATTTTGTATTATCCATGGCTGAACTCTCTAATTTAATTGCTTTACCAATTGTGACTGTTTTTTATCTTTTTGCCAAAAGTCAGTACGAGAAAGCTTATAGTAATCACCTCCTGGTGGATGCACAGAATCGAGAATTAAATCGGGCTAAACGTGATGATCAAGCTGTGGCTGATTTTGTGGCATCTTTAATTAATAGACGTTTGCCCATGTTGGAGTTTTTGCTCAGTTTTCCTGAAAAAAATAAGCTGGCCATTAATGCTGAAGTACAAGTGCTCAAAAAAGACCTGGGTGTTTTATTGCGTCAAATTGACAAAAAAACTACTCAAGTTTCCTCTAAGGAAAAATCCTTAGAAGAAGAAGAAAATCAAAAGATGGAAGTGCTTATTAAAGAAGTAGAACAGGAAGCATCAGTCACATTGGTTCCAAAAGAAGATGAAAATTAGAATTTTTTTCACAATTGTGTTACTTTTTCTTTTTGCAGGGTTATGCAGTTTTTTTTCTAGACAAGTTTTTGCAGAGGAAATGAAATCCGATTCTTACAAAATTCAGTTTGGGAATTTTAATATGGGTTCTGGCAGGAGAGATGGAGATACCTATATTCTTTCTGATACTATGGGCGGTTTAGCTTCTGGACCTTATGGTCAATATGGTAGTGACAATTATTTTATCGGCAGTGGTTTTCAGTATGTTTATCAGATTGATTATTTTTTCTTTAGTATTTCTAAATTAAGTATTGAATTGGGTGAATTATTTCCTGGTAGCTTCAAAACCGATTCTCATGATATTAGCGTAACCACTAATGGAGCCAGTGGTTACAGTGTTTATGTTTTTGAGAATCATCCACTCAGACATATTAGCGTTGATTCACCGGGTTCAACGACTGATATTAATGATACTAATTGTGATGTTAGTTGCGATGAGAGTGTGGCGGGGGTTTGGACTGATCCAAACAATCCTGGTTTTGGTTTTAATGTTACTGCTAATGTGTTGTCAGACTCGAGTACTCCTGGATATAGTTTTAACATTGGTGATGATGACGTGGCCAATGATTTTATTAATAGTAATTATTTTCGCCAGTTTGCCAATAATGAAGCAGGAGAAAGCATGCAATTAATTATGGGTTCGGACAATGTTGCTTTAAATAATTCTGCAACCGTAACTTATAAAGCTGCTATGTCTGGTGATCAAGCTGCAGGTAATTATCAAACAAGCATAGTATTTGTAGCAGTGCCAGGGTATTAGTTTTTGAATAATATGAAAAAATTTTTAGTTTGTTTTTTATTTTTTCTTTCACTGGTTAGTTGCAAACGAGAGGTTTTGGCTGCATCAGCTTTGGATCTAAAAGTTTATCCACCAGTGGCGTATTTGTCTGTTAAACCAGGAGCTGGTATTAATCATCAAATCAAAATTAACAATAGTGGTCTTTATACTTTAGAAATTACTCCAGTGTTGGTAAATTTTCACAGTGATGATAAAACTGGTGCGGTAATTTTGGAACAGAAAAGTGATTTTGATTACTTAAATCTTGATGGCGATCCCAATAAATGGGGTAAAAGTTTTTTACTAAAACCAGGAGAAGAAAAGCCTCTGAATTTTGTAATTGCTCTCCACTCTGAAGCGAAATATCAGGAACATTACCTGTCAATTTTGTTTCAAGCTAAGCAATTATCTTATAGTAGTGTTTCTAATGAAAACACTCTAGTTTCAGCGGTGGTGGCAAGCAATGTGGTTTTGTTGGTGAGCGCCGATGATCAAAATCGTGGCGAGTTGAGTATTGAACAGTTCTTTTTACCAAAAATCGCCGACAGTTTTATGGGTTTTAGTTTTTCGGCTTTAGTCAAAAATATTGGTGTGAATGCTACTCCTGTTGAGGGGCACATCAAAATTAGTCATTGGCCCAATCAGAATGTGGAAACTTATGAGCTTTATCCAGATATGGTTTTAGCTGACAGTAAAAGATTGGTACGAGCTATGGCAGAAGCAGATTTAAAGATTTTGGAGCAAATGGAAGAAGCCAAAGCAATTACTATTGCCAATGGTGAAGATTACGAAGCTAAAAAAAATAAGTTTGTTAATGAAAACCTTCGTGATAAATTCTTGTACAAAAAAGGTTTTTTGGTTGGTGCCTATGATTTGGAGCTTAAAGTCGGCGATGATTTTTTACAAAAAAGAATTATCGTTTTACCATTTTCTATCTTGTTGATTGCTATACTATTGCCATTTTTTTATTGGTTCTTTACTTTATTAAAAAAAATTTTTCAAAAATCTGCCAACAAAAAGCCCTAGTTGACTAGAGGAGTTAAAGTAAGTTATTCTTAAATCAAGATTATGAAGTTGAAAAAATATTTGTTTGTATTCCCCTTATTATTTTTGGTTTTTATTTTTGCTAAGAAATACGTTGTTTTTTCTGGCGAATTTGAAAACACATCAGCTACGCTTAATAATGCTAGGCTGTCTTTTTTAAGTGCACTAGAAGGTGCACAAACTACTGGTTCTTCTTTGGTAACGATTGATACTACTAACTATCCATCTGAATCGGTTTTACAGTTACAAAATCGTGATGATGTCACAATTAATGATAGTGTTTATACGGTAGCTACAACCATTGATGACACAAACGACAACACCTTCAATCTCACTGCTGGCTTAGATGTTAGTGATATTACTGACGATGCTACTGTTTATTCTTCGCAAACTTCTTCTCTGACCGTGCGCTTAAAAACCATTAGTGCTTTAAATGCTGGTTCTTTTCGCATTTTAGTACCAGCCGTGGCTGACGATGGTAGTGATCACAATGATATTCCAGACACAGGTGGTTTTGACTTTGGATCTGCTACTCCAGCCTCGATTACTTGCCCTACTATAACTGCCTATGGTACTTTTACAGCCACTAGTACTCCTGCAGATACTTCAACTATAGTGATTGATACTGTTCCCTATCATTCTTTTGTTTGTAGTTATAGTGGCTTGGGAGAAGTTGGTACGGACTTCGATGGCACCGATGCAGATCCGTTTGTAATTTCTAACTTGATTAATCCAGCGCCAAAGACAGGCACTAATAATCACACCTTGGGCCAAGCAGATACCTATACCGTCATTATTCAACATTTAGATAGTTCTGATGTGGTAATTGATCAAACTGTTACTAAAATTGGTGTAGTAGATGCAGTCAAAGTTTCTGCTTATATTGCTCCACAGATTACTTTTACCATCGCTGGCTTGCCTGCTTCTACTAGTGTTTGTGGAATTAGTACTGACGTATCAACTACTGCGCTAACTGTTCCATTTGGTGATTTGATTGTTGGCACTTTTACTAATGCTGCTCAGAGATTGACGGTGACCACTAACGCTATCGGTGGCTACACTGTAACTGCGGCAGAAAATGATCAGGTTGGACGTGAAGCTAATGCCTGTGCGACAGATGGTTCAGGAAGTATTACTTGCATAGTTGACGCCAGTGTTACTGGTGCTAGTCACACAGCTTCTGCAGATTGGACAAATGCAACAACTTATCCGGGGTTTGGTTATACTCTAGATCCAGATGCGACTGGGGCAACCTTTACGCCAGCATTTTATTACAATGAGAGTGGCACTTTCTATGCCAGACAGTTTGCTGATTTGGCAGCAGGTGAAGCAGTGCAAACTATTTTTGAGCGTTCCACTGTTACTGCCAGCGATATTGTTGATGTGTGTTACCGCATTGCACCAGCTGCTACCAACGCTGCTGGAAGTTATGAGAATTATCTAGTATATACGGCTTCAGCCACCTTTTAGGGTTTAAAATATGTTAAAAATCTGCCCGAATATCAAAATAATTTCTGCTTTTTTTAGCTTATTTCTTTTTTTATTTTTAACTACTCAAGTTTTTGCTGTTTCCAATTTGTCTTTAACAGCTACGCCAGTAAGACTTGGCGATGATTTTAGTATTCGTCTCAAGCCAGGTGAGAAAAAACAAGTTCAAATCAAAGTACGTAATGGTTCTGAAGAGGCGGTGGCTTTGGAAAGTAAGGCGACTGATTTTATTGTTGCTGAAGATGGCTTTACTCCTGTCTTAATTGATACTAAACAAGCTGATTCCAGATGGAGCCTAGTCTCTTGGTTAACTTTAGTACCAGCTGAACATAAATTGAATAGCGAAGAAGTAGCAGTAGTCAATGTGTTGATTGAGGTGCCGAAAGACGCTCTACCAGGAGGTCACTACGCAATGATTTATCATCGACCTTTAAGTGCTACCCCGGTAACGGAATCTGGATCTGGCATATCGCAACGAGTGGGTACTTTGTTATATGTAGTAGTTGAAGGAGAAATTAATGAAGAGGCCTATATCAGCCGTTTTAATTGGCCAAAATTTTTGGAAAATGGTCCAATTAATTTTTCTTTAAAGATTGATAACCAATCAGATATTCATATTAATACAAAACCGGTACTGAAAATTTATAACTTGTTTGGTAAGGAAGTGGCTAATCTTGAGATAGAAGCAAAAAATATTTTTCCTAAAAGTGAGCGCGAATTTGTTGGTTCATGGAACAAGGTTTGGGGCTTTGGTTATTATAAAGCAATAGTTGAAGCAAGCTATGGTAGTCAAGGTAGAATGATGACGGCGGTTGCTGGATTATATTTAATTCCAGTCAAAATCATTCTATTAGTTCTAATTATTGTCTTAATAATTACTATTTTGTTTGTCTCACTTAAAAAACGCAAGGCTTCTACTCTAAATAATGCGATTTCTAAAGATTTAGAAAGCGGAGATGAAAAGCCTGATGATTTGCAGAAATAAAGTAAAATTATTATTCTTTAGCCTATTCCTCTTGGTGGTCTTGTTGTTTGCTAATTTAACTCCAGTGTCAGCTGCCGATATTACAATCTCTGCTAGAATACCAGATTCGCAAGCTCCTTCATCACCAATTTTAATTGAACCTAGTGATGGAGCTTTATTGAGTGACAATACCCCCTCATTTAGCTGGTATGAATCAATTGATAATGTTGGTATGTCTCATTATGTTTTTTACTTGAATGGCAGTATTGTTTACAACAACATTCCTCTAGTTGGTACTGAAAATAGTTATTACACTTTAATCTACGATTCTATCAATGGTATCTACACCTTAACTCCTAAGAATGCTTTAAGTGATAGATCATATACTTGGAATATTATTGCTTTTGATTACGCTGGTTTAAGTTCTTTTTCAGATGTGTGGGATTTCACCATTGATACTTTGGCACCTAGTTTTAGATTGACTAAAATTGGTGATACAGCAGTTAATATTTCTGCTGGAAATACTGGATCAGTGCCTAGTAGTCCGGTGATTATTTTCAAAGATGATGCTACCGCTAATGAACCCACCCTTATTGCCTATGGAGAAGTGGGTAGTGAAGTTAAATTAACAGTAAGCATTCCTGGTGATGCGACGCAAGTTTTTCACAAAACAATTGATACTGACGGTTACTATGAATTGAAATTGGGGATTTTACCTAGAAACACAGATATTAAGCTTGATTTTATTATTACTGATAAAGTTGGACACATCAGTGTTCTAGAAAAAGTATATTTTCGTATTGAGCTTCAATATTGGCCTACCACTACGCCAACACCGACCGCTACCTTGACATCATCACCTACTCCAACGCCTACTCCAACTATTAGTACTTCACCAACTCCCACTCAACCAATTTCTCCCACCTTAAGCGCTACAGTAACCGTTAAACCAAGTATAAGTGTTAGCCCTACACCAACAGGTATTATTCCAATTGTTCCTCCCAAAGAAATTATTCATGAAATTAGTGATGAAATCACTGAGGTGCTGCCAAAATCAACCGCAGACCAGATCAGAGCATTTCTAGGATCAGAATTTTGGCTAAATTTAGCTCCCCTAGTAGGTCTTTTATTTGTGTTATCTTTTTACTTGTTTGCTTTCTTCTTATTATTAACTAAATTTATGAGAGATTTCTCTTTTTCTTTGTTGAAAAAATTATCTCTAATTTTATTTCCAAATATTTTTAAAGCAACGAAAAATTTAGTATTTGAGTATGGAAAAACTATTGCCAGCTCTCTTGTTAAAGTAGAGCTGCTAGATAGGAATCAGCAGGTTTTGGATTTTACAATTACCAATTTACGAGGCAACTTCAATGATTTTAATTTTCCAAATGAGTGGTTTTTCAGAGTAAAGGACAGTAATTTTTATTATCCAATTGGCGATCAAAAACCAAATCAGCTAGATTTTTGGCATTTTTATCAAGGTCAGGAGTTTAATCAAGAAAATTACCATGGTCAGGGAATTCTAATTCCTACCTTGCAAGCAGCTGGTCAAGAAAAATTACCGTTTATTGAACGCATGCGTATTTTCGTTTTATATTTACTTGAGTATCCTTGGTGGTTTTTAGTTTTAATGCTTCTATTTACTTTAATTTTTGTCTTGCGCTATGGAGGCACTTGTAACTTATTGTCTTTGGTTTTTTATGTGTTAATACTATTGACAAAATTAATTAATGTTTTTCAACAACAAAAGAGTTTAATTTTGATTGCCAATCAGGGTGTTGAGCAAAAATTTACTGATAATTTAATTGTCTCAATTTTTGATCTAGTGCAAAAAAATGCCATATCCTTAGTGGCGAGTTTTGATTTTTCTAAAACATTACCAATAAAACATAATTTTAAACAGATTGCAGTTACTGGTTTTGCTAAAAATTTTGCCATGGAAAAAGAAGGCTTAATTATTACTAAGCAAAATTTTAATTTAAGTAAAAAAATTGAGGAAATTAGCTTACAAATTAAGAAAACTTAGTTCTCTAAACTTTATATTAATGTTAAACTTGCTTCATGTCGAAAAAATACTTATTAATCATTGATCATTTAGCCAATAGCATCTTTCCAGCATTAGATAAATTAAAAAAAGAATATGCTGATTATGCAAACACTGAACTTTTATTAATTACTAGCGAGTCCAACAAACAGATTGATCAAGAGTATGTAACACAATTAGCTGATATATTGATATGTGACTTTTCAAACCAAGAGGCAATAATTGGAGCTCTGTCTAAATACAGAGATCAAATAGTTGGCGTGATTTGCAGAGGTGATAAACAAATACAGTATTTGCGTCGTGTGATTCCTTACTTGCCAAAAGACATATTAATAGCTGACTCAAATGCTTTGGAAGTGAGTACTAATAAAAAAATGATGCGTACGGCCTTCACCAATCTTTATCCGGAGATTACTCCTCAGTTTATCGAAGTGAGCGATGCTTCTGCCAATTCAATCGCTGCGATTACCAATAAATTAAAATTTCCGGTCATTATTAAACCAGCTCAGTTAGCTTCTAGTTTATTGATTCAATCTTGCTTTGACATTGATGAGCTGACGACCTCTTTACAAGATACGTTTACCAAAATTAATGAAATTTATTGTCAAGAAGAACGCTTAGAATCCCCCCAGGTCATTGTGGAAGAATACTTGGAAGGAGATTTTTATTCAATCGATACTTACACAGATTCAATTGGAACTACTTATTTTTGTCCACTTATTGCTTATATTCCAGCCAAACAGTTAGGTATTGATGATTTTTTTCTTTACAAACGCTTTCTACCGACCAAATTAAATGAGGAACAAATTAAGGCTGGTCAGCTAGCAGCTAGCAAAGCTATTCAAGCAGTGGGCTTGCGCAATTCTACAGCACACATTGAAATGATCTTAACTAGCAGTGGCTGGAAAATTATTGAACTTGGTCCTAGAATTGGTCGTTTTAGACAAAATATGTATTTTTATGGTTACGACATAGATCATTCTTATAATGACATTAAAATTCATCTTGGTCTTTCCCCAACTATCCCAAACATCTTAAAGAAGTATGTCGCAGCTTATAGTATTTATCCAGATAAATCGGGGCGTCTAGTCAAATTGCATGGATGGAACGAATTAATTACCCAATCACAAGTAGTGATGTACAAATTATTTGCTAAGCCGCAACAGTTTTGTTATCAGGCTAAAAATGGTGGTCATGCTTTGGCGGAATTTATTATTGCTTGTGACGACAGAAATGAGTACGAGCAACTTGTGCAGTGGGTCGAGCAGGCAGTGTACGCAGAAATCGAAGCACCGTAATTTTAGAGCAAATTGCAACTGCGTAATTCTTTGAGTGCACTGATATATTCTTTGGTATTTTCAGTTAAAAATTTGGGTAAAATCAGTTGTTTGTTTACTCCAATTTTTTCAGCTTTTTTAATATCATTCACACTTATTTTCCCATAATAGAGTTTAGTGGCATCATATTGATTTTTTTTAAGGTAGTTTAAAACTTCGATTAATCCTTCAAAGTAGACTAAATCCTTGGTAAAGGCGCCTTTTTGTTTAGTATCAGTTAAACCTCTTTTCTTTTTTAGAGTCCAAGTCCAAGCTCGTTCAGGATTATGATTGATTTGGTGAAAAAAATTAAAGACAGTTTTAAAATCACTTTTCAAAGCAAGATTAACTGCTAAATAATTCATGGCGGATTTGTAAGCGAGTTGATTATCGCTAACAATTAATTCGTTGATCACAGCCAAACCCTCTTCGGTGCGCAGGTATGGCTTAAAACCGTATTTTTTCTTCTTTCTAAACCATGGTTGCTGCTCATAGTTAAGCTGTCTTAAAATGTGTGTCTCAATTTCATGATTGAGAGTAGCCTCAATTTCATTTGAATTTATTTTAATGGGCAGACGTATTTTGATATTTTTTTTGCTGTTATTAATAGCAATGCGACTAATAAAATTTTTTGAAAAAATAATTTCGTATTGATTTGCTAGGTCGTAATAGTCTAATCTTTGTTTGATTTTTTCTTCGATGACATTTTGTTCAATAAACTCGTTAGTACTATTTGCAGTTTGAGCGGTTGTTTGATTTTTTAAGTACTGATTGAGAATTCTTTTGGCTAGAAATAGATACCACCATTTTGGTTTACCATATTTTTCCAAGTCCGTTTTCAAAATATTATTTTGATAAACAAATTGAGGATTATAGTCAAAGTTAGCAGTAAAAAATTTGGCTTTTTCTTCATCGAGATTAATTGGGATAAGATCGCTGAGTTTGGCCATGTTTTATTTCTTATTCATCAAAACGAATCACAAAGTTCTTTAAATCTTTGCGTCCAATTTCAATTTTTTGTTTTTTATTATTTAACTTGTTACTCACGATCATGGTCGTTTTAACAATTTTTTCTTTCAACTTGAATTTTACTTCAACCACTGGTACTTTACCTTCTTCTTGTTCAGATTGAAACCATAATAAATCATCAACATCGATTAAACCTAGCTCCTGAGCTAGCTTTTTGGCAATAGCACTACTAAAGCGTCCGGTATTAAGAAAAGCAATCGTTTCCATTTTTTGTTTATTGTCTCCCCAAACAACAATTTCTTCATATAAACCGACAATTGGAAAATCTGCCTTGTTTTTTATTTTAGAGGCAAAATCACTGGCAAATAGTGCCTGAGCTACTTTTACTCCGTGTTTAGGATTTTGAATATTTAAATCTTCTACTCTTTCCAATCTTCTGCGTAATCCAGCACGATTGGCTGCCTGAATAGATAATCCCGGAGCAGCATTAATTTCAACCACCATGGGTCCTTTGTCTTTGTGAATAAAAAGGTCAACTCCAGCAAAATAAAGTTCAGCGGCATTACTAGCGATAACTGCAGTTTCCAAGATAGAGTTCCATTCTGGAATAATGATGCCGTTTAACTTTTTTTTAGTTCCGGGGAGATAATTAATAGGTTCACTTTTGTGAGCGACAGCATGAGTGGTAATACCTGTAGCAATATCTATACCGACAGCCAAAGCTCCTTGAGTTACATTGGCGCGACCACCCGACTCTTCAGTTGGTAAACGCAGCATGGCCATCACTGGTACGCTATTAAAAACTACCACTCTGATGTCTGGAGTGCCTTTGTATGAATACTTCAATAATTTAGGATGAATAGGAATTCTTTCTTCAATGATTACATTGTGATTGAGTCCGTGGATGCTATATTGTCCTGATAAAATATCGTCACAATGTAATTTGATGTCAGCCAAATTCCATTTATTGCCGAGCATATCAATCCAGGTATCTTCAGTAACTTTTTCTCTGAAAGCTACAACACCAGTGCCAGCATAACCATTAGTTGGTTTAATCACAAAATTTTTAACTAAATTTTGCCAATTGAAATCAGTAATATCTTCATGGGTGCCAAGAATGCCATAGATTTCGGCAGTAGCAATATTATTGTCTCTTAGTAAAATTTTCGTGGCATATTTGGAACGCACAATAGCTTTTACTTTATTTGAGCTACGACTCAAATACAGCGAATTGCGTGCGTTAATCCCCAAGAGGTCTTTAGCTTTATTCACAAACATGAGTTTTATTCCTCTTCTTCTTGCGAATTATTTTCTGAGGAGCTTTCTTTGAATTTAGTTTTAGGATCTAACAAGTCTTTAAATCTTAGATATTCTAGAAAACGTAATCCGGTATATTTGCCGATGGCGAGATTAATTAAAGCCACACCAATGAGAGTCATTTCTGGTCGTAAAATCACGAATTTTTGAATTGGTTCAGAACCAATAATAAGTGAACAAAGTACGGCAATCAGTAAGGTTTCAAAAGTGATTTGTAAAGCTTCTTTTTGACTATTAAAAAGTTGTGTTTCCATAAAATTTTCAGTCAAAAGAATAATAATTAACAGAGGGAAAATACTAATATCGATCACCAAATCAATGCTGTAAATAGAGCCAATCAACATCAGTGCTAATATGGCTACAGAGACGCCCATCAGTAACATGGCTGTTCTGGGTAAAATAGGTAGTCTAAATTTTTTGAGAATTGGTCTAGTAAACAAGGCAGTTAATAAAACTGCCAAAAACACCACTATTCCTGGCACAATGCCAGTGGAAACAAAAGCGACTGACAAAACGGCAGGAATATAAATACCAAAACCTTTCAAACCAACTACATGTCTAGAAAAAGCCACGAGAGAGGCGATGATTGGAAAAATCAATAGAATCACAATAATGTTAGCAGGCATGCCGCTAGCGATAGATTTGCGAATCGCTTTTTGCAAAAAGTTGTGCCAGCTCAATTTACCAACTGGGTGCTCATCTAAATAAGCAGCTAGGACACTTTTCTTTTGACCACTGGTTTCAGTAATATCTTGATCAGTTTTTTGTTGCAATTTCTCGACAACCTCGGCTGAGGGCGAGGAAAGTTTGGCGCTATCTGTAGCCTCTGCTGCCATAGTGGCTTCATTGGTAACAGTAACGGCAGGAATACTAGCACTTTTGGCTGGAGCTAATTGAGCCTGTACCAAATTTCCGCTGATCAAGGCACTGGTAAAAAATTGAAATAGAAAAAATACAATAACGGCAGGTTTAGTGATTTTCATTTGTTTATTATAGCATTTTGGGAGTTTAGATTTCTATAAAATTAAAGAAAAAACTCCCTGGAAAAAGCCGATTAAGGCAGAGGCAAAAAGTAGTGAAAAGAACTGGTTAAGGTGAATGCCAAAAATAACAACGTTTTCAATGACAAACCCCGGGACAAAATAGGTGGCTAAATAAAGAATAAAGACATTGATCACTAGAGAAAATAGACCTAATGTAACTACATTGATAGGTAAAAATAAGATTTTAAGAATTGGTCTAATGATTTTTTCAAGTAAAGTTAAAACAAGACCAGTTACGATAAGAGTGACAGAATTGTTATAACTAATATTCGGGAAAAGCCAGGCTAAAATAGCAATAGTTAAAACAGAAGTAATGACTGCTTTAATGAATTTCATAAGTTCATTGTAAAAGATTTTTGGTTCTAAGTCGAGAGTGTTGTTTTTTGGCAAAGCGATGGGCTTCATCACGTAATCTTTGTAGCATTTTAAGAGTAGGATGATTTGCTTGGAGAGGGATAATTTTTGTTTCTAAACCATGTCCTTGATTTTTTTCTGGAATAAGAACGACCAATCTGTCTGGATTTTTCACTAAGCCAATTAGTGGAGTTTGGTTCTTCCAAACTTTTGCTACTGCTCTAACCTGTCCTTTACCACCATCAATCAAAACAAGGTCAGGACTACCCCACTCTAAGTGCTTTTGTCTGCGAGTTAAGGCTTCTTGCAACATGCCGTAATCATTAGGAGTGCTTAGAGAGCGAATTTTGAAAAATTTATATTGACTCTGGTCTATTTCACCATTGGTTAAAACTACCATGGAAACAGTAGCGTTTTGTCCAGAAGTATTACTAACGTCATAACCTTCAATACGCTGAAATTGCTGTTTGACATCAACTATGCCTTCTTGATGCAAAATGTGCCTGAGATGTACCAAGGCTTCTTGGTTTTCTTCTTGAGAAAAATTTGGCAAAATAAGATCAGTTTTTAATTTATATTTGTGATTGGTAATTTCTTCAATTAATTGAATTTTATTTTTTATGATTAAAGCTTTTTCAAAAGCTTCCGTGTCAGCTAATGTTGTCATCTCTTTTTTCAGCTTTTTCAACAAATCTTTTTTTCGTCCTTTGAGAAATAAGATTAATTGGTCGATATCTTTTCGATACTCTAAGGCGTTTATTTCATGGCAACAAGCGCCAGAACATAGGTCGAGATGATGATAAAAGCAAGTTTTTGGTTTAGTGCCATTGGCTTGGTTGCACCACTTAAAAATGGGGCGAATAATTTTCAAAAGTTCTGCCAACTTAAAAGCACTGGTAAATGGTCCAAAGAGAGTCAATTTGTTTTGATAGATTTTTTTATTTAAATCAGTTCTGCGAACACGCAGAATCCTTGGAAAATTCTCATTAGTGATTAGAAGATAAATGTTAGATTTATCATCTTTGAGTAGACTATTAAAATATGGCTGATGAGCTTTGATTAGTTCTGCCTCGATTAGTAAGGCTTCAATTTCACTTTCGAGAACTTGATACTCTACTTTTCTTGCCAACTCCGTCATTTTCTTGATTTTCTTTGAGAGCAGTGGAGATCGCTTGTAGCTGGTGATCCTTTTCTTCAAGTTTTTGGCCTTGCCTACGTAAAGAATTTGCGAGTTTTCGTCCAAGAAAGAATAAACTCCAGGTAGCGATGGCAAAGATGATAAGACCGCTTCCCACAAGAATGGCTTTTTGCGGATTGGCAATTTTGAATTGGAGGCTAGTGTTGACTGTGAACTCATGATTAGTGATTTGTCCTTCTTTTAGAACAGTAGCAACTTTAATTTTTGTTTGATATTGTAGGTTACCATCTCTATTATAAACGGTGATAGGAAGGACTATTTTAGCAAATGGCAGGATTTTTTGAATTTCCTGATCTTGGTTGATATTAATATCTACTTTTTCTCCATCAATCTTAATCTCCTTAAAGTACCAAACCATGCCGGTTTTATTTAAAATTTGCACCTCATAATTGCCTGGTATATTTAAGCCATAAATCTTTTTATTGACTAAATTAATTTCAAATTCAGGATTGATTGTGGGCAGATTTTCTTTGGAAAAATCTAGAAAAATTTTTTTATTTTTTTCATCAAGCTCACCAGAATAAGACCCGGCTGAATATGGCAACGAGCTAGAAACACCGTTGATAGCCAAAGCAATATGGTTAAGATCAAAATTATTAAAATAATCGATGCCACCCGTGGTGTCTTCCCAAGTTGGATCGATTCTAAGCCAAGCTTGCTGTTCTTGATCGTAGTATTCTGGCCAGGTATGTAAAATATCGCTATTTAAATTACTAGGGCGCAATTCTTCGTTATTAGAATAAGCAATGCCCACTACTCTGCGAGTAGGAATTCTATTTTGTCTAGCTAGAGTCACAAAAAGATCAGTGAACTCTTGGCAGGTAGCATTGCTTGAATTTTCTTCTTTGATGGCACCAAGAGCACCCAAACGCACGAAATCTTGATTTAGAGGTTGATTAGTATAAGTAAGTTTTTCGACTACAAAATTAGATATATCTTTGGGGTTGTGCAAATTTTTAGCTAATTCAATAATAGGAAATTGATCAACTTCCCAGAATTTTTGTTCTTGCAGATGTTCTGGCAGAACAGAACTAAAAGGTACTAATGGATCAGCTGATAAAGTTAATAAAACTTGTGCCAGTAGCTCGACATTGAAAGAATTATTAGCTGGGATTTCATAGGTAGCGATAAAGTTACCGTCAGCATCTTCCTTGATATTTTTAGGCATTGGATCGAGGTTGAAGTAGTACACTTTTTGATAAGGCGTTTCTGGTGGCAGAGTAATTTGAGTCAAGGCACTTTGACTGGTGGGATTATTCAAATAATAATTGAGTTTTAATTCAAAAACTTGTTTATTGCCGAAAATAGCAGAGACTGACTGGTTTTCGAGATCGCTGTAAGTAATAACATTGTAATCTCCCTCTTGTTTTAAACTGAAATTATTGGGATTAATGCGACTTGGGGTGTCAAAAATACTTGGCACGCGCAATTCTAGCTGATAAGTTTGATACTGATCATGGTCAGCCAGTTGAGGAATATTAATTTCCAAAATTTTGCCACTAATTAGAGCAATGTCTTGGTCAGTGTAGCTGATCACAAGCTCGTTAGTTTTATTCTCGCCCACGATTTTATCTTCGAAAGTCACACCAATAGAGGTTTGACCTTTTTGTTTGGTAATAGAGTGTTCTAGCTTTTTACCATTATGAGTGATGGCGATATTTTCCAAATTAGTGGAACTAACGACAATGCCATATTTGCTAACAAAGAGTTCTGGGGTTTTATTTTTGATAGTGAATTTTTGTTCAACCAAAGCTTTGCCGGTGGCAGTGATGGTATAAGTACTGTGTAGCGAAATGTCAAAATTTTCGACACCACTTTGAGCTAAAGAGTCTCTTGCTGAAGCAAAAAATAAACTGAAAAAACTTACAACTAAACAACTAATTTTTGCTATTTTGCGTAAATAAGAAGCCAACATTGACTCTATTTTACATTAATTCTGCTTTTAAATAATGCCCGGTAAAAGATTGCTCGTTTGCTGCTACCTCGCTTGGTGTACCTGAGGCAATAACCTGGCCACCATATTCTCCACCCTCTGGTCCAAGATCAATGACCCAGTCGGCATTTTTAATGACATCTAAATTATGCTCAATTAAAATAACAGTGTTGTCTTGTTCAACCAATTGATTTAATACATCAAGTAATTTTTGAATATCAGCAAAATGCAAACCAGTGGTGGGCTCATCTAATAAATAAATCACATGGTCATGAGAACGAGTGCTTAATTCTTTAGCGAGTTTCACTCTTTGTGCTTCACCACCACTCAGTGTAGGAGCGCTTTGGCCAAGTTTCAAATAGCCTAGGCCAACATCTTGCAGGGTTTTCATTTTTTGGCGAATGTTGCTGTGATTTTTGAAAAATTCAGTGGCTTCATCAATACTAAGATCTAGCACTTGAGCAATATTTTTATCTTGATACAAAACTTGTAGAGTTTCCTCGTTATAACGCTGACCGTGACAGACATCACATTCTACATAAACATCGGGTAGAAATTGCATTTCAATTTTAATTTGACCCTCACCTTGACAAGCTTCACAACGTCCACCTTTGACATTGAAACTAAAACGACCGATATTATAGCCGCGTACTGCAGAATCTTTGGTACGGGCAAAAATCTGGCGAATATAATCAAAGGCTTTAGTGTAAGTAGCAGGATTAGAACGCGGGGTTTTGCCGATTGGACTCTGATCGATCATACTCAGTCTTTTGACTTGAGGAGGAACAGCTATATTTTCAACTTGTGCCAACTTACCCTCATAAGTGTAACCAAGATTTTTAGCCAAGTGATTATGTAAAACATTATGTAGTAAGGTTGATTTACCTGAGCCGGAAATACCGGTGATACAAGTTAAAGAGTTGAGAGGGATTTCTACGTCAATGTTTTTTAAATTATTATGGTTTGCACCGTGAATGGCAATCTTGGCTTTTTTCTTAATATCGCTTTCTTTAGCAGTTTTTCTAGTAATCTCTTTTTTTCTGGCTAGATATTTACCAGTTAAAGAATCTTTATCTTTTAAAATTTCTTGATAGGAGCCGGCAAAAACCACTTTTCCACCTTGCCCGCCGGCCTTAGGTCCAAAATCGATGATATGATCAGCAGCCATCATGATATCGCGATCGTGTTCTACTACTACCACCGTGTTGCCTTTTCTCTTTAATTCTTGAAGAGTTTCAATTAAACGATGGTTATCCCTTTGATGTAAACCGATGGTTGGCTCATCAAGAATATAGAGCACACCAGTTAAGCCAGTGCCGATTTGTGAAGCAAGACGAATTCTTTGTGCTTCACCGCCAGCGAGTGTGGCCGCTTCTCTAGAAATGGTTAAATAATTGAGACCCACTGCTGATAAAAATTGCAAACGGGTTTTAATTTCTTTCAGAATTGGATCGGCAATTTGTCTTTCTTTAGCTGATAGAATTGCTTCTGCTGGATCGGCAATTTTTTCTGCCCATTTAAGTGCGCGATCAATAGTTAACTGACTAAATTGAGCGATATTAAGGTGATCGATCGTGACTGATAATACTTCTGCTTTTAGCCTTGCGCCATTACAAAGTGGACAAACTTCTTTGTGCATAAATTGCCCAATTTCGCGACGAATAAATTCACTGTCAGTTTCACTATAACGACGTTCTAGGTTTTTAATAAAACCTTCGAACTTGCTTTGGTAGCTGGTCATGTTACCAAAACGATTTTCACCGACTACATCATAAATTTTTTCACTGCCATAAAGCATAACTTCTTGCAATTCAGCTGACATATCCGCCCATTTAGTTAGGCGAAAATCAGCGCCAAGATCTTCAATAACGATTTTTACTAAGCGGGCAAACCAACCTTCATTACCCATCATTCTGGCGAAAGGAATCACAGCGCCTTCACTCATGGTTAAACTTGGGGCAATAATTTTATCGGTATTAATTTTAAGAATAGAACCAAGACCATGGCATTCTGGACAAGCTCCTTCAGGAGAGTTAAAAGAGAAAGAGCGTGGTTCGAGCTCTTTCAGCGAAATACCACAATCACTGCAGGCCAAATTTTCACTGAATAAAAAATCTTCAGTGTCTTGAGGATTTTCTGGAAAAGCAAAACTAGCGTCATTAACCCAAGTAAAAATAACTAAACCATTAGCTAATTTCAAAGCTTCTTCAGTAGACTGATTGAGACGACTTTTAAAAGTGCTAAGTTCTTTTTGATCTTTGAGTTGTTCACGACTAATGACCAAACGATCAACTAAAGCTTCAATGCTGTGCTTGTTAGTTTTAATTAGATTGAGTTCTTGATCTAAATTATAAATCTGCCCATCAATTCTGGCTTTGTTATAGCCTTTTTTGACTAAATTTTGCAAAAGCTTGTCAAATTCCCCTTTTCTCTCTTTAATTACTGGAGAAAGAATCATCAATTTTTGTGGCTGATTTTTAGCTTGGCTAAATTTCTCTTCGATGCGCTCTAAAACTTGATTGATAATTTGATCAATACTTTGAGTACTAATTTCTTTACCACAGTTAGGACAATGAGGATGACCGACGCGAGAAAATAATAAGCGACAGTAATCATAAATTTCGGTGATAGTACCGACAGTAGAGCGCGGATTATGAGAAGTAGTTTTCTGGTCAATAGAAATTGCAGGAGACAAGCCATCAATTTGATCGACGTCTGGTTTGTTCATTACTCCTAGAAATTGACGAGCATAGGAGCTAAGTGATTCAACATAACGGCGTTGACCTTCAGCGTATAAAGTATCAAAAGCGAGTGAGCTTTTGCCAGAGCCAGATAAACCGGTAAAGACAATTAACTGATTTTTCTCAAATTCTAAATTGATGTTTTTTAAATTATGTTCGCGGGCGCCGGTAATTTTAATGGTATTTTGTGACATGATGAATTTTTATTCTATTTCACTAATTTTATTTCTAATAATGGCAGCTAATTCAAAATCAAGTTCATTGGCTGCCTTTTTCATTTGAGTGCGTAGTTTTTTAGTTAGATTTTGTTTTTCACCAGGAGTCAATTCTTCAGGATTAATAGCCATTAAATTAAGTTCTTCTTTACTAGAAATTTTTAGGAAAATACCTTTACGACCGTTGCGTTCTTGTTCTTCTTTGGTTTGACGTTGTAAGAGTTTTTCTCTGATTGGTTTGTTAATACCTGTGGGAGTAATACTGTGTTTGGCATTATATTGTTCCTGAATGTTACGTCGACGTTTAGTTTCTTCAATAGCATAATTCATCGAGTCAGTTATTTTGTCAGCATACAGAATCACTTGTCCTTCGACGTGACGAGCGGCTCTACCCATAGTTTGTACGAGAGAAGTTTTGGAGCGTAAAAAGCCTTCCTTATCAGCATCGAGAATGGCAACTAAACTAACTTCTGGCAAATCTAGACCTTCGCGTAGCAAATTAATACCTACTAAAACGTCATATTTCCCGTTACGTAAGTCATCCAAAATATCGCTACGATCAAGAGTTTCAACGTCTGAATGCAGGTAAGCAACTTGTGGATAAATGATTTCGTTTAGTTTAAATTCGTCATGCTTTTGCATTAATTTATTAATTTTTTCTGGATCATTAAGATAATCTGTCAGTGCCTCAGCCATTTTTTTAGTTAAAGTAGTCACTAGCACTCTTTGACCCAGCTTTTTTCTTTTAATAATTTCCAAAGTCAAGTCTTCAACTTGGTTGCTAGTTGGGCGGAGATCAATAATCGGATCAAGTAAACCGGTAGGACGAACTAATTGCTCTACTACTCGATTTTGACTTTGTTTTAATTCCCATTCTCCAGGTGTAGCAGAAACATAAATGGTTTGTTGTTTGCGAGTTAAAAATTCGTGTAATTGTAAAGGTCGATTATCAATAGCACTGGGCAAACGAAAACCATACTTAATCAAGGTTTCTTTTCTAGATTGATCACCAAAATACATGCCCTTAATTTGGGGTAAACTAATGTGACTTTCATCGATGACGGTTAAAAAAGAGTCGTGACCAAATTTTTCTTGGTTATATTTAAAATAATCAAGTAAAGTGTAAGGTGGCTCACCTGGCTGGCGGCCGTCAAAATAGCGAGAATAATTTTCAATGCCATTGACTGAACCAAATTCTTGGATCATTTCTAGATCATAATTAACTTTATGTTCCAAACGATAAGCTTCGAGCGTCTTGCCTTCTTTTTGCAATTCTTCTACTCTGTTTTTCAGATCTTGGCGAATTTGTGCTAGAGCTTCTTTTTGGCTACTACTTTCTACCGCATAGTGTTTGGCTGGATAAATCAGAGCCATGTTATTTTTGTAAAATTTATTAGCTGGTTTTTCGATAATACTGCCTGAAATGGGATCAATTTCTCTAATGCTTAAGATTTGATTAGCTAAAGTTTCGATTCTAACGGCGTTATCTTGATAAGCTGGCCAGATTTGGATGGTGTCGCCGCGTAAACGATAAGTACCACGTAATAAATCAGTTTCACTGCGTTCATATTGCAAATTGCTGAGTTGAATTAATAAACTTTGACGATCGATCATTTCCCCTTCAACAATTTCTAAAATGAAACGGTTGTAATCGACTGGAGAACCTAAACTATAAATACAAGAGACAGAAGCAACGATAATTACATCTGGTCTGGTCATTAAGTGAGTGGTGGCAGCCAAGCGTAATTTATCGATTTCCTCATTAATAGTTGCCTCTTTTTCAATGTAAGTATCGCTACTTGGTAAATAAGCTTCTGGTTGATAGTAATCGTAATAAGAAACAAAATAAGAAACGGCATTTCTCGGAAAAAAATCTCTCAATTCTTGATAAAGTTGAGCAGCCAAAGTTTTGTTATGAGCAATTACTAGAGTTGGTTTTTGAGTTTTTTCAATCACATTGGCGATGGTGAAAGTTTTACCTGAACCAGTGACTCCAAGTAAGACTTGATCTTTGACTTGATTTTTCAAACCATCAACGAGTGCCTCAATAGCCTGAGGTTGGTCGCCGGTTGCTTGGTAGGATGAATGAAGCTTAAATGGCATTTGAAAGTCAGTTATTATACCGCAATTTAGCTTTAATGGACAGTCTAGGTCTTGCTTTGCGTGTCTGGACTTTTGGAGTGCTTTTACTTATAATTCCCCTCAGGTTTTAACATGCAAAAGTGCTGGTAGCTCAGCTGGATAGAGCAACTGCCTTCTAAGCAGTAGGTCGTGGGTTCGAATCCCACCCAGCATACTTTTTTGTTTGTTTGGAATTAAAAAATGGTGGCTGTAGCTCATTTGGTTAGAGCGCCGCTCTGTGGAAGCGGAGGTAGCCGGTTCGATTCCGGTCAGCCACCCCATTTTTTCCCTCAAAAATGCTAGAATAAAAATATGTGGTCTTGGTTTAAAAAACATTCGCTTGTAATTAATGTTTTTTTGATTACTTTCTTAGCCTTCATTTTGCGTTTTCACAACTACGCACTTTTTCCTGCTCATGATGCCACTGCCGATGAAAAGGCTTGGACCTGGCTAGGGGCATCGTTATTAACTGAAGGCCAGCCGACTAGTTGGTCGCTGTTTCACAGCTATGAAAATGGCTACATTTATCAAGAGCGAAATAGTAGTGCACCTTTAGTGAGACCAGTGCTTGACCATCCGCCTCTTTTTAGTTTAATTCCTGGAACATTTCATTTATTGAGTGGCCAGGGTACCTATAACTTACCTTCTCAAGTAGCGATTCGTTTACCGATGATTTTGATCGGTACTTTAAATGTTTTCTTGTTTGCTTTAGTTGCTTATCGTTTGACTGATAAAAAAACTGCCTTACTAACGAGTTTGCTTTTTGCTAGTTCGCCATTGGTAGTAGCCAGCAGTCGTCTGGTAGTGGCAGATAATTTATTGGCAACCTTAGTGCTAATAGTTGCTTTGCTTTTTACTCTCAAAAAACCACCTTTGTCTTTGCTAATGTTGTTGAGTGCTTTGGCGATTCTTTTAAAAATGCAAGGTGCTTTTCTTGGGGCTGGTATCGCTTTGTACTTTTTCGCAGAGAAAAAATATCGATCAACAGCTATGATTTTTGCCTCGATGTTTTTAGCAGTTGCCATGTTTGCTTTGTATGGAGCATTTTTTAATTGGGATTTATTTATGGCGATTTTTGCCGAACAATCCTCAAGAGAAATTGGTTTAACCACACTTCTGCATCGCTTTTTCTTCTACCCTTCTTTAGCGGCGGAGATTTGGCCAACCGGTGAAAAAAGTATTTTATTTGTCTTGACTATAGGAGTTGTAATTTACAGATATCAAAATAAATTCTTTAGGATTTTAGGTTCAATTTTATTAGCTTTTTTAGTTGTGGCGTTAGCAGCTTTTGATGAAACCAATATCAATGGCTGGTATGAGTACGCGCTTTTACCAATCTTATTTATTTGTACTATTCCAGTATTAAAGTTCATTTTGGAAAATGTGAGTAAGGCGGCGATTTGGCTATTATGGCTGTTATTTTCACTACCATTACTTAAAATGTGGGCAGTCAATTTAGGTCAACTAGAACCATTTGCTCCTTTAACTCGCAAGCTTTTGCCACTAGTAGGTGGAGCGGTTTATTTGCCGCTATCAAAGTCTTTACAAAAAATTATGACTTGGGGATTTTTATTAATGATTATTGGTTTACAAATAGTGGTTAGCTGGACATTTTCCAATCAAGCTTATAGTCATCAGCTTTATTTATTAGGTAGGTACTAGTTATTTTAAAAACATTTCCTCGTTTTTAATTGCTCTTTTAATTACTGATCCTGGCATGGCGTGAGCCTTAGTTCCGATGGTGATTCCAGGTAAGATTGAGCAATTAATTCCTAAGAAAACGCCTTTGGCCATAATCGCTCCTAATTTATTTTTGTTGGTTTCAATCAATATGTCCTCGCCACTTTCACTAGCCAAACGCATTTTGACTTTGGCTTGATCGAAACGCAGATTTGCAGTGCAGGTACCATAGCTAGGATTGACTTCTGCTTCTAATACACTATCACCGATAAAATTGTGATGCAGACTGCAATTTGGTCCGATATAACTACGAGCGACTTCAGAACCAAAGCCAATGACATTTCCAGATTCAATAATTGAGTTTCTAACTAAGCAATGATTGCCAATAATAGTATTAGCACCGATGTAAGCTGGTCCTTTAATGACAGCGCCAGCTTCGATTTTTACTCCAGCCTCGATTTGTACCGGTCCTTCAATTCTAGCAGTTTTATCAATTTTAACTGATTTATCAATCTTATTTTTGAGTTTATATTTGAGAAATAGTTGGGTCATGTCTAGAACATGATGAGCTTGTTTAAGTTTTTGCCAATAACCTTCATAAACCATAAAAGCAACATCTTTGTTTTGTATTAATTCATCTAAGGCTCTCTCATAAGCATCGTCACCTTCAGTATATTTTGTTAATAAAGCAAAAAATTCTTGAGGTTTGGAAAAGTAATGAAAAAACAGATTAGCCATGTCACTAGGTTCTTCTCCTATTGCTGGTTTTTCGACAATACCAAGCACGAGCTTCTCATCTACTTTGAGATAACCTCCCAAAAAATGTTTTTTGACTCTCATTCCTAAAATTTGCGCATAAGTTGAGGAAGCTTGATTGGTAAATTTTTTCAAAAACTCTGGTTCAATCAGATCAACAGCGTTCATTATAATAATCGGCTGATCATCTGCAATTAAATGACTGGCTAAAATTAAAGCATCTGCTTGGCCAAGTGCATCTGCTTGTAAAATAGTGGTAATGTGCAATTTGCTAGTTAAATTGGCAACAACTTGCTGGTTTTCTTGATTACAAACTACTAATACCTCAGTAGCTCCGGCAGTTTGAATCATCTCTAAAGTGTGTTCAATTAAAGGTTTGCCAAAAAACGGAAAAAGGCTTTTGCTAGTAACTAAAGGAGCGAAATTTTTACCAATTCCTCCAGCCAGAACAACAAATAATGGTTTTTTCATACACTCATTATAAGCATGATGTATTACTAATTACTAGCCAAGATGAGAATAATCATTTAGACAATCAACACTCCATTTATGGTTTTCTTCGTTATAAACAGCAACACTAATGCTAGTGTTATTGATCTTGAAGTTTTCATAAATTCCATACAAATCTTCCAGTTTAATATCCTGACCCTGGCTTAAAATAGTAGCAAAAATCATGTGTAAAACCAAAGAATGACAAACAACAATAAGATTTTCCTCTGGTCTTTGACTCAAAAAATCCAAAGCTTGTTTTGCTCTTTGTGCGAATTCACTAGCAGTTTCCTCATCGGAGTGTCGCCATTGGCCTTCTTGATTAAGAAAATGTTGAGCGATTTCACTGCGAATAGTTTTAGATTGCTGACTGTTTTGAGAAAGCCCTACTAATTCACTAGGTCCTCTTTTTTCTGTAAACAAATCGTTGGTGATAATTTGTAAATTATTTTTATCTGCAATAGCTTGAGCAGTCTGTTGTGCTCGTAAACAAGGGCTAGCAATAATTAGAGAAGCTTGAATTTTACTAAACCGCAAAGCAACAATTTTAGCTTGAGACAATCCAATTTCTGTTAAAGGAGTTTGAGGAGATTGATGAACTTTTAATAAATTACCCTCGCTTTCGCCGTGTCTGACAAAATAAATTTTTTTCATAGTATGCAATAACTTTTAGATCTGCTTGATTATAAACTGCCTTTGAAGGATAATAAACTCTTCAATTAGAAAACTAAATAAATAATAGAAAGTACAGAGTATGAATAAACTTACTAAAATCGTTGCTACCCTAGGTCCAGCTACCGAAACAGAAGAAACCATGGAAGCATTAATTAATGCTGGCATGAATATTGCTCGTTTCAATACTAAACATGGTACCCCAGAATGGCATTTAGAGCGTATTCATCGCGTTAAAAATGTAGCTAAAAGACTAAACAAATCAGTTGGTGTGCTGTTAGATTTACAAGGTCCAGAGATTCGTATTAATGTCAAAGATGGTGGTTCTTTTGAACTCAAAGCCGGTGAAACTGCTAAATTTGTTTCAGCTGAGCCAGGTGACAAAGAAATGAATATTCCAGCTAACGTGATCGAAGCCTTGCAAATTGGCGACACTGTTTCTACTGACGATGGTGCTTGTGAATATAAAGTTATTAAGAAAGATAAAGAAAGTGCCACCGTTGAGGCCGTTAACGACTTAACTGTCAAGCATCGTAAGACCATGAACACTCCAGGAATTGTGATTGATATGCCATCTTTAATCGAAAATGATTTAGTGCAGTTAGATAATATGACTGATGAGGACATCGATTTCGTTGGTTTATCTTTCGTGCGTGATACCAAAGACATTGCTATTTTGCGTGACGAACTTAAAAAAAGAGGCCTTCATACTGACGTGGTTGCTAAGATTGAAAATCAATCTGCTATCGATAATTTAGATGAAATTATTGAAGCTTCTGACGCAGTGATGGTTGCTCGTGGTGATTTGGCTGTTGAAGTACCTTTTGAACGCTTGGTCTACTACCAAAAAATGATCATCGATAAATGTCGTGTCCTAGGTAAGCCAGTTATTACTGCTACTCAAATGCTTAAGAGCATGACTTTTGAACCTCGTCCAACTAGAGCAGAAGTTAGTGATGTCGCTCATGCTATCTATGATGGCACTGACGCCCTTATGCTTTCTGAAGAAACTACCATTGGTAAATATCCAGTCCAATGTGTCGAAACTCAGGCAAAAATTGCTGCTTATAATGAACCCTTCACTGAGAATTATTTGTGGGATTGGGCTGAAGATGGTGATGTTTCCGCTATCACTCATGCTGCTTTTTCTTTGCTAGATTCAACTAAAGAAGAAATTGATTTAGTGGTTTGTCTGACTGCTAGTGGTAAAACTGCTCGTCAATTATCTCGCTTTAGACCAGAAGTAAAAATTAAAGCTATCACTTGTGATAAGTCTGTTTACAATAAATTAGCTTTGGTTTATGGAGTAGAACCGATCTATTCCTGCGGTGACAGTTTCAACTATGCCAGTGAAAAAGATATTGTGGCCAACTTAAAAGCTAATGGTATTGTTGCAGCTGGTCAAAAAGTCTTAATTGTTGCTGGTTTGGGCGAAAAAATTACCGGTCGAAAAACTGACAGCTTATTGCTAGTTGATATCAAGTAATTTTATATCAGCGAAAAAAACTGGCTTTTAGTTCTATTTTTTGTTATACTTTTTTTATATGTCAAATAAAAAAGGTGGACTTTTCCCAATGTTAGTAGGCGCAGTGGCAGGTGCTGCAGCAGTATTTTTCTCAGATAAAAAAAACCGTGAGAAAGCTAATAAAGTAGTAGCTAAAGGCAAAACCCAGCTCAAGAAAATGTCTGCTGAAGCGAAAAAGAACCCTGAGGCTTTTGCTAGAAAAATGGCGAAAAAAGTTTCAACTAGAGTGACTGCTGAAGCCAAAAAGATGAGCCGCAAAGTGGCGACTAAATCAGGTAAAAAAGCTTAGTTTTTATTGAGTTTTTAGTCAATAAGTGTGACCACTTTTTCCATCCAATGATTAAGAAGGGCTTGGTTTTCTTCAGTTTCTGGATATCCATCAATACGCAAGTTTTCTGTGATTTTATTGCCTCCCATTTCAGTAACAAAAACCTTTTCAATGATCTCCGTAGCGCCGCAAAAATGTACGTAGTTACTATCGCCGCAACCAAGAATAGCAATTTTTTTGCCAGCTAAACTCAGCTGATTTTTATTAACTCTTTCAATAAAATCTGCAAAATCAGCCTGTGGTAAACCATCGTCCCAAGTAGAAGAAGCAAAAATAAAAGTACTATAAGCACCTTGTAAATCAGCTATATCGGCATCAAGAGCATTTTTAACTTCTACTTCTTTGCCCTTGGTTTTGCAAAATTCTTGTAATTTATAAGCTATACCTTCAGTATTGCCAGTTAAACTTCCGTAAATGAGTAAAGTATTTGCCATAATATTTAAATTGTAACATGAACTAACATTGCTCTTGCGATTTGACCATTGGGCATACTTCTCCTACAATGTTTACACCTATGGATTTAGAAAGTATTAATTGGAAGATTTCTGCTAAGGCTGGTGAAGGAGTGATGGTGAGTGCCAAACTCTTTGCCAAAGCTTGTAAGAGACAAGGTTTAGCGGTTTTTAATTATTACGAATATCCTTCTTTAATCAAAGGTGGTTTACAGAGTGGCCAAGTGGTTGCTTCTCTGCAAGGAACGAGCTGCCATCGTCGCCGTTTAGATCTATTGATTGTTTTTCATGAAAAATTTATCACCGAGCATTTGTCTGAATTAGACGAGAACTCTTTAGTAATCCTCAATGCCAATGCTTTTGATGTCAGTAAGTATTCAGATCTTAAATCTAAGGTTTTCGCTGTTAATTTAACTAAAATTGCTCGAGATCAAGGTGCTCACCCCTTGGCAGCTAACATTGCTGCTTTGGGTTTGAGTGCGGCCTTATTTGACATGGACCTGCAAACTATGAGTAAAGTGGTGGTGGAAGAATTTGCTAAAAATAAAAATGCAGCAGTGCAAAATTTAGCAGTGCTCAAAGCAGCCTATGAAATGACTCAGCAATTACTAAAGCAAAGCGAATTAAAATCTCTTGGTAAATTAATTAATACTGGTTTAGACGAACAAATTTTATTAAGTGGCAATGAAGCTATTGGACTTGGTGCTTTAGCTGCTGGTTTGCAGTTCTACTCTGCCTACCCGATGACTCCAGCAACTGGTGTTCTACATTATTTAGCAAGTTTGCAAGATCAATATCCAATTGTAGTTAAGCATGCTGAAGATGAAATTGGAGCGATAAATCATGCTATTGGAGCAAGCTTTGCTGGCGTAAGAGCAATGACTGGCAGCTCCGGTGGAGGTTTTGCACTTATGGTGGAGTCTTTGTCTTTTGCTGGCGTTGCTGAAATTCCTTTAGTGGTAGTGGAGGCAACCAGACAAGGTCCGGCGACTGGTCTTCCAACCTGGACTTCGCAGGGAGATTTAAATTTTGTTTTGGGAGCTGGTCACGGTGAATTCTTGCGAGTAGTTTTTACTCCTGGTGATGTGCGCGAACATTTTATTTTAGCTAAATTGGCAGTGGAATTGGCTGAGAAATATCAATTGCCAGTTCTAATTATGTCTGACAAATATATTTTGGAATCTTTGCAGAGCATGCCTAAGATGGTGATGGATTTAAAAAATTCTCGCTTATCGATGGTGAATGATGGTCAACTTGGTGAAAACAGTTTGAAAGAGGGTGAGTATTTACGCTACAGCATTACTGAAAACGGCATTTCTTCCCGCTCTATTCCAGGACAAAATAATGCATTGCAATTAAGTAATTCTTATGAGCATGATGAATATGGTTTTGCCACTGAAGATGCTAAAGAAACTAAAAAAGCAGTGGAAAAAAGAGCAGCTAAGTTAACTGCCTTGAAGCAAGATTTACCCAAGCCACTTTATTTAGGTGCCAAAAATCCACAACAAATCTTTATTTCTTTTGGTTCGACAATTAATGTTTTAAGAGATGTTTTACTTGATGATGCAGCTAAAAATATTGCCGTAATTCATTTACCTTGTATTTATCCGTTCCCAAGCGAAGAACTAGAAACTTTATTGGCAGGAAAAACTGCTGAGACCTTTGTAGTAGAAGGTAATTCTACCGGGCAGTTGGCGGCTTTAATTAGGAGAGAAACTAAGTTACAAAATCTGCGCTCAATTTTGCGTTATGATGGTCGACCTTTTTATAGTGAAGACCTAATAGATTTTTTGAAAACCAAGCAATTAGATCAACAATATAAGTTAATATGAACAAAATTAGTTTAGAAAAATTAATGTCGCCAGTTCAACCAACTTGGTGTCCTGGTTGTGGCAATTTTAGCATTTTAACGGCTTTGAAACAGGCTTTGGTTGAGCTTAACTTATCAATGGAGGAAGTAACGATTGTGTTCGGTATTGGCTGTAGTGGCAACACGGCAGACTTTATCAAATGTTTTGGCCTGCATGCGCTGCATGGGCGAGGCTTGGCCAATGCGATCGGTATCAAATTGGCTAACCATCGTCAAAAAGTGATCATGATTGGTGGTGATGGGGACATTTATGGTGAAGGCTTTAACCATTTAGTGGCGGCTTGTCGTGGAAACCATGACATCACTACTCTAGTTTTTAACAATCACCGCTATAGTTTAACTACTGGTCAAAGTTCTCCTACTTCCGCCAAGGGAACGATTAGTAAATCCACTCCACAGGGATTAATCGAAGATCCAATTGCTGCTTTGAGTACGGCGGTAAGTAATGGGGCTGGTTTTGTTGCTAGAGCCTATGCTGGCAAACTCAAGCAAATGGTGGCCTTGATTAAGGCTGGAATTTTATATGAAGGTTTTTCTCTGATTGATGTTTTGCAGCCTTGCCCGAGTTTCAATAAAGAACAGGACTATTCCTGGTATCAAAACAATATTTTTGATTTAGATGAAAAATATGAACCAAGTAATCAAGCTAACGCTTTAGTGGAATTGCTAAATCAGGAAAAACTAGGTTTAGGAGTTCTGTATCGTAATGACCAACGTCTCGCTTACCACAAAGAAGTTCCTCAATTAAAAGAAAAAACTTTAATAGAACAATTCCCCAAAGAAATCAACTTAAGTCAAGCTATTGCCGAATTTATTTAATTTTTTTAGTTTTCGCTAATGGTAATAGAATTAATCGTTACTGGTTCTACTGGTTTAGATAATTCACCACTAAAACTATTAGTAACCTTAGCTGTAGCGATTTTATCGACGGTTTCCATGCCACTAATTACCTGACCAAAAATGACATAATTTGGTTGAAGCGCATAGTCTTGGTGCATGATAAAAAATTGGCTGCCATTGGTGTTTGGACCAGCGTTGGCCATGGCAACTGTACCGCGATTATATTCACCGGAAAATTCTTCATCAGCAAATTGATAGCCTGGTCCACCAGTGCCATCGCCACGAGGATCGCCACCTTGGATCATGAAACCATTGATGGCACGATGAAAAATGGTTTTATCATAAAATTTATTTTGAGCTAAATAAAGAAAATTATTAGCGGTGATAGGAGTTTCTTTGGTATTGAGACTGATAGTGATATCGCCAACACTTGTGTGAAGAGTGGCTTCATATTTTTTATTTTGGTCGATAATCATTTCTGGTTGATTCATTTTTTTGTTAGCTGACAGACTAGCTGGCATGCTTTCTTCCTTTTGATTGTAATTAATATTAATGTTGTTTCCTGATGCATTGTCGATTTTTTTACTCATTTTTTTAATGCTTAATGCCCCGACAAAAAACAAAAAAATGACTAAAACGACGAATAAAATATTTTCTTTTTTCATAATCTAGAGGAGCCAAGTATACACCAAGGGTTTTTTGAAAAGCAAGACTGTTTGATATGCTTATCCACCAATTAGGTTTCTAACTTTTGGAATTTTTTTGATAACGATAGTCATAAAAAGACTGATGCTAAAGACTAAAAATACATTTAGAAAATTATATAAATAAACATTAATTTGCAGCTTATTAAAATCGAAGCCAGCAATGTCAGTAAAAAAGCTAATCACGTAAGTATGAATCAGGTATATACCAAAAGACAAATTAGCTAGCCAAGTTAAAACATTATTTTTTATTTTGCTTAGATCTAATGACATCAGGATATTAAACAAAGCGACGGCGGTCATGAGCACGGAAATACTTAAATAATCACCAGTGTAATCGTTAAAAATAAAGTTTATGGAATGCGCTTTTTGCCACATAGTCAAATAATCTCCCACCATGGTGAATGTGACTCCTATTAGTAACAATGAGATATTGATTTTTTGCTTATCAATTTTTATCCATTTATTTTTTGCTAAAGCACCGTACAAATAGAAAAAAGCAAAGCCAGTCCAAGCAGTAAAGTTATTAAAAAACAAATCGGTTCTATTAACTAGAAAGCCAATAATTGTTGTTAGCAATGAGAAAATCAAAGCTAAAAAAGTTACAAATTTGGCGATATTTTTTGTTTGAGCATTTTTAAATATTAATTGCCAAACAGGATTTAGTAGATAAAGAAAAAACAAAACAACTAAAAACCATAGTGGCGAGCTAGGAAAATTTACTACGCTTTGTAATTGACTGGTGATGAAATCTTGCAGATTAGTGCCGTTATAAGGGAACTTCGTCCAAGCATAGACTACGTTTACTAAACTGAAAAAAGCGAGTGGCAATAAAATTTTTTGCCAAGTTTTGTTGAAATTATCTTTGATGCTGCGTTGCTTAGCGATTACTAAGTAACCGCTCAACATGAAAAACAAGAGTACGCAAGTTTTGGCGATAGCGATAATTGGTTCAAACAAAAAATATAACTTAGTGGCAAAAAAATCTGGTCTGATAGTAAAATTCAAAATAGTGTGAAGTAAGATCACCATTAACATGGCTAAAACTCGAACCAAATCTGCGTTGGGAAGTCTATTGTTTTTGATCACTGATGAAATTATAGCAAAATTTTCAACTCTGCTATACTTAAGATCAGCTATGAATAAATTTTTTTCTTTTTTCTCAACTTTTTTACTAGCTATTTTTTTAAACATCATTTGTCTTAGTCGTGTAGCAGCAATGAGTTCTTATACATTGTCTCAAGTGGTTGAGCACGCTACGCCAGCTAATTGTTGGATGGTGATTGAGGGAAATGTCTATGATCTCACAAGCTATTTGTCTGCACATGATGACAAGCTAGATATTCGTTCTTGGTGTGGTCAAGATGCGACTACTGATTACAATACTAAGGCTGGAAAAAATAAAGATCATAGTTCCAAGGCAGACGATTTATTGAAAAATTATATAATTGGTACCTTAGCTACTGCTACCCCAAAAGCTACGGCTACCCCAAAAGCTACGGCTACCCCAACCAGTGTGACCCTAACCAAAACACCATTTCCGACTGAAGTTATACAACCAACAAAAACCGTTACTAAAGCAGGGACAGTAGCTGCAACTATCACCCCTACTCCAGCGGTGCAAAGACCAGCTGCCAAAACTAACCCCTATAATGTTTGGCTACCATTGCTGGCAACAATTATTCTCTATTTGGTAAGTGCGAAGTTAATGCCCAAGCCCAGCCACAATTTTGTGTGGGATAGCGTTTTATTATTAGGTTTAATTCCCTCTTTTGTTTTTGGTATCATTATGGCTATTGATCTAGATGGGCCAAACTTAATTTATTATCACGTAGAATGGTCGGTTGTATTTGGAGTGAGTTGTATTTTGCATTTGATATTCAGATTGAAAGTCTACGTGTCTCAGGGTAAATTTCTGTTTAGAAAGAAAAGAGAATTTTGATACACATTCAAATTGATTGTCGAAAAAATTGAAAATTTGCTAACTAGAATTTGATACTTTTTGATACAATAACCGGATGTTGCCTGTTGAAAAAAATTATGATTCTGCTTACGAACAGCAAGAAGAAATAACCCCAAATTTTACTGAGGAAGATTTTTTGTTATGGCTAAACCTTTTTGTGTTAGGACAACGTATGCTTGATGAGCATGTCGGAAATGCAGATCCTATTACGCACATTCATCTTTGCCCATCTTACAAAGGAAATCTTGGAAGAGAAAAAGTTGCTTGCTATATAGAAGAATTAGATTCTATGGCGGTTAGTTTTAAATTTGTAGAGGCAGATTTAATTGCCATTAAAAAATATTTAACAAAACCAAACTTTAGGATAACCAATGTTCATCTTAACAGATTAGGAGTATGCACTACACCAAATTTAATGCCTCTTTTTACTGGGATAGAAGAAAGAGCTCATGCTTATTTTCACAAACATGTAAAACCAAATTTAGATCATAAGGAAATTAATTTTACTGGAAGATACGATGGTTCTGATTCTTCTGAAGAATACGCTTTTCAGCAAATAGCCAGCATTATTCTTCGCAATAAAAATCTTTCCCTTGATCCTTTGCCAGAAGATTTTGCTGAAGAATTAGCAATTTCCATCAAAGAAAAAGCAAATCAATCTGTGACTAGATAGCAGATTTAAATTATAATGAATCGTATGAGTCAAACTAAATTTATTTTTTTCGATGTAGGTGGAGTTTTGATCTTAGATTTTTCCAACACTAATAAATGGTCGCAAATGAAAAGTGATTTGGGTGTAACAGAAACAACTGACCAAGCATTTGAAGCAGTTTGGCAAAAACATAGGGATAGAATTGGAATTGATTATGATGTTGACGATATGATTCCAGAATTAGAGCGTGAAGTTGGCCTAACGTTTCCTGAAAATTATTCAATGCTGGCTGATTTTACTCGTAGATTTGATTTCAATGAATCTATTTGGTCGGTAGTTGATAAAGCCCAAAAAATGGGTAAAAAAGTAGGTATGCTAACCAACATGTATCCAAGAATGCTTAATTCAATCAAAAAAGCTGGTTTGCTAAATGAGATTAAATGGGATGTAATTATCGATTCCAGCGTGGTCAAAGTGCAAAAACCTGATCCACAAATTTTCGCTTTAGCTCAACAAAAAACTGGTCTGAAACCAGAGGAAATTATGTTTGTTGATAATTTATCAATTAATACTAAAGCCGCTGAAAAACAAGGTTGGAAAGTATTCTTGTACGATAACCAAAAGCCTGAAAAAGCGAATGAGGAATTGATTAAGCTTTTTTAAAAAGAGAACTTTTTACTGCTTCAAAAATCATTTGGTGCCCCAATGTATTTGGGTGCAGTCCATCAGCAAAAAGTGATAGTAAGTCCTTCTCCATCCACTCATCAAACATGTCGATAAATTTTAAGTTTTTTTCTAGAGCAACATTTTTCAAAACTTGATTATATTTTCTTAATTGCTCTACTAAGTAATGTTTGTTTTCTTTGTACGGTCTAGTCAGTAATTCATTAACAGGAACTAAACCAATTAAGATAACTTCTTTGGATAAGTTTTGAGCAATTTCACTTATTTGTAGCATGTTTTTTTCAAATTCTTCAGCTGAAATATTGTTATCAAAATTATCTTTATCAACTCTGGCGTCATTAGTACCAATGGCAATTAAAAATTTGAATTCATCTGGTTTATTGTCTCTGATTCGAAGTTTAGCTTCTCTTTCCATGCGATTGAGGAGATTTCTAGTGGCGTCACCTGAAACGCTTAAATTAATTAAGTTGTGATCTTTAGATTTTTTTTCGCGATCGATGAAAAGTCTTAATTGAGTGGCCCAGCCACCGTTTTCATAGTCTCCTACGCCGAAGCCGATACTATCACCAAAAAGAATGTGTCGCATATGGTGCTAGTATATCAAAAAATAATTTTTTTCAATTCTGTAAGATTCCCAATAATATATTTTGGGTCAAAAGATTTCAGATACTCTAATTCATAAAATAATTGGTGGGATTTTGGATAAAAAAGTACAGAGTCAACTCCAGCATTTTTTGCCGCTCCTAAATCGCTTTTTGAATCACCAATAACCAGTGTTTGCTCTTTCCTTCCCCCCAATCTTTCTAGTGCCTTTAAAATTATTTCTGGATCTGGTTTGTGTTTAGTTACGTCCTCTGCTGTCAAAATAGTATCGAAGAAATTTTTAATTTTATTGTTTATGAGTGCTTTATCAATCATTGCTAATTGAGAAGATGTTATTAGAGCCATTTTTTTATTTAAAGATTTTACGTATTTTAATATTTCAACCGAATTTGCATAAAGTTGAGCATTGGGGTAATTGGAATTGACTCTATTTAGCAGTTTTTCAGTATATTGATCGTTATCTTTGGCACCAAATTTTTTGGGTCCATTCCAATCGCCAAAAACTTGAGTGGTGATTTCCCTATCTGAGGGATATAAATTTTCTTCGGCAAAAGTTTCTTTATATGCATTAAGCCAAATATCTAACGTACGAGCCAGACAACCATCAAAGTCAAATAAAATGTATTGATAATTTGGCATTTGGTTAAGGGCTATTATTTTCTGCTTGTTCTGCAATGACTTTTTCTGCAACTTCATGTGCTTTATTATGTACATCGACGGCCCATTTTAATAGCTCTATATTACCAGATTCAAGAGCTGTGGTAATTAGACTAGACCCTCCATTCATCACGCTAGCTCGCAATTCTTCTGGTGTTCTTTTATCGCCTTCATTCATGCTCTGGTATTTTATCATTAGAATCAAATAAAAAACTCGCCTTATCAGCGAGTTTTATTTGATGGCAATAGTGGATGAAGTTATGAGAGTTTATTTTGTAAAACCTTCAATCCTTATTTTTAAAGGATTCAGTAAGTTTAAAGCTCCAGCAATTGAGTGAATGCTATTTTTAATTTCATTGTTGTTAAAATTAATCGAATAATTTTGTGCTTGTGAAAAATTTGCAGAATCCAATGTTGTTCTATGAAATAAAGCATTTTCTAAATTTGAATTTGAAAAATTAGCTTTAGTTAAATTAGCTTCTCTAAAATCTACTTCTTTGGCACTACAATCAATAATTTCTAGTTTATCGACTTTTAAGCTATTAAAAATTGACAGGTCCACAATACATTCTTTGAATCTCAAATTAATTGGTAAGATTCCAATTTTTAATTTGCTCCAATCTATTCCCATTGTTTTTGAATTTTTAAAGGAAACATTGCTAAAACTAGAATTAATCACTTTTATTAAGCTAAGGTTTGAATTTGCGAATTCACAGTCAATAAATGTGCATTCCTTGAAAGAAGAATTACTAAAATCGCACTCTTCAAAATTGCAGTTCTCAAAATTTATATTTTCGAAATTTTCATTTATTTTAATCAATTTTAAGAATTTTGTTTGGAAATAGTCAGCATTAGAAGAAAAGATATCGTTTTTCTTATCCATGCTAAGATTTTAACATAAAAAAAGTTCCAACTGTTCTACTTATTGAGAGAAATTACTTGAGGGAGAGAATAATGATGCCCGACTCTGATTCACCCTGCGGGTACTAGGAAGGTGCTTCGCACTTTCCGTCGCGAACTAAAGTGTTCTAATTCAGCTATGAACAGCAAATAAAAAAACTCGCCTTATCAGCGAGTTTTTTTATTTGATGCCCGACCTGGATTCGAACCAGGATTAAAGGCTTCAAAGGCCTCTGTCCTGCCATTAGACGATCGGGCAATGTGCAAGAAAGACTATTATAATCTCTAGCTTCGCTTTTTCAAAGTGCTTTAAGTACAAAATACTGATTGAGCTGTTTAGACTTACCATCGGCAAAAAAGCTGTCTACTATTTTTAGACCATTGTTTCTAACGAGTTCTGTCATTTCTTGGTCACTTAGATAATGGCAAAAGCGAAAAACTTGGTTGGCTTTATCCCCTTTTCGCCAATCCATTAAAAAATCATTTTTTCCCAAGTTTAATAAAAGAAAAATTAACTTTATTTTTTGCCACAGATTTATTTTTGGGTTTTCAATTATTTTTTTCCAATTTAAAGTATTTTTCCCAAAGCGATTTTGTTCATTGGCGAACTGCCAATTACTAATGATGATTAGACTATTTTTATTTAATTTATCTTTGAGACTTTTTAAAAATTCTTCTCTAAGTTTGGTAGATGGTAAATGGTGGCTGAGTCCAAAGCTAACAATTAAATCAAATTTTTCTCGAGTATTGAAGGTGATTTTTTCATTTACTAAATAATTTTTGATCAAATCGAAAAATTCAAATTGCTGTTCCTTAAATTTATTTTGGGCGATTTTTAATAATTTGTCAGAATTATCTAAACCTAAATAAGAAAAAGAATCGTGAAAGTTTTGCTTTAAAAATTCTACGAAACGACCATTGCCGCAAGCGACGTCTAAAACTTTTAAATTTTTTTGTTTGGGTAAATATTGAATAATTTCTGTCCAACCTTGCCAAGGAAAATTACGACTAGCACTAAAATCTTCACTAATTTGTGCGTAAAAATCTTGATTGAGTTGATTGAGAGCTTTAATTAAGCCTTTTTGCATCAAGCCTATTTTATGTCAGACTTGCGTTATAATAAACACCAGATGTCAAAGAGTGTTATTTTTTTACTAAAAGAATTGGAGCAAAACCTAGATAAGCCGATTGAGGATTTGTTGCGTTTGATTAAAAAATATCCCAAAGAAGACAATACTCATTGGGGTTATGCTGAGTTGATTGAAGAATACAAAAAACTAGCTAGCACCAATGGTCTTAAAAAATTCAATCCTAAATTAGTTGAAAAAATCTTACTCAAACCAGTGCGTACTATCTCCGGTGTGGCACCGGTGACGGTTTTAACTAAGCCTTACCCTTGTCCTGGCAAATGTATTTTTTGTCCTAATGATTTGCGTATGCCCAAGAGTTATTTAGCGAGTGAGCCAGGTGCGCAACGCGCAGAAAAAAATTATTTCGATCCATACTTGCAAACGACCAACCGTTTAGAAGCTTTATTCTCTATGGGTCACAAAGTTGATAAAGTTGAACTAATTATTTTAGGTGGAACTTGGACGGCTTATCCAGAGGCTTATCAAATTTGGTTTGTCAAAGAATGTTTTAGAGCCATGAATGATTTTCAAACAAAAAATGACACAGCAAAAATAATAAAAAAATACCAAACTTTTCAAAAAAAATTCAAGGAAACTGAAAAAAAATGGCAGACCAAGACTTTTTTAAGTACCGATGCTAAAGAAAACCAAGCTAATTTTGCTAAACTACAAATTGCTGGTGAAAATATTTCGCAAACCTATAACCAATTAGTGAGTAAATATTATTTAGCTCCAGAAAATGCTTTGGGAGTTCTTGAATATCAAAAAGCTAAGTGGAGTGAATTAGAAGCAGAACAAATTAAAAATGAGACAGCTCTACAGCGCTGTGTGGGTTTAGTGATTGAAACCAGACCAGATGAAATTACACCAAAAAGTGTCAAAAATATTCGTCGTTTAGGAGCTACTAAAGTCCAGCTAGGAATTCAATCTTTGGATGATGAAATTTTAAGAAAAAATAAACGTGGCCATGATGTCGCCGCAATTCGCAAAGCTTTTGTACTTTTGCGTCAGGCTGGTTTCAAATTGCACATTCATTTTATGGCCAATCTTTATGGTGGTAGTGTGGCTAAAGATAAAAGAGATTTTAAAAAACTTTTTAGTGATCCAGATTTTTGTCCTGACGAATTAAAAATTTATCCCTGCTCTTTAATCGAAACAGCGGAACTGATGAGATATTACAAAAAAGGTTTGTGGAAACCATATACTCACGAAAAATTATTAGAAATCACGGCTTTCACTCTTACTCATACTCCCGCCTATTGTCGTATCACCAGAATGATTCGCGATATTCCCGCTCAAGACATTGTAGTTGGTAATACTAAAAGTAATTTTAGACAAATCGCCGAAACTTACGTTAATAAAACTAAGCAAAAAATGCAGGACATTCGTTCCCGCGAAATCCGCTCGACTGTTTTCAAACCAGAAGAAGTCAAACTGAAAATCACTAATTACAAAACCAGCATCAGCCAGGAAAAATTTTTGCAGTTTGTTTATGGTGATAAAATTTTAGCTTTCTTGCGTTTGAGCTTACCAATTGCCAAAAAGAACGAGGTGATTGAAGAACTAGATGGCGCCGCGATGATTCGCGAGATTCATGTTTATGGTCGTAGTTTATCTATTGGGCAAAAGGGTGAGGAGAAAGCTCAGCATTTTGGTTTTGGTAAAAAACTCATTCTCAAAGCGGCAGTTCTCAGTAAAAAAGCTGGCTACAAAAAATTAGCGGTCATTTCAGCGATTGGCACGAGAGAATATTACAGAAAACGAGGGTTTGAAGATGGGGATTTATATCAATTTCTCAAAGTCTAAATTAGACGAAATCAATTTTTAATTTTTTATCCATAGCTTCGGCTAATATCAGCAGGCTACCAATAGTAGTGTTTCTGGCACCAGTCTCGATTTTAGCAATAGTGCTACGATCAATACCAGCTTTTTTAGCGATTTCTTCTTGAGTTAAACCTAATTCTTGACGGGTTTTTTTGAATTCAGCCACTACCTCAAAATAATTATTGGCTTTTTTAGCTACTTTTTTTTGAGCTGGAGTAAATTGTTTGCTCCATTTTGTTAGTGAAATATCTTGATTATTTTTCATAGTTTTGTAATCTCCTTAAAGCTTTAGCGATTTCTTTCTTAGGTGTCTTTTGAGTTTTCTTTAGAAATGCTGACAAAATAATTATTTTATCTTTTAATATGTAGGCGTAAGTTGCTCGCCATTGACCTTTATGTTTGATTCTAATTTCGAATAAATTAGTATCAAGTTTTTTAGCAAAAGGCATTTCTAATTTGCCTTCTTTGCCTAAGATCTGAAAAAGATCATTAAATCTGGCTTTAATTTCGATTGAAAAAGTTTCTAATTCTTTTATTGCGGAGTAATTTAAAATTATTTGCTTTTTCATTCTCTAGAGACATTGTGACATATATGCCACAATTAGTCAAGAATTACTTAAGCTTTTTTGTCCATTTCAAAACGTTCGCGAGTGAAATCAATTTTTTTCTGAATGATGGCTTCGACATCAATTTCTAGTTCACAGCCAAGCAGAATTAGAGAGCCTAAAACATCAGCAAATTCATCTTCTAAATTTTCTCTAGAAAACTTAGCAATTTTAGAATTGCGTTGTAAGTTCATGCTGGTTAGAATTTCATCAGCTAATTCACCTAATTCCTCGACGATCTTCATGGTGCGAGCGAAGACTCTTTGGTTGTGATCTTTGAGAGGCCAACGGGTATTTAAGAAGTCAGCAATTTCTTGATACTTAGCCACTAATTCTTTGATTTGCATAGAAGCTTATTATACCACTTCCGACTCCAGGAATTTTCTGCAAATCATTAATTGTCTTTGGTTCCAGGATTGCCATCAGTTCAATTTGGGAAATGGTAAAGACGACCGGCAATTGTCCGTACTGCAATTTGTTTAAATAAAGCTGATTAATTTTTTCTAAATTTTTAATAAAACCTTTTTCTTGATCGTTTAATTCAATTTTTTTCTGCAAGCAGAGATAACAATTTTGACAATCATTTTTGCTTTGATTTTGTCCGAAATATGCACTGATTTTTTCTTGCAAACAAGTTTTGCTGAGGGCATATTTTTTGATGGTCAAAAGTTTATCTAGTTCGATTTGTCGTCTTGGATGATCAAAATCTTGATAATTACTATTGATCATTTCTGCTTGAATCAGCAAGTCTTTTTCGTAGTAAAGTAGATAGACAAAACTTGTTTCGCCATCTCTGCCTGCTCTGCCAGCTTCTTGATAATAATTTTCTAAGTTGGCGGAAATCTGATAATGAATGACCACGCGCACGTCGCTCTTATCAACGCCCATGCCGAAGGCGTTGGTTGCAATCATGATTTTAATTTTGCCCACTAGAAAATCATTTTGAACTGCTTCTCTTTTTTTCTTTTCCAGTCCGCCGTGATAAACGTCCACACTATAGCGATGAGTGAAATCAAAATACCTAATTAGTTTTGCCAAGCGCTCGCACTCTACTCTAGTACAACAGTAAATAATAACATTTTCTTTTTGGTGAACTTTAAGGAGTTTAAATAAATAGAGGTTTTTTGACCAAGCACTGTCGCAAATTAAATTATGAAAAATGAGATTTTTACGCAAGAATCCGCCACTAAAAGTAAGGGGATTTTGTAGCTCTAAAAAGTTTTTAATTTCTGTGATCACTAAGGAAGTGGCTGTAGCGGTAAAGGCAGCTATAGCAATTTTTTTATTTTTTCTTTGAATTTTTTTGATAAATTCTGGAATTTTTTGATAACTGGGACGGAACTGGTGTCCCCACAAACTAATACAATGCGCCTCATCCACCACCAGATAAGAAATGTTGATTTTTTGGCAAATTTCAATGATTTTTTTATTACTCAATCGCTCGGGTGCTAAATAAAATAACTTGTATTCGCCCTGTGCTAATTTGGTTAGACGTAAATCAATTTCTTTTTGTTCTAAATTGCTACTGACTAAAGTAGCGGCAATGCCGACTTTTTCTAGATGATCAACCTGATCTTTCATCAGTGAAATTAAAGGTGAAATAACGAGAGTGGTGCCGGGAAAAATCAAAGCGGGAACTTGAAAACATAAAGACTTTCCACCACCTGTTGGTAAAATGGCTAAGACATCTTTTTGCTCCAAAATTGCCAAGACGATCTCTAATTGTCCAGGACGAAAATTAGCAAAACCAAAGAATTTTTGCAAAGTTGCTAGCGCAATTTGTTGATGATTACTCACTAGTCTTTTATAACAAAGCTAGTTTGCAAGAAAGCTGACTTAAGCCAATTTGGCGAACATTTTTGCCATGTACTTTGG
>CAZEEV010000002.1:135699-239744 GCA_964511345.1 uncultured Pseudomonadales bacterium | reverse complement strand
TTAGAATCGCCAAATTACTACGATGGCTTATTTGGTTTGCTGACTTTAACCAAAGCTCAAAGTCGTATTGATTATCTAAGGCAGTTTTTCTCACTATAGAATCTCGGGCAGAATATAGCTCCCAACACAAACTTAGCAACTGCTGCTCATCAATTGGTTGTTTATCACTTGCGTTATCTTTTTCAGTTATACTACCTGGCTCAATAACTTGTGATTTGCTTTCTAACACCATATATTTTTCTTCTTTTCTTGGTGGACCGAAGGGGACTTGAACCCCTGACCCCTTCTATGCCATAGAAGTGCTCTAGCCAACTGAGCTATCGGCCCTTTTTTGCAAAATTATGTTAAAACAAGGGGAATTTTAGCATTCTCATGGAAAAAAGCCAAGATAGACTTTAGAGTTTAGAATGCGTCTTGTCGTAAATCTTCTTTAGCTGTGGCTGAGTAACATGAGTATAAATCTGCGTAGTAGCAATGTTTTTATGACCAAGCATCTCCTGCACATCGCGCAGTCCTGCTCCATTAATCAATAAGTCAGTGGCAAAACTATGTCTAATTCCATGTGGACTCAACTTGACCGTCAAACGCGCCTTACGGGCATAATAATCTACCAAGCGCTGCACACTACGACTGGTTAAGCGCATTTCTTCGCCATCCATCAATAAATCTGGCTTTTTACCAGAGAAGCGAATGAAAATTGGTCGCCAATTGTCTTCTCTCGAGTTCATGAAACGACCTAACCACATAGCCGCTCTTTCACTTAAAAAAACCACTCGAGGTCGACGACCTTTACCAATCACGCCAAATTCTCGTCTTTTCAAATCAATTTGATCACGATTTAAGGCCACTAATTCACTGACACGCAAACCAGTGGAGAAGAGTAGCTCGAGAATAGCCTTGTCTCGCAAACCCTCTTTACTGGATAAATTAGGTTGAGCCAACAAACGCTCCATTTCTTCAATATTTACAAAATGCATGTGCGTTGATTCACCTTTAGGTAAATCAATTTTTTCTGGATTCAAGACCTCTTCATCATTCTTAATTAACCACTTAAACCAAGAGCGCAGAGCAATTATGTGATAGCTTTGTGTCTTTTTTGATAGGGTTCTTGACCTTTCGTCACAGTAACGAGCTAAGAAAATTCGATACTTACGTAATATTTCACGATCTAATTCTTTTAAGTCACTATGCCCATCAGATTTAAACCAATCATTAAAACGACGTAAATAATGGCCATAATTACGAATCGTGAGGCGACTAAGGTTCTTTTCCACCTCTAATGACTCCAAAAAATCAATCATGGCGATATCAGGATTAGTTTTATTACTCATTGCACTTTCTATTATCTTTACTCTACAATAAATTTAAGTGTGGTGCACTAGCGTTATCTAGTCTAAACAACCCTCCGTAGTTGAATTGTGTTTTTTGTTTAATTTTTCCTAAATTATTATCAGACATTAGCAGAGAGTCTAACATTCTGCTAAAAAGCTTTTTATCAACTTATTTGCTTTGTATCAATCTTTTTTCATTTTAGACTCAACGATCCAGCAATAAAGAAAAATATAACATTTTTATCAAAAAGGCTCTTGCTAGATCGAGATGCTATCTCTTAATAAGCTCCAGCAAAAGGGGAGACTCTGCCCTACAAAAGCCAGTTTTATCAAAGTCTTAAAAATAGGCTTTACTTGTTCCTTCAATTTTACAAGCAATTTTTATCGTTGAAATTTTCTGTAACAAAAAAAACAAAAAATTATTTTTCTAAAAAATATTTTAAGCACGACGCACTAGTTATCAATTACACAAATTAATTTACCAAAAATTTATTTTACTAAAAAAATTAACAGCAACTTAGATTTTTTACTATTTAGGCTTCAGTAGAGATGTCTCAAGAAAATCAAGGTGTTTTCAATGACCGATTAATCATCTAAAGAATAAAAACCCGATTTTGGGCTTCTAAAAGGCTTACTAGAGGTAAATACCTTGATATATCAATATATTTGATCTAATAGCACATAAGTTCAGCCTAAAGAAAACAGACAAGTCTGGAGCTAAAGATTTTTAGCTAAATCAAGAAGAAATCGGGTATTACTAGAGGGAATAAGAGAAAAAATAATTGTATAAATGCATATTGAACGGACTAATCCAGATTAAAACGTAAAAACTTAAAAAAGCCCCTCCTGATCAATTTACTGGTTTATGTCGCAAAAGTTATATTGTGCGACATAAACTATTTTGCCATTGGCTCCCTTCAAACAACACTTCTATCGCAGAGTAGCAGTGGAAAAGAAACCCAATTTAATCAAATCTTATCTGTTCTCTTATCATGCACATCCTTCTATCTTCTTAGCCCTCTAGAAGAAAATCCTTTTGAGGCCTATTTGACCCCTCCCTGCATAAAGCCTATTCGGGTTTTTTATTGATTTATTCGGCTTTTTTTAATACATCCATTCAGAATAGAGGCTTCCAGGCTTATCTGGAATCAAATAAATTGAACAATCTTTCTTCTCAATGAGAGTTATGCACCAGAGGTGAAATCCCTTCAAATTTATTTTTGCATACTTTTGCAACGGAAAAACTAAATTTGCTGTATCAAACTATATCATTCCAGGCTAGAAAGACCTATAATTATTGAGTTTTCCACAATTTTCACGACCATATCAAACTATATCACTCTTCCCTGTTTCCTGGTCTATAGCAAAAAAAACTTGAGCCTCTTCTCCATTAATTTTAACTTGAGTTTTTTGCAGTTTCATTGCAATTTGGATAAATTAAAAGATTGATTCTGAAACCTGGTATGAGCCCAAAAGGTCCCTTGGTAAACAGACTTAAGCAGTTTTTACCCCAAAATATAAAAATCACCCTACTCTGCCTGGTTTATACTAAAAAAAGATTGATATACCAATACTTTTATTCTACATCTCTGGTGAGAGAATAGCTATTTCAGAGGAAATAAAAGAACAAATAAAATTAACATTAAGATAGCAACCAAATTATATTCATTCATGGTATTGCGAAATAAACGACCTCTGAAAAAACTCTGTAAGACACTTAAACCAACATAGAGAAAAGACATAATAAATAAAGCCTGATTCCAAATCTGCATGGGTAAAAATGAGAACAAAATCGCCAATTCAGCCAATAATAAAGAAAAAATTGCAGTATACAAAATAGTCTCTTTTTCGAGTTTGGTTTTTAATTCAATTGACCAAAGAGCGGATAACACTAGAGGAAAATGAGCAAGAAAAACCAATCCGGCATTAAAATAAAAAGGTAAGCGCAAAGAAAAAATGACGTTATTAATTAATAACGAAGTAATCATAATGAAAAAAAGTGCCACAGCATGAGCAGCATAGAGTAACTGAATAGTTCTACCTTTGGCTACCGAAAAAATATTAGAAGTTAGTAACAAGGCATACATGCCTACACCGAAAACAGCAATCACTAATAAACGCGACAAAAAGACTTCTGGCAAGAGAAAATAGAATAAAGCGACAGCAGTAGCATATAGAGCAGGAAAAGGCGCAATAGTAAACCATTCAACTAGCTGCAAGTCCTCAAAAAGGGCCCATACAGAAGCAAAATAAGAGAAAATAAATAAAGCCAAAACTCCAAGATAGCGCCAATCTAAAGGAATATATTGGATCGCAAATAAACCCAAACTAAGAAATATAGATACAATAATAAATTTCTCACGACGACGCATATTTTTAATTTGAATTATCTGCTCCATCTTCTAAAAGATCGCAAGCTACGAAAACATCTTCCACATCTTCATTATCTCTTAAAACATCAATTAATTCCAATAATTTATCATTATCTTCAGCACTGACAGGAAACTTCATGGTGGCAACAAACTCCCCTTCCTCGCCTCTAGTAAACATGTATCTCACTGAACCAGGTGAACCCAAAGAACCGCCATATTTACTCAGTAAAAAACGAATTTCTGAAGAACTGCGATTGAGATTGTCTGTCAAAGCCACAATCATCATGCCTACTCCACCTGGACCAAAGCCTTCGTAAACAATTTCTTGAATTTGATTTCCAGTCCCCTTACCCAGCGCAGCATCAATAGCTTTTTGTACTTTTTCCTTGGGCATATTAGCGACTCTGGCTTTATCTAGAATTAAACGTAGAGCTGGATTACTTTTAGGATCGCCAGAGGCTCCCTGCTTAGTAGCGGCTCTAATCAAACGCGACAATTGGCTAAAGTTTTTACTCTTAAGCTTGTCCTGAGCTCCCTTGCGATTTTTAATGTTGTTCCATTTGCTATGTCCTGACATGAAGCTAATTATAAACCATTTCTCACTAGGACCAAACATGACTTGACATTTAACGCCAGGACTTGTAACATCTCTAGGATTTTAAAGGAAGGTTAAAAAATGCAGAATCAAATGCTCCTCAAACAGGAAGCTATCAATGCAGCGAAAAGTTCAGATTGGTCAAAAGCCATTTTGATTAACCAAGAAATTCTCCAAAACTACGGTAATGATCTGGAAGCCATGAATCGCTTAGGCTTAGCTTTACTTAAAAATAATCAGGAAAAAGAAGCGAAAAAAATTTTCCAACAAGTAATCTCCATGGATGGATCAAATATTATTGCTAACAAACACTTGGATAAAATTAAAAGAAAAGAAACTAGCGCTGATATTGTTTTTGACCAAAATAATGATTTTATTGAAGAACCTGGCAAAAGCAAAATCGTGACTTTGCATCGTTTGACTAATAAAGAACAATTACAAAAACTCAAGGTTGGTCAAAGTTGTTTATTACAACTGAAAAATCGCTACATCAGTGTCACTGATGAAAATAACAAACACATTGGCGCTTTGCCTGAGGATATTTCTTTTCGTTTGAGTAAATTGATTAGTAATGGCAATGAATACAGATGCGTCATTTATAAAATCAATGATAAACAATGCTTAATTCAAATTAAAGAAACCTTACGTTCTAAGAAAAATGAGCAGATCGTTTCCTTTCCTAGTAAAATGCAAAGCAATCTAGTCATACCTGACGATTTTATTCTTGAAGAAGATATTCCTTTTGAAGTCACCGGTGAAGAGGAAGATGAAGATGAAATCGAGTTAGCGATGGAAAAAATTAATAAAAATCCTGCTAATTAATACGATTTGTTTAATTGCTAATTTCTTGTAAATTTTTTGAGACAAAAAAGTTATATAAATTGGCTAAATCCTGACCAATATAAATTACTAAAGCCGCTCGATGATTAAGCGTCGCTGTTTCATCTGCTACTACCACACTTGGGGGAAAAACCTTGCTCAATTTATCTAGCAAACCTCCACAGCTTGTTTCGTTAGCATTATAAAAAATCTTGGTTTGCTCTAAATTGTCAGTGTTGCTATCCCTTTTGATAACTGAAAAAGCGCTCTTTTCTAGCATCTCAGCTAAAGAATTAGCCAATCCTGCTTCCGCAGTAGTATTAATAATCGCCACAGGACAATTAAAAACTGGTTCAACTAAAACAAAATTTTTGGGGTTAAATTTTTGTTCTCGCCACAAGACGGCTTCGTCTTGTAAAAAAAAGTGGTATGGTTTTTTGTCTTTGAAAAAAGCAAGCAATGCTTTTTTATCTAGTTCTGCTTGCGAATATTCATAGCTGTGATCAAACATAGTATTGAGTAAAAAAGCATAAAACAAAGTTTGGCTGGATTCACTCTTGAAGCTCTCTGCTTGATCAAATTTACCAATATCAAAATCAAGTTCTCGCAAATCCGTAATAGTTAGCTGTTTATTCTCAATATTAAAAAATAAGTAAGCAATGGGCTTATGGTCTTGTAGCAATAAAACCCGTTCATTAATTTTAAGTCGATAAAATTTAGCTAGCTCGATTTTGACCGCCAAAAATGTCAGCAAAATAATTAAAACCACTAACACTGTAGAAACCAACCACTTATGGCTGAATAAGTGATTGGATTTTTTAGTGGTTTGTGACTTGTTCTGATTTTTAGAACTAGGTCTGGCGGTTTTCTTAGGTCGGTAATCATGCAGCATCTCTTCCATGCTACAAAAAAGCCCGCTCTCTAGCAAGCGGGCTTCTCTTTTTTCGATTCAAAAAAATATTTAGGCAGCAATGGCAAAGCGCTCAAATCTACTTAAAATCATCTTTTCACCAATTTTGCCACTGAGAGACTTAATAACCAATTCAATGGTTTTCTCTGGATCTTTGATAAAATCCTGTTGTAATAAGTCTTCTACATTTTCTGCTCCCATAGCAGCCACTTGCATAGCAATATCTTTGGCTAGCTGACGAAATTCCTCATTAGCAGCAACAAAATCAGTCTCGCAAAGCATCTCGACCATGGCAGCCACCATACCTGTATTGTGAGTATAAGTAGCAATATAACCAACTTTGGTTTCACGATCTTGACTCTTCTCTGCTCTAGCAAGACCTTTAGCCTCAACAACAGCGACTGCTTTGTCTAGATCACCTTCGGCTTCTTGTAAAGCTTTTTGGCAATCGAGAACCCTGGCTCCAGTAATTTCTCTTAGTTTTTTAATTTGATCCATGGATATGGCCATAATTACTTTCTATCAGCACGACCGGCTTTATAGGCAGCGGTGATTTGATCAACAAAAAACTTAATACTTTTGACTGCATCATCGTTACCAGGTAAGACAAATTGCACTGGTCTAGGATCACTATCAGAATCGATTAAAGCCATAACTGGCACATCGACACTATTAGATTCAGCTACAGTGATTCTCTCTTTTTTAGGATCAATGACAAAAATGCAATCTGGTTTATCTTTCAAGCCTTTTAAGCCTCCAAAAAAACGCTCCAACTTAGCCTGCTCTTTTTCTAATTGAACGCGTTCGTATTTAGTGTAACCCTTGTATTTATCAGTGGCTAAACCTTCGCGAATTTCTTCCATACGCTTAATCGATTTACTAACTTGAGGCCAGTTAGTCAACATGCCACCCATCCAACGAGCATTGATATAAAAACAAGAAGCGTCTAAAGCAGCTTCTTTCACAATGTCACGTGCTTGTTTCTTGGTTCCTACCAAAAGCAAGGTTTTACCCTCTTTGGCGAGCTTGTAGACATAATCACAAGCTTCTTTTAATAATTCTGCTACCTTGGGTAAATCAAAAAGATGAATACCATCTTTTTCACCGTAAATGTATTCCTCCATTTTTGGATGCCACTTACTAGCTTTGTGACCAAAATGACAACCAAGTTCGAGCATTTCTTGAAGATTGAATTCTTGGTTTTTGCTGACAACTGGTTTAGTTTCAGTTTTAACTTTTTCTGCTTTGGCTTCTAATTTTGAAGTCTCGACTTTAGGAGCAACCTTAGTTGGAGCTTTTTTAACTACTTTTTTAGCAACTGGTTTCACAGCAACTTTTTTAGCAACAACTTTAGTGGTAGCTTTTTTAACTGAAACTTTTTTGGCGGTCTTTTTGACTTCTGCCATAATTTTTCCTTTTTTTATTTTCGTTTTAAAGCTTATTAGGTTTAAGGCGAAAAATGGTGCTTAAAGCTAAATAAGGATTGGCTCTAAGGCACACAAATTTATAATGGGGAGATTATAACATAACCTTGAGTAAATCCAAAGCATTCGCCATTAGCGACATAACTGTCATCGGTCCTACCCCATTTGGCACTGGGGTAATAAAGTCTGCCTTATTTAAGCAACTCGGTAAATCAATATCTCCCTGTGGTTCACCGACATCAATTAGAATACTATGAGGAGCAATTAAATCGCCATTAATTAAGTTCTTCTGACCAGTAGCACTAATAACAACACGAAAATCTGATAGGGATTTTTTTTGTTCTATTAACTCTGCTAATCCCTGCTTACCAACTAATTTGACTTCGCATTTTTTACTACTAGCCTGTGCTTCTGTCACTGCAATTTGGCAAGCTTCGCCAAAATTTTGTGGCACAGTGGCACCCTTTTGCATCAAGTTTTTAATGTGCCAATATAAAGGTCTACCTAGTAAATCAGACTGACCAATGATTAAAACTTTTTCTGTTAAATATGAGAAATCTGGATCTACGTTAGCGCGATAATCTTTGAGAATTGATAAAACTGCGCGCGCGGTAGCTGGCAAAACCATTTGATCCTGCATCCAAGTCCCATGCTCTATTGCCGCTAAAGTATCTGGAGATAAACCGTCCACATCCTTATTTACGCCATGGGATTTTTTAGTAGCGATGTGACTAACTAGACTTAACCACCACTTTGCAAAGTCGCCGTCAGGCACAGACTCTAACCATTTTTTGGTCCATGGTTTTTGAATAATAATCCCGGTGATACTTGGGTCTGTATTAAGAGACTCTAAATATTCTTGGATTTCTGCAACAGGAGTAGTAAAGGAAAAAGACTTTGCTTGATAACCAATACCAAGATTCTCTGCAGTTTCTTTTTTAAGAGAAGTGTAAAGTGCGCTAGCCGCGTCTTCATAAAAAAAGATGGCCGCTATTTTAGGATGAATCCCCTTTTCACGATAATTAGCCACCTTCGTTTTCAACTTAAGAGCTTTTTGCTTGGCTAATTGTTCTCCATTAAAAATCATGGTCATACTTTTATTTTACCAGGCAAATAAAGGAAAGGTGCTAGCCAGTTCTTTAACTTCCTGGCGAATCTGTAAAAGCGTCTCATCTTTTACAACGCGTTCTTTGAATTCTTTCAAAAACAAACGACGTGCAGTTTTTTCTGCTGGCAATTGTTCGCCTTTTATATGGTCAACTACCCTAGCAATCCATTGAGCAATTTTTGTCATCTCTTGCTCTTTCATACCTCTGGTAGTAACCAATGGTGTGCCGATACGAAGACCTGATGGATAAAAAGGTGAACAAGGTTCGTTCGGAATAGTATTGCGATTAGCATAAATTCCAGCCACATCCATAGCAAAAGCTATTTGCGTGCCAAAACCTTCACCAAAAGGTGTCAAATCAATCAAGATTAGGTGGTTTTCTGTCCCATTACCAACTAATTTAAGACCATTGGCTTTGAGAGCTGTTGCTAATGCATCAGCATTTTTGCGGATTTGTTTCGCGTAATTTTTAAATTCTGGCAGACTAGCTTCTTCTGTAGCAATGGCAATCGCAGCAGTGGTTTCATTATGTGGACCACCTTGCAAAGCAGGAAAGACGGCTTTATCAATTTTATCTGCCAAATCTGGGTCTTTTTCTAAACCCTTGCTGGTAACCATAATCATGGCTCCGCGTGGACCACGAAAAGTTTTATGTGTGGTTGACATTACCACGTGGGCATAAGGCACCGGACTCGGATGTTCTCCAGTTATGACTAAACCAGTGATGTGAGAAATGTCTGCCAATAAATAAGCACCAACTTCATCAGCGATTTGCGCAAATTTCTCAAAATCCAGAGTAAAAGGATAAGCCGTAGTACCAGCCACAATTAGTTTTGGTTTATGTTTTAGTGCTAACTGACGCACTTCTTCATAATCAATTTTGGCGTTTTTATCTAGACCATACTGCACAGAATTAAAGAAACGACCAGAAAAAGTCACTTGTGGATGACCATGAGTTAAGTGCCCGCCACTGGAAAGAGCCAAGCCCATCATCGTCTCCCCTGCTTCTAGTATGGCGAATTCAACGGCTGAATTGGCTGGTGAGCCAGAATAAGGTTGAACATTAACATGTGGAACATTGAATAATTTCTTTAAGCGTTCTTGAGCTTCAATCTCAATTTCATCAATAATCTGATTACCTTCGTAATAACGACGTTTAGGATACCCCTCGGCATATTTGCTGGATAAGCAAGAACTTAAGCAAGAACGTACTGCTTCAGAACTGTGGTTTTCAGATGGAATGAGTCCAATCATCTCAATCTGACGTTGTTCCTCTTTTTTAATTAAATCGAAAATTAGATGTTGTTTGTTTTTTTGCATTTGTTTTATTCCTTTTTAAATATAGTTTATTTTGACCTTCTTAGCCAGTTAACTGCTAAATAAGTAATCGGGGTTTCGACCATGGAAAAAAGACACTTGAGACCCCAATATGGTAAGATCAGCGACCAAACAAAAAGCGCGTTGCTTCCATCAAAAAAGGCTAAAAACATAAAAATACTAGTGTCAAAAAATAAACTAACTAAATTGGAGGCATTACTGCGTAACCATAAGCTACTGTTTTTTAAACGAGCGCGAATTTTACTAAAGACATAGATATCTAGACGCTCTGCTAAAAAGAAAGCCGCCAAACTTGCTAAAGTCATCCGTAGTGATTTCGCAAATATTGTCTGGTAAGCCGGTTCGAATTCTGCAAATCTAGTACTAGGTGGCAAACTAATCGCTAAAATATTGAATAAAGCCAAAAAAATTAAGATCACAAAAGTACTACGCATAAAATTAAGCGCCCTAGCCTTTCCCTCCACTTCAATGACAACATCATTAATAATAAAGGTGATGGGTAAAGTAAAAATAGCTACCGAAGCATTGAGAAAAAATAAAGGGAAAGTTTTGGCACCCATTAATTCTGCTACTACAATCGAGGCAATATAGATTGCTAAAAGTAAATCTAGTTTGTGCTTGCGACTCTGATTTAAATCGCTTTTTTGCTTGATATTTTTTTTCATTTTTCTTTCTTTTAGGTTTTTAATAAAATAACACTCTTTGCGCTTAAGCGCAAAAAAATACAACAAAAGAAAGAAAAACTAAAGAGTGGCGTAGGAGAGCTGGAAGTGAAATGCAGCTTTAAACATAGGTTGCATTGTAAATGCTATGACAGGTATTCACAAGAGCATTCTTTAAACTATCACTTTTAAAATTCTTTCAATTAATTCATCTTCTTCAAATTCATTGCTGATACAAGTAAATTGATGATCGACACCCAGCCATTCCGCATAAGAACGAATTGAGGAGTTTTGAGCCAATGCAAATAGTTTTTGCGCTGACTTTTGATCAGTGAGCTCATCTTCTGAACCATGAATAATATGTAAATTGCCTGAATAATTTGATAAATATGCAGCAAAGAAATCTACAGCTGGAAATGATTCAAATAGTGGAAATTTTTTTGGGATTCTAAACTTAATTCCAGATCCAAACATATAAATATCAGAAATCAATTTAATCTTTTTACTCAACATAACAGACCAAAGACCTCCTAATGAAAAACCAACACAGATAACTTTTTTTGGCAATTTTCCAAGTTCACTTTTATAAAAATTTAATATTTCTTCAACACCGAGCTGAACATCTGCCCACTCGTCCAGAAAAGATTTTCCCCCAAAACTCTGTTCCCTATACTCGTCATAGCTTAAATTTGGCTTATCTTTTTGCATAAAGCGACGTGAGGTTTGATAAAAACCAACGCTACTATACTTAATAAGAAGTTTGCTCAGTTTTTGATATTTGGTTAAAGTTGTGTGATAAACCTTGCCATAAGCTCCGTGTAACAAGATGTATAAAACATCTGATTTTGAATTTAAAGCAATTTCTATATCTACTTTTTTATTACCAAATACTCCAACGGCTTGGTATTTTTTTCTTATGATCATAAAAGCCCTTCTAAGATATGTCTTTCTATAATCGGTCTTAAATTTGGTTCGAGATCATATCCTGCGACTTGTTTAATAGGTACCCATTCCCACTTTCCTCCTTCCACTGCATTGTTAAAGTTGAATGGATGATTTATATCCCCTTTCCATTCACAAACAACACATCTAGCTAAAGCTTTCCCACTCGCACTTACTCCATAATTAGTTTCACGATAACTAGTGATATTAATAGTTTTTTCACATGCCTCAGCACTTAAGTCCAACTCCTCATGAAAAGCTCTTAAAATATTAGATTCATAATTCTCATCTTCCTCTGCAGTTTCAACACAAACATTATATTGACCAGTAAATCTACCCAAGTGTGGTTTTTGTCTAGATTCTGGTACACGATACATCAACAACTCGTTTCGATTATTTTTTAGCATAATCACAACTCCACCTTTATCGTACCCTTTTTCTTTAGCTTCTTGCCAAGTACTAAGTTCCTCTTCTAAAGGTGCATAATGTTTATCTGCATACATTTGACGTAAAGACTTAACCCACAATGAACGCAGCCTTGGTGATTCAGTAATAATTTTAGATATTTGCTGACGCAAATCTTCAATATTTACCTCAAGTTTTTGTGCAATTTCAGCACAATCAAAATCGCTCCACGCTGAGTAAGGTATATTTATTTTTTTATCTCCATTAATAATGGAAACTTCATTCTTCAACATTTGCACTTTTATGCCTGCCACTTTTTCTCCAATTTCATTAAACTTCTCTATTTGAACACTTGGTCGTATACGCAAATATTGCTTTTGTAATTCTGCTATCGAACTCTCTTCTAATTCTTCCATTCCACGAAAATCTATCTCTTTAACTGATTCATCAGAACCAATGACTGACATTATTCCTGTTTTTTCTCCTGATAAATTTATTACAAAAGTTCTTCCATCAATTTTGCAGTTAATGGATTTAGTATTACTGGTAACAGTGAGCGGTTCAATTAATGCAAATCCAGGATCAATAAAATAAAAATCATCTGTTCCGTTTTGCACAATTATTCCCACTGAACCAACGTCAGATAATAATTCTTTGGCATCTTTCTCGGCCAATAAACCCCTTGTACTGAATGGAAAAACATAAGATCTGATCTTAATTTCTGCCAATTTCTTTTGTAAAAGTAAGGCTAAACCAAAACAATCTGAGCCTGACTGTAAAATCACATCTCTTAATGGATCTGGATGCCAAGAATCAAATGTTTTTTGTATCGGCTCATCTTGTTTAATTTTTGCTAAGAAATCAGCATATAATTCTACAACTGAAAACCTATAATTAGAGACTACGTCTACAGCTTCTTTTCTAATATTAGATATATTTTCATAACCAACTGACGAATCTCTCAACAATGGAGGGTTAGTTTTATCTATTGAATTGTTACTTTCAACCAACATTTTCTAACACCTTTTTAAATCCTAATTGTTGAAATCTTTTCATAATTTCTTTTTTATCAGCACCTTGCTTTTCCCAATTAACTCCAAGTAATTTGCTCATTTCTTTTTTTTCAAATGGAAAAATAATCCAAGCGTCTGTATCTGCTCCATAAAAATCAGGCGTAAAAGCAGACCATGGTTTCATAAATAAAGTTGCAGTTCTTACTTCTTTAGCTCCCTGTTCGATTAGATACTGTTTAGTAAAATCAAGCGAATCACCAGTGTCTGAAACATCATCAAAAACCAGAATGCTTTTCCCTTTTATTGAAGTAGGTAATTTTTGATAAATGTTTGGCTTTCCTAGCCTTTTATTGATACCACTATAAAATTTGACTCCTAAACTTGCCAATTCTTTAATCCCTGTATAATCAAAAAAAGAACGACTCATCGGCCAAGCTCCTTTAGCCAAAGCAATAATTAAATCAAAATTAATTTGAGATTGTTTGACTTGTTTAGCTACTTGCAATGTCAATTCGTCTAATTGATCCCAGCTTGGGGTAATATATTTAGCTTTATCATTTTGAAAACTAATTTCTTGAAAAGTCATAATTGTTTCCTTATTTTTCGGTAATTAAATAAAAAAAGACGCTTAATTTTCCTTATTCACTTGGTGTCCCCCTGATTTTGCTCAGGTTTGTTACTTGGGAATACGAAAAACTAAACGTCTTTTCGCACTCTTACTTTTTTAATTAGAAGGATGATAACATGCCAAAAATTACAAAACAAGCTTTAAAACCTGTTGTAAATCAGCACTTAAAGGTGCTTCAAAAAACATTTTTGCTTGAGTTCTGGGGTGAAAAAATTCAATCGATAAAGCATGTAAAAACTGTCGCTGACACCAAAAACTATCTAGTTTACCGCGCTTTCTACCAACATAAAGTTGATCGCCTACTATTGGGTGTTGCATGGCTGACATGTGAACTCTGATTTGATGAGTACGACCAGTTTTGGGAGCGACTTCAAGCAAAGAAAAACCGGCTTGATAAAGTTCTTTGACTTTCTTCGTTTTAATTTTGCTAGTTTTAGTGATCAATTCAATCGTTGCTTCGTTCAATGAACTGAACTCTTGTCTGACTTGATAATCCGTTACGGCTGGACGTCCGTTATTATCAATCGCATATTTAAGTCTGTTTTGAGAATTACGAGCCATCGGCGCGTTAACAGTGCCACTTTTATCTGAGAAATGACCATGAACCAATGCTAAATAGGTTTTTTGCGTTTGACGTTTCTTGAATTGTGATAAAAGGTTAAGCAGTGATCCTGGATTTTTAGCTAAAATTAAGACTCCGCTCGTATCTTTATCCAAACGATGAACTATGCCCAATCTCTCCTGCCAAATAGCTAAAGGGTCGCCAAATTCAGCGGTAAAATCAGCAGGGATTAAATTTTGATAAGATGAGTCTCGATTCCAAAAATCTCGAGAAAAATATTCTTCACCAAACTTTTCTACACACCAATCTTGAACAGTCTGCGCTTTCATTGTAGTAGAACGATTAACTGTTAAGGCGCTGGGCTTATTGACGACAATTAAATCTGGATCTTCGTACAAAATATCTAGGTTCATGATGATTTCTTTAAAAAATGAAAGGAGCGACCAGATCTTCTATAAAGCAAAATTAAACCAAATAGGAACATGGCCAAATAAACAAAATAGTCTAAGACCATGCCACCTACAAAAATTCCCGGCAAACGAATCGGACCAGTTAAAAGATGAAAAAGTGCAGTAAAAATCAAGAACGTGCTAAACAAAAATCCAGACTGGGCTGTTTTTTTACCACTACGATACCATTCCAAAGTGCGATAAACATACTCCACTCTGCTTAAATAAAAATAGGCGAATAAATAATAAAGCATCGAATATAGTTGAGCTGGATGAGTTTTCTCAAAAGTTCCAGGAACAATGATGCCCCAAGGCAACTTGGTAAAGGTTCCACCATAGCTACCATCTAAGAAAAAACCAGCATAAATAATCATCATGCCCAAGCTAATAGCGGTAACATAAAAATCTAAAATTTCGAAAGCATCCCATTTGGCTTTGACAGCGTGACGATATAAAAACCAAATTGCTGCTGCCAAAAAAATTAGTGGCTCATTACCTGGTTTATCAATAATATTAACAATACTAAGAATATTCTGACTGAAAGAAGACCAGTGAAAAATGACAAAAACAAAGCGACCAATTATGAAACCAAATAGCCCAGATAAAATGAAGGCATCAAAAATTTCAAAAGTATTGTAGTGTTCTTCTCTGCCCTTACGCCAAAAGGTGAAAGCAGAAAAAAAGACTGCTAAAAAAGCTAAAAGCGTTAAGGATTTAAGTTTGAAAAATGGCAGCTCAAAAAGGATGGGTAACATATATACTGTTGCACTCTACGAGTACTAGTCAGGCGCATTGCGCTCGACGGTGCCGGGAGAGGGAATCGAACCCTCATGAAGTTGCCTTCATAGGTTTTTGAGACCTACGCGTCTACCAATTCCGCCATCTCGGCTAAAAGACATTCACAAAAGACTTATATATTCTACCTTAAATTCTCTACAGATCAATCAAACAAGTCGATTTACATCCCCCACTTGTCTCCTTAAAGAAAATCAGTCATATTTAATCTATGGACGCGATTCGTGATTTAGTGATTAAAGCTTTTACTGTAGACAGCATTTGGTCGGTAGTGCTCAGGGGTGCCATTTGGATCGTTATCTCAATGGTTATCATCGTTAGTGTTGACAACCCAAATGCAGATTTGTCCAGTAAAAAACTAAAGGCTAATCTTGGCTTTTTTACGATGTTCCTATTATTATCTGGAGGCTTGATTTATTTGTTATTTGGAATCGGAACAAAGTAAAATTTCATTTTTTCATCAAAAAAGAAACAGTAAGGCATTTTTTGTTTTCGAAGCATTTGATCGCGTGAAAAAATGTATCTGATCAAGCGATCACTGAAGAGAAAATAAAAAATGCCTTACTGTTTTCTGTTTTCCATACCAAAAAACTTAACTCGATCACCCCTAAAGTAGAGCTCGATATCGCCCAAACCACCATTGCGATGCTTGGCGATTCGAAGAGTTACTGATTCACGTAAATCATCATCTTTGCGATATAAAAACATCACTACGTCGGCATCTTGCTCAATGGAACCAGACTCACGAAGATCGGAAAGCTGTGGAGCTTTCTCGCCACGCTGTTCTACGGCACGAGACAGCTGAGCTAAAGCTAAAACCGGAATTTTAAGTTCACGAGCAATATTTTTAAGGCCTTGAGAAATTTCGCCTACTTCTTGGACACGATTTTCGCGATTTTGACCATGAGCTAACTGTAAATAATCGACAATCAATAAATCAATTTCTTGTTCCATCATTAAACGACGAGCCTTAGTACGCATTTCATAAATGCTAAGTCCTGGCGTATCATCAATAAACAATTTGCTTTCTGCTAAAACACCCATGGCATCAGAAATTTTAAGAAAATCTTCCTGCGACAAGCGACCCGTTTTGAGTTTCCAGGCATCAATGTCAGCCTGACCAACTAGCAAACGATCCACCAACTCTTCCCTACTCATTTCCAGAGAGAAAAAGCCCACTTTTTTCTTAGCAATAATAGTAGCGTATTGAGCGATGTTGACAGCAAAAGCTGTTTTACCAGTACCAGGACGAGCAGCTAAAATTACCAAGTTGGATTTCTGTAAACCAGCCGTCATACGATCTAGGTCAGCAAAACCAGTGGGTAAACCGCGCAATTCGCCACCACTTTTCTGTAATTCATCTAAACGATCAAAACTTTCCACCAAAGTTTGTTTGATGGGTAAAAAATCACGACGAGCATGAGTTTGAGAAATAGCCATCACTTGCTGTTCAGCACTGTCAAGAATTTCATTGACTTCTTTACTTTCATCAAAAGCCAAGACACCGACTTCATTGGAGAGAGAAATTAATTCTCTTTTAACGTATTTTTCCTTGACCATGGAAGCATAATTTTCAACATTAGCTGCAGTAGACAATAGATTTGATAGCTGACTTATTCCAGATACGCCACCAGCTGTACGAATGGTTTTATCTTTAGTAAGTTGATCTTTTAAAGTAATTACATCAATTGCCATGCGTTTGTCGTAAAGCTCAAGCATGGCTGAAAAAATAGCTTGATGAGCTTTACTATAAAAAGATTCTGGCTTAAGGATTTCCGAGGCTTTAATGATGGCGTCTTTATCAATTAAAATTGCCGCTAAAACTGATTTTTCTGCATCAAGATCATGTGGAGGAATTTTTGGATCCATACGCTTTTTTCTCTGTGGTCAATTTACAACGCTTTTAACTACGACGCAAGACCACTAATTGCATTTCTTCGGGCAAGCGATCTTTCTCAACTATTAGCTTGTCTTCTGGCTCAACAGAAGCTCCAAAACTTTGTAAAAATTGATCTAAAGGTTTCAATTTGGTATCACTAGGATAACTTTCATCACTGTAATGCATCGGGATCAAAATACTAGGGCTAATCGCATTAGCAACTTTAACTGCCTCATCATTCATTAAAGAAAATGGCCCGCCCACTGGCAGAAATAAAACATCCACCATGCCAATCGCGTCCAATTGCTGCTCATTCAATTGATGAGCTAGATCACCTAAATGACAAATCGATAAGCCATCAATTAAAATTTTAAAAACAATATTAGTTCCTTTTTCTGCTCCCTCTGCTTGATCATGGAAAGTTTTAGTGCCAAAAACAGAAATACCACCAACTTCATATTCGCCTGGAAAATCAATGATAAAAGGATTAGTCCTTTTGTTCGTACCTTTAACTTTGCTACTGGCGTTATGATCATCGTGATCATGAGAAATAGTCACAATTTCTGCATTTAAGCGAGGCAAACTAATACCCACAGCTTTATCATTGAACGGATCGGTGACCACACTTCCCAATTCTCCCTTAAGCTTAAAACAAGACTGACCGTGATAAGTAATTTGCATATTTATAGAGATTTCCTTTTTTAAATAAAAAGCAAGCTTCACACTTAAACATAGACCATTATAAAACCAGCTTTTAGTCTAACATAGGAATTTGAACTGTCAAAACTTGTCTTAAAAACTTTACTTTTGTGTATAATTGACTTAAGATACTCTCTCTTAAGCACAAGCTTAAGAAAAAAATATGCGTAAAGAAATTCTTTTAGCAATTTTTGTTGGCATCACTTTGGGTTTAATGATTACCTTCGGAATTTATCAAAATTCAGAAAACAATAAGACCGGTCAAGACAGCAATACCGATCAACTCATTAACAACCCTACTAGTACTGAATCTGCAACTATTCAAGATCCTCAATTAGTCATCAATAGTCCTGAAGAGGAATTACTAACCAATGAAGAAGACTTGATTGTCTCTGGTAGTGCCAACCCAAACAGTTTTGTAGTCATCTTAGTTAATGATGTTGAAAACATTAGTGATACTGACGACTCTGGCAATTTCTCCATTAAAGTAAAGCTCAATCTTGGCGGTAATTTAATTGAAATTATCAGCATTGATGAAGATGGTAAACAAATCAGTAAACAAAGAACAGTGATTTATGAAGCTAAATAATCATCGAGCCAAATACAAAAATTTTCTCTTATTACTCTCTTGTTTTGTGTTCTTATTATCTGCTAGTTTAGTTTTTGCGAGCACTAGCTCTGAGAGTGCTACGCAAAGAGAAGAAGAAAAAGAAGAAAACAGCACCATCGACAATATTAAAAAAGTTCTTCAAGAAAAGAAAACCGAACTAGGTACAGTAGGCAGTAATTTACGCACAGAGAAAGCCTATTTAGCCAAGGTTACTCGTGTTTCTCAAGAAACTATCACCGTTAATAATTATGCTGGCAATAAAATTGTCCCTATCGGGGAAGATATTGTTATTCAGAAAAAAGATAAAGATATTAAAGTTGAAGAAATAGTCATTGATAATTGGGTAGGAATTTATAGCGAAGTGGTCGAAGAAAATTTGAAAATTAAAAAAATCGTGGTTTACGAAAAGAATTTTACCCCCAAAAATAAAGTCATTACCATTGGTTCCATTGCTGATCTTGGCAAGAATGATTTAGAAGTTGATCCTAGATCTGAAGGTGAAAATTTGCATTTTAGTTTCGATAAAAATACTAAATTCCAAGATTATAAAGGTGAAACAGTTAAATTAACTGATTTTTATAAAGATTTACAATGTTTAATTGTCGCCTTTGCAGATCAAAACGGCAATTACGTAGTCAGCAGCATTAAAGCTTTGAGTTCTTTTGAGAAGTAAAAGAGCTGTAATCTTCTTAAAGTGTTCCCTTGGCTTTCAAAAAAGGAACAATGAATTCTTCTTGTAAAATATTTAAAAGTTCAAGTTTTCTCTCTTGACTGATTTTGCCTGGAATTTCAAAGCAAAAAGCGCGTTCAATCTTTAAAAGACCTTTTTGACCAAGCGCCACCATAGCAGTTTCATAAGTTCCGTCTACCTCATTCATTTGTCCATCTTTATTGAGGATTGGTTGTTTAATGTAGCCACGATCAGCAACAAATCCAAGATCTGGATCATTAGGATCATCAATACCACTCATAATGTAAAATTTAGCCTCTTTCAATCTATTGGCTAAATTCTCTTTTAATTGAAAGACAAGTTCTTGATCCACATCTTCTTGATCAGAGTAATACACATCATAAAAGTAAAATCCTTCATCTGCATCAAGCTCTTTTTCTTCACCAAGATCCTTATCATATTCTGGATCTTCATGCATAGAAAAAATAAATCTTGCGTTAGGCAAATCCTCAGTCGCTTTTGCCAATAACTTTGCCTCTGGCCAAGTAAATACTTGAGTTGCTTGTTCCAAATTCTGAATGTTTTCACCAATGGGAAACTGTCGATTCAAATTGATTTTTTTAGCAATTCTGAAGTCTGGGGAGGAGGCGTTGATCTCTCGCAAAAGTGGTTTGATTTCTTCAAAAACATCTTCCGCTAGTTGTTCTCTACTTGCTATTCCACTATTAGCTAAGTCTCTGATGTTATAAATCATTTTTTGTAAACGCAACATCTTTTCGTAATCCAAATAAAATCCTTCTTTAGGATTTTCTTTATTTTTTATAGTCTTAATCTTTTCAATAAACTGATCTTGTTCTTCTTTAGTCCAAGACTCCGCTACTACATCCAAACCGAATAATTTATTGTCATTAACCATGTGACCGCCCATTGCTAAAACTGTTAACAAATGAGCATTTTTAGCAGAAAGATTATTTAGTTCTTCTTCAGTAATTGGTACTAAATTATCTCTTCTACCTAACATAGCTGCCACATCATGAGCCTCCATAATTTCAGCTCTAGCAAGATTAGCCATTTCTCCCTTCGTACTGATCGTTTTTTCCCAGTTGCTAGGCGACTGACTTTCATCAGCATGAATACCACCAACAAAAATAGCCTGGACTTCTTTTGGGTCTTCTGTATTGACTAAAGTTGTATCTACGCGTGATAACCTCGCCTCATCTGGCAAACCAGTTTCTTGGAGACTAATGGTGCGATTACTGCGTAATGCTCTCAACCTGCTAATTTGTTCTTTATCTATAATGGGAAATTTTTGTAAGTTATTAGCATCATCATAATAGTAGCTAATCACTGCTTTTACTCTTCTTAACTCGTCATGGATTTTTTGCTCGTGGATTCGCTCATTTAGTTCATACATATAAGAATGATTGTAGCAAATGGTGGACCGAAGGGAAATCCACCCTGCGGGTACTAGGCTTTCTATAAGCCGTCGCACCCTTTGGGTACTAGGCAGGTTTGCTTCGCAAACTTGCCGTCGGAATCATCCTCTCTTCGTTCGGAGGGACTCTCTTTCAACTATGGCTTCACAAAATAAAAAAGAGCTTTTCGCTCTTTTTCATTTTGTGGACCGAAGGGAAATCGAATCCCTGACCTCTGCAATGCGAATGCAGCGCTCTAGCCAACTGAGCTATCGGCCCTTCTCTTTAAAATCTACGATTTTACAACGTAGTATAACATTGACCAAAAAGCCCTCATACCCTATAATAATTAACAATGCAAAAAGATAATGTAAAAGCTTCAGCTTTTCATCACCACCTCTCTATCTAAATGGGGGTGATTTTTGCGTTGCAATTTAAAAGAGATCCCCCATGAGGGGATTTTTTATTTTAAAATAGTAAACAAACAATAAAAAGGAATTATGAATAAACAAAAAGTACAAACACTCAAGGGTTTTCGTGATTTTTTGCCTGCTGCGGCTCGCAACAGGCAATATGTCAGCGATAAAATTCGAGAAACTTTTGAAATTTATGGTTTTGCGCCATTACAAACTCCTACTCTGGAGTATGCCAGTCTTTTGTTGGGAAAATATGGCGAAGAGGCTGACAAACTAGTTTACACTTTCGAAGATCGTGGCGAACGCCAAGTAGGCCTCCGCTATGATCAAACTGTGCCAACTGCTCGTGTTTTAAGCCAATATCAAAATGAGTTGCCAAAATATTTTCGTCGTTACCAGATTCAAAATGTCTTTCGCGCTGATAAACCACAGAAAGGTCGTTATCGTGAATTTACTCAATGTGATTGCGATATTTTTGGCAGTAATGATATCTTGGCTGACGCTGAGCTTTTAGCTACTATTGATGCTGTTTTTAAAAATCTTGGTTTTAAAGAAATTAAGATTGAAATCAACGATCGTGAATTATTAATAAATAGCCTCAATCCATTCGTTAATGAAAAAGTGGATGTTTTTTCAATTATTCAAAGTATTGACAAATTAGATAAGCAAAATCCCGAAAGCATCATTGAGGAATTAGTTGATAAAGGTCTTAATCGTCAAAATGCTGAAGCTGTTTTAAGCAAACTGGATAAAATTGCTATATCAGATAATTTAAACAAAATTGTACAAAAAACTTTAGCACTGGGTGTTGAACAAAATAGTCTAGTTTTCAATCCGAAGCTAGCTCGTGGTTTAGATTATTACACTGGTTTGATTTTTGAAGTCAAAATCCCAGCATTGAGTAATACTGCTGTTGGTGGAGGTGGTCGTTATGACAATTTAATCGAAGATTTATCTGGTTATAAAATGCCAGCCGTGGGTATTGGCCTTGGTTTTGATCGCATCGTGGAAGCCTGCGAAGAGCTTGGTTTAATTCCAAAAAACAATATGGGCACTTTAGTAATGCTCAGCTTTTTTGAAGATAATGCATGCCAAGAAAAAGCTCTAGAAATTGCTAAAACATTACGTTTGGCAAAAATTAGCACTGAAGTATTCCCTACTGTCGATAAGCTAGGCAAGCAATTCAAAGTTGCAGAGCAAAAACAAATCCCTTTCGTAATTGTTGTTGGCGAAAATGAAATCAAAGAAAATAAATTCATGCTCAAAAATATGCAGTCCGGAGAACAAAGTTTATTAGATGTTGAGGAAATTAAAAAAATCTTACAATCTTTTTCCCCTTCACTTTCATGATTTTATGCTATAATAATCACCTCTTATGAAACAAGGCATACATCCTAGCAATTGGCAACATGACTGCGTAGTCACCTGTAGTTGTGGCAATACTTTTGTCACTGGCGGGGTTAATAAAACTATGCAAATCGATATTTGCAATGCTTGTCATCCTTTTTTCACTGGTGAAATGAGATTTGTTGACCGTCAAGGTCGTGTGGATAAATTCCAAAAGAAAATGCAAGCCGCTCAAGCTGCTGCCGCAGCCGCTGCCAGCAAGGCCAAAAAAGCTGTCAAAGAAAAAACTGAATCCAAATCTTATAAACAAATTTTGGTCGAACAACAAGCCGAACTCAAAGCCAAAAAACAGGCTGAAGCCAGCGCTGAAAATTAGTTTTCCTCTTTATTTTTATCGATACAGCATGCTTGCTGAATTTTTTTGTATATAATTAAGAGAAACTAAGAAAGAAACTTAAAATGAACCAAATATATAATCCCTATCAGGCTCAAATCGAGCAGCTAACATCAGCCATCGTAGAAAATCAAGCATTGTTAAATGATCCAGAAATGAGCGAATTAGCTCAAGAAGAAATTAGTCGTTTACTTGAGGAAAAAAAAGCCTTAGAGCTGGCTGCGACTAACTTTTTGAATAATCAAAATAAAGACACCAGTGATAGTTCAGAAATTGCTCAAACTGCTAACGCCATCATTGAAATTCGTGGTGGAGCTGGTGGTGATGAAGCTAAAATTTGGGCTAATGACCTAATGCGTATGTACACTCGTTATGCCGAAAATAAGGGCCTAAAAGTCGAGCTGATCGATGATTTGGTCTTTAAGGTTAAAGGCAAAGCAGAGTTACCAATTGTCACTATAGATGAAGAAGGCAAAATTGACAAAACTGGTGAAACAGAATGGCTCTCAGCTTATAAATTATTTCGCTATGATTCTGGTGTGCATCGTGTGCAACGTGTACCTACCACAGAAGCTGCTGGTCGTATTCACACTTCTACTGCTTCGGTAGCAGTATTGCCAGAAGTCATGGCCACTGCTGTCGAGATTAAAGAAGAAGATTTGGAATGGTCTTTTATGCGAGCTGGTGGAGCTGGTGGTCAATCAGTCAATAAGACTAACTCAGCGGTGCGTTTAGTCCACAAACCTAGCGGTTTGGTGGTCAATGCTCGTACAGAGAGAAAACAAGCACAAAATCGCCAAATTGCCCTAGAATTACTGCGTGCTCAATTGTGGCAGATTGAAGAAGACAAAAAAAATGCTGAAATCGGTGCAGCGAGAAGTAATATTGGACGCAATATGCGGGCTGAAAAAATTAAAACCTACAACTATCCACAAAGTCGCGTCACTGATCATCGTATCCATCAATCTTGGCACAATTTAGAAGGAATTTTGGCAGGAGATCTAGACGAATTAATTGCTTCAACTAAATCTTTACTAGAGAATGAAGAAGTTCCAGCTGTTGATACTGATGAAAATCTTGATGCTTAAAACTTAAAATTGTTCGATAGCCTTGTTCAGAACTTCATCTTCTGGCGTATTGTAATCTTGAGCTACTTCCAAATCTACCTTTAAACCATCGTCATGGATCCAATTACCACTTGGGGTTAGCCAACGACCTACAGTTACATGCAAACCTCCCCCATTACTCAATTCTCGACGATCTTGAACTGTGCCTTTACCAAAAGTTTGTTCACCAATCAATTTAATTTGAGCGTCATCTCTCAATGCGCCGGCCACAATTTCCGAAGCAGAAGCGCTACCTTTATTCACTAAAACCACTGTGGGAATCCCTACTAAACGAGCCTTGCCAGTACTATTGTAATTTTTAGTGCTGTATTTAGATTTTTGACTGACCACCACTCCACTTTTCACAAAATCACTGGCGACATCGATTGAAACATCAAAGAAACCACCAGGATTATTACGTAAATCAAGGATTAAACCGGCAATTTGACTTTTTTGTTTGACAATTTCATTGACGGCTTTGTTCCACTCGTCTAGTGTGCGCTCGCCAAATTTGGCTAATTTTAAATATGCATATTTTTTGCCTGCCACGTCTTTGAGTTCTAGAGTCACACTCTCTACGATAATCTCGTCTCTAATCACTGTAATATCTTTAGTACTGTTATCACTTTTGCGATAAATGCTCAAAATAACTGGCGTACCCTTAAGACCACGAATGTGTTTAACTGCGTCATCTAAGGTCCAACCACTAGTATCTTCATCCAAACCAGCTTTCTCATCTTTGACATGAATAATGATGTCACCGGCTAAAAGGCCTGCCTTCTCACCAGGACTACCACTGAGAGGGGCCAAGATACCCACTGCTCCATCAATATAGGCCAATTCAATCCCTACGCCATAAAAGCTGCCCGCCAAATCTTCTTCTGCCTTAGAATTGTCTTCTGGAGGTAAATACATGGTATAAGGATCACCTAAACCATAAACCATCCCAGAAATCGCCCCATCTAACATTTTAGTTCGATCAATCTTATCTGTTTCCAAATAATCTCGCTCCAACAATTGCCAGACTTCCCAAAAAGTATCCATGGAAACAGCTTTGTTATTACCACTATTGATTAAACTATTTAAGTTGGTTGTTTTAGTTTTTTTTGCTAAATTCTCAAAAAGAGCAATTTTGTGACCAAATAGTGAACCTTCACTCACATAGCGAAAACCCAAAACCAAACCTAAGATTAGAAATAAAACAGCAAAAATGACAGTGCGAATAAAATTAAAAAGCCAATTTGATCTTTTTCTCATACAGAAAGACCATTGTAATCTAGCTTTTAGAAAAAATCACAAGTAAAAATCGTTTAAGAAATTGATAGTTAAACGGTTTGAGTAAATGGCAAAAGGGCTAAATGCCTAGCTCTTTTGACTTCTCTGGCCAATTTCTTTTGAAATTTGGCACTAAGACCTGTTTTGGCTCTTGGCAAAATAGCGCCCTGAGCGGTCACAAATCTTTTGAGTTCTTCGGCTTTTTTGTAGCTAAAGTTATAAGTCTTCATTTTTCTTCCTTAACTATTAATATTTCTTAATTGCTAAAATGCTAAAAAGGGATGTCATCTGAAACATCTTCTACTTCAGCTGCTTCAGCAGGAACAGCTGTTTCTTCTGTGGTTTTTTCTTCTGGCATCTCTGAGTCCTCTTCTTCTCCGCCAGCAAATTTACCACCTCTGTTACTAAGTAACATCATATTATCAATGACAATTTCAGTTACTTTTCTAATTTCACCACTCTCTGTTTTCCAATCTCTAGTTTGAATACGACCTTCAACAAAAACCTTGTCGCCTTTATGTAGCAATTGACCACAAATTTCAGCCAATTTGGACCAAGCCACAACATTGTGAAAATCTACTCTTTCTTGTTTATCTCCACCATCAGCTGGAGTCCAAGAACGATTAGTAGCAATGCCAAATGAAGCCACTGCGGTACTATTAGGGGTATAACGCAGATTTGGATCTCTGGTCAAATTCCCAATTAACATGACTTTATTTAAAGAACGGACTGACATTTTTGCCTTTCTCTCATCAGAGTGTATTTATATTGATCTTTTTTCATTATCCACTAACAAGGTTACAAGAAGTGTGACTAATTCATTTCTAGTAAAAACAAAGAGACAAATAACATAAATTAATCTTCAATAGACTTCTCAACCTCATCAGCAATCACCAATAAATGGCGAATAATTTCACGATTCAAGGTCAAAGCTTGGTCAAATTTTTGAACATTCAGAACTGGAAAATTCAAAACCATGTGCACGTAAACCGCTTCTTCATAGGTCTTGCCACCTTGAGAAATATTGTAAGCTAAGTGCTTGCGACCCCAGTCATCTTCTTTAACAACGGTGCCTTTGTGTTTAGCTACTAAGTCAGTGATTTCTTTTTTGAGTCTGGAAACATCAGCATCTAACAAATCGCCAGGAATTAAATAAGTTAATTCGTAATCTTTGGTAATAATTTCTTTAGCTAATTTCATATATTTTCTAAGATTCGCAAGATGTGGCCCCGCCTCATCTCATGGATAATTAATAAGCGAATTTTAATTTCTAAGTGCTATTATAACAGAAATGGTCAAGAGATAAAAGTATTTATTTACCAATCATAAATTCAACTACATCACCATCTTGCATGATATAGTCGCGACCTTCTTGTCTAACTTTACCAACTTCTTTGCAAGCCGTCCAACCACCAACTTTAATGAAATCTGCAAAGTTAACTATTTTGGCACTGATAAATTTCTTACTAAAATCAGTGTGAATGACGCCGGCCGCCTCTTGCGCCGTAGAGCCTTTTTTGATTGTCCAAGCTTTGCTCTCAATTTCACCAGTAGTCAAAAAGCTTTGCAGGCCCAAAGTTTGATAAGCCACGGCCGCTAAACGAGACAAACCACTTTCTTTGATCCCCAACTCTTGCATATAAAGCTCTTGGTCTTCGGCGGACAAAACTGCCAACTCACTCTCAATTTTGGCAGAAATAATGACAATTTGGTCTTTTTTGACATGAAGTTTACTGGCAAAAAATTCGGTCAGTTCCTGAGTTTTGGCAAGTTCTTTTTCGTCAACATTAATCGCAAAAATTTCCGGTTTAGCTGTTAACAAACAAAGTTCTTTAGCCACTAGTTTTTCAGCTTCACTCTGGCAAACGAGACTTTGACCTTGCTCGATTTTGGCTAAAAAATCTTGAATAGTCTCCCACTTAGCCTTCTCGTCTTTACTAACTGCACCTTTTGGTTGATGTTGTTTTTGCAAAGTTTCTAGATCAGCTAACTGTAATTCAGTGCGAATAATGGCCAAATCTTGCTCTGGATCTATGCTGCCTTCACGAAGCACATTGGGGTCACTGAAGTGGCGCAAGACATGACAGATAGCGTCTGTCTCACGAATATTGGCCAAAAATTTATTGCCCAGACCTTCACCTTTACTCGCTCCTGCCACCAAACCAGCAATATCTACAAATTCCACCAAAGCATATTTAAGCGGAGGTAAATTATTTAGCTTCTCGCTGGCTTTAGTCACCTGCGCCAACTGGATTAAACGATCATCTGGCACTTCTACGACACCAACATTCGGCTCAATCGTGGCAAAGGGATAATTAGCCGCCAAAGCCACCTGCTTTTTAAGCAAAGCATTGAAAAGCGTAGATTTACCAACGTTAGGAAGACCAACAATACCGATTTGTAAATTCATAATTGCTATTATATCGAGAAAATGAAGAATTACGCCACCAAAATCACGCCCACCATACAAATAATGGCGGCTAAAATTTTACGCCACAAATTGTCTCTCTCTTTGATAAAAATTGCGGCCAAAATAACAGTCAAAACAATGTTGGTTTTGGAAATCACGCTGACTTGTGAAAGTAAGGCACCCTTAGCTAAAGTTGCGTAAAAAGTAATCACTCCAATTGAATATATTACGCCATAAGCAACCAAATTTTTATTAATAGTCTTGATGGCTTTTGGCAATTCTTTAATTTTTTTAGGATACATCAAACAAAGCATTATTCCTGGTAAAAGTGACATTAGTCCTGCGTAAGAAATAGCGTTATAAGTTTTGATAATCAGCACATCACTGATAGTGGCAAAAGCAAAAAAACTGGTGGCAATCAGAGCAAATATAGCTCCCTTACTAAAGACAAATTTTTGTTTTTTGTATTGCACTAACAAAATAGATAGAATCACCAGCAAAGCCCCAAAATATTGCTGTAGTACTAAACGCTCCTGCAAAAAAATGTAGGCACAAAGCATAGCAACAATCGCCCCTACTCCACCTAGAATTGTCATCTCAGAAGCTTCAATCAATTTAATCGATTTAAAAAACATGATCGAACCTAAAGCATAAAGAGTGGTGCTAAACAAAAAATATGGCCAAAGCTCAGCCCAATTCGGCCAAGAAAAACCTTGGACGATGGCGAATGGAATTGTCAAAAAACCCAGTAAAAACTGAAAGATAATCGTTGACAAAATTGGATCACTATCCTCTCTCTTCATCGCTAATCTTTGAAATAAATAAGCTACAGAGATTGCCACCACATTGATAAGCAAGAGAAAAAGCCAAGACATGGGTTTAATTTTAACACTAAAAAGATCAGTAGTGAGAAGAAAAACTCCTCGATAAATAGTCCTATAATAATTGACTTTTGGACACTTTTGTGGGATACTACCCCTAGTTGTTACACTGTTGAACTGTGGTCAAAGCGACTGCAGAAATTTAAACAATGGTGTCTGGAGGAACCGTGGAAAAAAAAGGTTCTAATGGAAAGACAACAATGATTGTCATCATAATGATAGTTGTTGTTGTAGTGACAGTCTTAATTATGAATGCTCTCATTGCTGAAGAGAGCAAACAAACCGTGGTTGTTGAGGAATGTCTCCACAATAACCAAATTGCCTGCGCATACTATTATGCGCAAAAAAATCTTGAGACTGAAAAGCTTCAGCTTCAAGAAGCACGGATTGAAGTGCAAAACGCAAAAACTGCACTTCAACAAGCCAAAGAAACCTACGAGGCTTCTTTGGCAACAGCAACTCCAAACGGAGGAGAATGACAACTCTCCACCAAAATAAAAACCCCGCCTTTAAAAAGCGGGGTTTTTCCATTTTTATCTAGAAAAAATTATTCCTCGGAGGGAATAATCAACCAACACAAAAGATAGATCACTAATCCTGGCACTCCACCGGGAATCAAAGCTAAAGCCAAGATTACTCTGACTAAAGTGACGTCAATCCCAAAATAATTGGAAAAAGCGGCAGCAACACCAGCAATTTTCCTACCTTCGATTGGTCTAATTAATTTTTTGGTACTAATTTTAGTTTTTTTACTAGGCATATTGTTTCCTTCTCTTACTAGCTCTTATTGTAGCATGAATCTGAAATGGCTAGAGATTTTTTAGCTCTTCCCCATCAGTTTGAAAATACCACAGAGCAAAATCACTGTTACGGAAATTTTTTTGTTTAACGAGTTGTGGCAATTGATCCAAATCAAATAGTTCGACGTTGATTTTTTCACCCGCATCAGGTTTTAGTTCCGCCACTCTTTGGCAATTTTTAGCCACTAGATAAAAATTGGCCCAATCAATTCTGCTATTCATTTGCCCACTAAATAAAAAATACCAGTCATCGCTTGAAAAACCAGTTTCCTCCAATAATTCGCGCTTAGAAGCAGCTAAAACACTTTCGCCCTCATCAATAATTCCACCTGGCAAACTCAAAAATTCTTGGAAACCAGGCTGAGTTTGCTTAGTCATGATCACTTTTTTATCTGCAGTCAAAGCCAAAACCGTCACTGTATCAACTCTGGAAACACTTTCAAAAGTTACTTCACTACCATCATAAAGTTTCTGTGGCCACTGCCAAATTTTAAAAAAGTTTCCCTGAGCTATTATTTTTGCTCCCTCACCTCTTTGTAGTTTAGCTGGCAGGCGCGCAATAATTTCTCTTTCGTTTTGTTCGTTAACTTTTTGTAGCATATCTGCCAAATTATAACGCAATCGCCAAGGTATAATACAGCTGTGCCAGAAATTCGGATCAAAAACAAAAACTATCGCCTGCCAATTTTTTTACCCGACGCCACTTTGGGTGTAGCTCGTAATTTAGATAGTCTTGATTTAGCCAAAGTGGGTTTACAAGGCGTGATGGTTAATACCTATCACTTGATTCAAAAACCAGGTGAACAAGTTTTACAAAAAGTTGGTGGGATCAAAAAAATGATGAATTGGAGCGGTTTTGTTTCTTCAGATTCTGGTGGTTTTCAGCTTTTTTCTCTGATTCGTAAAAATCCAAATCTAGGTAAAATTACCGATGAAGGCATCGTGCTTTATACAGGCCCTAAAAAACAAAAAAAGACTTTGTTCACTCCAGAAGATTCGATTCGCATGCAATTTGCGATTGGTAGCGACGTAATGATTTGCCTTGACGACTTCACTCCACCAGATGCTAACGAAAAACGCATCCAGGAGAGTGTAGAAAGAACTATTGCTTGGGCTAAAAGAGCAAAAATTGAGTTTGAGAAACAATTAAGCAAACATGATTTTGATGAAAATAATCGTCCACTCTTACTCGCCCCCATCCAGGGTCATGATCATAAAAAATGGCGTACTTATTGCGCTAGCGAACTTCAAAAAATTGGTTTTGATATTTATGGTTTGGGTGGCTGGCCTTTCACCAAAGATGATCAATTTGATTACTCTTTTTGCCAATTAAATGCTGATTTAACAAGTAAAGATAGCCTGCGTTTTGCTCTTGGTGTAGGTACTCCAGAAAACATCGTAAGACTATTCTTTATGGGTTATCAATTTTTTGATTGTGTCTTACCTACTAGAGATGCTCGCCACCAGCGACTCTATACTTTTAAAATTGATCCAAAATCTTTGAATCGCGCTGATTTAGAAAAATTAAGCAAAGAAGATCGACTGAGTGAAATCTTCGATTATTGTTATATCGGTAAAGGCCAATTCGCCACTGACACAAGTGGTGTGAGTGAGTTTTGCGACTGCCCAATTTGCCAGAAAACCAATGAAATTCCTCAAGTCAGTAAAGCCTATTTACATCATCTTTTCAAAATCGGCGATGGCAGTGCTTTCCGCTTGGCTAGTTTACATAATTTGCGAGTTTACACACAATTAATGGAGATTTTAAGCAGAGATTAATCCCACAAGCCATGTTCTTTGAGGGCTTTTTTGATCTGCAATAGTTCGATTTCGATTTTTTTCAGTTTCACTTGCAGATCGAGATCTTCTCCTTCACCAATCTCTTCGTCAAGAAAATAGTTAATGGATTTATGAGTTAGATTGCTGATGCTTTGCAAAGTATCAAGCGGAGGCATAGCCCTGCCTTTTTCATAAGCACTGATGGTGCGGTCAGAAAGTTTGAGCGAATCAGCCAAATCTTTTTGTGACAGCGCCGCTTCTACTCGAGCTTGTCTTAGTTTTTTAGCAATGTTGTCCGTCTTTGTCATATTTTGTTTACTTGACTAAACTTTAATAAACTATTACTCTATTTTTATTAGAAAAAATCTAATTAAAATATGCTACCAGACTCAACTCTTCCCACCATTCTTATCGTTGAGCCTAATGTTGATCTAGAAAAACCATATATTTTTTTAGATCCAAAAATTTTTCAGGTCACTAGAGTGAGTAATGTTCTCATTGCTAGTGAAGAGCTACAAAAACAAGATTTTAATTTAGTTTTTTTAAGTTGCAGTTTTTCTAACAAAAAAATCCTGAATTTTCTTGAGTCGCTTAAGCTCGCTAGCAAAAAACAAATTATTCCTCTGCTTTTAGTCGTTGATCTCGATCAACCTTACAGCATCGTACCAGGACTTAAGTGGGACCAAAAAATTGCCGTTCTGAGTTCTCGATCTAGTATAGAGGAACTGCAATCTGCACTGCGTCACCTACTCTAATGTTAATTTGCTAACTTCTTGTAACCTACTCTAATTATAATAGATAATTGGTGACAAAAAAACAAGCAATCAAGAACTTAGCTCTACGCTACCGACCACGAGAAAAAGTGCGCGAAAGAGGTCTGAAAGCTTTAAATAATCATGAACTTCTTGCCTTAATCATCGGTAGCGGTCAAAAAAATTGCAATGTTTTGGAACTTGCCAAAAAAGTCGAAAAGCAATTATTTTCACCTACAAACAATGTCGGCCAGCAATCTTTGACTAGAATTTTTGGTATTGGGGAAATTTTAGCTAATAAAATTCTAGCTAGCTTAGAGTTGGGACAACGTTTGGCAGAAAAAACAAATTATGAATGTATCGATAATCCAAAAAAAATTTACGAATTATCAAGAGAGTTGCATCACAAAAAACAAGAATACTGTCTAGCCTTTTATCTTAACGGTCGCCAAGAATTAATTGCCAAAAAAACTATTGCTATCGGCGGTTTGAATTTTAATTTCTTGGAACCAAGATATATTTTTGAACCAGCTTTTAGTCTTGGAGCTAGTAATTTTATTTTGGTGCACAATCATCCTTCAGGTAATCCACAACCTTCAGACGATGACTTATTGCTTACTAAAAAAATTGCCAGTCTCGCTGATTTAATGGGAATCAAGTTACTAGACCATTTAATTGTCTGTAAAAACGACTTCTTTTCTATCAGAGAACATTTCGTAGAACTAATTAATGCTGAGGCTGAACTTTAATGATCACAGCACCGTCTAGATCGACCAACTGATAACCAGCTTGAGTAAATTCGCGACGAATTTGATCGGCCTTAGCATAGTCTTTGTTAAGACGAGCTTTTTCTCTTTCTGCAAAAAGAGCTTGCAGGTTTTCTGGCAAATCTTTTACTTGCAAATCTTGTGTCTCACTAGAAACTAAATCGCTCTCTTTGGCAGCAATTAAACCTAAACCCAAGATTCGATCAAAATCTAAAAGTAAACGATATTTTTGGCTATTCGTTAAAGCTGTATCTTTTAACATTTGCCATAAGACTGCCAAAGCTGCCGCGGTATTTAAATCATTTTCGATAGCAGTCAAAAAATCGCTCATAAATTTATTCACTAGTTCATTTTCTTCATCTGGCTCATCAGTAAAATCTCGAGGAGAATTTTTAAGCGCAAAGTAACTTTGTAAAAGTTTTTGCCAAGCACTCTGACTGGCTTCTAAACTACTAAAAGTAAAATTTTGCTCACTGCGATAATGACTACCTAAAAAAAGTAAACGTAAGGCCGCTGGTGAAAAGCCTTTTTTCATAATGTCATCAATAGTATAAAAATTACCCAAAGATTTACTCATTTTTTCGCCATCCACTCGTAAAAAGTTATGATGCACCCAATATTTAGCGAAGGGTTTTTTGCCGGTATAAGTTTCCGATTGAGCAATTTCATCAGTGTGATGCACAGCAATATGGTCAATCCCACCGGTGTGAATATCGATTTGTGGACCAAGATGCTCGATGCTCATAGCGCTACACTCCACATGCCAACCAGGAAAACTGCGTGGATACCAAGGACTTGGCCAAACCATTTGACGATTTTCACCTGGTTTCTCAAATTTCCACAAAGCAAAATCACTGGGATTTTTTTTGCCAATCGTCTCCTCGATTCTTGCTTCCTGAGGAGCAAAGCGTGGATCATGACCCGTCAATTCTCCATATTTATCTAGCTTAGAAGTATCAAAGTAAACACCATCGCCATCAATGACATAAGTGAAACCTTTTTTCTCTAAATCCAAAACCAAATCTAATTGACTCTGAATATGTTCCGTTGCTCGACAGCTTAGGGTTGGTCTCAAGACGTTCATTTGATCCATGCTGTAAAAAAAATAATCCTCAAATTGCTGAGCTAAATCCCAAGCGGTTTTACCATATTTGCGCGCTCCCTTCTCCATTTTATCCTCACCCTCATCTTCATCGGAAACTAGATGACCAACATCAGTAATATTTTGGACATGTTTAACGTCATAACCCGCATTGCGTAACATTCTCACCAGAACATCATCCATTACATATTTGCGTAAATGACCGATGTGAGTATAGTCGTAAACAGTTGGACCACAAGCGTAAAGACCGACCTGCATCGAATTTTCATGTAGCGGAGAGAATTCCTCAATTTTTTTGGAGAGGGTGTTATAAAGTTTTATCACTGTAACTTATTGTAACTTGACTAGACAAGTTTGACTAGCCATCAGCCTGGGTCATCTGGGTTCTGCGGTTTTGCAGTAATTGAGAGGTTTGTTGCTTTTTACTTCCAGTTAGACCAACTGGGCCTTTTTGCGGACTAGTTGGAGGGGCGATCGCTTGCGCTTCTTCCTCCTGAGCTTCTTTTTCTTTTTGCTCTTGTTCTGCTTGTAATTCCTGCTGTTTTTTTTGTTGTTCCTCTTGATATTGTTGTTGTATAAAAGCCTGCTCTTCACTGGTTAATTTTTGCCAATTTTGAGCGATTTTTTGTTTTTTGGCTTTTTTTTCTGGAGGATCCTCTGGATTGATGCCCAATAAAGCATTGAGGTCAAAAAAAGATTTGCCAGTTTGCAGAATGTCTTTAACTGGACGCTTAATTAATTCTTCACCAAGGCTAGTAATTTCTCTTGGTGGTGTTTGCTGCTTGGCAACTTCACTTGTAGCTAGTGGCGTTTGTCCTGCTCCCTCACTTACAGCTTGTTGTTTAGCCACTCCTTGTTGTCCTAAAACAGAAGATTGTTGAGTGGCTTGTTTCTGTGTAGTAGCGGCTGACAAAGCATTGGAATTTTCATATTCATCACTAAAGCCAGAACCAAAACTTTGGCGAAAACCGCCACCTGGTCGCATTTGTGTTTTGGCTCCTGCATGTGGGGCACTTAGTCCTGGCATAGATTATGATCCAATATTAATCGTTTTCTAAATGTTTAAGTTGAAAAATTCTCTTGCTTCTCTCTTCCAATCTTTTTTTGTCTAGTTCAGCTTCACTAGCTTGTTTTTGACTGAGTCTTGCTTGATATTGAGGAGTAGCTTTGAGTTCTTGATCCATAACTTTTAACTGTTCTTGAATCTTGCGATTATCTTCTTCCTCCTTCTGTTTTTGCAGTAGAACAATTTCCTCAGCACTAGGGCCAGAATTTTCTACTGGAGGAGATGAAGTGCCAACTTCTTCTGCTGGAACTGAAGGATTACTATTTGAATTATTTGGTTCACTTTGATCAGTGGCGTTTTTTTGATCTGCCAATAATTTTTGTAACGCAGCTAGAGGATCTTGATTATCTGCCATAAGCTAATGGTAACAGAAAGAAATCTACAAAAACAAGTCTCGCCTTAAATTAAGCAAATTGCTGACCATTTCTATTCAGATGGCGATAGTCAATTTTTTTTTCCTTAGTCTTACGCATTTTACGCAAAGCTGCGTTGGTCGCATCGACTATAGCATCATAAAAATCATAACCATTAATTTCTACCCATAGATCTTTACCTGGAATTTCAATGCTATATTTCACACTCACTTTTTTACTGTCACTAGGTTTCTTGGTGTCTTGTTCTAAATAGACAGTAACTTTGCTGATTTTCAAATCTTTAAGTTTGCGCAATTTATTACTTTGTCTTTGAATAAATTCGCGGAGAGCTCTGGTGACTTTTAAACTTTTTGCCTGAACAATAACGTCCGTCATTCTGTTCTCCTTTGCTGGTCTTTTTTAAAAGACAAATTTTTAATTTTAAAAAAAACGACCCCTCAATTAGTAAACAACTAATTGTTTGATCGTTAATTTCATCTAAAACTAGCTTAACAAAAAAATAAAAAAAAGCAAGCTAAATTTGTCTTCTTCCCTCAAGTGCTCTGGCTAAAGTTACCCCATCAGCGTACTCAATATCAGCTCCAATCGGTAAACCATGGCCAATGCGCGTAATGTGAATTTGATCTTTATTCTCCAAGTTAGAAGTAGCAATCATTTCTTTAATATAAAGAGCTGTCGCCTCACCCTCCATAGTTGGATTGGTAGCTAAAATTAGCTCATTTACCCCATTCAAACGTTTTAAAATATCTCTTAAATAAAGCTGATCAGGACCAATATTATTCAGTGGCGAAATACAACCATGTAAAACATGATACAAACCATTGTACTTATTTGATTTTTCAATAGCTAAAAGGTCCAGTGGCTGTTCAACTACGCATAAAACCTCTTGGTCACGATTCTGATCGCTACAAACCGAACAAGGATCACTCTCTGCAATATTATGACATTTAGCACACATTACTGTCTCTTTTTTAAGAGCTAATAATTTGTCAGCAAAGTCTTCGAGCTCATGAGCAGGATTATGCAATAAATAAAAAACCAATCTTTGAGCGGAACGCGGACCAATTCCTGGCAAACGTTCAAATTTCTCCACCAATTGGCGCACTGCTTTAGGTAATTTTTGCATTCTCTTACTCTTCTATGTAATCAACTGACACATCTTCTAATTGATTTTCCCAATCTTTAGTTTTAATTTTGTCTAGAAAGATTTGCGTTTTTTGCCAAAGCTGCTCTTGAACTTCTTCTGTTGATCGAGAAGCGTCAATAATTTGCCAACGTGAATTTGAACCATATTTATTCATATCAATTTTTGCCACTTCTAAATAAGCATTTCTAATCTTTTCATGAAAAGCCTGATCTTCGTAATCAATGCGATTAGCTCCATCAAGACTCATGCGTCTTTTAAGACTAATTTCAACTGGAGAATCAAGCAAAAATGTAATATCTGGGTAAGTTTTTTTTGTTGAAATGTCATTGAGCTGTTCAACAATTTCAACCCCAAATCCTCTCACCATACCTTGATAAACCACGCTACTATCACGAGAACGGTCCATGATGACAATCTTGCCTAATTCTAATGAAGGTAAAACAATTTCTCGATAAATTTGGGCTCTAGCAGCTTGAAATAATAACACTTCTGTGGTGTAAGCCATGCCAACATTTTTATTAGATAACACTACTTCACGAATTTGTTCACTAATAGTTGTGCCACCTGGCTCACGCAAGACAACCACATCTTTGCCTGCTTTGATCAAACGCTCTTTAAGTCTCACCACTTGCGTCGTTTTACCAACACCTTCTCCACCTTCCAAAGTAATGAGTAAGCCCTTTTTTTTCATTGACTAGTCCTTTTCTATTTTTTACCGGTGCTACCAAAACCACCGCGATTATTGTTAGTGAAATTTGCTAATTTTTCTAATTCAATTTTTTCTCTTGGTAAAACAATCATTTGCACGAGACGCTCACCTTTTTCAATAGCGACAGTTTTTTGACTAAAATTATATAGAGCAGCCTGGTATTCATCCCCATCACCACAATAGTCATAATCACCGATCCCAATACCATTGGCCATCATCAGGCCTTTTTTTTGCAATGAACTACGTGCCGACATTAAAACAAAATAATTCTCTGGAATTTGCAAGGCAATATTAAGTGGTACATAAGCTACTGTACCCGGTTCAATACTTAAGTTCAAACGGCTATAAAGATCGAGAGCAGCCGCTCCACTACTCTTATATTCTGGCAATGGCAAAGACTGATCAAAAAGCTTGATTTTAACTTTCATCAACCCATGCTAACATGGCTTCATGCAAATGAAAACTTTCATTTTAGGCAATTTGCAAACCAATTGCTATCTACTGTGGAACGATTTGAGTGGTGAAGCCATCATTATTGATCCAGCTGATGATGGCGATTTTCTAAATGAAGAATTGCTGCGCTCGAATTTAAAATTAAGCGCTGTCGTTTTAACTCATGGACACTTTGATCATTGTTTAGGCTTGCTGAGTCTTAAAAGTGCTTGGAATATGCCTATTATGATGAGCTTTGCTGACCAATTTTTATTAGCCAAAGCTCAGGATAGTGCACTCCATTGGCTGGGAATAGAAAGTGATCCAGTCCCTCTAGCTGACTATGATTTAGATGATAAAAATAATATTGATTTAATAGGTGAAGATTTTGAAATTATTCACACTCCTGGTCATACCCCAGGCAGTATTTGCCTTTTGCACAAAAAAGGCAAAGCTTTATTTAGTGGTGATACTATTTTTGCGGAAGGCAATGTTGGTCGCACTGACTTCTCTTATTCTAGCGGTAAAAGTATGAAAGAAAGCTTGGCTCGATTAAAAAAATTGGCTCAAGCTGGCGATTACTCAGAAGTTTTTTCAGGTCACGGCGCAAGTTATTTTGTTTAATTTTTTGGGTTGATTGATCTGCTAAAAATAGTAGAATACACGGGTTTATGAGTAAAGAAAATACACCCACTGATCCTGAAAGTACTAAAAAAACAGCAGAAGAAATTGAAAATGCTGAACGTTTAGAACTTTTAAACAAGTGGATTAGCTGGCTTGAAGAAAAAAATGGTGGTATACCAGCTGCTTTTCTTGTAAAAAAAGCATTGGTGGGTAAAACTTCTCCTGAGGAAAAAACCGATTCAGAGTGAATACTCTAATAACAAAGTTCCCTTTTCATTCAGTTTGCTTTGTTTTAACAGTTTGAATTTTTCTGTAATTCCTTGATCAAAAAGTTTAACTCCATCACCAAAAGTGTAGGGTTCAACTGTGATAAACATTTTATCTACTAAATTCTTTTGCAGAAACAAATTATAAATGCTAGCTCCACCACAAAGAGCAACCTGTTCTACCCCTTGCTTGCTTAATGTAGCTAAAATTTCTTCTGGACCTTCATTGGCAAAAAACAAATTTGGCTCGTTGAATTTAGCATAATTTTCTGGCCTGCTTGTCATTACAATGCTACGTCTGCCAGGTAACGCCTTACCAATTGTCTCAAAAGTTTTGGAGCCCATAATCATGGTGCCGATTTCCTTGCTTTTTTCTGTAAAAAATTGCTTGTCTTCTTTACTTGTCCAAACAGTAGATGGCAATTTTTCTTGATTCAAAGGCGCAATAAAGCCATCGGCACTCATCGCTACTAGCAAAATTACTTTTGGTTTATTCATTGTAAGAACCTCCTTTTTGCCAATCTACATTGACTAATAAAGGAGCATATAAATCATCCTTTAAACTAATTTTATTTGCTGCTAATTCTTTTTTACTTGGCACTCCATCAACAAACTGCACTTTTTTTAAATCAGAAACTAAAACAAAAGGTGTTTGCTCAGCAACTTCACCCATTTCAAAGGTTGCTGCTACTCCCAAAGCTTCAGCGACATTCACTTGTTCCATTACCATCTTGCGACCAAATAAATCTGCTTCACCAATATGATTATTGAGTGATTTAAACCCGCAATAAGCAATAGCTGTTCCCACTACTCCCCAGCGTAATGGAAAAGAACGACTATCGGTAGTAATCACCCCAAAATTTTTTAATTGATATTTGGTGCGCAAATACTGCCAAACATCATTGAGGGTTTCTTGAATTTTCTCTGGCCACAACACGTAACAAGCCTCTCCATTAATAGAAGCGTTAGATTCATCGATACCTGCATTGACAATTAAAGTCGAATTTTTAATCGTTAGCATTAAGTCAAATTTGGAGGATGAAGGATCAGTATAAAATTCGGCTTCTTGTTTAGTTAAATTATGTTTAGCTTCTTTATCGGCGGATTTTTTTATCACTCGTCCTTGACAATAACTGATAATTTTCGAGCTAATCGCTAAAATTGTATTTTCTGGAAGTTCACCTTTGAGATCGGGGTCAGCAAAAATTGCTTCATCAATTGCTGCAAAAAGATTATCATTGGGTTTAATCAAACGAGATTTAATTGCTTTGACTTGCATAACTTGTATTCTACATTCTATATCAAGTTCTCTCCTCTTGCACCTTCACTGAAACTGCCATATATTGTGTTTAATGTCAAAATCCTTATCTCCTTATCAAAACTTACTTCAAGAAATTTTAGATGAAGGCGCTCAAGGTCAGAGTCAACAAGAAGTTGACACCATCAGTAAAATTGCCCCTACTCCTCTACGTTTTAAATTAAGCGAAGGTTTTCCCATTATTACTGAACGCAAAATTAGTGAAAAAATGTGGAAAGGTGCCATTGGTGAAATTATTGGCTTTATTAATGGAGCACGCACTCAAGAACAGCTAGAAAAATATGGTTGTAATTGGTGGAAATCTTGGGTTACGGAAGAAAAATGCCATAAACGTGGACTTGAAACTGGTGACCTGGGACCTGGTTCTTATGGAGCTGCTTTCCATGATTTTCCTACTGCCGATGGTGGCACTTTCAATCAATTTAAAGAAATCATTGAACAAATCAAAGAATTACCTCACCTAAAGACTCATTTTATTAGTCCTTGGATTCCGCAGTACACTATTCGCGGCAAGGGCAAACAACAAAAAGTAGTCGTTTGTCCATGTCATGGCTGGATTCACATTCGCGTCATTAACAATAAATTAACCTTGCACATGTTTCAAAGATCCAGCGATGTGCCAATTGGCTTACCTGCTAATCTCGCTCAATATGCTGCTCTCACCATGATGATTGCTGAAGTGACCGGTTATGAAGCTTATGAATATGTCCATAGTTTTTCTGACGCCCACATTTTTGTCGATCAGATTAATCACGTTAAAGAACTATTAAAACGCGAGCCTCGTCCACTCCCTAAAATGATTCTTAAGAACAAGAAAAAAAATCTTTTCGACTATCGCGTCGAAGATTTTGAACTAGTTGATTACAATCCCCATCCAGGCATGTGGGATATTCCAGTAGCGATTTAGGAAATATTTAAAATGAGTAAAAACAAAAACGATTTTATCAATATTAATAATTCCAGAGAAAAAGACCAAGTCGAAGTGATGCAAAAAATCGCTGATCAAGCTCACTGTCCTTTTTGTGAAGAAAATTTGCGCCTTTATCATAAAGAACCAATTTTGAAAGAAAGTAAACATTGGTTAGTAACCAGAAATCAATGGCCGTACAAACACACTAAACATCATTTCTTATTGATTTATAGGCAGCATATTACCAAATTAGCAGAATTAGCTACAGAAGCTGGTAGTGAGCTATTTGAACTAGTTAAGGAACTAGAACACGAATATCAATTTGAAGGCGGTGGTTTTTCAATGCGTTTCGGCGATACAGATTTTTCTGCTGGCACCGTCAATCATCTGCATGTGCAGTTAGTTGTGCCAGATGCCATGGCTAAAGATTTTGAACCAGTAAGAATTAAGCTAGGTTTGCAATGGGAACGTAGAAAATAAAATTCATTAATTCAAATCGTAACATTTTTCAACAACTGACCTTGCTTGTTCTAATTCCTCAATCTCATTAAATTCCTGGTCAGTAAATTTTACTAAAACTATTTCTATTCCAAAGCTTTGAAAGATTTCTAAACCATCTAAAACTGCATAACCTTTGGCATAATAAACTTTTTTAATACCAGCGACAGCAATTTGTTTGGCACAAACTGGGCAAGGAAAAGTAGTTACAAACATTTCTGCTCCAGCTAGAGAAATACCTTGCTTAGCTGCTAAGGCGATCAAGTTGGCCTCGGCATGAATGGAACTGCTGAAATCAGCTCCTACACCAGAGGTAAAGGAAATCCTAGGGTCGCTATTCTTGTACTGTTGATCGCTAGTTGGTAAATGTTGGTTATAACCAGCCATTATCAATTGGCCATCTTTAAAAATAACACTCCCAACGTGACGCCACCAATCACTGCTCTTACCTGCTTCTACAAAAGCCTTAATCATTGTTTTCTGCTCAAATTCTTTTTGACTAATCGCTACACCGGTTGGGACTTCATGCTGCCGACTCATTAAATTCTTATCCCAACGTAAAAAAACTGGCTCAAATAGTTTATTTGAGTAATGCTTAAAAAATTTTTCCGCAATAAAATGACCAATATCATCGTTGGTAAAAATTAACTGTGTAGTCTCAGAAGAGTATTTTTGTTGTTCTAATTCTGATATTTTAACTGATTCTACAAGTTTAAATATATTCCACGATTTGATCGCCTGCTTAGCTAAAGACAAATCTAAAACCCGAATGTCCTTCTTAAGATATTCAAGCTCATAAAATTTTAGAAGCTCTTCTCTACTCAATAAATATAAATCTGCATTTTGATATTTAATAAAAAATTCCTGATAACCACGATGCAAAACTGGCACATAAGCAAAAAGAATTTTTTTCATAAAGATCCCTATTGTCTCAAGCAGTTTTTAATTCTTCCAGAACCTCTTCAATACTTTTAATTAATTTAGTGCGCATCCGATCTTGAATTTTACGAGCCGTATTCATTTGCATTAAACGAATTTTGGCAGTGGTGGAGGTGGTAGCCATCGGATCAAGTACTACCACTTTGCCACAGATTTTTTCTAATTTTTTAATAGTTTTTTCATCATAAGTTTGTGCCGTAGCAATCAAAACATCTGGTTTAATCAATTTAATCAGGTTAAATTTTTCCTCGCCCGCTTCTTTAAGCACTACATAATCTACACTGCGTAAATGAGTTAACATTTCCATACGTTCATCTTCCGGAACAATGGGACGATTAGGACCCTTGCGTTGACGAACCTTTTCATCGCTATCTACACCAACAATAAGAACATCGCCATAATCACGTGCTTTGTCACAATAACGAGCATGCCCAATATGCACCAAATCAAAAGAGCCTTGAGTTAAAACAATTCTTTTTTTTTCTTGACGCAATTGCTTAACAATTACTGCAATGTCAATCGCTTTTAAAATAATATGAGCGCTAGAATCAGTCATAAAATCTTCTATAGAGTATAAGGAACTTGCTGTTTAAAAGCCATCGCCTCCACCCTAGCTAAAATTCTGTTTACTAAAGATTGTTGTCCTTGATCAAAAAGTTGAGGAATTTCTGTTACTGCGAGTTTTTGATCAATTAAATAATGTAAAACTTGATCGGCCAATTCATAGCTAAAACCCAATTCTTTTTCGTCACTTTGATTTTGCCATAAATCAGCAGAGGGAGCTTTTTTTAGAAAAATTTCAGGCAAAGTAAATTCTCGAGCTAATTGACGAACTTGTGTTTTGTATAAAGTAGCTAAAGGTTCCAAATCTGAAGCCTGATCACCAAAGCGAGTAAAATAACCCAAATAATGTTCAGATTTGTTTTCTGTACCAACAACCAAAGCATCTTTGCTCTTAGCATAATCAAAAATTGCCATCATTCTCGTCCTAGCCGTCACATTACCTTTACGAATTTGGTCTGCGTCAGTAATTTGCAAAGATTTGCAGGTCGTATCAACTATTGAAGAAATGTTTAAAATTTTTTTATTGGCAGCGGGAACTCGCCAAAATTCTAAAATCGTCTCCGCATCGATCATATCTTGTCGACCATAAGGCAATAAAATTGGCCAGATTTGCTCTTTAGGTAAAGCTTGAACCAACAAAGATAGCGACACGGCGCTATCAATCCCTCCAGAAATAGCAATTACAGCATTTTGCTTCTTAGTTTTAGAAAAAACATGCTGCATAAATTCAATAATTGCAGAAGTTTCTTGGGAAAATTGAGGGTAATGCTGCATAAATCTCAAGTTAACGCTTCACGCGTTTTTTAGTTTTTGGGGCAGATTTTTTGACAGGTTCTGAAATAGCTTTAACTTTGCGAGCAAAGAAAAGCAAATAAACAATTGGTAAAATACCAACCGTATTAAAAACAATTAAAGCTATAAACCAAGCCATTTGGTCGGCACGAGCAGCTTTCCAAAGAGCAACAGCTTTAAGCGCGAGATCTAATAAAACTAAAAGCAAAAAAAAAGTTGTAAAGCCAGCAAACAAAGGCCAAACAACGTCAAGAAGAGCATGAGTGTATGGATAATCTTTCATATCTTTGATTCTAGCACATTATTGCTTGGCAGGTTTGATTTTTACTCCCACCATGTCAATTTGGTCAAAATCCTGACGTGCTAAATCCCAAAATTTTTCTGATAATTTCTGCGAATAAGTACTGTAAACTCCACGCCCCATAGCACTACATAAACGACGATCAAAATCTCTGATTTTATCAACTACTTTTTGACCTATTTGATGAAATTTTTCTGCGTTCAATACTGGATCTTTACGAAAAAGATCGTTCACTTTAAGAAAATCATCAAATAATTCTCGATTTTCTGCGACCATTTTTTCATAGTATTCACGATATTTAGTCTGTGCCATAGTGCTTTCTAAATAAATAGTTTGTGCTCTTTAATATATTCGATTACTTTAACATCTAATAAATCATCTAAGCTAGTCTTATTTAGAAAGGCTTCTCTGACTTGGGTAGATGAAACCTGCATTTCAGGAAAACCTTCCAAAGCAATCATTCCTTGATAAAAAGGCTGAAAAGGATAGTCTATTCTTGGATAAACGTAAAACGGATATTTACTTAGCATTAATTGGTAATGGTGCCACAAATGAAATTTCGCTAAGTTGTCTGAACCAATTAAAAAGGAAAACTGATGCTCTGGATATTGTTTGGATAGTGCCTCTAACGTCGCAAAAGTTTGACTTTCCTCATCTCTCTCTAACTCGTATCTCTCTATAAAAATTTTGTTTTTAAGGAGAGGATTTTTCTGAAATAGACTGGATATCATCAAATCTAACATCGCTAAGCGATGCTGATTATCGACGAACTTTTTGGCAAAACTATGTTGGCCAACTGGTAATAACCATAACTGATCAAAGACCGTTCCTACAAGCGATCTACTCAAAGCTTGCTCAACCATTAATTGATGACCTAAATGTGGTGGATTAAAAGTCCCGCCAAAAATCAGAATTTTCATTTTTTCGCAAGTGAGCTAGTTTTTTTAGCTTTGCCAACTTTCTTTTTAGCTTTAACTTTAGGCGCTGATTTTGTTCTGGAAGTCGCTTTGGTCTTAGCAACCGACTCTTCCTTGGCGACAGGTTTTTTATTTTTATTCATACGTGCTTTCCACTCTTCTCTTTTTTTCTTGATCTCCACCCATTCTGCCTGAGTTAATTTATACTCTGGCTCAGGTTTTTTCCATGAAGCAAAATCGCATTTAGGATAAAGAGAGCAACCGTAGAATGACTTCCCCCATCTGGTATTTTTAACTACTACATCCCCTTCACCACAAAGTGGACAATGTTGATCTGGCAAAGTTTCGATAATATTTTTGGTGTATTTGCATTCTGGAAAACGACTGCAGCTCATAAACTTACCAAAACGACCAGTGCGAATCACCACTTCGCCCTCACCACACTCTGGACATTTTTCACCAGTTTTTTCAACAGGCACCTGCACTCTATCTGCTTCTTTAGTGACTTCACCAATCTTTTTTGCTAGAGGTTTATAAAACAAATCAATAATGTTCACCCAGTTTTTTTCGCCCAGAGCAATTAAATCTAAATCCTCTTCCATAGAAGCAGTGAAATCGTAATCCATAAAATTATCAAAATGTTCAATCAAAAAATCGCAAACAGTAATACCAATCGGCGTAGCAAAAAATTTCTTTTGAGTACGTTCTACATAGGCTCGATCTACAATCACCGAAATAATCGAAGCATAAGTGCTTGGTCTACCAATGCCTCTTTTTTCTAATTCTTTAACCAAAGAAGCGTCATTGTATCTGGGCGGAGCTTGAGTAAACTTTTGTAAAGAGTTTAGATCTAAGTAAGATAAAGCGTCTTTTTCGTGGACTTCTGGCAAAACCTGATCTTCAGCAATAGAAAATAAACGACGCCAACCATCAAATTTCAGCACCGAACCACTGCTGCGCAATAAATATTTATTTTTATTTTCTTTAGCTGTAGCTGTAACTAAGATGGTTGTTTGGTCGTAAATGGTGGCATTCATTTGTGAAGCTAAAAATCTACGCCAAATCAAATCATAAAGTTTGATGTGTTGCTCAGTCAGAGCGCCAGCGCGATTAGCAATATTGTTTTTATCAATTGACAAATCTGTGACGCGAATTGCTTCGTGGGCTTCTTGAGCATTTTTGGATTTTTTGGCAAAAACTCTTGCCTTTTCTGGCAAATAATTCTGGCCAAAATTATTGGCAATATATTCTCGAGCTTTTTCAATAGCGCTGCTAGCCAAATTAAAAGAATCAGTACGATGATAGGTGATCAAACCTTCTTCATATAATCTTTGTGCCAAACTCATCGTTTGCTTGGCAGAAAAACCAAAACTAGTTGCAGCAGCTTGTTGAATTAATGAAGTGGTAAAAGGTGGCAAACTTTGACGATTACGCTGAGTTTTCTCTACTTTATCTACTAAATAATTAGCAGTTAACAAATCTTTAGCAATTGCTTTAGCCTGCTCGGCATTATTGACTTTGGCTTTTTTGGCATTAATTTGATCTAAATTGGCAATAAAGATATTTACGTCTAATTTTTCCGAAGTTTTGCCTTCCGCATTAAAAATATTTTGCGGTGGTAATAAACCTTGTTTGGTTAAAGCTACAGATAATTCCCAAAATTCCTCTGGTTTGAAAGCAGCGATTTCTTTTTCGCGCTCAACAATCAAACGTAAGGCCACTGATTGCACACGACCAGCAGACAAACCTCGACGGATCTTCTTCCACAAAACTGGTGATACTTGATAACCAACTAAACGATCTAAAACGCGACGAGCTTGTTGAGCATTTACTAGATCAATGTTTAACTTACCAGGCTTTTCAATGGCTTTGGTTACAGCTGGCTTAGTAATTTCATGAAAAGTGGAACGAAAAAAACTATCTTTGTTTTTAGCATCTTGAAGCAAGAATTGAATATGCCAAGCAATTGCCTCTCCCTCACGATCAGGGTCAGTAGCTAGATAAATTTTCTCAGCAGTTTTAGCTAATTTTTTTAAGTTAGCCACTACTTTTTTCTTATCGGCACTAACCTCATAAACAGGTTGATAATTGTTTTCTAAATCAATGCCAAGAGTTTTCTTAGGAAGGTCTCTAACGTGTCCCACAGAAGCTTCAATGACATATTTGCTACCTAAATAGTCCTTCAGTTTTCTAGCTTTGGTGGGCGATTCAACAATGATTAGATCCATAAATAAACTTTCTTTCAAAAAACATGCAACAATTGCCCATTTTAAAGCTATTCTAACTTACTAAGCAATACTTGCCCCATTTTTTGATAATTTTACCTTGTAATTCTAAATCAAATAAGAGCTGATTAAGTTCGGCAGTGGGTATTTTGGTACTATTTTGTAAAGTTTCCAAACTGGATTCTGGATAAAAACTCAAGTTTTCTAAAATTAAACTCCTCGCATTATTACCTGCAACATCGTCGGTAGCTGATGATAGTGACTTAGTATCAAGTAAATCAAGATGATAATCCCGACCAATTTCCAATAAAATATCTTGTGCACTATTAACTAGAATAGCTCCCTGATTAACTAATTCTTTGGTTCCTTCACTAAAAGGATTAGTAATCGGACCAGGTACAGCCATCACTAAACGCCCATAATTATTGGCATAACTAGCAGTAATATGTGAACCACTTCTTTTGGCAGCTTCAATTATCACAGTCGCTTTAGATAGACCGGCTACAATGCGATTACGCGTCACAAAATTAGAAGCTCGAGCAAGAGTTGTTGGCGGAAATTCACTCAAAAAGATTGCCTCCTGTTCTAAAAATTCTTGCATGATATTTTTCTGACTAGACGGAAAACAATGATTAAAACCAAAACCTAACACAGCAATGGTCCGACCTTGATGTTTAAGTGCCGTCTGTGCTGCCACTAAATCCACTCCATACATAAAACCAGACACAACTACTTGACCCAAATCAACTAAAGGTGGAACTAAACGATTGATCACTAATTGCCCATAGCTAGTCATTCTTCTGGTGCCAACGATAGAAATCGTTTGGGCTAGCATTTGATACCAAGTAGGACTTCCTACTTGAATACGACTTTTGACAAATAAAACTGCTGGCAAATCTTCAATAGTAGCCAAAAGTGGTGGATAAGCTTTTTCTTCAAAAGTAACTACCTGCACACCCGAAGCTTCTAGCCGTGCTAAATTGTCTAACAAACTATGTTCTTTTTTGAACTTTTTAATTGATTCTATCGTCTTTTCTTTTAACTCAATTTCTTGCCAGATGTGATGTTTATTGGCCCAAAACTCTGCCCTACTCAATTGTCGCTTACGACAAAGAGCGAGAATTTTCAAAACAGTTCTAGAGCCAATACCATCTAAGGAAACTAGGGCTACCAGAAAAGCTTTTTGTTTTAATGAAGATTTTGACACTCTAAATAGGAATTATGAGGGATTAAGGTTACAAGAAGTGTGATCATTACTCAAACATCCATTGCAAAATCTGAGCAATAACTGGGGCCGCATCTTGTGAACCCTCTGAATAAATCTTGTCACTACTGCTTTCTACTAAAACCGTAATGACTAATTTTTTGGGAAAGCCATGAGTTTTAACTAGTTCCAACCAATGACTTTTGCGAGAGTTGTTTGGATCTTGATTTTCTAAAATCTGATCTTGGTCAGTGGATATCAAAAATTTTTCTGAATCAACACCTACAATCGCTGTCGTCCAAGCATGAGTTTGACGATAACCTCGCTCATCGGCAGCGCCAAATTCAGCCGTACCGGTTTTACAAGCAATCATTCCTCGATCAATTTTTTCACTATCTGACAAATTAGAATCTAAAATAGTAGCCAAGCGGCTATTATAGGGAAAGAGTGGATAAGCTGTCCCACCTTGACTACAAGCACCCAGCATACCAGATAAAACTAAATTTAAATTTTCTTCACGCAGTGACAAATCGCGACAATTTTGTTGAGTTGCTGGTAAAAAAGAACTCTGACACAAAGTCCCGTGATTAGCAATTGCCTGAGTCATAGTGGCAATCTGCAGAGGTGTTACCAAAAGATCTCCTTGGCCAATCCCAAAGTGGTAGGTATTACCCAAATACCAAGTTTCGCCTTTTTGGCTTTCTTTCCATATGGGGTCAGGAACTAAACCAGCAATTTCCTGTGTACTTTGCAAGCCGGTTTTACTACCTAAACCAAATAAGCGAGCATATTCAGCTAATTTACTTGGTCCTAGCCATTCTGCTGCCTTATAAAAAAAGATGTCATTACTACGAGCTAGAGCTCTCTGCACACTGATAGCTCCCTCTACTCGACCATATTGAGTAAAATACCAGTTAGCATATTCATACTCTCCAACTTTCAAGGTTCCTTGATCATCGACAACCGTGTTCTGATCAATGACACCCTCTTCCAAAGCTGCTAGAGCGGTAATTAATTTGAAAACTGATCCTGGAGGATAAACACCACTGATGCTGCGATTAAAAAAAACTTGATTTTCATCGTTGAGGTAATTTTTGATTTTACTCAAACTATCCTGCGTACCGCGTTTGTAAAGACTATTGATGAAATGTTCTTCAAAAACATTGGCATCAAAACTTGGACTACTTAATAAAACCAACACTTCTCCATTACTAGCGTCCATCACGATCACAGCTCCTTTTTTATCAGCCATTGCCTCATAAGCCACCTCTCCCAGATATGGATCTAAGGAAGTTTGTATATTTTGCCCATAAATCGCTGGCGTTTCCTCCACTAAACGCTGTTTTTGACCCAAAGCGTTTCTTTCATATTTTTCCAAAGAAGCTTCGCTTTGTAAGTGATTATCAAAAAATTGTTCCAATCCCAAATTGCCCACTCTTGCATTCAGCGACAAAGTTGGGTTTTTTTGTAAATCTTGATCTGTCACTGGTGACAAATAACCCAAAACCGAAGTAAGCGCTTCTTTGTAAGGGTAGATTCTCGTAAATTCATAGCCCACACTAGCACTATCACTGGCTAAAAGTGGCAGTGCCTCATCTCTGGAAATAAAGGTTTTATCAGAATAGAGTTGATCTTTTTGCTCGTACCTAAAATACTGTTTTTCATTTTTAACCAATGGCTGACCATAACGATCTAAAAAAATAGCACGCTCAACAGGATTTTTCTTAACAAAATATCGATTAGCTTGCGCTTTGGCAAAAAAATCTTCCCCTTGAAACAATTCAACGTCAATCAAACGCACTAACAATAAACTGAAAACAGCTAATAAACCAAAAAATAAAAATAAAAACTTAAACCGCATAATGTTTTAGGTTGGCTTTATAAAAATAAAAACCAAAAATCAGTAAATGAAAAAAGTAAAAAAAATTGAGTTGTAATTTGCCTAATATAAAGATCGCTAAATTTAATAAACCAAAACTCATTAATTTCCAAATAATTCTGTCTTTGGCAAATTTTTGCCAAGAAGAATGAAAAATGAGTAGCAATAAAGTCAACAATGGCCAGGAAAGTGAATAAAAAATGGCTAAAAATAAAGCTATAGCAAACAAGGCTGGAATAAGTATCTTTTCCTGACGTCGAGCAATAAGGCGATATGATAAATAAATAAAGAAAATTGGCAAACCGAAGGTTGCCTCGATACTTAAAATAATTAATAACAAAACACTATTTAAAATCATCTTTATTTAACCTCCACCAAACTGGCTTCATAAAAATTCACCAGCTGCTCTATTACTGCGGTTTTAACCGCTAAAGCTTGATTATCATCTATCACACGAGCGATTCGGCCAATCAAAAGACCTTTTTCCACACCTAATTGCGAAGAAGTAAATACCAATTGACCTATCTCTAGCTGTTGATCATTACTGATTTCAGCTAACAAAATTTCCCTACCATTACCTTTAATAATTCCTTTTACGCCTTTTTCTGTTTCAGCTAGAATATAGGTATCATTCAATTTGGATAATAATAAAACACTAGATTGTTTCTCTTCCACTTGATCAACTAAGCCTAATAAAGTGTTTTTGTATAAAACTGCCGAACCAGATTTAACACCAGACTGTTGACCAACGGCAATAAAACTCTGCGCAAAAGAAACGACCGGCGCAGTAATAATGACTTGCTGATAAGAACGATCACTATTTTCCAAAAGTTTACGTAGTTCCTGGTTTTCTTGCTCCAAAGCTTTAATTCTAATTAATTCTGCCGCTACCTCACTGTAGCGATATTGCAAATCTTCCAATCTAGAAGTTAGTTTCCACAACGAAGCTATTTTCTCCAAAGGCATGGCGATTTTTTGTAATATCTGAAAATTTTGCCTTTTCCAAGTATTAGCCAAACTAATTGGCTTGCTTAAATTCAAAAGATTTAGAAACTGCAAAAAAAATAGGATAAAAATACTTAAAAAAGTCAGCAAATAAACTCGATATTTGACGTTTAACATAAGCTTTCTATTTCGATTGCCTCTAGCTTCAAGTATTTAGCTAAGTCCACAGCTTTTACCTTAGTGTTGAGATTATTAGTAAACAGATAAAAACAATCTGGTTGAGGGAAAGCAAATTTATTTTTATTACTTTGAAAAAAGTCTTTGCTTCTTACAGCTAAGTTGCGTAATTCGACAGTTTGATAACTGAGTAATTTGTCCCGATCAAATAAGCTTAGCTCGGCGCAATCGCTAAAGAGATTGATTAAAAATTTAATTGGAGAAAAATTGCGTTTTTGCATTAAATAAAAGTTATAAAAAAAATGGCGATCAACTACGGTGTTCTTTGCTAAAAAAGGTGCGAGCGAGCGCAAGGTCTTTTTTTCCAATTGAGTGGAATCTGGAGAGATCAAAAAAACTAAAGTGTAATGATCCAATTCAAATTTTTTGAGTTGCGCACTGAGAGTAGATTGCACAAATCTTTCGTCAGCTAATAAATTACTTCGACAAGCTCGATCAGTAAAAAACTGTTTTAATAAACTCAAATTAGCAAAATCAATGGCTGCTAACTCTTTAACATCCTTGGCTAAATAAAAGAATAAACCACTACTATTTAAATCTAGTAATAAAAGATGTTTTTGGTCAAAAAAACTAAACCAAGATGGCGCAAAGAATGACTGCATTGAGAATAGTTTACTACATTAAGTCACTGTATTGAGCAATGAGACTGCTGATTTCCAACGATTCTGACTGATTAAACTCTCTGCTTCTTTAATGCTAGCTAAAACCGCTTCATCAGCTGCTTCCTTCATTTTAGCCAAACGTTCCCCCATCATCTCAGATTTAAGCTCCAAAGCTTTGTCATATAAGACCTCGTCTAAGTCTGGAACCAGCTTTTCTAAATAAGCAATTAAATCTTCTTTCCGTTGAGCTTCTTCTTTAGACTGATCATCTAAAATTTGACGTGCTCCAGCATACTCCTCGCTGGTAAGTAATAATTCTAAATCATGTGTTACAAAATCATCCCAAATCATTGATTCAAGATCATCTAGAAATTGATTTTTTTCTTCATCTGAAATATTAGCTAAACCCAACATTTCAAAAATATTTTGAGCTTTGAGTTCTTCTGGGTTAGCTCCCAAATCAGGTACTGATGAAACTTCTGGCTCTTTAATCTTTTCATCTGGCTTGTCATCCTGAGTTTGATGATCGGCAACAACACGATTTTTTCTAAAATCGGGAGTTTCTGAATTAAGACCCAAATCAGCATCTATCTGAGCTGGGTCACCGGAATCTGGTAAATCGATTTTTTCTTGACTTTTAACTTCACCAGAATCCTTGTTGGATTCTTGATCAATCTTTTTTTCTAAATCAGACAGAAAAGCATCAAAATCAAATTTCTCATCTGATTGAGGAGTTGATTGAGTGACTGGTTGAGAATCTTCTGATTGAGAATTAGTTGTAGACTCGGCAACAACAGGCCTAGCGGGTTTTTCTTCTAAATCCTTGGACAATCTATCCAATTCGTTTAAAAGTTCGTCTATTTGCGCTCCATTATTTAATGGCGACTTCATGGCAGGCGCAGATGCAGGTGTAGATGCCGGTGAAGATGGGGCTGGAGCCGCAGGCATGGGTGCTGCAGCACTTTGATTAAAATTATCGTCTTGTATCTGGATCATAGGCAGGTTCCATATATTGTAAAATACTGTACAATTTCAATTTAGCACATTCGCTTATGCAAGTTAATCGTCAAAAAATAGCCGATCTTTTACAAAAATTAATTTTCATTAATTTCAATTTACTTTTCTTTTTGACTCCGTTCATTTTCACTTGGGCCAACCAAGAATTATTTGAGTTTAGCAAAATGCTATTTGTTTATGGCATGACTGCTTTATTAGTTGGACTATGGCTCATTAGAATGGTCGTTGAACGCAAATTTCTCTTTAAAAGAAGTGGGCTAGATTATTTTTTGCTGGCATTTTTAATTTCGCAAATTATTTCGACTGTCTTTTCTATACACACTCGTACATCTTGGTTTGGTTATTACACTCGTTTTAACGGCGGTTTGTTGTCAACTATCACTTATATACTTATTTTTTATGCTTTCATTGCTAATATTCAAAAGACTCAACTTAAAGCAATCTATAGTAGTCTATTACTCTCCACTCTTTTAATTAGTTTGTATGCTATTCCAGAACATTTTAGTCACTCCCCTAGTTGCTGGCTCATTACTCAAAAATTTGATACTGATTGTTGGTCAGAAACCAATAACCCTCGCTACCGCGTCTTTGCCACCTTTGGTCAGCCAAATTGGCTAGCAGCTTTTTTGATTAGCGTAATTCCTTTCAATCTCAGTCAATTACTCAAAAGTAAAAAACTTACAAGTCGCTTGTATTTGTTACTAATTTTATTAGCCAGTTTAGCTACTTTGCTTTTCACTAAATCCAGATCTGGATTAGTTGGATTGGCTATTGGGCTAATTTTTTATGCAATGATTAAAATAATCATAGATCAAAAACAACGTTTACTTAGTTTTTGGAAATTAAGTGGCGTCGGAGCGATAATGCTTATCCTAGTCTTATTTCTAGGTACACCTTTTACCCCAAAATTGGGTGATTTTCTCAAACAAGGAACAACAATTGCAGAAACAGCGACGCAAGAAGTAAGTGAAGGTGGTACGCCATCAGAAGAAATTAGAAAAATTGTGTGGCAAGGCGCGATTAAAGTTTGGCAAAGATATCCCATTTTTGGTTCCGGCGTCGAAACTTTTGCCTATAGTTATTACTTAGATCGTCCCATTGCTCACAATCTGGTTTCTGAATGGGACTTTCTTTACAACAAAGCTCATAACGAGCTGCTTAATTTTTTGGCTAATTCAGGTTTAGCGGGTTTATTAAGTTATCTAAGTCTCTTTTCGGCTAGTTTTTATTTGGGAATTAAAAATTTAAGCAAGCAGAAAAATCGCGATGAAATCTTAGCTATTCTAGCTGGGATTCTAGCAATGTTTATTTCAAACTTTTTTGGTTTTTCTACGGTCACTACTAATTTGATTTTATTTGGCTTCTTCGCCATATTGTTCTTACATTTGGATCTGAATAATAAACCAAAAATAGTACCTATCATTAATAACGACAGATCAATTTATTTAACAAAAAAAGATTATTTTTTATGTTCGATTGTGATTGCGTTAACTTGCATTGCAATAAATAAAGTTCGACTCATTTGGCAAGCAGATTATTTGTTTACCAAAGGCCAAAATGCCTTCGAAAGCGGTAATCAGCAGAGTGGTTTAATGATGATCCAAAAAGCTATTATAAAATCTCCCCAAGAAGCGCTTTTTTATGATAGTTTGGCTGAAGATTACGCAGCTTTAAGCATTCTGTTTGCTAAAAATCAGCAAAGTACAAATAGCGCTCTACTCGCACAAAAAGCCATTGAAAGTAATCAATATGCCTTACAATTAAATCCAGTTCACCTCAATTTCTATAAAAGTCAGGCCAGAATTTATATTCGTCTCGGACAACTTGACAGTAGACTTTATTCTTATGCCGAACAAGCTCTGCGCAAGGCAATTAGTTTAGCTCCTACCGATGCCAAGCTTTATTATAATTTGGCTCTCGTTCTAGAAACGACTGATCAAAATGATGAGGCTTTGAGTAATATGGAATATGCCGCCTTCATCAAAGAAAATTATCTCCAAGCACGCAATGAACTAGCTCGCATGTATTTCACAAGAGGTGATCTGCAAAAAGCTAAGGAACAGTATATCTATAGTTTGCGAAATATTGCTCCTAATGATGAATTAATTCAGGAGAAACTCAAGATTGTGGAAGCTAGCATCAGCGCTAAAGTCAAGTGAAAATTGCTTTAAGCATCCATTAAATGAGCTAATTATTGTATAATAGCTCAAGAAAATGAAAATTATTACCGCCCCACACCAAACTTTGCGTCAAAAAGCTAAAACAGTTAGCGTTTTTGACAAAAAATTTTTTGGTTTTTTAGAACAACTAGCTAAAACTCTGGTAGAGAAAGAGCAACCTAGTGGTGTTGGTTTAGCCGCTCCTCAGGTAAATAAGTCTCTGCAAGTTTTTGCTGCTATTTTGGGAACAGAAAACCAAGCTAGTCAAAAACCCAAGATTGAATTTTTTATCAATCCCGTCATCACTAGAACCAGTAAGAAAAAAATTAAAGGCTTAGCAAATGGTGAAGAAAGATTTGAAGGCTGTTTGTCTATTCCTCTACTTTACGGTCCAGTGCCTCGCCATGAGTGGATAGAAGTTCAATACCAAAGTATTTTTTATCATGAGTTATTTGAGAAAAAAACTACTTTAAAAAATAAAAAACTGCGTTTTAGTGATTTTGATGCGCGAGTAATTCAGCATGAATACGACCATTTGCAAGGCATTCTTTTCACTGATTATCTTTTGGAAAATAATTTACCAGTTTATCTTGAAGAAGATGGAAAATGGGTGGAAGTTGAAAATAAGAAAGAAATTCTTTCATTACTATAATGCAATATAAAATTGTCTTAGCTGGTTCCAGTAAATACACAGTAATGATGGCAGAAGCTTTGCAGGCTGATGATCGTTTTGAAATTTCATACGCCATCTCACCCACTCCTAAACTCATTGGTCGTCAGCAAATTCTAACTAAAAATCCTCTGCAAATTTGGGCAGAAAAAAAGCAAATTGCGAATTTTTCTGTCGAGAAAAAAATCGATGAAAATTTACAAAAACAACTTCTTGTTACCGAAAAAATCGATTTTCTCTTGGTGGTGGATTTTGGTTATTTGATTCCAACTTGGTTGCTGCAATTACCTAAAATTGCACCACTTAATATTCATCCGTCACTTTTACCAAAGTGGCGAGGTAGTTCTCCTGGACAATTTTGTCTTTTATTTAAAAATCTGGGTCAAGAAAACGATCAATCTGCAGTAACTTTAATGGTCATGAATGAAGGTTTAGACCAAGGACCAATTATCACTCAATTACCTTTCAAAATTGAGGAAAATTGGACACAGAATGAATATTATGAGCAAGCTTTTACCCTGATAGCAACAAAATTAGGTGATTTAATTGATGATTTGGCTCAAGGAAAAATTATCATTCAAAATCAACCCCTCGAAAGTTCAAGTATGACTGCTCGTAGACTAGATAAAGAAGACAGCTTTATCGCCTGGGCAGATTTGCAAAAGCTAATGAATTCTAATTTAGAAAAACTACATTCGTTAAGAGATAACAATCAATTATTGAGTGATTTATTAGTTGACAATGAAATTTGTAAAGACAAGGCTGACCAAATTAAACTAGTAATAAATGCCAGTCGAGCTTTTTATCCTTGGCCTAGTTTGTGGACTACAGTCAAAACCAATCATGGCGAAAAAAGAATGAAGATTTTTTCATGTCACGCAAATGGAAATCAATTAATTCTGGATCAGGTCCAAATCGAAGGTAAAACTCCCTGCTTATTTAACGAGTGTAAAAATTCACTAATTTGAACCTAAAAAATCAATTTTAGTTAAGAGGTTTTTTATAGTGATTGGTCAAACCTAGTTTTTTGAGCTGTCTCAAAACTCTGGTAGGAACTCTGACTTTTTTCTTCAAACCATCAATCATGACGGTAGCGGTGTGTAAATTGTATTTAAAAGCTCTTCTGGTGCGGTTTTTGGCATGAGAAACATTATGGCCATAACCAGCGACTAAAGCATATTTATGTAAATTGATTTTCATAACAGAGGGTGATTTTACCATACGAAGAAAAAAATGTGCAGAGGAAGAAATTTTCAAACAAAACCAAAAGAAAGAAATGATAAAATGAATATATTCAAATGATATTCCTTCTATTCATTTTCACTTGCGTTGTAATTTTTAATCAACCAGTTTTCGCAGCAGATCACACTACTCTTATCATCAATCAGGTGCGTGGCACTGAATGTTGCAGCCCTGGAAATACAACTAATTTACAATCTCAAATAAATAATACCTTAAAATTAAATCTCCCAACGACTTTCATGCTTCGTTACGACACTTTGCAAAATTCAGAGTTTTTGAATTTAATTAAAAATTACCAAGCAAATTCCAATATCGAATGGGGAGCTTTTTTAGAAATCACTCCCCAACTGGCCAAAGATGCTGATGTTACATATGGTGGCAATGAAAACAACTGGTATGAAGCCCAATTCGCTTATCTAATTGGTTATTCATTAAGCGATCGGAAAAAAATCATTGAAACTTACATGGAAAGTTTCAAAAAAGCTTTCGGCGATTATCCAAAAAGCACCACTGCTTGGATGATTGATCCTTTTTCTCTGCAACTTTTAAAAAACCAATATGGTGTACTAATTCACCAAATCACTAGAGAACAAATGGGCGTTGATTCCTACACTCTTTATGGTGGACCGGCTCATTATCCATATTATCCAAGTCAAAATTGGGCTCTGATCCCTAGTCAACAGAGCAATAACGAACAAATGCCAATTATTATTCGCCAAACGATTACTGATCCTGTTAATAATTACGGCGATGATAGCAGTTCATTTACTTCTCAACCAAATGATTATGCCCTACGCAAAGCGGATTTTAGCTACTTTGAACATTTATTTTTGCAAGCCCATGCACAAAACCCTAATCAAGATACTTTTGCTCTGATTGGCTTGGAGAATTCTATGCCAAGTGAAGTACAGATTGAATTTATAAAACAATTGAATTTTGTTAAAAAATATCAACAAGAGCATCAAGACCACCAAATTTTATTAGCTAAAGATTATGCGAAATTTTTCCAAAAAAAGAATAGCTCTAATCAAGAGTTGTCCGTTTACGAAGGTCAAAATCAGCAAAAATCCAATGAAAAAGCCTGGTGGGTTACTACTCCACGCTATCGCCTACGCCTGCGTCTCAGTGATAAAGAATTATTTATCAGTGATTTACGAGTTTATGATAACAGCTTTACTGATCCATACTTAAATCAAGCTGCTAAGAAACTCGGCTGGTGGATAGTACCTTTTATTATTGATGGCTCGCGTTATCCAGCTGCCGATCAAAGCTTACAATTCGATTTATTGGCTAATGATGACTTAAACGAATTAAAAAGAGCCGACTTGAAACCCGGACGGTTCTTACTCAGCGAAAAAGTTGATCAAAAAACTTTGAAAATTGAAATTAGTGATAAAGAGTTTAAAGCAACAAGCAAAGATCAAGTTTTAGCCATTTTTAATAAGCAAAAGATTGCCCTAACTAAACAGCTGATTGATCAAACTGAAAACGCCCTACTTGAAAAAATGAAAAAAGAACAAGCTTGGCAATTGGAAAAAATTGCCAGTGAAAGTGATTTAGATGTTTTTGAAATTAAAGTTAAAACTCAAGAAAATTTGTTAGCAGATATGCGTCAAAAGCATTACCCATTACTTTTTCCTGAATTAAGTGAACATCCACTCGACGCTAAGGCTACTTACTTATATAAAAACAATCGTTTTGCCATGGCCGGACGTAATCCAGTGCGTTTAGTGTTATTTCCCAGAGATCAGTATGGCTATCCAGTAACTTTGAAAACTGAACCCAAAATTAGCGTGCAAGATAAAATCGACAGCGTCGAGGTGAAAGCTCAGCATGGCCAAAACGGGATGTTGTTTTTAGATTTTAATCATCACGCGCCACTGAAAACCCAAGTCACTATCACTAAAGACGACTGGTCTGAAACTCTCAATATTTACTTTGCTCCCAATTGCAAAAGTGATCTAAAATACTGTCTTACACATCCACAACAAGCCACTTGGTATGTGCGCAACTTTTTAGGTGACAAATGGCGAGCTCTTAAAGAAAAAATGAAGGATTTATAATAGAATCAATAAACTTATGCTAGACCTACTCGTTCAAAACCCTATCGCTTTCTTAATTTTTATGGCTGGCTTAGTGATTTCTATCGGTCTACATGAATTCGCTCATTGTTTTGTCACTGATCGCTTGGGTGATCCGACTCCACGTATTAAGGGTCGTTTGACTCTCAATCCTCTCGCCCATTTAGATCCGATTGGTACTTTGGCAATTATTCTGACCGGTTTCGGTTGGGGCAAAGCTGCTCCCTACGATCCATACAATCTCAAAGAACCAATACGCGATGCCGCCTTGATTGCTGCCGCTGGTCCAGCTAGCAATCTGCTGATTGCAACAGTTTTTTCAATTCTAATTAAATTAGGTTTTGGTGGCGATTTTCTTGCTCTTTTCGGTATGCAGTTGATTTTTATCAATGTCGCTTTAGCACTCTTCAATCTATTACCAGTCTATCCATTAGATGGCGGTAAAATTATGCGCGCCTTATTACCTCATCAAGCTAGTTTAGAGTATGAAGATGTCATGAGTCGCTACGGCACTATCATCTTAATCATGTTAGTTTTTCCTTGGGTGGGTGGACGATCTGCGGTTAGTGCTTTACTCAGTCCAGTGATTGACATTTTTTTGAAAATTTTTATTTAGTTATTTAGATTGACAGAAATTAAAAAATTATGAACTTTGCGCTATTAGCTACCATTATTATTAGTTTGCTTTCGCTACTTAGCGCAGCTTCTTTGCTGCTACTTAAAAAACAATTGCACAAAATCATCCATCTATTATTAGCTTTAGCCGCTGGCACACTAATGGCAGACGCTTTTTTTCATCTGCTACCAGAAAGTATTGAGGTTTTAGGGGCTGATTTGAGTTTGCAAGTCACTTTTATGGCTTTTTTGGGTTTTTTCTTAATCGAAAAATTGCTAGGTTGGCATCATTGTCATAAAGATCACTGCAAAGTACACAGTATTGCTTATATGAATTTACTAGGCGATTCTTTGCATAATTTTATTGACGGTTTAATCATTGCTGCTAGCTTTGCAGTAAGTTGGGAGGTTGGTTTGGGCGCAAGTTTAGCCATCGTTTTACATGAATTACCTCAAGAACTGGGTGATTTTGGGGTTTTGTTGCATGCTGGTTTGAGTAAAAAACAAGCAGTTTCTTTTAATTTTTTTGTGTCCTTATTTGCAGTTTTAGGCGTTTTAATTGGGCAATGGCTATTTGATTTTAGTGAACTGACGATTCATTATTTACTAGCTATCGCCGCCGGTGGCTTTTTATACATCGCCGCCGCCGATTTACTACCAGAAATTAGAGCGGAAAAAAGCTTGGGGAAATTACTGAGATCGCTGCTTTTTGTAGCCATTGGCATCATAGCAATTTATTTACTGAAATTTTTAGAGTAAAGGAAAAAATATGCTAGAAGGTTTTAAAAAATTTATTCTCAAGGGCAATGTAATTGATATGGCAGTCGGTGTGGTAGTGGGTGTGGCCTTTGGCAATGTAGTTAGTGCTTTGGTTAAGGATATTATTACCCCATTCATCGGTGCTTTTGGCGGTGCGCCAGATTTCTCCAATATTTACTTTACTATCAATAATAGTAAATTTATGGTCGGTGATTTCATTAATGCCGTAGTTTCCTTTTTGACGATTTCTGCCACCATTTATTTCTTCATCGTTTTACCAATGAATCGACTAATGGAGGTTAAAAAAGCTAAAAAAACTGAGCCCACTGATAAAGTTTGTCCAGAATGTTTGAGTAAAATACCTTTCAAAGCTAAAAAGTGTAAATTTTGCGGGAGTGATTTAAAGAAATAACACTTTTTATTCGTTGTTGAATGCCGGTTCCTGAGATCTTTGAGCATGACCAATGGCGTCTTGGATTATTTGCTCACTATAAGAATGATAGATGCCAATTTTTTGACCGCTAGGACCATAAAGAACAATATTGCTAGTGTCGCGTTCATCAATCCTATATCCTTTTGGTAGTTCTTGTTGATGTTGATTTTCTGAAAGACTTTTAAATTCTGGCATAAAGCTAGTAACCTTTCGTAGTTTTATTATTCAACTTTATTTTTAATTTGGCAATGATAGTAGTTTTTAATTCAACAACGTCAAGGTCAGATTCATTCATTGCAGATGCTATCCTAGCATCACGAAGATCCTTGCCTATCAAACCAAAATATTTATTCATGAAATATTGAGTCGCCACATCTCCTTTTGGACCTCTGAAAAAATCTAAAATCGTTTGAACTTGGTGAAAGTTGTTTTCCAAACTATTTACGATATCTGTAACAATAATCTCCGCAATTTTAGCGCATGGAGATTCTATGACAAACTGATTTTTCTTTTCTGGAGAAAACATAAAGAAGTATTTTACACCATCTGGCTAAATGTAGAACGCTGCTCTGATTGGGAATCATATTTATTGTAAATGTCCATCTAATATCTTGTCTTGTTTAATAACCTCTCTTTTATCTTCACCTGTTGGAACAAAGCGGTATACTAAAAACTTGGCAACTTCTTTGCCGGAGTTAATGAAAGTATGTGGAGAATTCTCAACCTCTACAACATCGCCTTTTTTAACAATTATGCTTTGCTTATTGCATAATTCATCTTGCCAATGAGCCTCCAACTCACCCTCAATCATAAAGATTGTCTCCCATATTTTAGGATGATGATGCCAAAGCTGAATTACTCCTGGTTTAATTTCGTTATGGTGAATTTCATATTCAGGAAACAAAAAGTAATCAACGGAAGTGCCCTCTTCCTTGTCGACATGAATTGCTGCTTTTTTGGGAATGATTCTCATAGAATCATTTTAACATTTGCAGGGTCGGAAGGAATCGAACCCTCATTTTTCGTTTTGGAGACGAAAGTCCTACCGTTGAACGACGACCCTATCTACTAGAGATGTTATTATATAGTGCAGTCAGTTCTCTGGCAATTTCAGAATCGTAATAGCGAATGGTTGTGCAACCTTTATAATCTGGTTTTTTTCTCAGACCAGTATGAGGCTTTATATATGGTTTTATAAATTGTGTTTTAGCTACACCCGTCACTTTTGACCAAAAATTAAGAGTGTCTAATAAATCATGATATTCATGTAAATGTACGCTAACACGAAATTTATTTTCATCTAAATCATAACTTTGACGCAATAAGCTAAGAAAATAAGAGATCATCTTTGGGTCAGAATTAGTAAATACCACATGATTAGTTTTTTTCGAACCTTCTGCCCAAAATAAAACTGCACAAATTAATTTATTAATTTGGTTAGTAAAACTAATTTTTTTAAGTATGTTTTGCACTTTCTTTTGATGAAGCAATGATTTTTCTAGCCTTTTTTGATTCCAACGCAAAGACATTCTATATCTGTATGTAGAAGATTGCTCTTGCATACGACACTTCCCTTCTCGACTAATGGTAACCGCCCTAAGCCAAACTGAAGAAGTACTCACTGCGACACTTAAGATTCTAGCAATTTCTTTGATAGAGTAGCCAGCTCTCCTTAGTTCGACTGCTTTCTCTTTTATTTCCATAGAGTGTGCCATAAAAATATCATATCTTTCGTGTTTTATTCGGTCAATTGGATCTAATTAGGTCAAAAAAATTTCATCTTCTCCACTCTAATTACAAAACCTGCTACACTGAAAGTCATGCAAAATTACGACATTGGCAAAACACTGAAAAAAATTTACCAAGCAGATAAAAAACTTCTGGAAAAAACTCAAGTGCCTATCATGACCGTGTCGGCAGCTTTTAGAGAAGACTTGAAAGGTTTGCATCGTCAAAAAGAAGAAGACAAAAGTACAGACATTGTGCTCTCGCGTGCTCACTACTCGATGGCCATGGGCGTCGCTGTCCAAGCTTGGGGTGAGAAAATTGATCCCAAAAAAGCTTGGCTAGTAGATAGCACTAATTACGTCAGTAATCAGGCCTTTAGAAGTGTGGCATTAACTCACGAAATTGGAAAAATTATTGCACGCTGGCCTATCTTGAAAACACTCAAAGATGTAGTAGATAAATTTGGTCGTTCCAAAATGCCTATTTTGGATAATGTGACTCCACCCACTCTTTATCTTGGCGCCAACATTAATAAAACTATTCTTTCCATGCACATCGTCACCGGCAATATTCTCGCGGCTGAGGGTAAAAAAGTTATGCAAATGATCACAGATCCACACGTACGTAGCGATTATTTAGAGAACGCGCATTTACCCAACATGCGTTTTTTAGTCTTTGATGAACAAACTAAAAAAGATTTTTTTACTCTAGCTAAAAAAATCGGTAAACACATTCCACAAAACCAAATAAAAGACAAAGTCATTGTCACTGGGCCACCCATTGATCCAAGAATTGTTGCTTGTAATCAAAATAAAAAAATTTGGACCAAAGATCGACCTTTGAAAATTTGTCTCACTACTGGTGGCTTAGGGACTAATAAACCAGAGATTAAACGCATTTTGGAACAACTTTTGCCAGTCTTGAAGCAACAAGCATTGGGTCAAAAAACTGACCTAGTCCCCACTCAATTAGTACTTTACGCTGGCACTCATCACGATCATCTAGATATGGCGATTGAAATTGCTCAAGCAAACAAACTAGCTTATCAAATCATTAGTCCCAAAGATCCGGCTCACTTCAGAATTAACGCCAAGTTAAAAGATGACATGGAACTAATTGATAATCGTTTCAGCATTATTTATCACCCGCAAATCGTCGATGCTAATGAAATAATTATTCAAAAAGCTTTCCCTTTTGCCGATCTTTTTATTAGTAAACCCTCTGGAGACAAAGCTTATGACGCCGTCGTTTCTGGCTCTGCTCTACTTACTCTCAAAGAATGGGGTGAATGGGAACACAATGTCCGTGGAGTTTTTGAAAAAAATGGCACTGCACAAGTCGCTCAAGTAGAAAATATTGTCGAGCAACTAGTGGAAATTACTAGTAATAATGAGGCCACCTTCAAAACTAATAAACTAGCTGACATGAAACGTCCAGTACCTGGTCTTAAGGAAATAGCTCAAAAATCTTGGCTTGCTCAAGCTATGTATAACGCCAAAAATCTCGATCCAATTTTTTATCGCGGAGCGAGAAACATTATTAGAGCAGTTAAAGAAAACAATTAAAACTAAACTAAAAAAAAGAAGAGGTTACTTCAATTTCTTCATCAATTTGTGAGGAGTGTGTTTCTTACAAACTTTGCAATATTTGCTCAAAGGAAAACTGCCTTCACCTGAAGTTTGTTTCTTGAGGGTTTCGTTGTTTTTGTTGTATTCACTGACGTAACCAAAAGCGTTACAAACACTACATTGTAAACCGATTGATTGTCTTGGACCTTTTTTCTTACTTGCCATAGATTTGATATTCTAACATACTTTATGATTATTTTAAGAGTCAGCCTCTTTGAGCCACCCCCGGGGATCGAACCCGGAACCTCCTGTTTACAAAACAGGTGCTCTAACCAATTGAGCTAGGGGGGCGTTTTTCCCCACATTGCCCCTTTTAACTGTGCCAAGGGAAGGGTTCGAACCTTCGTAGGCTGGGCCAGTAGTTTTACAGACTACCCTCGTTGACCACTTGAGTACCTTGGCGTTTTTTGTTGGCGCGCTTTGCTTGCCAAACACTGAGCCTTCGTCGGGGATCGAACCCGAGACCTCAGTCTTACCAAGACTGCGCTCTACCGACTGAGCTACAAAGGCGAAAGGACTCTGAGTATTATATTTCGGACCCTATCTTTTTGCAAAACAAAAAGTAGCAGGTACGAAAAATGCTTTAGCGAATTGAAAACTCCACTCCCCTTTGCAGAAAAGCAAGCCTCTTCCCCGAAAAAACGAGGTGGGCAAGAAGATTTTACTTCCACGGAAGCAAAATACTCCTATAAGCCCGTATAAGAGCTGTTGAGGAAAACATTGCTTAGCCTTCCTGCAAAAGAAAGTAGAGTTAAAGAGCGATTAAAAATCATTCTAAAAACTTGAGTTAAAAAAATAAACCTGTAGTTAACTTTAAAAAATTGCTATAATAGAGAATCTTTTTATTTCAACTATTTAGACAGTGGTTTAGACCGCTTTTCCAGAGATTTCCTCTACCCAGTCTTTAACTTTGTGCCCATATTTCTCGTTTTCAATCACAAATTTAAGATGAGCTTTGAAATAGTTTTCTGGATCACCAGTGGTCATCCATTCTCCTTTGGTTTTTTCTACCAAAACTTTGCCTGTTTTAGCAACCTGAGTAATAGCATCGATTGTCCAAAGTTCACCATCTTTGCCAGAATTACCAGGCACTAGATATTCAAAAATAGCCGGGGTTAATAAATAACGACCATAAGAGGCTAAATGAGATGGTGCCGTACCAATCTCTGGTTTTTCAATAATATTATCCAAAAGTTCATTACTCCCAAATCTAAAAGAAATAATACCGTATTTGTTAACTACACTTGGGTCTACTTCTTGAGACATAATAACCCCATCAACTCCTGGATTAGCTTCATAGGTATCAATCATTACCCTAGCATCGCCAGGATTACCAAATACAACGTCATCACTGTAGATGGCCAAAAAGGCTTTTTCATTCTCAACAAAATTTTTAGCAGAAGCGATTGGTGAACCATTACCATATGGCAAACTAGGATCCTGAGTGATTACTGTAATTTTTGGATAATTAAGTACTTGCTGTACAGATTCATAACGATCTTCTTTACCTTGAGCAGCTAATTGTTTGCGAATACCATTAACATTATTATTGAAATAATCTTCATAAATCGGCTTACCTTCTGGGGTTGCCACAATAATAATCTCCTCTATGCCAGCTTCGACACATTCTTCAATCACAAACTGCATAATTGGACGATTACCCATTGGTAGCATGGCTTTTGGTATGGTTTTGGTAATTGGCAAATAACGACTGGCAAAACCAGCGTCAGTGATAATTGCTTTACGCACCAATTTCTCTGACATAAAAAAATTCCCTTTCTATTAAGAGCTCTAAAAGTATAACACAACGCGCACTTGACCCAAGAGTGAGAAAAGCGCTATGCTTAGATGATGACTCGTCACAATAAAAACAACTTGGCTATATTTGGTTTATTTTCAATTATTTTGGTGACCACTATTGCTTTGTTAGCAGTAATGTTCCTAAAAAAATCAGTTTCTGAAATGAGTTTTGATACTCGCAAAGCAGCTATGGTCTCTAGTGGTTTAGTGGAATTAGACACTTATCCTTTTAATCAAAGTACTCTGAAGGTTAAAGAAAAACAAAAGATAAATTTGCAACTTAATACCAAAAGTCAGTCAATTAAAAGTGTGGAATTAATTTTTGAAGTAATTGCTGACAAAGGCTTGCTCGATAAAAATAAGATTGAATTCACTGGTACCGTACCTAGTGAATTTAAGGTGAGTAAACAAGAAGTAGTTGAAAGTTTATGTGAAAAAAATTGTTTTACCGTCACTTTGCTACTTGAGCAAAAAGAAGCAAACGCTGCTTTTAATACCTACAATCAGATGAAAACTATCTCCGAGTTAAGTTTTACTCCTCAAAAAGAAGGTAGTTTGAAAATTAAAATTAGTCAGGACAGTACAGCTATTGAGCAAGAAAGCTCCGCAGATGTTTTGCAAAAGCCTTCGATTTTAGATTTTCAATATTACGTCACTAATAATGGTATTGACCGATCACAATGCTACTACGAATACACTGACTGGGGTGATTGTAAAAACGGTTGGCAAACCAGACGCTACTCCACTCAACCTGACAAGTGTTATTGGTATGAAAAGGAAACTCTTAAAGAATTAAGTCGCAAATGCAGCGACAAAGATGTGGTCAACGCTGATAGTAAATATTTTTACCTTTATTCTAATGACAAATGTCTCAATCAACCCTCGACTGGCGAGTCTCTTTACATCATCTGGGACGATGATAAATATGAAGATGTTACTTATATTGACGTTAGCGATAGCCCAACTTTTAATGATTTCTATCACAAAAAAGTTAAAGGCAATATTGACCAAACCAAAGACGATTGGATCATGGTTAATGCCAAGGATTTCACCCATGCTACTGGCAATAAAGGGCCCCTGAGCTTTGAGCCAAATACTGAATACTTCTTCCGTTTATATAGTACTGACAATGATGGTCAACATATTTCTTCCGTTCGTTATTACATTACTTACTGTAGTGGCAATCAAAGTGTCTATAAAAATTGTAACGATGCTTGTGATGAAAACAGCGACCAAAGTAAAAGTTGCGCTCCTGGCATGACTTGTTACGAAGGCGTCTGCCGTAACAAAACAAATCCAACCAATAGTCTTTGTTTAGCTACTCCTGGCGTTCGCAGTAGTGATCTGAGTTGCAATGAGTATTGTGCTGATAATAACGATTGCGAATCTGGACTAAGCTGTTTTTGGAATCGCTGCCGTAATACACAAAACTTAGAAAATAGCTCTTGTGAAAATCCTGCGATCACTCAGAAAACTACGACCTATGTTACTTCTCCAAATCAAAACATCACTAAAACCTACACCGATAGTTCAGGTAAAACCATTCTCTTGCCAAGTGAAGCCTATGATTTAACCACCTATGGTTGTAATCAGGGTTGTAACAACAATCGAGATTGTGATGCTGACATGCGTTGCTACAAAGGCAAGTGTCGTTTAGCTGACAACCCAGAAGCCATTGCTTGTACTACAGAAACTGCGAATCAAGAATCTAGTAGCAGCGCCAGCGTTATTACAAAAACTACTATTACGCCTACTGCCACACCAAGTAAAACAATAGAAACAAAAACTGTTCTACAAAGTGGCCTCAATAAATTTTTATCTAATTTTTCTTGGCAATGGTTAGCAGTTGCTGGATTAATCTTATTAATCGCTGTTGCTTTAATAGTTATCTCGATTACTAGAGCTAAAAAAGATCCCTGGACAAATCCTGTAAGTAAAACAGAGCCAAAAGAAACTATTAAAATTCCAGAAGATAAACCAACTCAAATTTAAGCTAACTTGACTTGAAAAAAAGCCCACTTGCGGATAGAATCCTGAAAGCAAGTTCACAAATCAATATGTTAAATAAAATCAAAAAATACTTTAGTGAAGTTATCACTGAACTCAAGCAGACTACTTGGCCAAGTAAAGTTAATACTAAAAACATGACTTTACTGGTAGTTGTCGTCGCTGCCCTTCTCGCTCTGTATCTAGGAGGAATAGATTTTCTCTTACAAAAAATTATGGGAGTTCTGATATAATACCTTTTCTATGACAGATCAAAATCAAGTACCAGAAGTGCCAGAAGTCCAAGAAGTTAGGGTTCAGTCTCCTAATTTGGTCAACATTTCTGACGTAGATAACAAAAAAGCTCGTTGGTATGTAGTTCACGTTTACTCTGGCCACGAGAAAAAAATCGCTGAAGCACTCAAGCAACGTGCTCAAACTTTGCATTTAACTGACAAAATTGTTCAAGTTTTAATTCCTACTCAAGATAAAATTCAAATTCGTCGTGGTCAACGTAAGACCGTTAGTGAGAAAATTTTCCCAGGATATATGTTAGTCAAATTAGAAATGACTGACGATGCTTGGTTGGCAATTCGCACCACCGATGGTGTAACTGGTTTTGTCGGCATGAGCAGTAAACCAACTCCTCTACCAAAAAGCGAAGTTGAAGCTATTATGAAGTACACCGAACAGTCTGGCGAAGCTTCTTACAAAGCTGATTTCGTCGACGGTGAAGCTGTTAAAGTGGTCGATGGGCCATTTAATGACTTCTTGGGCAGTGTTGATAAAATTGACGAAGAAAAAGGCAAAGTTACCGTTTTACTTAATATCTTCGGTCGCGAAACCCCAGTGGAATTAGATTTCCTACAGGTTAAAAAAGTATAAAATTAAACAAAAACCGTTGTGGTCGACATTAGGGATGTTGAGCTTCTCCACAGAAGGTTATTAAAAAACGAAATTAAATAATAAATGAAAGGAGCGATTTAATTTTTCGAGGCATTTTATCACCTGAGCGAATGTGTTCGCTCAAGAGATAACTGAATAGAAAAATCAAAAGGCGAACTTGAATGGCTAAAAAAATAAAAACAGTCTTAAAACTAAATCTACCAGCTGGTATTGCAACCCCAGCACCTCCAGTCGGTCCTATTTTAGGTCAGGCCGGTATTAACATGATGGATTTTCTAAAACAATATAATGCCGCTACCGCTGATCAAAAAGGTCAAGTGATTCCAGCAGAAATTACTGTTTTCGAAAACAATTCTTTCTCTTTTGTCTTAAAGTTGCCTCCAGTTTCAGATTTAATCAAACAAACTCTGAAGTTAAAAGCTGGTAGTGCCACCGCTGGCAAAGATAACAAAGCTAAACTAACTATGGATCAAGTTAAAGCTATTGCAGAGAAAAAAATGCCAGACATGAATACTAAGAACCTTGATTCCGCCGTACAAAGTGTCATTGGTTCCGCCAAATCCATGGGCATTGATATCGTCTAAAAATAAAAATAAATTTAAGTGGGAGGCTTATACTTTACCCTAGCCGCTAACACCACTAGAAAGTAAAATATGGGAAGCAAAAAAAATGTCGACATGACTCAAACTGAAACTGAAGTCAAAGTCGTCGCCAATCCAGAAGAAACTTCTACTTCTGAAAATTCTACTGAAACAGGCACTGAAGAAAATTCAGAAGAAAAAGTAGAGAAAAAGGTTGTTAAAGCCAAAAAAGTACGTGGCAAGAAATATCAAGCCGTCCGTGCAAAATTGGACAAAAGCAAACTTTATCCAGTCAAAGAAGCTGTGGAACTCGTCAAAAAACTCTCTTACAGTCGTTTTGTTGGCTCAGTTGAAGCTCACATCGTGGTTAGAGAAGTTGGTGATAGTGTCAATTTAGCTCTACCTCACTCTACTGGTCAAAGTGTTAAAGTCACCATCGTTGACGCAGAAGTTCTCAGCAACATCGAAGCTGGTAAACTTGATTTTGATATTTTGGTCGCTCATCCAGAATTTATGCCAAAATTGGCAAGATTTGCTAAAGTTTTGGGACCAAAAGGCTTAATGCCAAATCCAAAAAATGGTACTTTGACTCCAAATCCAGAACTCAAGAAAAAAGAACTTGAAGCTGGTAAATTTAACCTCAAAACCGAGAAAAAAGCTCCTTTGATGCACTTAATTATTGGCAAAACCGATATGAATAGCGCTGATTTGGTAGCCAACATTGAAGTTTTGGTTAAAGCTCTAAAAGGCAAAATCCTTAAATTAGTGATTTCTCCTAGTATGGGCCCAGGCATCAAAGTTTTAGTTGATGACAGTGAAGAATAATTTCTTCTTTGAAAGAAACATGAAAAAGAAAACCCGCTTGAGAAAGCGGGTTTTTTGGTTATATTCAAACATAACACTTATAAATCTTTAAATTTTACCGATAGCCATTGACCACTTGATGGTTTTTCTTGGCTACCGTGTCTCACTCCTGGCGCAATAATATAAATTTTATATTTGCCAATACTGAAAGATGCCTTTCCAGGAAGTCCAGCGTAAACAGTATTGTCATCAACAATAATAATCTCAGTTATACCTTCACTGCCATGATCATGCTCCATAACCCTACCCTCACCAAATTCAACTTCTTTTATACACTGTTTTTTAACGCTAACAATTCTTTTGTGTTCTCCAGGATATATATTTTCTGAGGAAAATAAACCGATATGCCCTTTCTCATTTTTGTCAGCTTCGATATTAAAAGAATAATCTAGATTCTCTAAGTCAAATAAGTCTACTATTCCTAAAATATCAACTACATTAGCTTGCTTACTATAATCAAAGCCTCTTTCTGTCATAAATTTATTTCTTTAAAAAAAGTTCAATAATTTCTAACTTTTGACTACCCAAGTCACCACTTTGACTTAATTCTGCTTTTAATTCGCCATTTTTGATCAATTCTTCTGCTCTTTCACGAGCTTTGCCGCGGACTCGCATGCCAACTTTATTGGCTTCAATTTCGCTGTCGCCAATAATAAGCATTAATGGCACTCTAGCTACTTCACTGGCACGAATTTTGGCCTGCAAACGCTCGGAGCGGTCATCAATTTCTACTCTGACGTCCTGATCCAATAATTGCTCCATAATTTTTTGCGCATAATCGAGGTGACGGTCGGCAATTGGCAAGATTTTAACCTGCACCGGAGCAAACCAAACTGGGAAATCTCCACCATGTTGCTCAATTAAAAAAGCAAAAAAGCGTTCAAAAGAGCCAATTAACGCACGATGGATGACAAAAGGACGTTGTTTTTCGCCTTTTTCGTCCACATAAGTAATATCGAAACGTTCTGGTAAGTTAAAGTCCACCTGAATCGTTGAAATACTATCTTCTTTACCAAAAACATTAACTGCTTGAACATCAAGTTTTGGACCGTAAAAAGCCGCCTCGCCTTTGGCTTCGACATAATCAACTCCGGCTTCGTTGAGAATTTCGCGCATGATGTTTTCCGCTTTTTCCCAATCGCTGCGCTTTCCGCAGGCTTTGAATTTTTCTTTATCTGGATCTGAAATTGAAAGACGGAAATGATAATTATCAAAACCCATATCTTTGTAAAAAAGATCTAACATTTTCATCACTTCTTTGAATTGATCCTTCAATTGCTCTGGTGTACAGAAAATATGAGCATCATTCTGTGTAAATCCGCGCACTCTTTGTAAACCATGTAGCTCACCAGATTTTTCGCGACGATAAACTGTGCCGAATTCGCCCATTTTAATTGGCAACTCACGATAGCTATGATTTTTCAGTTTGTAGACCATCATTCCGGCTGGACAGTTCATTGGTTTGGGATAATAAACCTCCTCATTAGCAGCCACAACTTTGCCCGAATCATCTTTTTCCTCATAGGTCATACTTGGGTACATACTGTCTGCATAAAAACCTAAATGTCCTGATGTTTCAAATAATTCTTTTTTATTTAAATGAGGGGTTAAAATGTGAACGTACCCGAAACGACGCTCCATCTTCATCATGTAATCTTCCAAGACTCTACGCATAGCATATCCATTTGGCAACCACACTGGGAGACCCTGCCCTATTTCTGGAATGATAGCAAAAAGCTCCATTTCTTTCCCAATTTTACGATGATTACGCTCCTCGGCCATTTTTTTCTTAGCCAAAAAGTCATCTAGCTCTGCTTGTGAAGCAAAAGCCGTGCCATAAATACGAGTTAACATTTTATTCTTCTCGTCTCCTCGCCAATAAGCCCCAGCGATGCTGAGTAATTTAAAAGCTTTGATTTCCGAAATTTTAGCCACGTGAGGTCCTTTACATAAATCGACAAAAGAGCTCAATTTGATGCTAGCTTGATCATGATTAGACATCATTTCCAAACCAGCAATTAATTTTTTATCTGCTTCAATTTGTTCAGCGCGACCAGTTAAATATAGAGTAATTTTTTCCGGATTTCTTTCTAACATCTGATGTTTAACCATCGATTTACCATCACTCACTGATTCGCTCACTTCAAAATCCTCGGCGTGCTCTAAACCATCAAGTAATTCTTGTTTGTATGGGTTATTGGCAAAAATTTGTCTCGCTACGCCAAGAGAAACCTCTACTCTTTCCATTGGTAAAGCTTGTTGAATCAGCTTGCGCATTTCTTTTTCAAGTTTGGGCAAATCTTGTTCAGTAATTTTTAAGCCTTTTTCTCTGGCACTTTCGGAGATATCGAAGTCAAAATAAAAACCATCGTCGATAGCTGGCCCCATGGCCTTGATAATATTTGGGTTGTTTTTTTCGTCACTACCATAAAGTTTTTCCATAACCATGGTTAGGACATGCTCGCTGCTGTGACGCATTAGGAATAATTGGTCGTTTGGTTTTTGCATAAGATCTTTCTTGGTTTTAGTTATTGTTATTTTACTTGTTTTTTTAGTATTTTGCGAAAGCGTATGCCTTCTAATAATAAAAAATCCCGCTCTTGGCGGGGTTTCTTCATCTTTAAACAACAAAAAATACCCCGCTTTTTAAGCAGTGGTAGTAGTGTTGTTTAAATTAAAATTTAGCATTACAAAAATGGATTATAAATCAAAAAAACAAAACATCAACCTGCTCCGCCGCCTCCACCGCCGCCTCCGCCGCCTCCTCCACCTGAAAATCCACCACTGGAACCACCACCAGAAGCACCATAACTGCTAGTAGCTGAAGTGGTCAAATTGGCGAAAGCACCTCCTAGAGAATTGAGCGAATCAGTCAGCGATCCTAAATTAATTGCGCTTAAATCCCCAACCGCCGAATTACCTAAATTATCAAAGTTAGAAACTCCCCAATAAGTAGCTAAAACTTTTTGATCACCTGGTGAAAATTGCACTGGCAATTGAGACAATACTTTCATCGACACCCCAAATAAAGTGCCATAAACTAAATATTTTTCCCATAAAATCACGCTATCGATTGAATATTCTTTAGTTTTTTTATAATCAGACATGTGTTGCTTGAAGGCCTGCCAAGCACTAGCTTCTTCCCAAGCTTTTTTAGTTCTTTTTTGGGCGTGCTGTTGCAAAATAGTAAAAAGCAAACCAATAATGAAAAAAATCATTGAATTTAAAATGGCGAGAGCAATTCCAAGGTCAATAAAAGATGAGGCTCTAGCGGTAGTCTCTCGATCAGACATACTGGCCATCACAATTAACAAAATAAAGCTGAAAAACGGCACCACGAAGACTCTCAGAGCTGAAAAACTTTTAGCGTAATCATAAGATTCTCGTTCAAAATAAGCTTGATTTAAGCCTTCTTCCAAAGCAATTTTTTCTAAACTTTTGAAAAACTCAAAACTAGAAGAAGGATAAGCCTTAATATATTGACTAATATCAGTTAGTGCCAAGCGACGCTTGGTTTGTTCTGTGGGGGCGGCGCTCAGCGCCGCCCTAGCAACCCACTCTTGTTTTTTTTCATCAAAATATTTGAGGTAGGTTTTGGCGATTCTGCGAGTTAAAAATTCATAAACTTCTTTTTCTACAGCCTGTAACTCCACTTTCCTGGTGCCTTTGCTCATTTGATCAACGCCAGCTACAACATAATTAGTTTTTTCCAAAAAATATTTATATTCTTTCTTGAAAAAACCTTCTTTTTGATTGCTGCGGGTAATTTTAAAAAGTTTCTTTTGGACCAGAACTAAAACTGTGGCAGTAAAAACTTTAGGTGTTAAAGTTTTAGTAGCCGTCATAATTTGACTAACCAGAGCCGGCTCACTGTCGCTTGGTGGTTCCCAAACTCCACTTAATTTTTTCAGAGGTTTATCCTTACCTAATTTTAAAAATTTCAAAAGTTCGGTCACAGTTAAAAAACAACCTATAAAAAATAGACTTACTGCTAAAACAAAATATAAAATATTCAAACGCTCAGTTTTTTTGAGTTGATTCACGGTTTGTGTAATAAAGTTTTCTTCTTCTGCCAAAATAGATGCCTGATTAGCACTGCCCACCACTCCTTTTAGAAAAAGATTCTTGGGTAAGAGAACTCTGCCTTCAAAAAATTTGCCCATCGGCAATGAGTTAGCCTCTAATAAAACATAATGCAAATGTGTTATTTGGTCTGGTAAAGCAGAAATGCTAATTTGTGCTTTAAGTGGCCCATGACCAAAAGCCTTGATACTATCCAATTGACTTGCTAAAGTTTGCTCAGGCAAAAAAATTGTCGCCTGAATATTTTGACTAGCCACTTCCCAAGCTGAGCCAATAAATTGCCAATATAGCTCCGCTATGTCTTCATGCTTGGTAATAGCATTTTCAACTGTGTAACTCAAAACAAAATCCTTGACCTCATAATTGGCTTGAAAGTGCCATTGCAAATAATATTGATCACCACGATCTTCAACTACAAAAGTGTTGTCAGGATTGTTTCTTGGTTCTGTAAAATTAACTTTGTCTTTTTCCAAGGCTTGATAACAGACAGTGGTTCCTTTTTCGCATAGTTTAAAATCACTTAAAACATATTGCTCTGTTCTATCCTTAGCTTGCTTGCTAATACTTTGATAAACAAAACGATAATCGCCTTGGAAATTAAATTGTCTTTCTTCCGTTACTTTCATTGAGCCATCTTGATTCAAAAAGGCTTGAATATTGACACCATCGACACTATATTCTTTAGCCGAAATCTGTGTAGGAAAAACAGAAAAATAAAAACCAATCATTAAAAGAATTATTTTTTTCATCTAAAAACATTCTAGCAATCAGCGGCAAAAATAAAAGCTGGCAGTTGTCTGATATACTAAAAAGTAACCAGGTATGAAAAAAATTGAAGCAGTTATTTTTGATATGGATGGGTTAATGATTGACAGTGAACCACTACACTGTTTTGCTTTCAATCAAGTTTTGAATAATTTTGGCTATAAATTAACTCAAGAAGAAAACAATGCTAGATATGTCGGATTAGGTGATGTTGCCTGCTGCAAAGATCTAGTGGCACGATTAAATTTACCTATTAGCTCACAAGAATTAATGGAGCAAAAACAAAATGCTTATCTTCAAATCATGGAAAAAGAGGTTAAACCAAAACCTGGATTAATAGATCTACTCAACAAATTACAAACAAATCATTACAAACTAGCCGTTGCTTCTGGTTCAGCATTACATGAAATAAAAATCATAGTCAAAGCTTTAAGAATAGAGAATCTATTTGAAACTCTTTGCTCTTCCGAAGAGGTTAAACAAGGAAAACCAGCTCCAGATGTCTTTTTGCTAGCAGCCAAAAGGATGAATCTCACTCCACAAGTATGCCTAGTTCTAGAAGATGCTACAAGTGGTATTGAGGCTGCCAAAAATGCAGAAATGCTGCGTTATGCCATACCTAGTCAAGAAACTATCGGCCAAAGCTTTGCTCTAGCTAATCGCGTTTTAAATAGTTTATCTGAAGTTTATGATTGCATCGTGTTAGACAGTAAACAATAAATAACCAAATACAATGTAATTGCAAACGCGATCAAACTCTTTTCAAAAAACCAAAAGTAAGATATAATTGCCTCTTGTTCCAAAGACAGTGTGGCTTCTCGCCTAGGTAATCACCAGCAGAAGTTAATAATCGCACCGAGGAAAAATAGCTTTTTTTGTTATTTTCTCCCCTTTTGCTTTTTCCCCACACTTTTTTGGCACAAATAAAATGAAATTAGAAAAATAGTTTTTTGAAAGATTTTATGCCAAATCAACATAATCAAGATCAAATCAAAATTATTCAAGAAAAATTGAATAAAGCCGCTTCTATGGTCGTTATTGACTATGCTGGAGCCAATGTTAAAGCTCTCACCGATCTCCGTGCTGCTTTAGTTGAAGCTGGTGGCGAAATGTTTGTCACCAAAAACACCTTAATCGACATTGCTGTTGGTAAAGGCAAATTAACTGAATCATTGCAAGGCATGAGCGCTGCCGTTTTCTCTTATAACGACCCAGTTTCCGCAATCAAAGCCTTAGTCAAATTTCATGAAGATACTGATTTACTTGAAATTAAACAAGGTTTCATGGATGACAAAGTCCTCTCTGTTAGCGAAGTCAACGCTTTGAGCAAATTGCCAAGCAAGAACGAGTTAATTGTCATGTTAATTCAGAGACTTAAATCTCCAGGTCAAGGCTTGGTTAATGTTCTTCAAGCCAACGCTCGTAATTTAGTTTACGTCATGAAAGCAATTGCCGACAAAAAATAATATTAATTAGATTAGAAGTTAATAATAAAGTAATAAGAAAGGAACAAATATATGGCAGATGAGAAACAACTCTCAGAAAAAGTCCAAAAAGTCGTTGACACAGTCAAGGAATTATCCTTAATGGAAGTTTCCGAACTCGTCAGTGCTTTGGAAGAAACCTTCGGTGTAACCGCAGCCGCTCCTATGATGATGGGTGCTATGCCTGCTGGTGCCGCTGGTGCTGCTCCTGTTGAGGAAAAAGATGAATTTGACGTCATCCTCAAAGAAGCTGGTAGCAACAAAATTGCTGCTATCAAAGCCGTGCGTACCCTCAAACCTGAATTAGGTTTAGGTGATGCCAAAACTTTCGTCGAATCAGCTCCTAAGCCAGTCTTAGAAGGTGCCAAGAAGGAAGATGCTGAAGCCGCCAAAAAAGCTTTGGAAGAAGCTGGTTGCGTCGTTGAATTAAAATAAGAATTTCTTGAAATAATTTTTAATTCTTTTAAAAAAAGCAAATTTAAAAACCCGCGTTTCATACGCGGGTTTTTTTAGTTATAATCGACTTCCTTGTGTTAAATATTATCGAAAAAAAACTTAAAAAGTCTGGATTAGTAGTCCTTGATGCTCACGTACACCCTCTCGATATTTTACTCACTGCTAGACATTTGCATAAAAATTTTCAGGTCAAAATTAATATGGCCATTGTTGGTTATGCTTTTCATATTCCCATCATGAAACAGGTAGTAAATTGGTTTGGCCGCACCTATAAAATTAATTTTTTGCCAGTTTATCGCAAAGAAGAATTGGCTCCTAAGGATTTAGCACTCAAATTCTTTTGTTCTTTTTATCCCAAAGAGCTTGATATGGAAACTCGTCGTAAAGCCAACAAGAAATTTATTCGAAAAGCAGTAACTTCTTGCCAAAAACCTGGAGAGGTAGTAATTATTGCACCTTACGGGAGCACGGTTTTATTTGGACAACGAGTTAGAAACGGAGTGAAAAAAATTTTACTGCAAAATTCCCTATATTTAACTAGTATTACCAGATGGCATTTTCCTAGAATGAAATTCAAAACTCATTTCAGTCAGATTTCTTCTTTTAAACCAACTTTTGATTGGCAGAAAATAGAAGCTAAAATTCAACAAGATTTCACCAGCTTGCCTCTTCCACTCTGGTTACAAATCCTCAAAAGTAGACTTTTCCGACCTAAAGCTTGGTTAAAAGTACCCAACTCTTCACGTTAATTGATTATTTAACGCCAATTCTTTGTCACTAATTTTATTGTTTTTTTGCACAATTCCACAACTTAAAAAGTTATAGGATACAAGTTTCGCCTTTTTCTGAGTTTCCAAAAAATTATAGGACAGTTTTGTGTAAAAAACGGTAAAACTCAATTGCTAAAAATGACAATTTTCCCTCTTGACCCATAGAGTCTCAATCTGTTACTGTTAGATATAGATCGAAATCATACTTTGATCTAAAAAGAATCACTCTTCACCGCGATAGTCCAAAAGTTATGGGACATTACTTTAATTAAAAAAGGCAAAAAAAGCCTAAGCGAAAGGAAAAATGAACGACAATCTCGACATAATCACACAGGACGAGAAAAAAACTGGCCGAGCTGATGATGCCAATAAGTTAGATATCAAGAATTTGCCAGATTTATTGACTGTTCGTGAAGTTGCTGATTTATTGCGTGTTTCTCCACTCACTATCAAGCGTTGGGGTAAAAGAGGCAAATTGCCAGCCATTCGCATCAACTCTAGAGGTGATAGACGTTACAAAAAAGAAGCCGTCCTTTGGCTCCTAGGCGTTAATCCTAATGGTATAGAGGAAGAGTAATTAAATAATTTCTCTAATCAGCAAATAAATAAACTCGATTAGTTTAAGTTGTCTTTTACCTCGCCATGGTTGCTTCATTAAGCGCCATAGCCATTCCAAGCCAATTTTTTGCCATGATTGCGGTGCTCTAGCTACCTTGAAGAACAAAAAGTCAAAAGATCCACCCACTGCCATGGCAATTTTGACTTGATTTTTTTGCAACAAATCATAGTGCTCTAAAATCCATCTTTCCTGATCAGGTGCACCTAAAGCTACAAAAACCAAATCTGGTTTAAGTTCAGTGATAATTTTATCCAAAGCTTCTTCTTCAACTGGCAAAATATCTGTTTTTTCTTGATAGCCTTCAGTCCAATATAAGTTATTTCGGATTTTTTTGAGACTTTTAAGATCTTCAAAAGCTTCGCCACCGAGCGAGGCCCGGTTAGTCCTCGTGAGGACACCTTCAAAAGAACCAACATAATCACGGCCACCAATAATTAAAGTTTTAAGATTCTTTTGCAGTAAATACTCCACTACTTCTACTCCAGCAATTCTTTCTCGGATTTTATGTGGAGCTTTACCAAAAAATTTTAATAAAGCAGCAGCCCAAATCAAACCAATACCATCTGGTAATAACCAATCCGCTTTTTGCAAATTCTCTGCAAAAGATTGATTGTGTTTAGCCATGACAATTTGTTCTGGATTAGGAGTAAAAACAACTTGTGTTTTTGGTAATCTGCGAGCAACTAGAAGATCATCAAACTCTGCTAAAAGTGCTTTTTTTGAAGAATTAAAGATATTGAAGCCAAAAAGCTGACTAGTTTGCATAATTCGATTTTACCAGCTTTCAAGTTATAATGAATCTATGGATCTCAAAAATTTGCGCCTCGCCCATCCTCGCCTGATTTATGAAGGCTATGATTTAGTCAAAGAAGGCAACGATTTACTGCTAAATTTTCATTTTCTCTTAGAACCAAATATTAATTTTCAACCAAAATTAAGATTTAAAAATTTTGATGAAAAAATTCTCGAGCAAATTACTGATAGGACAAATCTCGATCCTCAATTAGATAAGCTTTTTTTTCATTTGGGACTAGCAGAAATCCCTAGTTATTTCAAAGCAGCCTGCCCACCAAAAATTATCATTAAACACCAAGGCCAAATTGGCGAACAAGCTAAAAATTTTTGGCATGATTTGCTAATTCGTGGTCTAGGTGAGTTTTATTACCAAAACCAGATTAATTTTACTGATCCTGATTTTATTCAAATCGAATTAGAGGAAACAAAAAACGCTGTCGGCTCACAAGTAAAAAAATTTCAGCCCATTAAAAGCAATCCTATTTTGGTGCCAGTTGGCGGAGGAAAAGATTCTTCCACTGTTTTGGGTATACTTGAGGAGAAAAAATTACCTTACGACATTTTTTTACTTGCCCCTCATTCACCATCAGCTAAAAAAATAGCTCTCTTACTGCAAGAAAAAGGCCTTTGTCAAAAGATTATAGAAGTGCAGCGCGTTATTGACCCACTTTTACTCACTCTTAATCATCAAGGTTATCTCAACGGTCATACTCCTTTCAGTGCTTATTTAGCTTTTGCCAGTTCAGTTGTCGCCTATTTATATGGTCAAGAAAATATCTTGCTGGGTAATGAAGCATCAAGTGAAGAAGAAAATTTGCTGTATTTAGGTCACAAAATCAATCATCAATACTCTAAAAGTTTAGATTTTGAAAAAAAATTCGCTAAATATAGTCGCGAAAATTTGTTCATCATTGTAAATCCTCCTCAATACCTTTCTTTATTGCGTTCACTTTCAGAATTAGAAATCACCAAAAAATTATGTAATTTGGCGGAGAAAGATCAGCGATTTGCAAAAATTTTGACCACTTTTAAGAGTTGTAATGTCGGTCAAAAAAATGATAGTTGGTGCCACAATTGCCCCAAGTGCGCTTTTGTTTTTACCATGCTTTCGGCTTATTTAGACGAAGAATTCGTCTCAAATAAAATTTTTACTGAAAACCTCTTTGCTAAAGAATCTTTGCAACAAACTTTCTTAGATTTGGCAGGTTTTGGTGACAAAAAACCTTTCGAATGCGTCGGCACTTTTGAAGAAGTACGCGCAGCTTTACTTTTGGCTTACGATAAAAGCGAAAATCCTGCCCCGTTTTTGCAAACCATCAAAAAGAGAATTGAGAAATTTGAACTGATGGAAAAATTGGCCAATAAATCAATCCTCATTTTAGGTATGGGTCGCGAAGGACTCTCTACCCTAAACTTTTTGCAAAGTCATTTTCCAGATAAGAAATTTGCCATCGCTGACAAAAATGAAGTCAAAATAGAAAATAGTCGCAACATTACTGCTCATTTTGGCGAAAGATATTTAAGTCAGCTAGAAAACTACCAAATCATTATCAAAACTGCTGGTATTCCTCTAAGTACCCCAGAAATTCAAAGCGCTATCGCCAAAGGCAGTGAAGTTCTATCCAATACACAAATTTTTTTCACCTTGTGTGAAGGAAAAATCATTGGCATCACCGGCACTAAAGGTAAAAGTACCACTAGCAAATTAATTTATGAAATTTTGCACTCTACCCACCCAAATACTGTTTTACTGGGCAATATTGGCGAAGCCCCTCTCAATCAACTAAGCAAAATCAATCAAGAAACTTTAGTCGTCGACGAGCTTTCTTGTCATCAATTGGCAGAATTAAAAGATAGCCCGTCAGTCGCTGTTGTTTTAGAAATTAAGTCAGAGCATTTAGATTATTACCAAAATTTTGAAGAATATTTTGCTGCTAAAACCGCCATTGCTCGTTATCAAAAAGAGCAAGATTACTTAATTTTTGATGCGGACTTACCAAGCAGCCAAAAAATGGCAGCATTAAGTCCAGCTAGTAAAATCATTTGCAGTCTCAAGGAAAATTCAAAGGCTGTGGTTTATAAAAAAGACCAAGAAATTTTCTACCAAAATGAAGCCATCGTCAAAACTGAGGAGATTCCTCTGCTCGGCGAACATAATCTATATAATGTCATGCCAGCGATTGCAGTGGCGAAGTTATTCGATGTACCAAACGAGCAAATTAGAGAAACTATCAAAAACTTCAAAGGCTTAGCACATCGTCTAGAACTAGTCGCAGAAATTGATCGAGTTAAGTATTACGATGATTCAATTGCGGTTAACCCTCACGCCGCCATTATGGCCATTAAAAGTTTCCCCAAGGGTTCAGTGATTTTACTGGCTGGCGGTTACGAAAGAGACCAAGATTTTAGTGAGTTAGCGCAAGTTATTATTGATTATAAAATCAAATCATTAATCGTCATGCCAACTACTGGCCAACGTTTACTCGATTTTACTTTGCAAAAGGGCCAACTCAATCATTATCAGGCCACAACTTTGAAGGAGGCTACTGAATTAGCTAAAAAACAAGCTCGTCCTGGAGACATAGTTTTGCTTAGCCCGGCCAGTGCTAGTTTTAACGATTTTGCTAATTATGAAGAAAGAGGCAAAGCTTTTAAAGAAATAGTTTTAAGGAATGCTAAATGAAACAAAAAATTGGTCTATTAGTGCTCTATTACTTGCGTTTTTTCGCTAAATTACAGCTGAGAAAGAACAAAAACTGCAAGATTATTGGCATTACTGGCAGTGCTGGCAAAAGTAGTACTCGCAATGCCATTTACAGCGTTTTAAAAAATAAATTTAGCGTCAAAGCAAGCTTCAAAGCCAACTCTGAATCGGGTATTTCCTTAGATATTTTAGGGTTAGAAATGAAAAATTACTCAATTTTTGATTGGTTGAGAGTTTTACTATTAGCCCCAGTTAGATTACTCACTTACTTTAAAAAGTTTGATTATTATCTCGTTGAAATGGGTATTGATAGCCCCAATCCACCTAAAAATATGGAATTTTTGCTAAGCATTGTTCAACCCAAAATGGCAGTTTTTCTTAATGCCAATTTAAATCATAGTTTCGCCTTCGACCATCTGGTCACGACAACTGAACCAGACATACGTAAAGATGAAATTATCCAACTTATTGCTCAAGAAAAAGCCAAACTGATTTTATCTCTGCCAAAAACCGGCTTAGCTTTTTTAAATTTCGATGACGTCAATGTCAAAGAAAGTTGCCAAAACATTGAGGCTGAAATTTACTCTTTTGGTAGCAATAATCTTTGTGATTTGCAGATTCTTGATCATCAGGTAAAAATTGAAAAAACCGCGGTCAGCAGTATTTTTACTTTCCAAATTCAAAATCACTACGGCAAATTACTTAATAAAGCTCAGCGATTGACAATTAATATTAACAATTTTCTTTTACCCAAACATTATGCCTATAGTCTCGCTGTAGCTATTTTAATTGGCATCAAAGCTGGTCTAGAAATCACTGAAATTAAAACGGCTTTAGAAAAAGATTTGCAAATTCCCCACGGCAGAGCATCCGCTATCAAAGGTAAAAATCAAAGCATAATTATTGATAGCTCTTATAACGCTTCTTCCATGAAAGATATGGTTGAATTGCTAACAAAAATAACAAACTCTCAGGGTAAAAAATTAGCTCTACTAGGTGACATGCGTGAACTAGGACAGAGTACGCAACTAATGCACGAGGAGGTTGCTACTCTTGCCGCTCAAACTTTTGATCAAATTTTTCTAGTTGGACAAGAGATGAGAAAATATGCTTTGCCGATTCTAGAAAAAAAATTACCAGGTCGCGTTACTTTTTTTCAAAATTCTATAGAAGCTGGTGAAGCAATTGCTAGAGTTTTAAATCCAGACGATTTGATTTTAGTTAAAGGCTCGCAAAATACTATTTTCTTGGAAGAAGCAGTTAAACAAATGATGTTGGAAGAAAATTTGGCCAATAAAACATTGTGCCGCCAAAGCGCTTATTGGCTAAATATCAAAAGCCAAGCTATTACTAAATGAGTCAAGATTTTTCATCATAATAGTTGCCCCTATACTAGCTAATAAGCTTGGTTCGTCTAATAAAGCCACTGGCAAGGACAATTGAGCACTCAAGAAATCTTCTAATCCGGCTAATTGAGCAAAACCTCCAGATAACAGTAAGCCTTTTTGCAAAACATCGTTCATCAAATCTGGAGGAATTTTTGTAAACAACTCATCAACTAATGACTTATACTCATCCTTAAATAAATCAGCTAGAGGTTCTAGATCGATATTTTTAATCGTTAATTCCAAAGGATTCGCACCATTAATCGTTTTACCTGTAACGGTCAAGCTGCGGCTGTTTGCGACTAGAGCAAAAACTTGTCTTTTAATCATTTCGGCACTTTCTAGAGAAATTGCCAAATTTTCTCGATCAGCTAAATGATCAATAATTTTACTAGTTAAAAAATCGCCTCCAAAGTCACTCTTTTGTGTAAACAAAATTGAACCTAAAGCAATCATATTTAAAGAAACGCCGCTCGCACCCATTTGTAACAGTAAAGTTCCAGAAGAATCTGCCACTGGTACACCAGCGCCAATGGCAGAAGCCAAAGGCTTGGCAATTAGATCCACTCTGGAAAAACCTAATTCATAAAAAAATTGACTAATTAATTTACGATTAAAAGTAGTATCACCGGCTACCGTGGTAACCATAACACTCGGATTTAAAATAAAACCTTTAAAAACTCTTTTAAGAAGTTCTTTCATTAGAACTGCCGCTCCTTCATGATCAATAATTCTGCTCTGGGAAAAAGGGAAAATAATCTCTGCGAAACTATCTAAACGTCCACGCATCGCTAAAGCTTCGTTGCCAATTGCTAAAAGTTTATGGTTATCTTTTCTGCGTGCTAAACAAGCATCCTCCTCTATGACCTTGGATTTGAAATCCAGAGGCGATAATTCCCATACCTCATTTTTCAATTCTTCGAGAACCACAATTCTGATCTTAGACGAACCCAAATCAATCACAATTTTTTTTGAAAGACTTTTAAACATCTGCTTGTTATAATAACACTCAGATCCTTGTTCTTTAAATGACAGACACGTTAGACGAAAATTATCAACTTCCTTAAGTTGACAGTCTTTTCTACACTCATTGCAGTCGCTGTCTATAAACATAAAGGATCTAGAATTACTTCTAAATATGACAAGATCTAAAAAATTCCTCAATCGCGTGCTCAAGATTTTGAGCTCGAGAGTGGTTTATACTTTTTTGTCCATTGCTATTATTGCTTTAGGTAGTTATTTTGCTATTCAATATGCTCGTGGTAGCTGGCGAGTGGCAAATAATAGAATTGTAGCCAATACTGGCCTACTCAACGCCAACTCTTTTCCCACTGGCGCTCAAGTTTTTATTGATGACAAATTGATTACTGCTACTGATGACACCATTTATTTGGAACCAGATGTTTATCAAGTTAAAATCATCAAAGAAGGTTATTCACCCTGGTATAAAACTTTAACTATTCAAAGTGAATTAGTCACTCAAAGCAATGCCTTACTGTTTCCTTCTGCACCTAGCATTACCCCTCTCACTTTCACTGGCATTGATAATATTAATCCTTCACCTGATGGGCAAAAAATTCTCTTTTTTACTAATCAAGCAAGCTCACAACTAAAAAATGGCTTCTATGTATTGGATCTTAATAGTAATTTCTTGTCTCTCCAAAGTGGTCCTAAACAAGTAACTGATGATATTAGTGATTTAGAATTGGCTCAAGCCAAAATTATTTGGTCTCCAGACAGTACTGAGTTTATTATTCTTGCCAAGAATAAAGAGTTTTTGGTTAGTATTGAGAAAAAAGTCAACTTGTCTGAACAAAAAGACATTTCTTTCCAGAAAAAAGATATTCTCGCTCAATGGGAAGAAGAAATTTATTTACGCGAAAGACAGTTTTTAGCTAAATTCCCCAAAGAAATACTTGAACTAACCAAAACTGCTGCTAAAAATGTTTATCTTTCTCCGGATAAAAAAAGATTGCTCTATACTGCTACAGATTCAGCCACTTTAGCTGAAAACATCGTGCCACCAGTCCCTTCCACTAATACTCAAGAAGAAACCCGCACTTTGGAACCAGGCGCCATCTATGTCTATGATCGTGAAGAAGATAAGAACTTCAAAGTCGCCACTGTGGCAGCTTTGCCAGATTTATTAAATCCAACAGCGGACGCCACTGCTTCAAGCAAAACTAATGGCGAAAACAAGGAAGAAATCAGCACAGAAAAAATTGTTTTAGCCGATGATTTAGAAGAGGCTGTAGCTAAATCACTCGAAGCCTCACCCACCGCTTTCAATCGTTTGCAAAAATCAGATAATTTACTCACTGCTCTGAGTTTTGCCAATTACTACACCGCCGCTCAATTAAATACTATGCAATGGTTTCCCGACTCCAAACATTTACTGTTTGTGGAAGAAGGCAAAATTAAAATCATGGAATATGACGGTCAAAACAAAACCACTGTTTATTCCGGACCATTTAGCAATGACTTTGTTTATCCTTGGCCAGATGGTAGCAAATTAATCATCAGAACCAGTTTTAGCCCAGACTCACCAGATAACTTATACGTGATTGATTTGAAATAAATTATAATATCGTCGCCTGACCCAAGTTTGTGAATTTAAAAACGGAGTGTAGCGCAGATGGCTAGCGCGCGGTGTTCGGAACGCCGAGGTCGCAGGTTCGAGCCCTGTCACTCCGACGAAGAGGGCGAGTCAAAGACGAGACCCCGCCTAGTATCCGCAGGGTGCGACGGAGAGTGTAATCGAGCGAAGCACGATGCACCCTCCTAGTCCTCGAAGAGGGCGACGGTGAAAAAAACGAACCTAATATCCACAGGATCGGCCGATTCATATGTAATGGAAAAAGATAAAGATGGAAAACCCTTTTTTACGACCAAAGATGAAGCCATGCATTTTGCTTTTGCCAGATTACTGTATCAAGTAATAATGGAACCAATTTTTGAAGAAGAAACTACAAATTCTGAATCTTAGCTACTAAGAATCAAAGAACCAGATACTTTTCTAATCCTCAATCTTTTCTTCTCCTTTAGTTTTACGTCTCTCTAGTTCGTCTGAGATTATATTTATTTCTTCCAAAATTTCGAAAGTTTCTCTACCATTAAATGCGTTACGTTGAATTTTATCCAATCTAGCTTCAAGTATTGGCGTAGCAATTATTCTGACGTTTTCGAGCGTCACTAAAACTTCAGTTTCTCTTGTAAAAGCCAAGTATTGTTGCTCACTATAACTAGTGGGCTTAATTGTCTCTTTATTTGACATGCTTTAATTATATCATTTTGATATAGTCATCAAGCTTAAAATCTGCAGTATAATAACAAATGTAACAGACAGCTTGTTAAGCTCCCATAGTTTAACGGATAGAACGGAGGTTTCCTAAACCTTAAATCCAAGTTCGATTCTTGGTGGGGGCACCAGAGAAATAAGCGAGCCGAAGGCTTGATTGTTTCTCTGCTACTCTCGCAAAAGAAACAACTCTCCAAGTTCCGACGGAGAGTGTGAAACACCCTCCTAGTACAGCGAAAGAGCGTAAGCGAATGAGTCGTGGATTCTTGGTGGGGGCACAGTTCCATCTGGGAGTCTCAACTAAATTTAGTATATGCCACCCTCCCCTCCAGTTTACCTTTTTTAGAGAATATCTGATTTTAGGCAATATCTCCTGATTTTTTTACCCAATTAATCAGTTCTTCATCAATGTCTTTTGACTCTTTAATATCAAGAAAATATGCCCAACGATCTTTTTGAAAGTGAAGAATCTTATTAAAGCGAGTACTTTCAAGTTTCTGACGACTAGTAAATTCAAAAATCATTTTCTCAGTTTGTATTCTGATACAAGCAAATACTAAGGTTTTAATCAAACCAATATAGGCCTTACCAATCTTATACTCAAAATCTAATTCTTTAGCTAACTTGGAAATTAACTCATTAAAAATAGGTTTTATAACAACTCTTCTACCTTGGAAATGAGAGTCAAGAGAATAAGTTGACTGCTTGTTGATTTTTATCTGCACAACCTAATTATAGTCGAAGTTTGTACACTATGCTGGAGTAGGAGGAATAAAACTTTTTAAAATAGAATTTAAAAAACAATACTCCCCTTTAATTAAATAGCAGTTCCCTTCCCCATACTGAGATAGATTTAATAAGCAAGCTCAAGTCGCCTTACATCAGGTAGAAAAGTATTCATTAAATCAACCAGATCCAAAATCACCTTGTGTGGATTAAAAATGCTTAGGGGCACAATATAATTTAGACCATTTCGCTATCTGCCATTGCCAACTTATTTTCCTTAAAAATAGCCATTATTTGCTCAAATTTGGGCTTTATTTCATTAACAAATGCCACCTCATGTTTTCCATATTTACCCGTTAGCATCGCCTCTGAAAAAAGCTCTGCCAAAAATTCCTCACTTGCTTGTGATTTGATAAAGGTTCTCATTCTTTTCTGCAGAACTGCCATGTAGTTGGTAATTAATCCCCGATCATTCTCTCGTGCTTCTGGCAAAATACTTTTTATTAATTCATCTGGTTTATACATAACTAAATGAGCAAAAACGAGCGGGACAATAATTTCTGGAAAGTAACGATAGTCTAATTCTGCACCAAACCCTGGAGTTCGTTTTCTGCTTAAAATTGATTCTTTGTGATCAAGCAGAGTTTGCGCTATCAGTTTTGTGACTCCTTTATAACCAGAAATTTCTTGTTCAAATCTAGCGAACAAACCACTTGTGTCCTTGTCTTTTTCGTTCAAACTAATTTTTTGGAAAATATCTTCTTCAGTTAAAATGCCTACAATCATTCTAAATTGGTCAAGCATATCCTTTGAATTGGATTCTCCGGTATTAATCATGCCTGATATATGCTCAAGATAATATCGAGTTATTGAATTGTCGTTATCTTCAATGTAACCATGATTATCGCCGTCTGGATTAAAAACTCGCTTTAAATCAGCTAATGGATCAGTCATGTCTAAAATCTCATGTTCTAAATTTCTCAATCTCATTTTTTCAGACATAGGCAAGTGTGCTCTTCTATAACTCAAGCCGTGATAAATTTCGTGTACAGCTAACTTAAGAACCTCTCTTTCTCTGTTATGATATTGCGTTTTGTCTATCGTTTTGGCATCAGGATAATAAATATTGACCCCACTGTAATCTGGGCCATTTTCTGTGACAGCAAATACCTCACCAGTAGAGGATTGGCTCAGAGTGACTGAATTAACGCTGCGATTAAGACCCATTTTTTTTAATTCGTTGGCCACTAAATCTTGAACTTCAGAGTCAAAATTTAATAAATCAATTTTATTTGGTCTCTTTGTCAGCCAATCTTCACCTTTATTAACTGGTGGTTTTATCTCACTTTTAGATAAAATTCTTTGATCCGACTCAAAAACATAAGGTTTATGTTCCAGTTCATAGCCATCTGCTGAAAAAAAAGAAAGTCCAACTGGCGAGTTTACACTCAATCCTTGACCAAAATCTGGCCAAGCATAATTCCAACAAGCAGTGATATTTTTTCTATTAATACTCGATGTAATATCACAATCATCACCAATCATGGAGATGTTTTCTTCTGTAATTGTTTTCACAAATTTTTCAGTAAATTTCTCCAAGCCAACTTTGTTTTTGAATTTAATTAAATCTAGCAACATCTGAGCATAAGAAGCTATCTCGTAATAACTAGCGCCTATATCACCCTTTATGTTGCTGAGGTTTTTCAATTGAGCATAAACAAGCATTGAACCGCGTTTGGCAACATCCACCACAAATTTATCAAATATTTTGGCAATTTTTTCAGTTTCACACGCACCAAGATCAAAGTTTTCTTTTTCTAAGGCAAACTGACGTACTGAGGAATATATTTCACTGTATTGATCTTGGAGGAATTCACTTAACTCTTGAATAAGCTTCTCACTACTCTCGCCCACCCAATACTCTGGATTATTCACGAGATCTAACTGTTCCATTGAGGTTGGTTCGCTCTGTTTAGCCGACTCGAAGTATTTTCTATAATCAATTTCATCTAAAAGAAGTTTGGCACCAAGAGCAAGTCCAGTAGAAGTAGCTAATTTTAAGAAATCTCTCCTGCCCTGATTAAATTCAAACATATGTACATAATGACACAGCTCTTTTTTTAAAACAACTTGGCATAAAAAAGCCGGAAGTTTTATTAAAACTTCCGGCTTAAAATTAGTTTAAAAAAAACTTTTTTCTCTACTCTGCCTCGCCTTCGGCATAAACCACCGCTTCTAGAACGCTGTGATAGTTAAATAGCTCATCAGCATTAAAGACAATGCCGATTTCGCGCTCAGCGTCACTATTATTAGAAGAAGCATGAATCAGGTTCATCTGTTGGCTCATGCCAAAGTCACCTCTGATGGAACCGCCCTCAGCTTCACGACCCAAGGTTGTGCCAACCAATTTACGCACTACCGGGACGGCGTCAATGCCTTCCCAAACCATGGCCACAATTGGCATTGAACCCATGAAGTCTTTTAAGTTTTTGAAAAAACTCTTCTCACGGTGTTCGGTGTACCATTGATCCAACATTTCATCGGTCATGCGCACCATTTTTAAACCTACTAATTTCAAGCCCTTACGCTCGAAGCGAGCAATAATTTCACCAATTAAACCTCTTTGCAAACCATCTGGTTTGACAAGAACGGCGGTTCTGGTAATTTGCATAATGCCTTTCTATTAATTTTTACTAATTTTTAACCTTACTTAAATGTAAAGCAATCTATAAAAGTAGATCAATACTGCTCTATTTTAGCTTTACTTAGCTTAAGTTCTTAATTTTAATATGTCTAAATATAAATTAATATATCAAAACATAAATTAATTTATCAATTAAGCCATTGCTAAACGTAGTTTTTCTTCGTTTTTAAAGTCCCCAATAATCGCCAATCGCAACTCGTTTTCGCGAACAATGGCTTTCGCCACTCGTTCTAAATCACCAATCGTTACTGCGTCAAATTTCTGCAAAACTTCTTCAACTGACAGTATCTCTTCACGCAATAATTGACGCAAACCAAAGAACTGAGACACATTATTGCTACTTTCTAAGCTTAACAGAGTTTTGCCACGTAGGTAATCTTTGGCCCTAGCAAGCTCCTTAGCGTCAATTTTCGCCTTCGTACTGAGCAAGTCGGTAAAGACTGCCTTGCTCACCTTAATCGCCTCTTCTGCACGATTACTATCCACGCCCGCGCTGCAACCAAACAGTCCAGTATCGTGATAAAAATCTAAATTTGAATGTACATAATAAGCCAGGCCGCGCTCTTCGCGAACCTGGTTAAACAAACGTGAGCTCATGTTACTACCCACAATCGTTGAAAGAATTTGCAAAGCATAACGATCCTGATGATTGGCACTTAAAGCTGGCCAAGCCATCACAAAATGGGCTTGAGCAGTGGCTCTACGTACCAAATTAAATTTTTGCTCAGTGAAGCTTTTTTGAGCAATTGTAGTAGGATCAGTGCCTAATGATTTGGGGAAAGTATGCTTTTCTCCAAGCCTTTTGTCTTGCATTTTACTTAAAGCTTTTTCTACTTGAGTTAGAATCTCACTCTCATTAGCGGCTAGAGACTGCAAACCTCCTGCAATTACTAACAATAAATTTTCTGGAGCATAAAACTTGCTCAAAAAATTTCGAAAATCAGCGCTAGTGAAAGACTGAATGGTTTCCTTGCGCCCAATCACTGGATGAGCTAGGTTTCGTTTGACAAAAATCATCTCCTCAAAAACATCGGCAATGTGTGCGGGTGGATCATCCTTGTACATGTTTAGTTCTTCAATGATCACCCCTTTTTCACGATCAATGTCATTTTGATTTAATTTGGCTTGAAAAAGCATATCGGAGAGCACATCAAGCGCTAGCGAAAAGCTACTGGTCGCTGAACGCACATAGTAACCAGTATATTCTTTGCTGGTAAAAGCATTGAAGTCCGCGCCAACGCTGTCCAAAGCTTCCGCTAGGATTTTAGAGTTCGAAAATTGCTGAGTGCCTTTGAAAACCATGTGTTCAAAAAAATGAGCTAAACCCTCTTCTTTGCTAGTTTCATAACGTGCCCCAGTATTTGCCAAAAACATAGTCGTCACTGACTTGCTATTTTTGACATCGACCAAAATTACTGGCAAAGTGTGAGCGATTTTTTCACTAACAACTTCATGAAAAGAGACTTTGAACATGCCTTTATTCTAGCACTTCTAAAGAAAAAACCAGTCCTTAAAAAAGACGAATGAAAGACGAAAAAGATTGAATATATTTTTTACTCTCTGCGAAAAAGTCTTTTCAAAGAAAAACCTGTGGTTTATGACAAAAAAATATTGTTCAATAATTGTATAAAAGATATATTTTGACTGAATTCCTACCAAAAGAGTTGTTTTTGCCCAAAGTGCAGGTTTTTGACTTTCTTTTTATAAAAATACAGAAAAAGTGACTGGCAAATTTATCAATTTATGAGTCTCATTGAATTAAAATTCATCAAAAATTAGCTCCACCAATTCTAGATAACGAACACTATTTTCCAAAATTAACATCGTCAAAAAGTCAGTTTTGAACAGTTTTTTACCAGAGGTTTATTGAAAAAATGCTCCCAAGTTATATGGAAAAGCTTGCAAAGTGTCTAAAAATTTGGCATAGTAATTGGGTTAATTGGAAACAAAAATACTGCCCGTTGCCAATTACCGGTTCACACTTTTTTTAAAAAAACTTTAGAAAGAGTTGTCTTTTTTGTTCTTTAACCAAAATTTTTGACCATCGCTCACTACTTCGATCGTGCCAAAATGATCAGTGCGCAAAATTTCGGCACCAATTGCTTGAAAATTGGCCAAAATCTCTGGGTTGGGGTGATTAAACTTATTATTTAAGCCACAACTAATTAAGACCATTTCGGGTCTGGTTTTCTCTAAAAATGCCAGCGCAGATGATGTTTTTGACCCATGGTGCCCTGCTTTTTGGATATCCACCTCAGTTATCAGACTAGCATTGAGTAGTGCTAATTCTCTGGCAGACTCGAGGTCGCCAGTCAATAATACTTTCAGCTCGCCAAATTGAACAAAAACAGCTATGGATCCGTCATTATCACTGATTTCATATGCCATTTTTTGCCAATCTTCGGCCGATAAGTATTGTTCGGGTGCTTGCCACAAAAAACTCTCAGTCACCTCTAGAGATCTCTGTTCTTCCAGATCTAAAGCCATGGGAGTGAGAAAGGTTAAAAGCAAAGAATTTTGCTGCTCATTTATACTATTATACTTAGCCTGGTGATTAGGGCTAATTTTGGAAAAAGCAATCTGTTGCCCCAAAAACGGCTCTTTGACTATGGTGCCTTGTTTTTGTAAGGTATTAATTTGGGTTTTTAACTCGAGAAAAACCTCACTCTCCTTATAATGCGTTAAGGGTAGGAAAATAAAATTAATCTTATATGTTTGCGATAAGCTGCTAAAACCACCAATGTGATCGTCATCATAATGAGTTAAGATTAATACATCAATCTTTTTATCCCAAAAGCCTAATTCTTTGTTTAAACAAGTCAATAAGCTTTCGTCTGGACCAGTGTCGATTAAGACCTGCATTTGTTTGTACTCGAGGAGAACGGCATCCCCTTGCCCAACATCACAAACTACCAGATGAAAGTTTTCATCAGGATACTTAGTAAACAATTCCCACAAAATAATAAAGCAAATGCTAAGTGGAATAACAAGTTTCACTTGAATATCCTATATTGGTTTTTTGAGTACTTTTTATTTTTGAGTACAAAAATACCTCCAATGACTAGAAAATTGATTAGTATAAATATAGCGGTATATAGTTCTTTATTTGTTTTGAAAATAATACTTTTCCAGGGAAGTCTTTCCAAGATATCAATCAAAAAAAACAATATATCAATGACTTTATTAATCAAAAATGATAAAAAAGATTCAAAAAAAGCCATGGGCAGAATACTTGAAAGAAAAAGACAGATAAATGAAGCTAAAAACAGAATGGTTAACAACTCTACCAGAGGTAAAACTAAAAGATTGGCAGGAATCGCCAGGTAATTTAATTCTCCGAATCTGGAAATCATGATCGCTAATAGAAAAAATTGTGCGCAAACAGTTAATAATATATTTTTAAACAAGATATTTTTATTGATAAATGGCTCTTTTTCTAAATAACCATATAAAAAGATAATCCCATAGCTAGCCAGAAATGAGAACTGGAAACTAAGCGAGTCTAAATAAAAAGGATTGATGATTAGCATATAAATAGCTACTAAATATAAATTAAAAAGAGATAAATGAGTGCGTTTGAGGACAAAAATGGCGAAAAAACTCAAAGTAAGACTCAAAAAAGCCCTCAAAGTTGACGCTGAAGAACCTACCAGAGAGAAATATAGGAAAATAATGGCAAAATTCAAGCAAAAAAGACCCTTTTTAGTCAAGTGAGACGACAATGGTTGTAAAAAAAATAGTAAAAACTGTAAAAAAATGGTGAAATTAGCTGAGGAAGCTGATAAAATGTGTAATATCCCAATAACTTTAAAAGAGTGATATGTCTCTTGACTGATGCCAGAGAGATCGCCAAAAAGCATACCTTCGACCAGAGGTCTACCTCTAGTCCCAACTACTCCCTCAAGTCTCTCGAGGTAAAGTTTACGTTGCACATCTAGTTGTTTTTGACTAAGTAAATGGCGATATTTAACCGAAACAGCCATCTTACTTAATGAACTAATAGATTCATCTATCAGCTTTTTTGCTTTGAAAATTCCCTTATCAGTGGCCTCTGTTCGACTGCTAGATGATTTGGTCTGTTTTTCTTTGATATAGTTGCTTTGAATTAGCGAAACCAATGGCCTACTAGGCGGAAAAGCTGTCAAAAGCTTGCTTAGTTTCGGATTTATTTCGTTTTGAGCATTTTTTTTGGAAAAAATGGCAAAAAACTGCCATTTCTGATCTAGTTCGATCTTACTTCGGGTCTTTAATATTATTTGAAAGTTTTTCGTAAATATAAAACATGCTAAAAGTATCAATATATAAAGTTGTATTTTCTTAAAATGCTTATAAGTCATTAGTCCTTTTGATGCGAAAGCAATGAGTTGCTCTAAAAACTCTTAAAACTTCTTAAAACCCAATCATTAACACTTCTTTTTCAAAAACAAAACTAAAAATTGCTAAACAAAAATGACGACACAAAGTCCTATAACTATAAGGACAATTGGGCTCGTAAATCATTAAGTAAATTCTCAGAAATCACCTTTTTGCTCACCAGGTCATCTAAGTTACTGTAAGGGCGATTGTCAACAATACCTTGAGCTTTGACTGCTCCAATGCCAGAGAGGGTCTGCAATTCACTTAAGCTAGCCTGATTGATTGAAATCAAGCTGGGATTTTCTGCTAGCTGAACAATATTGCTATTGCCACTGGCAGTACTTGCTTTGAGAGTTTCTTCGACTGTAAAGGGGATATAGATTTTATCCTGATCCTTGAGTTCAGTTGCCAAATTAAGGCTTTTGGAAATAAAAATCGCATCCGCGTCTTTAGTAAAACCAGAAGCTGAGGCAACCAAATCAGCTAGTCGCTGCCCAATTTCCAATTGATAAATCCCCGGTTTTTTGACTGCACCTTCGATATCAACCTTAATCAGACCTAAACTAGCAGCGCCTTTCTCAGCAAAAGCTGTCTCTGGACACGAAGGACAAAAACACTGCAGAGTTTCGGAACTGGCCGTTAATTTTTTAAGGGCAATACTGGCGACAATAAGACCAAAAGTCATCAATACAACTGGCAAAAAAATACTGATAAAAGCTAGCAATTTAGACTTCTTGGACATGCGTCCATTATCTAAGGTCTAGGTAACAAGAAGTGTGATTGATGTGAATTTAAATTACTAAATTAACAATTTTCCCAGGAACGTAGATTTCTTTCTTAATTGTTTGACCATTGAGCCATTTGTCAATGCTGTCTAAGCCCTTAGCGTGCGCAATAATGGCTTCTTTTTCTGTCAAACGATTAGTTGTCCACATGAACTCGCCACGCACTTTACCGTTCACCTGCACGACAAAACAAGTTTCTTCTTTTTGCAAAAGCGCTTCATCATATTTCGGCCAAGATTCTAAATGCACTGAATCCTTGCATTCACCTGGTAAAACTTTGGCTTGATTGTAAAGTTCTTCGGCAATAAATGGTGCCAAAGGAGCTAAAAGCTTAATCATGTCGATCAATTCATCTCTGGTTAAAAGAGTTGTCTGCTCTTGATCTAATTTTTCAAAAACATTGCTGAGCTCCATCAAGGCAGCAATTGCAGTATTGTATTTAAACTCTGGTAAATCATTACTTAATTTCTGAATCGCCCAATGCAATTTCTGCACCAACTCTTTTCTATCGGTAGAAAGTGGCAAAACTTGTTTTTGACGATCAATTTCTCGACCAATCAAACGATAAATTTTGCGCAAAAATCTGGCTACCCCAGCCACAGCACGTGGATTCCAAGGCTTATCGGCGTCAAGTGGACCCATAAACATCTCATACACCCTCAGGGTATCAGCACCATATTCCTTGATAATTTCATCAGGATTAATGACGTTGCCCTTGCTTTTACTCATTTTGCGACCATCGGGTCCAAGGATCATTCCCTGATGACGCATTTTAGCAAAAGGCTCGCCAGATGGTAAATCTATGTAACCTTCATCGCGCAAAAATTTGGTGAAAAATCTCGAATAAAGTAAATGTAAAACAATATGCTCTGGGCCAATGAGATAAAAATCAACTGGCATCCAAGTCTTAAGGGTTTTTTGATCAGAAAATTGTTGGCTGTTTCTAGCACTGCAATATCTCATATAATACCAACTGGAATCAACAAAAGTATCCATAGTGTCGTACTCTGGAGTCCAACCTGGACCATACAATTTCTCTACTCTGGCCTTAAATTCTTTGGATGATTTTAGTGGCGATTCACCAGTTGGTTTGAAATCAACATCATCTGGTAGCATCCAAGGCAGATGCTCTTCTTTAACTAAATGAGCTTGGCCCTCTGGATCATAAACTACTGGAATTGGTGCTCCCCAATAACGCTGACGGGAAATCAGCCAATCGCGCAATCTATAGTTAATACTAAGTCTTGCTACTTTAGGGAAATCAGCAATCATTTGTTTGACCGCTTGCTGACTGGTCAAACCATTGTAAGCAACTGAATTGATTAAACAACCATCGACTACCACCTCTTTGACTGCTAAGTTGAATTTTTTAGCAAAAGCCAAATCTCTCTCATCGTGAGCTGGTACGGCCATAATTGCTCCAGTACCATAACCACCGAGCACATAGTCGGCTACAAATAAAGGAATTTCCTCTTGATTGAAGGGATTGATAATTAGAAGTCCTGTATCGACGCCGGATTTATCTTTTTCGCCGATTTTGCGAGTTTCCTCGGTTTTTTTATAAGCCTGCGTAATATAGTCTTGAACCTGTTGCTGATTTTCTTTTTTGACAAAATTGAGTAATTTTTTTTGGTCAAATTTCTCTGGAGAGATCACCATAAAGGTCGCTCCAAAGATCGTGTCTAAGCGCGTGGTAAAGATAGTTAATTTTTCCGTAGTATCTTTGATAGCAAAATCAACTTCTGCTCCTTCACTACGACCAATCCAATTGATTTGCTGACTCTTTGTTGGCGCGGGCCAATCAACTCCCTTAAGACCATCAATTAATTCATCTTGATATTGAGTAATCTTGAAATACCATTGCTTGAGATCTTTTTGAATCACCTCACTGTCACAACGCTCGCATAAACCATTCACGACTTGTTCGTTGGCTAAAACCGTCTGGCAAGATGGACACCAATTGACTTTCCCCTCGCCCTGATAAGCTAAACCTTTGCGATAAAGTTGCTCAAAAATCCATTGTGTCCATTTGTAATACTCCGGATGGTTGGTGGCAATTTCCTGGCTCCAATCATAAGAAATACCTAGTCTTTTGACTTGGCGGCGGAAAGTATTAATGGCGGTCTTAGTAGTTTCCCTTGGGTGAATACCAGTTTTAATAGCGTAATTCTCTGCTGGCAAGCCAAAAGCATCCCAACCAACTGGAAAAAAAACTTTTTTACCGGTCATGCGTTTGAATCTAGCTTGAATATCTAAAGCCGTTTTTGGCTCAACATGACCGACATGCAAACCAGATCCAGAAGGATAAGCGAAGGCATAAAGTAAATATTCTTTATTTTTAACTTCGTCATCAGACAAATTCAAATTAGTGTCACAAAATAAACGAGCTTCTTCCCATTTCTGGAGCCACTTTTCTTCTACTTTTTGGTGATCATATTTGTCTGCCATGAAAGTTATTTTACTACAGATTTAAAGAGAATATGAACGAGGCAAAAATATAGTCCTATAACTTTGTACTCTCTCGCCCGTTTTGAGCAAAAAATTATAAAAAACGCTAACGAAACAAAGACGAATTGGGTAAAAGATCATTTTTTATGTTTTTGTACTCTTTCGGTTGCTAAGATGCATCTCCTTCTGGATTTTTACCCAAAGTTTTTCCAAAGTACAATAAGTTAGCCCCAAAAGTTTTTTATTGCATTTTTAACGCTTTATTGACGCAATATCTGGCAAGCATATTCACGAAAAACATCATTCTTGATTATAAATATATCCTTCTATGATTTTTTAGTTTGGGTTTTCTAAAAAAATCTTTGACCCAAAACTTAAATTGTTTTGGTTTTTTGACCGAACGGAAAACGAAAGCTTGTGAATAAGTCGAGCATAAAGGATTTTTTCTTAGTAATTTATTTAGTTTGCCTGATATCACCAGGCTAAAATCTAATAAATAACCAAAAATAAACCGAAAATCCTATATTCTTAAGCCATTTTGAAACTTGCTGAGCAATTTTTTAGCACTCTCTACTTGAGGGAAATATAATCTTAATAAAGCGGTGTCGATCTCCAAAACCCCTAAAAATCGACTTAAAACCGAAAAAAAATTGATTTTTTCTTGCTGAGTAAACTCTTTTTGATTCGACTTAATACTTATCAGTCGGTCAAGCTCTTTGCTAATACTTGAGTAGAGCTCAAACAAGTCATTGAGCTGAGCCTTTTGTCCTATAACTTTGAAGTCGTCGCCAAACAACCATTTTGAAACTTTCATCACTAAAACTGCATTTTTATAAGAGTTCTGTAGATCAGTATGGATTTTTTCACTAGGTAACCCAGGATAAAGATAGACTGCTCTCGTGAGGGCAATTGCCTTGTTTTGAGTCAAGTAAGAGCGTAAATAACGAAAGTTTTTATCGCTTTTGGGAGCTTCCAAAAAGATGATCACTGACCAATCACCTTGCCATTTTTCATTACTCTCACAAAGAGCCGGAAATAACTCTTCTAAATAGCTTTGACCATAAGAACTCAAGCTATAACGCCACTTCGCTTGAGTTTTATCAATGCGTAACAGCTCTTTTTTATCTAACAGAAAAAGCGCTGACTGCAAGCCAGCTAAGCTTAAATGTGGTAACAGATCATGTAATCCATTCAAATCCAACCAAATTGGTTCATTTTTGCTAGGATACAAAAAAAGCAAAATTTTTTTATTATTTTCTTTCATAAATCAATCTTTTTACTACAAAAAACGCATAATTTACTAAAATATTAAAGCAACAATTTAATTTTTAAATTTAAGTTTTCCACAGCTAAATATACCCAAAGCCCTAAATTAGGTTTTCTTAAATTGTGGCATGAAAACTTTTCATTTTAAATTTCCAGATCTAAAGTGGTATTTTTCTTAATTTAAAAACCAATTTAAACCCGTATTTTTAGTTTTCACTTCACATAATACACAAAAACTAAGTTAATTCACAAGTGTTAAAACTGTGGATAAGTTTAAACCTGAAGGAAAGATATCTTCTGAGGTAAAGCCTGGTTTGATCTATTAGGATCGATTTTGAAAATAATGAAAACCCGTGAAAAGTCAAAAAGGAATAAATAAATATTTTCTCGAGTAAAAATATTTTTTGTCTAAAACAAAAACCCGAAAAAAACTACCCTCTTGATCCTTCCTCAACTAATCTCTAGACTGGTAAATGTTAACAAAAAAGCGCTAAAAAGACTGTCTAATGATCTGGATTAGACAGCAAAAAACAAACCGGTTTAAAATGCCTGCCAAAATACCCAAACCCAGCTTTCCGCTTCACTCCGATTCCAACGGAAATGGCTTTTTGCGTTTTGGCAAAGAGTTGTTCGAGACTTTCGAGACTAAAACAGGGTCATCGCAGATTCAAAAAACCCAAAATGTAGAATCTGAGCTGAAAAAGACATCAAATGATGTCCAAAAGCATCTCAAGGCATACCTTTTGGCAGTGGCAAAGACTGGCTGCTCATCATCAACCATCCGCAATTACAGAAGTGATATCAATCAATTTTTGGATTTTGCTGACAGTGACAATCTCAATGATTTGAGAAATAAACCCAAATTGCTTGCTTTTGCTCACTACCAGAGAGAAAAGGGTCTCAAAGAAAATAGTATTAAGCGAAAGTTAATCAGTATTACGCAGTTTAAAATTTGGCTTAAACAACAAGGCCTGATTAATTCTGAAATTCCTTTGTTGCCAGTTGAGCCTGTTGAAGAAACAGACACTGCCAACACGAAAAATGATCATTCCGATAGAGAAATCATCGGCCAAGGTAGCGAAGCTTCACCGAAAAAATTAGCAGCTGAAAATCTTACACTCGACAAAAAAGCACCAAAGAAACCCAAAAAGCCACAGAGTCGCTTATTTATTCTCTTAAATGTCTTAGCACTGCTTTTATTCTTAGGTGGTCTTGCTTATTTTGCCTACCAACAATTTGGCCAAGCGATTATTTCTTTGGCTTACCCCAGCACACCCACTGCTCCCAACCGCATTTTGTCTTACCAGGGTCGTTTGACTAACACCGCTCAAAGTCCTATTTCTGATCCAACAGCCATGAATTATACCCTTTATGATGACGCAACGGGTGGTAGTATTCTTTGGGCTTCCAATACTTGTACCATTGATCCAGATCAGGATGGTATTTTTAATGCTAATTTGGGTGCTGGTGCTGGCACTGGCGCTGATAATGAAAACTGTGGTGGCAACATTAGTGAAGATGTTTTCACTCTACACAACAATGTTTGGTTAGAAGTAGCAGTGGGCGCAGAAATTTTAGCTCCTCGTCAACCAATTCGCACTGTTGCCTACGCGCTCAACGCAGCTACTCTGCAAGGCCTACCAGTTTCAGAAGTTGCTTCTAATAGCACTATCTTGATGATGAACAGCGCCGGCGAAATAGTTTTAGGCACTGACAATCCAGTTATTAAAGCCGCTTCTAGCAGTTCTGGTATGACCATCGAAGCTAATCAAATTACCATTCAGACTACGGCTGGCTCCAATGGCGATATTATTTTAGCTCCAGATGGAGATGGCATTTTGGATATCCAAAGTGACGCTAGTATTTCCGGCGACACTACACTCGTTGGAAATGTTTATATTTCTAGTCCTAATAATCTAATATTCGGTGACACCACCGCTCTTGGTGAAATTAGTTCACCCACTGATAGCGGAGCTTATTTAATTGGTGTGAATGATCAATTTGTAAATAGTGATAGCACTAATGTACAAGGAGTTCTTGCCGATTTTGATTCAGTTTTAGGCATTGCTGGGAATCCAGTATGGTCAAACTTAAATGATCCAGATAATGATCTGGTGCTTGATCATGAAACCTTTACCACCACTTTTAATTGGGCAACTGGCACAAGTACAGACAATTTGTTTTCCTTAACTACGGACGCTAGTAGTAATGGCACAGGCTCTTTATTTAATCTACAGACAGGTCTTGGCTCAACCGTTTCTCCTCTTCGTATTAGAGCTGGAAATACTGAAGCATTGTTTGTAGATAACGCTGGCAAAATTGGCATTGGCACCACAACACCAACGGAAACGCTTGAAGTTAATGGCAACATTAAGGCAACTGGCGTGATTCGTAATGTAACTGTTAGTGGAACATCTGGCACCGCAGCGGCAACAGCTGCTAAAACAGTTACTATCTCCAATTACACCTTGACCACTGGCGATTTATTATCTATCACTTTCACAAACGGTAACTCAGCTAATAGCCCAACTTTAAACATTAATGGCGTTACTGGTAACATCAACATTAGATTGGGTACTACCAACGCTTCTACCACCACGATGACGCTTGGTGCAGGTGGAACCATTTTGCTCTATTACGATGGCACTTATTTTCAAATGATGGGTTCACAGAGAACTTCCGACTCAGATACTTATGATCGCGTCAGATACGTAGGTAATGTTCAAGTTGGCGTCGATGTAACCAGATATAAAATTGGTTCCTTTGGTACTAATGGAAAATTTTATCCATTTTCCATAGGTGATACAACAGCAACAACTAAAACTGTTTCTACAGAGTCATTTCGTCTTGATAGTCCTATATTGATGTATGGCACCACAACAACAATTCTAGCGGATGGTACCTCCACTAGTTTTTATGCGCCATTCCCATCAACTCAAATGCTCTATAACTTTAATCAAGATGGAGCTACTACTCCATATAATCTCTATCAGCCAATCTTTCTTGTCGCAGAGGTTAATTCTGACGGCACCTATTCTCTAGACGACTCTTCATCTACCAGTTGGTATACACAAACTTTGCCATCAACTACTGACGGCAAAATTTATATTTATCTTGGATATGTCTACGGCACTAACTCCATTTTCGTCACAGATTTGCATCCAATTTATGAATATAGAGGCGGAAGTGTAAGAATATACAATCCAAGTTACGGCACTTTTGTTGAAAAAGCAGGCGATACTATGACTGGCAATTTAGTAATGCCTACTGAATCATTTATCGGGCCTTCTAATACAGATGGCATTTATTTTAAATCTGGGAACATAGGTTTAGGCACAACTACGCCAGCTACAAAACTTGACGTTAATGGCAATATTAATATCTCCGCTAGTGGTTACCTCAACTGGGGAGGTACTATCGGTTCAACTGGCTATGGAATTCGCGACAATTCCGGCACACTGCAATATAAGAGTTCTGGTGGCGATTGGGCAGACATAGGTTCTGGTGGTGGCGATTCTTTCTGGGATTCTAGTGCTGGAACACTTTATTCTAATAATCCTACTCTAGATTTATTACTTGGTGGCACTTCTAGTGCTTCGGCTAAATTTGCTTTTACTAATATGAATAGTGGTATCCCTACTTTTTCGATGGTTAATCAAGCAAGCGCTTTTGATTTATTTAATGGCACTGTCAATGCTTTAAATATCGAATCTGGACTAATGTCTTTCGATACCCTTAATTCTAGAGTCGGTATTGGTACCACCACTCCAGGAGCTTTGTTGGGTTTAGCGGCGGCCACTAGTAGTAAAGCTCAGCTGAACTTGACTTCTTCCGCAGGTGTTGATCCTACTGCTCCAAACAATGGCGATCTCTGGTGGGATGGCACTAGTCTTAATTTTTATAATGGCAGCACTACCAAAGATCTTTTAGCGGGTGGCTCTTCTCTTTGGGTCGACGCTGGTACTTATATTTATCCTGCCGATGGTAAACCAATTGGTGACTCTAACTCTGGAGGAACCAATAAAGTCAGTGCATTATATATGGCTGACAATGGGCCTTTGTATTTTGGCAATGATAATGATGTTAATTTCAGTTTTACTGGTTCTACTTTCAGCACCACTCTAGGTTTAAATGCCTGGAACATTGCCAACGATCTACTTTATTTAGATGGGGCGACTAATCAAATTGGTATCGGCACCGCCTCCCCACTAGCCACCCTAGACGTCAGAGCTTTGGATACTGACACCCCAGTGGCCTCTTTTTCTGGAGCAACTAATTTAGCAACCTTAATTGTTGATCAGAGTGGCTCAGGAGATATATTCACCGCCTCAGCTTCTGGCCAAACACAATTTGTCATTACCAAAGACGGCAATGTCGGTATCGGCATTAATGATCCCACCAGTCGCCTGCAAATCGCTGGTGCTGCCTCCACTATCACTAATGATGTTGGCGACATCACTATTGATGCTGCCTCTGGTAATATTTCTTTTGCTGGTGACAATATTATTAATATCAATAACGGTCTATTTTCTGGTTTAGTTGGTATTGGCACCATTACTCCAGACAGAAAATTGGAAATAATCGATGCCACCAATCCTCAACTTCGCTTAACTCAAACAGATGGTTCAATCTATGCAGATTTTGACATGAATGCCAACGGTGACTTGGTGATGAATGTTGATGGTATTAGCAATCAATTTGTTTTAGACAATGGTGGCAATGTTGGAATTGGTCTGAGCAACCCAGATGAAAAATTAACCGTAAATGGTTCTGTTAATGCCGAAAAATATTACGATTACACCAATAAAAACTATTTCTTAGACCCAGCGGCTATTTCTACTTCACTTAAAACTGCCGGTGATGCCCACATTGGCGGCGATGTTTACGTCGAAGGCGGGGAAATTTTTATTACTCCCATGTCGCTTTCTACTTCTACCACTGAAGGCACTATTTATTACGACGACGACGTTGATCATTTGTATCTCTATGACGGTAATAGTACTTGGCATCGTATTGCCCTAGACATGACCAAGTATTCAGATTACGACACCATTGATAACCAAGACTACATCGAAATCGCCCACAACCAAAATAGTAATGATTTGACGTTTACTGCCTGGGTAAAAGATAGTGCTACTGGTTTATGGAAAAAACTAACCGATGTTAATAATACTATTAAACATGCACTAAGTAATGAATTTGATTCAGAATCTGGTAAGAAAGAAAAGGTTGATTTAATAACCCTACAACATAGTTTAGCTCATTTCGGCAATGGTACTGATGGTGCTTTAAATATCACCAATTCTATCAATATTAATACCCAGAATA
>CAZEEV010000002.1:2193-135599 GCA_964511345.1 uncultured Pseudomonadales bacterium | reverse complement strand
GTGTGGCTGGTGGTGGCTATATCAATGCAACTGGAACTGGTTGGAGAGGTGGTGGCCCTTATGGAACTTGGTACGGAGGCAATGGTGGTGAAACTTGGTTAGCAGGCAATCTTTATCCAGATTCTGGAGGTGCTATGGGAGGTCATTACACTACTGCTGGTTATTCCACTCATTTAGCAGGTGGAGGAGGTGGAGGTGGTGCTCAAGGATACAGTGGTGGCTATTATGCAGGTGCTGGTTCTGCTGGAGTGGGAGTATATGGTGGTGCTGGAGGTGGAGGTGGCGGAACCTATGCTAGTGATGGGACTTACCATGGTTATGGTGGTGGTGGTGGAGGTGGTGGTGGTCTTGGATCACCTGGAGCTGGTGGTGCTGGAGGTTATTCTGGTGGTAACGGAGGTACTGGCGGAGCTTCTGGAGCTGGTGGTGCTGGATTAACAGATGCCCCAGCTGGCTACAATGGTCGTGGTGGTGGTGGAGGTGGTGGTGGACAGCTTACCTTTAATGGTATTGCTAGTGATACTGGAGCGACTAAATTGATCTTTGGCTCTGGTGGAGCTGCTGGTGGTTATGGAGAAGTTAACCAAGGTTACTATGTAGGTGGTAATGGTGGTTCAGGTGGTGGTGTTGTTTACATTGCGGCTAACATCATTACTGTTTCAGGCACTGCTGGAATACAAAGTAATGGTGGAGCTGGAGTAGCTGGAAGTAGTGGCTATGGAGGTGGTGGCGGCGGCGGTGCCGGTGGAACTGTTAAGCTTATTGGTAACACTTTAAATGTAGGAGGTGGCATTTTTGCCGCAGTTCAAGCAATCGGAGGAGCGGCAGGAACTTCTACGTATAACGGTGGAGCTGGAGGTACAGGAAGAATTGGTTTCTACAATACTGCCTCCTCTATTTACACAGGCACTACTTCTCCTGTTGCCGGTTATGATTCTGCCATCAAGAGCAATCAATATTCTGTCTTTATTTCTGATGAAATCAATACACCAAATGCAACCACCCTTGATAAGGCTACTTGGCTTGCTGATTTAAATAATTACGCCAATGTCGAAGTTCAGACTCGTTCTGGTGCTACTTCTAATTCTACCGATGGTTCTTGGGAAGCCTGGAAACCCGCTGTATCAGGAACTAATTATCTAAGTTTAGAGAGTGCTAATACTCATACTAATTGGACTGGGACTAATATGACGGTGGCTGATGGAGATGTGACTAGAGATGTTAATTATTATGAAGATGAAGATGAAACTGCACCTGGTAATCTGACTAAGCTGTCAGTTGTTTCTTTGCCAGCTAGTGCAGAAACTACTTTGCCAGATATACAGGACCTATCTAATTATGACTATATTACATTTTGGGTGAGATCTGCAGAGGCTGGAACTACTGTTCAACTAGGTTTTGGTGAAAACAGTAATGACGAACATGAAGAAAGTTTTCAGATTGCTACGGTTAACACTTGGCAAAAGATCTATTGGGATATTTCTAAGCTTCCTGCTCATGAAAAAGACGCTGTAAGGTTCTTAAAAATTGCCAACCTAGGTAGTGTCAGCAATATCATTTATTTTGACAATATTACTGCCAATCGCTTCCTCACCGAATCTAGTGGCTCAACCATTGCCTCAAGTCCAAATGAGTATGTGCAGTATCGCGTCATTATGACTACTGCTCTACCTGGTTTCTATGCCACTCTGCACAATGTACAAATTGAATGGAGCAACGGCTACAAAGTCGAGCAAACCGACAGTAACACTGTTCGTCTCTATAACTACACTGGTGATACTCAAGAAATGCGTTTGGATGTGATTGTTTTTGGTGCTGACTTAGCTGAGTGGTACACCGTAGAAGACGACACTATTGGCCCTGCTGATCTAGTGGCTATTACTGGTGACATGGATGAGTATGGGGTGCCAATTCTACGTAAAGCAGATAAAAGCAATGATCCTATGTTGGTGGGTGTTATTTCTACTCAAGCCGGCACTGAATTGGGTCTTAAAGCAGACAATCGTCGCTTATTAGCTCTTGATGGTCGTGTACCAGTTAAGATAGATCCTACTAGTGATGTCATTGAAAAGGGTGACCACCTAACTTCCTCTGGAGTTCCAGGTTTAGCCCGTAAAGCTAAACCAGGAGAACTTAGTATTGGGCGCTCATTTGAAGCTTGGAATCCAGATTCAGAAAAGGATCGTATTTTAGTTATCGTCAATGATGCCATGTCTACCCCATCTTTTGGTCAACAATTAGTAGATGGCGTAGTTGAGATTGCTGATCTACTCAATCTCAAAATTCAAGATACCTGGGATGTGGTTAATTATGGCACTGGCGAAACGGTTAAATCTGCCGCTGCTCTAGCTCAAGCCATTATCGGCAAACTTAAAGTTGGCCAGATGGAGGTTTCAGAAATTAAAGCTCCAGAAGATGGAGAGCTCAGTCTGGAAGGAAACAATATTTCCATTCAACTCGATAATCCTGAAGCCACAGACAGCAGTGCCTTGGGTAAATTAATTATCCAAAATGAGGATGGTGAGACAGTGGCTAGCTTCGATAGTGAAGGAAATGCCTCAATCAGCGGACAATTGGATGTCGCTGGAATTAGTCGTCTCGGTAAATTGATTGCTGATGAAGCCACTTTTGGTTCGATTATTACAGAGGAAGCTTCCGTTTCTGGAAATCTAATTGCTAATAATATCCAAGCTGAATCTGCTCGTCTTGACTACATTGAATCAAAACTAGCTAACTTAGAAAGTGCCAGCGTGAGTGGTACTTTCTACGCTGATAACATTGAAACTAATAGTATTCAAGCTAATGTTATCAGCGGTCTCGAGGAAAGACTAAGCAGCAAAATCGCTGAGACTCTCAATCAGCCAAGTCTCCTCGCCTCTCTTTTTGGCGAACAAGCTCAACAAACTGATGAATATCTTCAACAATTACAACAAGAATTAAACGATATTACCACCGACACTGAAGATGCTTCTCTGAGTGAAATTGATCAAGAAAACAATGACCTCACCCTGATCGCTGACAATGCCTTTGTTGATCAATATTTTGAAGTCAATGGGAATGCTTCCATCGCAAATTCTCTCAAATTGGGTCAAAACTTGATGGTGGGTGAAGACACAATCATTGGAAATGGCTTTATCAGCTATCAACCACAAGTTGCAGATGGTGAAGACTTTACTTTCTCTATTCAACCAGCTGGCCTAGGTAAGTTGTCGCTGATGGCTGGCTTGATGCAACTGGATGGAAAAGGTTTTGTCAGTATTAATGGCGATGTGAAAGTCGCTGGCGTGCTTGAAGTCGAAGATAAGCTCAAGGTTAAAGATACTTTGCTCACTAATTTGATCAGCGCAAATAAAGCTGGTGAAAGTATTAAAGTACAGCTAGCCTCTCTAGAAGAATCTCTTGAGAGTGAAGAGTTGGTGGTACAAAAAAGCAACTTTGAATTTATTAACGAAAACAATAATCCAGTCGCTTCTTTCTCAGCTGCTGGCGACCTAGCTCTTACTGGCTCCCTACGCCTTGGACAAAATGTAGAAATTGCCAGTAATTCTGGCGAGCTAGTGAACAGTCGCAGTGCGGGACAGTCCGTACTGGAAGCTGGGCAAACTGAAATTACCATCATGAGTGACAAAATCGAAGAAAATAGCATGATTTATGTCACCCCAATGAACTCTACAAATAACCAAGTGCTTTACGTAAAAAACAAAACCACCGACAGTCCGTTTACACCTGAAAAAGAAGGTCAATTTACAGTGGCGATTGACTACGCTTTGGGTCATAATGTTGTTTTCAACTGGTGGATTATTCAGCTAAATTAAAATTAAAATGCCTAAATTTTTTAAATTACTCATCCTCCAGCTAGTCCGCCTCAAAAGAAAATTTTTGTTGTGGACGAAGCGTCATTTACGTAGAATTACTTGGCGGAATTGGCAGAAGTTGAAATGGCCTGCTTTGATCTTTTCAGCCTTACTATGTGGATGGTTATTGATTTTTTTAATTAGCAAATTGCCACCTAGAGCTCCCCGCTTTACAAAAATCGCTACTGGTGATTATACATTTGAAGCGAAAAATAAAGTTTTTCAAAGCAAACTAGGACTCAAAGAACAAAACCCTCTGATTTCTTTCAGTGTTGATAACACTAAAGCCATTACTTTAATCTATCAAAACCCTGAAGACAACCAACCGTCTGTCGATACAAAAGGCAAAACTTTGACTTTTAATGATGTTGAGCCAGGTTTGCAAATCCAATACCAAACTTTGCCTAACGGCATTAAAGAGGAAATAATTCTTCATCAAAAACGTCAAAAAACCAAAGATGCTAATATCTTTCTTTTCGAAGCCAATTTGGAAAACACTTTCGTCAAAGAATCCTTAAAAGGTTTCTCTGGACCAATTTTTTATGATCAATATAATCAGTATCTTTTTCACTTCGAAAAACCATTCGCCATTGATGCTGCTGGCAATCGTACCGACAATGTCTCTCTGCAAATTGAAAACAAAAATGACTCCAAAGTACCTGCAATCAAAAATAGCATTGATGGTGAAACCCCTTATGCAGTACGTTTAACCGTCGATGAAGCTTGGCTTAATGATCCTGCCCGCGTTTATCCAATTATCATCGATCCAACTATCGTCCATGACACCTCTGCTGAATTCACTGTTGGGCAATTAAATCGTATCAAAGACCTGGGTTCAGGCTCAGCTCCACAATTAGAAAGTTACTATCAAGAGCTCAACGCTGATTCATATACAGTGGGCTTGTGGCGCATGAATGAAACCTCTGGTGCTAGCGTGGCTGATAGCTCAGGCAATGGAAATACTGGCACTGCCACTAATACAACTATAGTTAGTGGATTATTGGGAAATAGTCGTCAATTTAGTACCACGAGCGATATTATTACATCAAGTACTAGCACAGCATTCGATTTATCGGCAACTTCAAACTTCACTATTGAAGGTTGGTATTATTGGACAACAGCCCCAGGGACACAAATTCTTGCAGAAAAATGGACTTCTGCCAGTGGCTGGACTTTTTATACTAAATCAGCCACAGCGGGTTTAGAATTTGTTGGCACTTCAGGAAGTTCAAACACTGTTATTGCTAATTCAAATAACTACACTTGGCCAACAAATCGTTGGGTCCATGTGGCAATGACAAAAGCTGGTAGCCAATACACTTTTTATGCAGATGGAAATAACATTGGATCTGTAATTAACACCGGAGCAATTGGAGCAAGTGCCAATGCCTTGGTTCTTGGAAAGCGTTATAACGGAACAAGTAATACCTTCAACGGCACAATGGATGAAGTCCGCATTAGTAATGTCGCCCGCACTCCAGAAGAAATCAAGCTCACCGCCTCTCGTCGCCCCTATTCTGTTTATACTTCTGATGTTATTGATCTAACCAATGTTAATGCTTGGAATGATTTAAGCTGGTTGGCAAATGGCATTGCAACTGGCGATGGCGAAACTCCTTATTCTACAGATGGTTTGGTAGCACAATGGAACTTTAACGAAACCAATGGCACCACTGCTAACTCTGGAGGCAGTTGTGGCGACAGCTGTGATGGAACGCTAAATAATTTTTCTAGTAGTCCTGAACCAACTGCTTTAGCAACCGGTGGAACTATTACTTATATTGATGGCTACGCTGTTCATACTTTTACATCCAGTGGTACTTTTACTCCATCTCAAACATTAAATGCAGAAGTTCTGGTTGTTGGTGGTGGAGGCGGCGGTGGAGCTACATATGGCGGAGGTGGTGGAGGTGGAGGTATTGCGTATAACTCTTCCTACTCTCTAAATACTTCCCCCGTTACTGTTACCGTTGGCTCAGGTGGAGCAATTGAAACAAATGGAGAGAATTCAGTATTCGGTACTATTACTGCTTATGGTGGTGGGCATGGTGGTAGTAGTAATAGCTGTGTTGTAATCGTAAATGCTACTTCAGGAGGATCTGGTGGTGGTGGTGGATACAGTGGCAGTGGAGCAAGCGGAACCGCTGGACAAGGAAACTCTGGAGGATCAGGAATAGGTTGTAGCAGTCCATATACTGGTGGTGGTGGTGGAGGTGCTGGAGGAAGTGGAACCAATGGCAACTCTAGTAGTGGTGGAAACGGAGGTAATGGAGCTGCGTATTCAATTAGCGGTACATCTGTTTATTATGGTGGAGGTGGTGGTGGTAATGGATATTATGCTACCGGCGGAAGTGGTGGATTAGGATTTGGCCAAAATGGTGGCGGTAACACAACAAGTTTGGTTGGTGGAGGTGGTGGTGGTGGCTCAACTGGCGCAAGTCTTGGAGCTGGTGGCAATGGTGTTGTGATTATCAGATATCCAATTTCATCATCAGTAGGCTCTGGTTGGACCACAAATAATAAACGTTGGGGTTCTGGGGCCTTAATGTTTGATGGAACAAACGATACAATCACCTCATCGGCAATAAATACCATTACCGATCAATTAACGGTCGAGTCATGGGTAAAACCAGCCGCAACTAGCAACATTAGTGCCGTTGTTTCAAATTGGACTAATCCTTCATCTAATAGCTTCGTCTTATTCTCCAGCTACACCTCTTCAAAGCCTAGATTTAGAGTTGGGCCCGGAGGGACTGATTATAACGCTGACTCCTCCATTGCCTTGAATCCTGGGAGTTGGTATCACCTTGTTGGTACTTACGACGGATCAAGCGTAAAGATCTATGTTAATGGACAATTAACCGGCTCAACAGCGACATCTGGAAATCTGCTCACAACAAATAATGATTTTGATATTGGTTCATATGGAGGCAGTAATTTCTTCTCAGGCATTATCGACTCCACTCGTATCTATTCTCGTGCACTGACTGCTTCTGAAATCCTCTCTAACTACAATTCTTCTCGTATCGAGCTACAGACTAGAGTTGGATCCTCTGCCAATACTAATGATGGTACGTGGGAGGAATGGCAACCAACAATAAACGAGTCACAAATAGATAGTTTAGATAATTCTGCTGATCAATGGTCAACAGAAAATTACCAGAATATTTCTTCTAATATCAATAAAGTTGGTGCCATTAATACGGGAACTGGTGATGACGGCAATTGTACTATTGATTCTGGAACAATAAATTTAAATTCAGCAAGTTGCTCAGGCCGTGCTGATGCAGACGCTATTAACTTTTCATCAAATACTTTCACTGATGCTGGAAGCACTTCGATAACTATCTCATCCTCGCCAACTGGACTTGATGTAGGAGATGAAGTTCTGATCATCAATCTTCAGGGCACTAGTTCTAGCTATAACCGCGTTGGACAATATGAAACTCACACCATATCCTCTATTTCTACAAACACGCTTAATTTCACAGATTACCATATACAAAATATTTATGACGGCACCACTCACAAAATTATGGTTCAAAGAGTGCCAAATTATACGGACGTAGCAATTAGTGGTGGAGCAACTTTGACAATTGACGCCTGGAATGGAACAAAAAATGGTGTGTTATTTTTTAGAGCTACCGGAGCAATTACAAATAGTGGCTATATTGACGTAAGCCAAAAAGGATTCCGGGGTGGAGTCGTCGGTGGGAATGGTCCAGAAAGTTACATCGGTTTTGCCAATGAAGGTGGAGGTGGAGGTGGTGGAGGTACTATGGGACATGGATGCGGTGGTACTGCAGGCGCAGTAAATTCTGGTGGAATAGGCGCTGATGGGGCTGGCAATGGCTATGTCAGTGGTACAACCGGCATTGGAGGCAATGGAAGCGCCACTGGAGGTGGAGGTGGAGGTTCTGGTTATGGCTATGATAATGGAACGGGTGGAAGTGGTAGCAGCCCTGGAGGAAATGGGGGGAGTAAGGTTTCAAATACCGGATATGCTGGAAGTAGTTCTAGTGGATATCGTGGTGGTGGAGGTGGAGGAGCCGGCAACCGTGATTCTGCTGGTGGTGGAGGTGGAGGTGGTGCTTATTCTAGTATTAGAAATTTGTATAAAAATGATGGTTCACTAGTCTTTTTTGGGAGTGGAGCTAGCCAAGGAGCTGGAGGTGGAGGTGGAGGTGGTGCTGGAGACTATGCCTGTGCTAATGGAGGTGGAGGTGGCTCACGTAATGGTATCGGCGGCGCCCGTGGCACAGATACCGGATCCAATAATTCCTCTGCTGGTGGAAATGGTGGGGCCGGTGGAGGTGGAGGTGGAATTATCATCATAAACTCCAACTCAATCAGTTCTTCTGGGTATATTATTTCGAATGCTGGAAATGGTGGAAATGGTGGAAATGGTGGGGCCGGTTCTGGATCTAGTGCCGGAGCTGGAGGTGGAGGTGGAGGTGGCCAAGGAGGAAGTGGAGGTAGCATTGTCATTAACGCCAATAGCATCTCCTTAACTGGTACTACAGCTACTAACTATGGAACGGGTGGAACTGGAGGGATTGGAGGCACTCAGGGAGCTGGAGACGGCGGAAGTGGCTATCCCGGAATTATTGGTTACTATGGCTCAATTGCCATGTACTACTCTAATACTCTTTCTGGCTCTACTAGTCCATCTTCTTTTTACACACAAAAAATTTCACCACAGGCAAAATCAAGTGGTCTCGGTAGTAGTATGCAATTAACAACTGGAAAGCCTGGCTCGGACCTCAATACCATTGCTATTTGGCACCTTGATGAAACAGGTGGGGCCGGTGCATATATCAAAGACTCATCTGGAAATAATAATCATGGTACACCCACGGGAACCGCCGTCACTGAAGGCACTTCTGGCAAAGCGAGAAGTTTTAATGGAAGTAGTGATTATATCAGTATTGGTTCAACCGCTAATTTGAGTCCAACTAGTCAAGTAACAGTTGAAGCCTGGGTTAAAACTTCTTCCACAGTTTCCTCATTGCAATCCATTTACGATCGTTTGGAGACTGTAGATGGCTTTGGATTATACTTAGATAATACAGGTAAGCCAGTTTTCAGCATTAATGGCGGAAGTGCAGTTGCTACATCAGCAATCGACATTGATAATAACGCATGGCATTATCTGGTTGGAACATATAATAAAGATGCTGGAAGCAGCCAAATTAAGATTTATGTTGATGGAGTTCAACAAGGTGTTGGCACTTATTCAACAGCCATAGATTACTCTCCTGCTCCACGCAACAACATAGGAAGGTTAGGTGCGGGAAGCTATTTCGCTGGAACAATCGACGAAATTCGCATCTCCAGCGTCGCTCGTTCTTTCGAAGAAATTGCTGAAAACTACCGCATGGGTCGAGACAATCGAGTAAGCAAAATCATTTCTTCTACAAATCTTTCTTCTACCACTAAGTTACCTTTCTGGATTGCTTCAGACAGACTTGGAACCTTTTCCCAACTTACTATTGGAGAATCAGCCTTAGCCAACTATGAGCCTGATACTAGCACTGTTGGACTATGGCACCTCGATGAACAATCTGGCGCAGGTGCTTACTTAAAAGATTTCTCTGGCAATAGCAATCATGGCACTCCAACAGGCACTACTTTTACTCTGGGGAAAATTGGGAGGGCTCGATATTTTAATGGCACAAGCAGTGATTATTTAACATTGCCCAATACTATTGATACTCCTATTAAAAATAATTCTTTTAGTGTTAGCGGTTGGATTAAGGCTACCAACTTTACTAATGAAGTAGTTATTCTAAACAGAGGCATTGTATCTACAGGAGGACTGTATTATGGCATGGGGTTATATTTTAATAGTGGCGGACTTGTGTTTAATAGATATATAGGTACTTCGACAGCAACCGCTGTCACTTACAGTTTTACTCCGGTTGCAGGAAACTGGTATTTTGCCTCAGCAACATATAATAAAACTACTGGAGAAACATTACTCTATCTTAACGGTCAACTAGTTGCTTCAGGCACGTTGTCTACTAGTGATGTAGCCTATCATGCTAGCTATGACTTAGGCTACGCCGTAGGAGCTCTTAGAAGAAATGTTTCTGATAGATACTCAAATACTATTGTTGATGAGGTACGCGTAGACAATGTTATTCGTAGTGCAGATCAAATCCGTCAAGCTTATGAAGTCGGTGCTCGCACTCATGACATTACCATTGATTTTAAGGCCAAACTTGGAGCCGGCAATCTGATTGCAAACTCTGGGGATTTAAGTTTCATTGTTGATGAAACTGCTTATGGTAGTTCTGCTATGGCAAATCACTTATTCCTAGATGACAAAATCATTGTCAAAGAAAACTATGATGGTACTGAATATCTAGCTCAAGGCACAGTCAATGCTGTTAACTTCTCTACTGGCGCAGTCACGGTGGCTGCTTGGGATGCAGATAGCACCTTTCCAACTGGTGGTTTTACTGCCAACGCTACTGTTTTTAAGTGGCAACGTGAATACTTTGACATTACTGGCTCAATGGCAGAACACCGAGATGCCATTTCTCGCCTCACATATCGCATCACTGATGGTTCACAGGGAGCAAATATCTGGTTAGATGATATCCGCTATTCTGTTGGTTACCTCACCAATCCACTTAGCTCACTTATCTCATCTTCTGCTGGCAATCAGTATTTTCAATACCGAGCCATTCTTTCGCAAAATAATGCTCCAGCTCCCTCTGCAACTTTAACATCAGTATCACTTGATTATTCTTCTAATTACATCCCTCTCACTCCATCCTTAGATGCTCCCCTCGATGGAGCTGTTAATCAAAGTCTTCTTCCTGCTCTTAAAACCACTGCCACTGACCCAGATTCAGACGATTTGCGCTATAAGATTGAATTATGTACTGATTTAGCCATGACTACTAATTGTAAAACCTTTGATCAGACTTCCTCTCAGACTGGCTGGTCAGCAGCCTCATATTCATCTGGAGCACAAGCTACTTATACAATTCAGTTAACTGATATTTTAGCGACTAATACCACTTACTACTGGCGTAGTTACGCTATCGATCCAGCTGGCAGCAATACTTGGAGCGAAACTCAAAGCACACCATACAGTTTCACTACTACTGATAATCCTGAAGCTCCTACTAATCCGTACACCGAAAATACAGCTAATCCTACTAGCGTTGTCGACACCACTCCTGAATTCTCCGCTATTCACAATGACAATGATGGTGATAGCGCTAATTATTACGAGATTGAGGTAAACACTGCTGCAGATTTTACGGGAACAGTAATTTGGGATTCTGGCCAACAAAGCATGACTACCACTGCCAATGGCGCTCGCTCTCCTCAAATTTCCTATGCTGGCACAGGTCTTAATTACGGTAACAATACATATTATTGGCGTATTCGTTTCTGGGATACTTTCGGTCTGGTAAGTCCATGGTCAGATACGCAGTATTTCACCACCAATCAAAAGCCCAACATTCCAACTTTAGATTCACCAGCAGATAGTGCTATTGATCAAAATTTTATTATTGCTTTTAAAACCACTACTACTGACTCAGATTCAGATTATTTACGTTATAAGATTCAGCTTTGTACCAATGTGGGTATGACAGCCAACTGCCAAACCTTTGATCAAACCTCTTCTCAAGTTGGTTGGAGTGGACAAAATAGCCAAACTGACACTGCTTATACCAGCACTACTCAAGCCACTTATACCATTCAAACAGATTTAGAACCCAATACCACTTATTATTGGCGTAGTTATGCGATTGACCCGGCTGGAACTAACACTTGGAGTGAAACTCAAAACACACCGTATAGTTTCGCCACGCTAGCTACTCCTCTTCCAGCCAGTAATTGCTACATTCAAGAAAACATTGACCGCACTCAATTTTTATTAGTCTGGACGGACAATGCGAGTAACGAAGATTTTTATGAAGTGCAACGCAGCGTTGATGGTGGTGTTTGGACCACCCTACAAACCAGCCTTGCTGCCAATACCGTTAATTTATTGGATACTAGTATTAGTAGCGGCCATACCTATCAATATCGAGTTGCCCCGTATTTTATTGGTCCATATTACGCCTCTTGGTGTGTTGCCAGTCCTTTGAACATTGGGGTTGGTTTATTTAATCTAGAAGGAGTTAACGCAAGCGGTTTGCATTTCAACTAGAAATACGTAAAAAAATAAAAAACTAAAAAAGATTAATCGGCGCAAGAATAATTAGTCAGCACAAATATAATAAGTAGAAGCCACTGGAGCTGCCACATTACAGCGCCTAACATTCTCTGCAATATCAGTGTCAGAAGCATTCTCTAAAACTGTGGATAGCAAAAAATCTTCCCCAGCACTCATCTGCACATAGTCAAATTGCGCTACTGGAATCATTTCTTTCATATAAATCATGTCGCCAATCGCATAACTTCCATCACCATTTGGGCATAACAAAGTACCATCTGATCCACAAGCAACAATATTACCATTATCATCATCTGGAGGATAAGTTTGATAATCATTGTAGTACATGCGAATTGCCACTTTGAGTTGGCGGAGATCATTTTTACGAGCACTATCTCTGGCACGAGCACGCACACCTATTAAGTTAGGCAGAATTACTGCCACCAAAATTCCCAATACTGAAATCACCACCAAAAGTTCAATTAAAGTAAAAGCTTTTTGTTTTTGCATAATAAATTGCGCATCAATAACTATCTACTATATCTGGTGTCGTGGTTAAATTGGTACTCATCACTGTGTAATTACAAGTATTAACTAACAATACAGTATCAATAATACGACAATAAGTACCGCTATAATAAGCAGCTTCGTTATCTGAATTTTTAGCCACTGCTTCATCTTCCGTATTTTCTAAATAAGCGAATAAACGATAAGTCTGTCCTTGAGCGTCTGCTAAATAAAAATACTGACTACCCCCAGGATCTTGCGGCAACTTACTCATGTATAAAGTCAAGTCACTGCTATTTTGCCAAACATCTCCCCACACACACTCTTCAGTAGCATTTTCTCCACAACCCATAATTTTCCCGCTGGAAGCATAAGGATAATGCTTAAAATCATTGTAATAAATTTCTAAAGCTTTACTAATGCTTTGCAAGTCTTGTTTGCGACGTCCATCCCTGGATTTTTGTTGCACGCTACCAAAAGTACGAAGTCCCAAACCGGCTAAAAGGGCCATAATCGCCATCACCACTAGAAGTTCGAGTAAGGTAAAACCTTTTTGCTTTTGCATAATTTTATTTATTGTCTCACACAAGGTGTCTCGTTATAACACTGAGAAACAGTGGTAAATGGACCCATGTCACAGTTGTTGCCTTGCACCCAAACATTACAGTCTTGGCTCGAAGAATAAGCTGAGTTAGCACAACAATAACACAAATGCGTATCGCAATACTCCGGATAAGCAGTTGGAATTGGTGTAACAGTAACACTTGGAGTGGGAGTATTGGTTGGAAAAGTCACATTTTCTAAAACCAATGGGACTCCCTCAGAAATACCATAGACATAATTGAAACTATTGCTAAAGCTCGGGTGATCCTCTGGAATGCCACAGCCACGCTGACAACCCAGTTGCGCAACGGTAGGATCAGCTAAATCGGTCAAAATACTCAAAACTCGATATCCTTGACTGTTGTCTCCATTCCCTGGATAAGGAAAGTATAAATATGGTTCCCCTGTATCTGGATCGCAAGGCACTGCTTTCAAATATGGTTTGAGAGAATCACCTCCACAATCTAGCAAAAATTCTTCTGGAGGATATTCTTGATGGTCATTGTAGTAATCTTCAAAAGCCAATTTAATGTCGCGCAGATCACTTTTTCGCTGGGCGTCTTTGGTACGATTAATGTCAACTCTAAAAACTCTAAATAAAGCCAGCAAAATCAATATTAAAAGCGCAACAACAACTAGAATTTCAATCAACGTTAAGCCGTTTTGCTTCTTCACTTTCATCTTGTTATCATTTAATCTTAACATAGAATGAAAGAAAATAGATTGAACACTTTTTTCAATTGGTTAAATATCGTTGTGGTAGTTTTGTTGCCTATTTTCTTCCTACCCTTTATTTTCAATCCTCTGATTAATAGCAAGTTACTTCTATTGCTCTTGCTTGGTTTCATTAATGCTTTGGTATATGTAATTTATAGTTTACAGAAAAAAAGTTGGGAGATCATTAAAACTCCCATTACTTTACCTTTACTTGGTTTTGCTCTTCTGGTCCTGGTTTCTAGCTTAGTGAGTCACCAATACCCCAGCAAACAATTGTTAAATTTAGGAGGAGCATATTTGAGTTTTGTGAGTATTGTTTTGCTCGCCCCTGGTTTACTGAAAAATAAATTTAAACATTATTTCGTCTTAGCTAACAATTTAGCAGCCTTAATTTTGAGTATTCTGTCTATTTTTCAATTGTTTGGACTGGGTATTGCCCCCCTAATCAATCGCCTGAGTGCTTTAGAATTACCCAATAGTCTGGCTTTTTCACTTAGTGGTGCAACTTTTATTACAGTGCAATTTTTATCAGTCGTTTTGCTCAGTAATGTTTTCGATCAAAAAACTTGGAGAAGTTCATTGTTTAGCAAGATTAGCACGGTCATTATTGCTATTGCTTTAGGAATTAATATTTGGGCTATTTCTCCAGGGGGAGAAGCTAAATTCCAAAGCCTATCATTGCTCGCTAGCGCTAACATTGCTAAAGATAGTTTAACTTTCACTAAAAATGCTCTTTTTGGTTACGGACCAGACTCTTATGGCAATGCCTACAATGTTCTCAAACCTATCTGGATCAATGGTTTAAGTTACTGGAAATTTACTTTTGACTCAGCTTTCAATCTACCTTTAACTATTATCGTCAGTGTTGGCTTACTTGCTTTCTTAGTTTATTTGCTTTTTATCTGGAAAGCCCTCGTTGTTTTGAAGAAAGATAGCGATCAAGAACCATTCTTGAAAGCTTTTGTTTTTACAATATTACTTTGGCAATTTTTCGCACCAGTCAATTTGCTCATGTTAGCCTTATTTGCGATTGCGCTAGCTTTTCTCATTGCTTCTAATCAAGACCAGTATAAAAAAGTAAACTTTCATGCACAACGACTAACTGATTTTTTGAACCGTGGCAAATTACTCAAGATTCGTAATTATGTTTTTATATCTAGTAACGTGCTTGCACTAATCGCCATATCTTTAGGTTTGTATTTCGCCGTCAAAACATTTGTCGCTTACCATTTACTTTATCAAAGTAATGTCAGCATCACTAAAAATGAAGTAGCCAAGGCTTATGATTATCATAAAAAAGCCAAGATGTTGGCTCCAGAGATCGATGTAATTAGAAGAAGTTATTCACTCATTAATTTACAAATTGCCATCGCTTTATCTAACAAGGCTGACATTACTCCTGCAGAACAAGAGCAAGTTTTACAATTGGTTAATCAGGCTATTAGAGAAGCTAAAGCAGCCACTGTGTTAGACCCAAGTAATTATCAAAACTGGTTAATTTTGGCACAAATTTATATGCAGTTGCTTAATACTACTGACCAAGCTATGCAAGAAGCTTTTAATGCATTGGCGAAAGCAGCAACTTACAGCCCGAGTAATCCAGAAGTTAGACTAGCTTTGGGCCAATTATTTCTCAGTGTTAATCGACCCGCAGAAGCGGTTAATTTCTTTGATCAAGCAATAGAAAGAAAGCCAGATTTATTTGCCGCTCATTATTACCTAGCTCAATCATTCAAAGCGGATAACAAACTACAAGAAGCCAAAAGCGCCTTAATTAGTGCCCTTAACTTACTAGTTAAAGATAGCGAAGAATATAAAGTTGTCGAAAAAGAACTAAATACTATAATCACTCAACTAGAAGGCGTTCCTTCAGCTACTGAACAGAATAAACAAGAATTAGCTCCTACTGATTCCATTCCTAATAACGATCAGTCATCTTCTGCTCCAGCTAGTTTAGTGCCTCCAGTAGATGATTCCAACTTGTCTACTCTCTTAGATCAACAAGAAACCGAAGCCGTCATCCAAGATGGCGCTCTCACTTCAGATCAAAATTTGATAGGAAATTAAATCTCAAAAAATATATTGAGAAGATTCTGTTAAAGTAATTTGCCAATTGCTTGTTTAATTTCTGCTAAGCCCTCATTGGTAACCGTACTGAAAAACATCACATTCATATCTTTGTCCATAAAATATGATCTAAAGACATCTATCTGTTTAGCAGTGTATAAATCTATCTTATTAACTGTCAAAAGACTGGGTTTTTCTAGTAGTTTAGAGCTGTAGTCGCCCAATTCTTTTTTCAGTTGTTCATATTGTTGCCACAGCATCTCAGCTCTTTGCTGATCGCTAATACTTTCATCAAAAATAACACTTTCATCTAAATACAGAATAAACATCAAAATTTGGCAGTTTTCAATGTGGCGCAAAAAGTCCAGACCTAAACCCTTCCCCGCACTAGCCCCTTCGATTAAACCAGGAATATCGGCGATCACCAACTCTTCTTTACCCTGCCCTGAACCGAGATACATAATTCCCAAATTAGGTTCAATCGTGGTAAAAGGATAATTGGCAATTTTAGGATTGGCTTTGGTCACTTTGGATAAAAAAGTACTTTTACCAGCATTAGGAAAACCCACTAATCCTAAGTCTGCTAATAATTTAAGCTCCAGCTGAACCAGTTTTTGTTCTCCAAACCCACCGTACTCCGCTTCCAACGGAGTGGTTTTAGTCGAAGATTTGAAATGCACGCTGCCTCGTCCACCTTTGCCACCATGGCAAACCAAGAATTCCTGGTCAGGACTATCGAAGACAAATAATTCTAATTTTTCGTCAAGTGATGTAAGTTGATCATCTGGATCGCGCGGCGGAATACCTTGATTTTCTGATTCCAAATAATATTTACCTCCACCAATTAAATCATTACCAATCAAAGAATTATGACGACGTTTTTGAGCAACTTGATTTTCTGCTAATAAATAAATCACTGTGCCGACCGGCACCTCGAGAATTTTGTCCGCACCTTTTTCACCAAATTTTTTACGACGCCCACCATTTTCTCCACCCTGGGCTTTAAATAGCTTCACCCCCGCATAATCTCTAAGCGTGGTCATCCCTGCCACACTTCTGATAAGAACTGATCCACCATCACCACCATCACCACCATCAGGACCACCTTTGGTGACAAATTTTTCTCGGCGAAAAGAAACTTTGCCTTCGCCTCCATTACCTGCTGCTAAAATTAATTTGATTAGATCGATCACTGTTTTCCTTTATATTTTTATTTCAAAAAGCTTAATGGGTTGAGTAATGCTCCACCCTGACGAATTTCAAAGTGCAAGTGAGTACCAGTACTACGACCAGTGCTACCCATTTGACCCAAAACATCACCACGCTTGACTCTTTGACCAGTGACTACTTGCACCACAGATAAATGAGCATATAAAGTCACATAGCCATTACCATGGTCAACAACCACACGATTACCATAACCAGAACCATCGATCCAACCTGCGGTAGTCACTACTCCGGCATCAGCAGCTAAAATTGGTCCTGCACCACGATTAGCGATATCAATAGCTTTGTGAAAAAAGCTATAACCCTGAGTAATTCCACCAGAAGCTGGCCAAATAAAAGAACCTAGAGCAGAAACCGTGCCGGCATCTGGAGTAATTGAGCCAAATCTGGTCACACCAGTGGAACCACTTGGCAATTTCACTTCTGCTTTCACACCTTCTGGGACCATTAAGTATTGCCCAACTACCAACTCAAAAGTTTCATCATTTAAAAACTCGTTAAATGGATAATCAACGATCATCTGGACTTGAGAACCATCTAAGCCATATTTTTTACCAATTGAATAAATGGTCTCACCACGTGTCACCTTGTGACGAACACCATCAACTGGCAAGATACTCAATTCTTGACCAGGCTTAATTTTGGACTTGTCGGTCAAATTGTTCTCCCAAAAAATAGTACTCGCTTTGAGACCATAACGATCTGCAATACTAGAAACAGTTTCGCCTTCTGCCACTACATGGCTAATAATTTCTCCACCTCGATACTGACGAACCTCCTCTGCCTGAGAAGTATAAAAGTCCGGAGCGGCTGCGGTGGCAGTGGAAAGCACTGGACTTGCCAATACTCTTTGTTGATCGTTTTGATCAGATTTGTTTAAAAAACTTGGACCCAGCGTCACCATTAAAAAACTCAAGCCAATCGTACCAAAATGCAAAAAAGGTTTAGTATATTTCCCCCTTTGCATATAAAGCACGTCAACTAGCTTATCTTTAAAATTTTCAAACCAAGCAAAAATTTTGTAAACCCGATACTTGAGGTAAGTTCTCACAAAAACACCAAAAGCTCTCAATTCAGCAAACCATAAGAATAAGTTTCCAAAAAACTTATTGTTCTTTTTGCCATAATCGAAATTTCTTGTTAGCAAAATCGCTCCTTCACTCTCTTAACTTAACCCTTAAGCGAAGCCAAAAAGTCTTTATTGCTATCGCTACGCTTTAGTTTCTCAATAATTGTAACAGTTCGCTCGTCTTTACCCAACATATCTAACATGCGATGCAAAGTAATAATGGACTGATAAGTGACTGGATCGATTAATAAATCATCACGACGAGTTCCAGATTTTTGAACATCGATAGCAGGATGAATACGTCGCTCAGCTAAACCGCGATCTAAATGAATCTCTTGATTACCAGTACCCTTAAATTCTTCATAAACCAAATCATCCATTCTGGAACCAGTATCTACTAAAGCAGTTCCAACAATGGTCAAAGATCCCTGCACTTCAAAGTTTCTAGCTGCGCCAAAGAATTTCTTAGGTGGAAAAAGAGCTGCAGGATCGAAACCTCCAGACAAGGTACGTCCGGAAGTTGGCATGGCTAAGTTGTATGCTCTAGCCAAACGAGTAATCGAGTCAAGTAAAATCACCACATCTTTACCAGTTTCCACTAATCTTTTGGCTCTTTCTAAGGCTAGTTCAGCCACTCGACACTGATCAGTCGCTGCTTCGTCAAAGTTGCTAGCTGCAACTTCGCCTTTGCCCTTAGTTAAACCTTCAATGTGACGGCGAATGTCAGTTACTTCCTCTGGTCTTTCACCAACTAGCACTGCCATCAAATGAATATCTGGGTTATTAGCAGCCACACCGGTAGCAATATCTTTGAGTAAAGTAGTTTTACCAGCTTTTGGCGGAGACACAATTAAACTTCTCTGACCTTTACCAATAGGGGCAATCATGTCAATGATGCGCAAAGACAAAGGTTCTTTACCAGTTTCTAATTTGATTTGACTATCTGGGTAAACAGGAGTTAAAGCCTGGAATTTAACACGATCTTTTTGTAAAAAATCCTCTATAGGCATACCATTGACTTTATCAATCTTCAATAAACCCCAAAAACGCTCGTTATCCTTCGGTCTACGGGCTGGACCAGTGACCACATCTCCAGGGCGAAGTTGCAAGCGACGAATTTGAGAAGTAGAAATATAGGCATCGCGCTCTGATTCAGAAAAACCAACTCGCAAAATACCATGCCCATCTCTGGACATGTCCAAAATACCTTCAATTGTTTCAGAAGGATCATTGGATTCTACATAATTACTTCTACTCACCTTGTGACGAGTAATTCTTGGATTGTAACCATTTTGTTGGTTATCCCTAAAATCTCTTGGTTCTTCTTTGGAAGTTTCTTGAGCAGCAACTTCCACATGGTTTTCTTGAGGAGTTTCTTGTTCAGCCACCGAGGTTGTTTCTTGTTCTAATTGAACTGTTTTATTAGCTGATTCATCAGCTATCTTGCTAGTTTTGTTAACTGGCATAAAAAATTAAACCTTTCTTAATGCTAAAAAATTTACTTGATTGTCGTGACTCATATGAAATTAGTTTAAAAAAGACATTTCGGGAAATCAGAATACTCCATTATTATGTCAAAAAAGCCTCAAAAAGCAAGCTTATTTTCAAAAGCTATGGCAAGCCAAAAGTTTCGTGATTAATTCCCTTAGCGCTTAACAAGTTATTCAACGCCTGAGCATCAGTTGCAACATAAACATAGTCACCTATATAAGCATAAAAATTGCCATAATTATCTCTATAACCATTAATGGTCGAGTCAGTAAAAACTCTAGTAGTGCCATAATTATCGTCTGGCACTGCAAAGAAAACCTGCCCAGCCTGACCCAAAGATTCCCTTAATTGTTTAATAAAATTTTGGCTTGTCACCTCTATATTTTTATCAGCGGTAAAACCGTATACGCCCTCCGTAAGTTTTTCTAGAGCAAAAGTTTCAAATTCTGGAGCGATCTCCGCAGAATTCTCTAGTGTATCATCAGGACTAAACTCACTCATCTCTTCCATGGTGTTATTTAACATGAGAGAATTATTTCTCATGATATTGCCAGCCAAAGTATTAAGCTCGCTCGCGCTAGCTCCATTCATGGCAGCCCAAATCAAGTCTGGATCATGTGCTACTTCTGGTGGGATGCCGGCTCCAATAATGGCTGCCTCTGCTCTATTTTCGGCAACTTTAGTCGCACCAATAGTCAAACCAATACCTAAAAAAGCAACTAATAAACCATTTCTAATTTTGGATGTTAACGGAGTTTGGTTGGTTTTATTCTCTGGAGATCTTCTACCTTCAGGTCTATTATTCTTATTGTAATATTCCATACTATTCATATACAGAAATTATAAAGCAAAAAACGCGGAAATAAAAGAAAAATTCTCTGCGAAAGTTCGGTTGCCTGCCCAACTACCGAACTTTCGCATAAAATTCTTAACTATTTTGATATCTTTAATATCACTTAAGTATAATTTACTATTCAAAAGGAAAATGATAACCTATAAGCACTCAGTTATCTCTTGAGATAACTACAACAAGCTACATTGTTATTCGTGATTCATCAGCGGTAATAATGTTCGCTATAATCCATCTTGTTTAGGTTCTTGACTGCCTTAAGAACAAGTCCTAAACGGGATGGATTTTTTTATTTGTCCAACAATTATCACACTCTTTCCTAAGAAATAGCTGAAAAACCAACTTCCCTTCAAAAAAGTGACTGCTTTAAAGAACTAAAAAATATTATAGCTAGTTCTATAATTTTTTCAATGCTCAATTATGTCCTATAGTTTTTTTTATTGCTTTTGCCAGATATCCTATATTTTTATATAACGACAATTTATTGAGTAAAGAAAGCTCTTTTTTCACAAAAAAAACCAAACTGCTTAAAAAGTGCAAAACTCTGGAAAACTAAAAAGCCCTCGCTCGCGCCTGCTCTACTAATTTGCTATACTAAAGCAGTGCTAAAAAACCATCTTTTACTTGAGATTAGAACCAGCAAAGATAGTGAAGAAACGCCAGAAACAGCAGTGCAGCTTTTCTCTACTTTACCTAATCTGAAAAACAATTTCTTTCATCGTTTACTGAACAAAACAGAAAGTTTGAGCTTTGAAATTTTAGTTCATCAACAAAGCATTCATTTTTTAGCTCATGTGCCCTTGCGTTTACTAGAGTATTTCAAAGGTGCTCTGCACGCTAGCTATCCACAAGCGGTTATGACGGAATTATCCTTTGATCCAGTAGATTTTTTCATGGATCAAGCAAGTCAAAAACGTGTGGCCAGCCTGAAACTTAAAAATCATAGCTATTTACCTCTTAAAACTTATGGCGATTTTAAAGAAATTGATCCTCTCTCAACCCTAATGTCAACTTTATCCAAAAACGAAGGCGATGACACAATCTTAATTCAAATGATTTTGGACAATGAAGATTCTTTCTGGGCTAAAGGAACACAAATTTCTAGTGAAAAACTTGAGGCTCATCCCCAAAAAAGCCTCATTGCTCAAAAATTAGACAAGAGATCACTGCGCACTGCTTTCAAAATTGCCGTCGCCACTAATGATCGTAAAAAAAGCAAGCTTATTTTGGAAAATGTAGCTGCTGCCTACCAGGCTATTTCTCAAAGTGAGGGCAATGCTTTGCAATTACAAAACAGATATTTGTTTAAAAATACTTTCTTAAAAAGAATGAGGCAGCGCAATTTCGTCGCTTCACCCAATCTGAATCTCAGTTTAGAAGAAATTGCTACTCTCTTTCATTTGCCCAGTAAAAAACTTGCCAATATTCCCAACATTTCCTGGGGTAAGAAACTACTCGGTGAAGCTCCGGAAAATTTACCCATCGTTAATCAAGATACTCCTGATGAAATCAAACAGAATATTAATGTCGTAGCCGAAACAGTTTACAAAAATCGCAACATTAAATATGGCTTATTACGCCATGATCGTCGTCGTCACCTCTATGTCATTGGTAAAACTGGCACCGGTAAATCTACCCTCTTAGCTAACATGGCTATTAACGATTTAAAACACAACGAAGGTATGTGTGTCATCGACCCTCATGGTGATTTAGTAGAAACGTTATTAAATTACATTCCTAAACACCGCATTAACGATGTTATTTACTTTGATCCAGCTGATCAAGAACGCACTGTGCAAATTAACCTTTTTGAAGGTGAAAATGTCGTTCATCGCGAATTAATTGCTTCAGGTATTATTTCGGTTTTTCAAAAACTCTACAGTTACTCTTGGGGTCCAAGACTTGAATATATTTTACGCAATTGCTTATTAACTTTACTTAAAAGTCCAGAGGCCAAACTATCTGATGTGTTAGATTTATTAACCAATAAAAAATTCCGTGACGCCATTGTCGAAAAGCTAGATGATCCAATTTTGAAAAACTTTTGGCTAAATGAATACAATAAAATGCAAGAGCGCCAACGCAATGAATCAATCGCTTCAATTCTTAATAAAGTTGGCCAATTTGTTTCTTCGCCAATTGTGCGCAATGTAGTGAATACCACTCAATCATCTTTCAGCATTGAGGAATTGATGAACCAAGGTAAAATCTTGCTGGTCAATTTATCCCAAGGTCGTCTCGGTGAAGATAATGCCACTCTACTTGGCGCAATGATGATTACTAAGATTCAATTAGCTGCCATGGCTCGAGTTAATATTCCAGAAGAAAAACGTCGTGATTTTTATCTCTATGTTGATGAATTTCAAAACTTCGCTACTGATGCTTTCATTAAAATTCTCTCTGAAGCCCGCAAATATCATCTTAATTTGATTTTAGCCAACCAGTACATTGACCAAATTCCAGAGGAAGTTCGTCATGCTATTTTCGGCAACTGCGGCAATATTATGAGTTTCGTGATGGGCGCTGGCGACGCTACCTATTTCCAGTCTGAGTATGGTGGTTTATATACCCAAGACGACTTAGTTAATTTGGACAAATATCAAATCATTAATAAGATTTCCATTGACAATGTTTTGAGTCGACCTTTCCCCGCTTACACTCTGAATCTTGCCAAAAGCAGTAACCAAAATCGTGAAAAAGTGATTCGCAATAGTCGCGAAAGATACGCAAAAAAAAGGAATTTGTAGTCAAAAACTAGACGCCAACCTTTTGATCAACTAAACCACCCATATAATTTGACTGATAAACTATTTCTTTACCTTGATAAATTTTTTCTTCACCAGAGTATTTTTCTACATCACCCACCCATTTGTTTAAATACAATAAATCGCCATATTCAAATCTTTTTGGCCCTCGAAAAGGTGCTTCTTTAGGCATTTTCATTAAAGCCTTCTTGAGTATTCCATAAACGAGATCTGGCTTAATACCATTTTTAACAAAACCATAATAGACCATCATCCAAACCGGTTTATTTTTATACGAAACGATAATTCTGCCTCCATATGGTTCACCACCAAAAAAATTGTCATGAGATTGCCAATCTCCCTTTTGATAAGGAATGGAAGTAGAACCATCTGACTCTTTAATCCATTTTTTTTCTTCTCCACTACCATAACCGGCTTGGTTAGAGTCATACAAAAATTGGCTGAGCACTTGATTATTCATTTTTAGTTCCTTTTTGCAAAAGTTCTAAATCCTTCAGCAAATCTCTAATATTCCCATGCGTTTCTCGCGAAATGATTTTTTTAAAACCTAACCTTCGGGCTTCTTTTGCGCGACGCTCGAAATATGGAGTTTTTCTGATCTCTCCAAGCAGTCCTATCTCTCCGATAAAAACAGTATCTTGAGGTATTTTTTTACCCGAAAGCGAAGATGCGATGGAAACTGCTAAACCCAAATCGACACTGGCTTCTTTGATGCGGAAACCACCAGCAACACTTAAAAAAATGTCATAAAAAGCCAAGGGCAAATTAGCATGCTTCTGTAAGACTGCCGATAAAACCTGAATCCGCGCCAAGTCTACTCCTCGCCCCACCCTACGTGGCATGGCTAATTGGGATTTCACCACCAGTGCTTGGACTTCAGCGAGTAAGGGGCGTGTTCCTTCCATCAAACAAACCGTGGCTGCTCCAACTACTAACTGGTTAGTGTTTTCTAGAAACAACTCACTTGGATTACTAATTTCTCGAAGGCCATAGTCTTCACTTTGAAAAAGACCCACCTCATCGGTCGCTCCAAAACGATTTTTGAGTGATCTTAGCATTCGTAATTGGTCGGATCTTTCGCCCTCTAATAACAAAACTGTATCAACCATGTGTTCAAAAATCTTAGGTCCAGCAATTACCCCGTCTTTGGTAATGTGACCAATTAAAAAAGTCGGAATCCCGAAAGCTTTGACGGTATTAATGATCCGATCAGCCACTTCTCTGATTTGCCCCACACTGCCACTCGCCCCCGTAAGAAAACTTGTTGACAAGGACTGGATACTATCGACAATTAAAAGATCGGGTTTTTCTTTTTTGATTAAAAAAGTAAGTTCATCCACATCTGTAGTGGTAATAAAAACTAAACTCTCTCCAATGTCATCTTTGGAGTAGCCATGTTGTTCATTATACAAAAATCGATCGATTCTAAGTGAAATTTGTGATGGGCTTTCTTCACCAGCTACATAAAAAATTTTAAGTGGCTTCAGTTTTTTTGGCGCATCTTTTCGCAGACGCAAAATTTGCAATATCATTTGGGTCAACAAGGTCGATTTACCGATTCCCGGTTCGCCACCCAACAGAACTACCATTCCCGCGACTAAACCACCGCCCAAAACCCGATCTAATTCTCCAATGCTGGTCGAAAAACGCTGTTTTGTGGCTTCTGAGCGCTCCACTCGAGAAAAGACTATGCTTTTTTGCGCAATTTCAGCCTCATTCAAAGAATTTTTCGTTTGCGAGCGACGATCGACAGTTTCAATTGGTAGAACTTCTTCGACCAAAGTGTTCCAACTTCCACATTCCCCACATTGCCCCATCCATTTTGGAAAGCTAGCTGCGCAATTTTGGCAGCGAAAATGAGATTTGGCTTTAGACATAATTATTTAGTTTCCACACTCCCCACAAAAAGCGTGTCGCCACTATATTGACCACTAACAGTGACAGTTTGACCAACATAGTCACCAAGTTCAACTGTGTAACTATCAATTTCTTTAGGAGTTTGACCTGCTTCTTGCAAGTAAAAAACACCATTGGAAGTAGAAATCACGCCAGTTTTAGTGGTAGTGCCTACTTTTTGATTAGTAGCTGGAGGAGGAGTTGTATTTTTTAATCTAGAAAGTGCAAGTGCACCTACACCAATTAAAGCTGCTGCCATTAAAAAAACAATGATTATTTTTTTCATTTTTAACCTTCCTTGATTACCTGATTAATAATTTTGCTTGAGGAAAATTCTGGATTGTAATCATGGACTATGACTAGTTTAGCATTAAATTCTGCTAAAATTTTTGCTTTTTCTGCCTGAAAAAGAGTGTTAGAAGAAACAGCCATAAAGTCTGGCCTGATTTGCGCAATTAAAGCGCGATGATCGTCTGGTTTAGAAAATTGCTCTGGCAAAATGAAGATAAAATCAGCTAAACCCAATTTTTGCAAATTTGCCAAACGACTCATTTGATCATTAAATGGTCGATTCTGCCCTTTCATCTGCTTAACTCTCAGGTCAGATTCCACGCCCACTATAAATAAATCTGCAGTTTTTTTGGCTTTTTGCAAAAAATGTAAATGTTCTTCATGGAGTAAATCAAAAACTCCTGTCACCAGAGTTAAAGTTTTATTTAATCTGCGTCTTTCACTTAAAAAATAATCTAAATTTGACATGAATATCTTGTGTAAATTAAGTCCAAGTTTAACATGTTGCTACTTTGAAGTACAATCAGGCTTATGAAAAAAATCGTTGCTATTGGTGGAGGTACAGGCAGTGCAGTCGTACTAGCCGGACTTAAAGATTATCCAGATGTTGATTTAAGTGCAGTGATTGTTGTTTCAGACAATGGTGGCTCAACGGGGAGACTGCGAGATGAATTTGGTTTTTTACCAGTTGGCGATTTGCGCCAGTGCATCGCTGCTTTGGCCACTGGAGAAAATGAAAAAGAAATTCGTCAGTTATTGCTTTATCGTTTTGACCAAAACTCAAGTTTACAAGGTCATAATTTAGGCAATTTAATTCTGACTTCTCTCGAAAGTTTGACTGGTTCTGCTAGTAAAGCTGTTGAAGTAGCCTCTAAGATTTTTCGTATTAACGGCGCTGTCTTACCTATTAGTGAAGATAGCGTACATTTGGTAGTGCACTATACTGATGGTCAAGTTGTTGTTGGTGAAAAAAACCTCGATGATCCACAGTTTGGCGGCAAAAAAATCGAGCAAATTACTCTCGATAAAGAAGCTCATATTTACGATAAAGCTTACCGTGCCATTGCTGATGCTGATTTGGTGGTTTTTGGCCCAGGAGATTTATATGGTAGCCTATTACCTCACGCCTTGGTAAATGGTTTTGTGCAAGCTTTAGCAGAAAACCAAAGAAATGGTGGTAAATTTGTTTATGTTAGCAATTTAGTTACTCATTTTTCACAAACTTATCAAATGACGGCTAAGGATCATTTATTGGAAGTACAAAAATATTGTCAAAGAAAACCAGACTTTGTTTTAATCAATAACAGTCCTATTCCTGAAGAAATTGAAGCACTTTATCGAAAAGCTAATGACTTTCCTATCATTGATGATTTAGAAAACGACTCAATTATGAGCGTTGTGAGGGAAAATTTAATCTCTGCTACCATTGTCAAAACAGAAAAGAATGATGCTCTACAGAGAAGTTTAATTCGTCATCACAAACAAAAATTGGCAGCAAGTTTGCTCAAATTACTTAGCTGAAGAATATTTGCTTAGCACTGTATTGATCCCAGCTTTAGCAGTTTCTAAAGCCTTTTCCATATCTGACCCAGACAAAACAGTGTTGATCGCGTCTTCATAATATTTAATGATTTGATCATTGATGCCATTATCATGAGTGAAGCTAGACATATACCAAGATTTAGCTAAAGGTGCGTCGGCAACATAGGCTCCAGCTAATTCGCTAGTTTGCAATTCACTGGCCATATCCACACGAGGATAAATTTCACCGAAAGCACGATATTGACTGGCATTATTGTAAAATTTACGCAAGACTTCTGGAGTAGATAAATACTTTAAGAAAGTCCAAGCCGCTTCTTTGTTTTTACTCTTAGCGCTCACGCCCTCTGCCCAAAAGCTTGCCCAGGTTACAGGATTCTCAGTGTCTAACTGCGGAACACCGGTGATGGCAAAATCCAAATTTGGATTAATTGTCTTAATCTCGTGCACTCGCCAAGATGGCGCAAAAATCATCGCCACGTCTCCTCTAGCAAAAGCGGTGGTGGAATTAGCTAAGCGATCTGACCAAACCTTATCTTGCTTAATAAAGTTAGTATAAAAAGTAATCGCATCTTTGACATACTGACTGTTTGCTTCAGCAGGATTGCCACCATTTTGAATAATCAATAACGCTAAAATATCAGAAAAATGATCAACGTTACCAGCATTACCAATAGCCAATCCTGCTCTGGTAATATTTGATCTTTCACTCGTATTGGCTGGCACAGTTAATTTATTGGCGGCGGCGCGTAACTCGGCCCAAGTTTTAGGCACATCGATATTAGCGGTTTTAAGCATTTCTTTGTTATAGAACAAAGCTAAACCATCATACATCAAGGGAATACCTACAATTTGCCCACCTACTTGCAAATTGTTGTAAGCAGTAGGATAAAAAATTTCCTTATACTGAGCAGTGCTCATCACGCTGGCCGGCATAGGCGATAAGTCAGCACTTAACATTGGTACCCAAGCGACGTGATAACGAAAAATATCTGGACCATTGCCAGAAAGAATTGCTTGCTGCAGTCTCTCTCGATAATCTCGATGAGATTGTTTGCGATAATCAATTTTAATAGTCGGATTTTTACTTTCAAAATCAGCAATTACTTCTTTTAAAACCTGACTGTCTTCCCATAGACCCCAATAAGTAACCGTAGAAATTTGTCCTGTGCTTGCACTATTAGTAGCCGTACTACCAGTGTTACTGCCACTTCCGGTATTAGTCGAAGAGCTTGGAGTTTTAGTGCTTGGTTTAGCTTTTGGTTTAAACAAGCTGAATAACAAAACAGCAATTAAAATCAAAACCAATACTCCTCCACCAATTAAGAATGGCAAAGGAATTTTTTTTATTTTTAATTTAGATAAAAAACCGGTTGGTGTTTTTACTGAGGAATCTGCATTCACTGGATTTTCAGCTATTACCTCCTCTTTAGCTGCTTCTGCAGAAATTGGGTTACTTGGCATAGATGTAGCAATAGGTGTTGGAGCAAGAGAAGGTGTAGAAGCAACGGAAGGTGTCGACATGGTAAGTTGTGGAGTAATAAGCTCAGGAGCTGAAGATGTTGCTAAAATTGGTTTTTCAGCAGCGGTTGGCGTTGATAAGGTTGGATGATTCAAAGATATTTGATCAAGCGGACTAGCTGGACGATTAGCAATTTTAGAAGCCTCAGCGACCGGAGCTGATGCTGGAGAAACTGACAATTGATCTTGCGACACCGTTGGAGCAGGGACGCTCACCTTCATGTTCGGTGGCGTACCACCGGGATTTTCTCTAGATAAACCACCGGGGATAGTCTGCGCCTGAGGTGGTTTTTGACTGAAAATAGTTTGTGCGTCTGATGGAGCCGGTGAGGCTAGTGGAGCTGTTGGAGCTTGGTTAGTTTGAGCAGATGCATCAGCTGGATTAGCTCCCGACGGAGTTATTTGACCTGGTAAATTAGGTTTTGGCAAGTTCTGACTTGGCATAATAACAAACTACAAAGTACAATGTAGTTTACCGTTATTATGGATAAAATTTATTCATCAATCAAGCTCAACTTTGCACAAAGAAAACAAAATATTGCCTTATTAAGTGTCGGAGTGGTTTTGATTTTGATCAGCATATGGCTAATCGCAATTTACTTGAATTATTACCAAAGTCGTTTTTATCCCAAAACTTACCTTGATGACATCAACATTTCTGGCATGACCATAGATGAAGCAAAAAGTAAAATTCAAGAAAAGTTGCAAGAAAAACAAATTGATTTCGCCCAAAGCACTTTGCAAATTGCTTTTCAAGAAAAAAAGATGGAAGCAAAGCTCTCTGACTTAGAAATTGAAAACAAACTTGATGATAATTTAGTCAATGCTTTTGCTACTGGTCATCAAGAAAAATTTTGGAAAAAAATTAAATTTATTATCAAAGGACACCTACACGTCAATAAATATTACTCAGTACTCAGCTATGATCAGGAAAAAATACAAGGCTTAATTGAAGGACTTAAGACGCAAGTTGACTTTGCTGGAGAAAAACCCAGCACAACTCTCATCAATAAAACAGTCACCATCAATCCTGGATTGGAGAGTAATGAATTATTAATTGATGAAACTTGGCAAGTCTTGCAAGAACAGCTTTTGACTAAAAAAGTCAGTGAGTTGGAAGAAAAAGATTTTCAAGTACAAGCAGTTGTGGCACATCACATTCTGGCTTTGACTCAAGAAGAAATTGAAGTGGCACAAAAACAAGCTGCAAAGTTTATCGGTCAAAGCCTGATTTTGACTTATGAATATCAAAAAAATTGGCTTGATGACAAACAATTACTCAATTTTCTGACTTTGCCTGAAAGCATTAATCAGGAAGCAATTCAGCTCTATCTAGACGATCTCAAAACTAAAATCAACCGTCCTAGCAGCGATGCGCGTTTTAGTTATGATTCAGAAACCCTGCAAGTTATAGAATTTGTTCCAGATCAAAATGGTTTAGAAATTGACACCGAGGCAAGTAAAAAAATCATTGAAGATTTTCTCAACAATATTCTCAGTTCAGACAATCAAGAATTAGACGCAGGAAATACCTTTAATTTACCCATGAGTAGTGCTCCCGCAAATATCACTTTGGGAAAAACCAATGATTTAGGTATCAAAGAAGTGATTGGTTTTGGCGAAAGTTGGTATGCTCACTCGATTCCTAATCGCGTTGACAATGTTGCTCTCACCACTAGCCGCATCAATAATCATATTGTCAAACCAGGACAAGAATTTTCTTTTAATAAAGTTTTAGGTGAAGTTTCTGACAAAACTGGCTATAAGAATGCCTACGTCATTGAAGCTGGACAAACCAAACTTTCTCCAGGAGGTGGAGTTTGTCAGGTCAGTAGCACACTTTTCCGCTCCTTGCTCAATGCTGGCGTTAAAATTACTCGTCGTCTCCCCCACGCTTATCGCGTTTCTTATTATGAAATCGGGAATGAACCAGGATTCGACGCCACTGTCTATGCTGGGAACGTTGATTTGCGTTTTATAAATGACACGCCCGGACATATTTTAATTAGTTGCCAAGCTGACAGCGAGAATCTTTATATGTTTTGCAAACTCTATGGCACCAGTGATGGTCGAAGCACAGAAATTATTAAGTACAAAAAATGGGGACAAAGTCCTGCTCTCCCCACCGTCTACATTCCTGATCCTAGTTTAAAACCAGGTCAACTCAAACAAATTGATTGGTCTGCAAGTGGTATTAAGGCTGAATTTACCAATGTCATTCGTGATAAAGATGGTCAAACCATTCGCGAAGACTACTATTATAGTAGTTACCGACCTTGGGCAGCGAAGTTTTTGCAAGGAGTCTAAATCCTCACTTAATGCATTAATTGATCTCTTTTGATATAATGCCCCTCAACAGTCTTGATAAAGAAAATTATGCCTAAAAATCCAGAGTCATTTATCAGTTCATACAAAAATGAACCAGAAATCATCAGAGAAATTCCTGAGTATTTAATCGGCGCTGAAGTTAACCTTTATTATCATGGTCAAAACATTCCCGTCATCTTGGAAAGCATTAATAATTCTTATGGTCATGCTACCGTCGTTTTGAAAAAAAGAACAGTCTTGGCAGATGGTCGTGTTTGGGAAAAAGACGCCAGAGTGATTGTGTCTAACAGAGAAATTACCAGAGATCCTATTAAAAAGTCCAGACTAGTTAGAGCACCTAAAGAAGTACAATATATTAGTACTAAGTTTTAGGGATTTTATTTTTTCTCAATATTAAATAGTCCAGATTTAACAGAGATTCTGCCAGGAGCCCTTAGGTTGAAGGTTTTATAGAATTCATTACCTTTGATGGTTAAACTACCTTTATTTGTTTGAAAAGTAACTTCTGCAGTAACACCGTCATTAGAATATTTAACACTTACTCCGCTGACACTACTGTAACCACCAATATTTTTAAGATCACTCTTACTATAAGGATTGCCACCCCAACAAGATGATTCTGGAGTGACTCTACTACTATCCCCACCACCTTTGTACATTACTACCCAAGCATTCAAAATATCTGCCATTTCCTCACTATTTAACCAAGGATGATTTCTACCACAAGCATCTCCAGATCTAGTTTTATACCAAGCTTTGTAGAACCATGGCGATCCAGCAATTTTTTCATAAGCTTTGGAGGTCCAACCATTACGTCCATCAGCAGTATCCCAAAATCCTGGGGTTGAATAACCATTTGAAGAGTAAGATTCTTGATATCCACCAGATGTGGAAGCATACCAAGTTGAAAATGGTTTACCGTTAGCGTAAACCACTTTTCCTTTAGTTTCATTAACAGCTTTTTCCCAATTTCCTCCTTTTGCATTTGGTTTGAAAACTTGACAAGCTTCGGTAGCACAAATTGATCCTCCTCTAGCTAGAACATAACTGCGAGCCGCCACTGCCTGAGCCTTGAGGGCTTCCATTCCACCATCGTCTCCCCAACTATTAGGCACTTCATAGATTCTTTTAACATAATCTTCTAAAGAATAAGAGCCATAACCATCGACTTTAATTTTTTGATTAGCATCAACTGTTTTAATTTCTATACCACTACCATAATATGCTTTGAGAATTTTTTCGTAATTCTGCCCACTTTTAGCTCTACCCAAAGCACCGTACTGACTCATACCTTTAAAATGTGGAGCGCCAAAACTGAAAACCGCAAAAGCTGGTGAAAAGCCTGGCTTGTAATCTGGGCGACTGGCTGCATCATCAGCCAACGGCACATCACCAACAGTTGTTTGAAAAGTGCCAGATTTTTCTGATAAAATGGATTGCTGCTTAGCTGATAAAGCTGCAATCTGTCCACTCAATTCACTCTGATATGCCTTTGCTTTGGCGATTTCACCCTTAAAAAAGTCTGCTTGTTTGTCTAATTGTTCTGAGAGCGCCGCTAAACGAATTTGATCGGATTCTAATTGTTTTTTATCAGTATTTAGTTGAGCAATCTCTCCAGAGAGTGATCTAATTAAACGATCATCCTGAGCACGAGCTGATTCCTTGTAAGCTAAATCTTTGGTTAATTTGCTAGCGTTTTGACTGGAAAGAAAGAGAGCTAAAGGGTTAAAAGTACGTTCTCTCTTATAAGATTCAGAAACGCGATTAGCGAATAGTTGATAGTGATAAGTTAAATCCCCTTCTCTTTTTTCGATGTTTCTGGCTAATTCCTGAGCTTGAGTTTTAGCCTTGGCAATGCCTGCTCTGGCAGAGTTAATTCGTGCCTCAAGGTTTGCTACTTCTTTTTCGAGAGGAGTGGTAGCATTTTCGGAAAGTTTTTTAAGATTCTCTAATTCGTCTATGTCTTGCTGCAACTTTTCTACATCTGACAATGCCTCCACTCTCTGGTTATCGATAAATAAATTCGAAAATAGAACAGCGACAATCAGGGTCAATGAAAATAACAAAAAGAATAGCTTGCGAAAGACGGGCATGCGAAACATGCTTTTATTCTACTATAATAAAAGCTTGGTTTTAATGGCGTTTAATGATTTAATATAGAGGTGACGAAAATGAAAAAAATAGCTCTAGTGTTTTTGCTGATTAGTTCTTTTTTTTCGCTGAGTGCAAAAAATGTTTTTGCTGCAACTCCAGAACCAATTATCGAAACGGTCAACATTTACCAAGAAAGAGGCGATAAAAAATGCAATTTTTTTAATAGTTGCGTTCAGGCTGGTACGGGTGTCTATATTAAACTAAGTGGTATTGCTTATAACAATGGCACACCGTTCCCAGATGGAGAAAGTATTAATTTAGCCTTTCTTCCACAAGGAACAGGGTGTCAAGGTGAGGTACTTTGGCAAGGAGGAAATGATCCAGCTCCAATCGAAGTAGAAAATGGCGGTATTTTTGTCTATGTTGGAGATGAATTTGTCAAACAAAATTGTACCTATCAAATCATGGTTGAATTACCTAAAAATGCTGGTAGTGTCACTGACACCAAGAAAAATGTGATCAACTACCCTATTTCTTCACCTGCTATGGCTCAATGCGGTAGCGACGATACTCAATGTAAGACCAATTTAGATTCATTTGCCAGCTATGAATTGTGTTCTCAAATCGATAAAAATACCGATCAATATCAGGCCTGTGAAGCATGTTTCAGAACCAGTGGCATTTGGACAGCAGTTGGTTGTATTCCAAGTAATCCAGAGAGTGTAATTAAAACCATCATTACCATTGGTCTAGCAGCTGGTGGCGGTATTGTTTTGATCATGATTCTAGTCGGCTCGTTTATGCTCTCTGTTTCTCAAGGTGATCCGAATAAAACCAAAGAAGCCAAAGAAATTATTACTTCTGCTATTATTGGCTTGTTGTTTGTGATTTTTTCCGTAACTATTTTGCAATTTATTGGAGTAGAAATTTTACATATACCAGGCTTTGGAGAATCATAATGAAAAAAATTGTTCAAACTTTATTATTGCAAATAATTTTCATAGTTTTGTCGATAAATACTGTGAAAGCAATTGGCTGTGGAGAATGGTACTCTGGTGGATTTGAAGACGTAGACGAAGAAACCTTATGTCAGTGTGATAGAAATAACAATCACCTTGAGAAAGTAGGTAGTGTTGGACTATCATATGCCTATTGTTGTGGATTTGTTGAAAATGATCAATGCCTGGTTTTAGAAAAAGAACTGAGTTGTGGACAAACATTGGGATCGGCAGATAAATCTAATCCAAGAGGATTTACTTGTAACTGCGAAGGAGGCCAACTTGAGTCATATTGGATTAACCAATGGACCAGTAAAAGGGGACTTTGTTGCGGATTTACCAATGACGATTTCACTCAATGTTTAACCGCTCCTCCAGGCGCCAATGATGTTTATTGTGGAGATGTTTACGATCCTAATTCTGACCAACAGTGTATTTGTGGAGGAGGTAGTGGCAGAACCCCAATCACTGAGGGAGAAAATGCGGGTAAAACCTGCTGTGGTTGGTTACGCGATGGCAAATGTAGAAATACTGATTCAGCTGTTAATGATATCGAAGTTGATCAAGGAACTTTAGACCGTTTAAATCCTCTTAAAATCGCTAGTGGTGACGCCAGTCTCTCCACTCCAGGAGGAATCATTTCCAAAGCACTAAAAAGTTTTGTTTTCCCCATTGCTGGCATAATTCTCTTTGTTGTTCTGCTACTGGGTGGTTTTCAAATGCTTGCTGGAGCTAATAATTCTAAGTCTCTTGAAGAAGGTAAGCAAAAAATTACCTCAGCTATTATCGGTTTTATTTTGTTATTTGCCGCTTATTGGATTGCGCAATTGCTAGAAATCATCTTTGGGATTCGCATTCTTTCCTAGGATGATGATCCTTAGTATAATCAAAGCGTGCTAAGTCGTTTGTGTAAAAAAATAATTGCCGGCGTGCTCTTTGCTAATCTGCTGTTTTTTTGTAATTTTTCAAATTTAGTTTTTGCCCAAAGTAGTGAAACTCAAGTTACTGATGAGAGCACCAACTACACTCTTATGCCGATGTTTATTTCTTCATCAAGCTTGGGCTTAGCTTATGAAGATTTACTCTCCACTATGGTCAAAGATCAGGGTTACGAGGCTCACTGTGGAGGCGCGCAATGGGTCATTGATAAGAAAATCTGGGGTGATATTGATAAATTTTTTAGCAGCAGCGTCCCACCTGAAGAAAGTTTTTATCAAGGACTCAATCCAACTATTTTTGGTGGCGCAAATGATTATGTAGTTGATTTTTCCAAGGCACGTATTCCTCTTTTTAGAGGTTTAGAGCCAAAAACTGAAACTTTGAAAAATAGTTCTTTTGAAGGTATGTTTGGCGCTGATTTTCAAACTGTTGGAGATCAATACATGCTTAATGCTTCAGGAATTAGCCAGAGATTGCTTTCTTCTTATCAGCAATGTTTGGCTAAAACTCAAAACTTAGCAGCCATAACAAAAATTTGTGCGCAAGTCGCAAATGATAAGTGCATATTAGATAAAGAATTTGATTTCCCAATTGCCGTGGATGCAGCAGGAAATAGTCGAGCAATTAGTGAGTCAGAAACTTTATCAGCTGAAGAGCATCGATTGAACGTAGCTTTTAACAGTCAAACTTTATTAGATTGGCTCAAAAATCTTCGTCCTCAAACCAGTGAGGAAGAATTATATCCTCAGGTGTGCTCTGATTTATTTAGTGGTGGCGATGAGGAAAATCAAAATCAACCGGCCTTGTCAGCGAGTATAGATGAAATTGCCAAAGCTCGAGAAGCTATTAGAGCTGTTAGTATTGATCTAGACTCATTATATCGACTAGCTTTTTTGGTTTTAGTTCCAAAGCAAAACAAAAATGAAAGCAATGACAACTTTCATTTTTTGCAGTCTAGTCCCCAAGTGAATGATGATGTACATGCCCCAATTATTATTGCTTTTAAAATTCCAGAATTTGGTACTAACAAATCTAAACTCGCTGGCAATATAGACACCTTAGAAATAGTTAAAATGGCTTTGCAATCTAGCGAGCAAAATCAATTAGACATTGAAAATCAGGATAAGAAAAGAATTGCAGTCTATGAATCAGCCAAAGAAGCTCCATATTCAAGTGATTCACTGATTAAATGTCCCGCTTCTTATCCGCAATGTAGCAGAAGCGACCAAAATGCTCTTAATAATGTTCTAATCGACGTTATCAATGGCACAGCTCCTAATTGTCAAAACACTACTTTGAGGATCGTTGAAGAAGAGAGTGACTCAAATGCTGGTTCAACAGTTAGCGCCACTGCAAGTGCCAATATTGAAGACATTTTCAATCAAGAGGATGTTAATTTTGAAAAAGCTGGCGATCTTTTCACTCCGGCTTCTAAAGATATCAAAGATTACAATTATAAAAATCAAAATAATCAAAAAATCGCTGATCAATTACTTTCTCAAGATGTAAATGCCTTTAACTGGCAATTAGTAATCGATAGCAATCCACCAAAATTAGATGAACAAGTCATTGTTAACGCCTACCTTGTTTTACCAGTAGGTGAAGCCATTAAAGATGCTAACAAAGCTCTGAGTATTTTTTGGAATGAAGAAGAGTTTTTTAATACTGTTCGCACTAATGTTATTGAGGACATGGACAATAAGGCAGGAGTTATTCCTAAGTATTACACCATCAAAAATGCTGAAGTAGGTATTGATGGTTCTGATTCTATTAGCCCACTTGATGAGTGTCGCTATGAAGAAGTGATCAAATATGACTCCAAAGGCGTGCCATATGTAGAAAATGTCCGTGTCTGTAAAAATTACACTGTTGGTGTTAACCTAGAAGAACCAGAAAACAACGTCTTACTTCCAGACTTTGGTCTGGGATTTTTAATACGCAAAATCCAACAAAAATTACGTAACTCTTACAACCAAACCTATAACTACATTGCTTCATGTACCAGGGTGGAAGATATGTTCTTAGGGCGCTGCAGCGGCCGCCCACAAGGTAGCTCTACTCTAGCGGCCTGCACAGGCGAAGCTTTTAAGAATATTAAAAATATACCAAGTGCAACACAAATTCCACAATTTGCCAAAGATTATTTTGTGGCAGACATCGCCCCAGGCATGACTGCGGAAGTGATGGAGGCTTACGAATACGCTGAAAAAGAAACTGGCATTCCTTGTGAAATCGTAGCTGGCATTCATTGGAATGAAGCTGGATCAAGTCCTACCCGTTCGGTCTTTGATGGCGGTGAAATTAGGAATGGCTCCTTAAAAGAAGACGCCAAAGCCGCCATGCAACATTTGATTGATAAATTTGGCGGTAATTTTGATCGTAATAACATTGAGTATGAGGCATTAGTCACAGCTATTGGTGCCTACAATGGCACTGGTAACCAAAATTGTGATAAAGACACTCGCTGGGCCAATAATGGCAAATGTCCTTCAAAGTTTAGTTCAGAAGACCATCCTTACCCTATGGCTTGGATTGATGAGCGCCACACTGACATGGATTTAATTTTCTGTGTAGATTACGTAGAATTTAATTGTGAAGTTAATCCAACTGATGCTGTAATTTCTGAACTGCGCAGCAGTCTTGACGAAAAACAAGTCGATGATGCCACCAAAGAAGAACTAATTGACCAAGCAAAACAATATTGCTTTGCTAACTCAAGCAACTGTCAGAGTTTAAGCAATGGCAATAAGTACCCAGCATGGCAAAGACCCGGCGCACTTGCCACTGCTATTTTGTTGAACGAGGCCGGACTTTAGTTTTAGGGGTTCTCTGGAAGAGTCGTTGCGCTCCCAATTTCAATAAAGAAGCTACAGCTAAAAATGTGCTAATACTAGTTTCAGGGGATTGCAAACCTTTGGTTTTGAACTCTATCCCATAAAGTAATAAGGTGGACAAATAATTCTGAGACAATATTTCTTCGCTTTCCGAATCCAAATCCTGCAGTAAATAAAACAAAGCTTCACAATAAGAACTACTGGGAGAAATATCCAAATTAAGCTTGCCAAAATCGGGAATAAAATCATTGATACTGACCAAATGATTATCAGTTCCCTTATATAAGTTTTCGTAGGCAAAATATAATTGCTGTAAACTCTCTAACTCTTCTACTCCACATAAAATCAATAAGTCTGCCTGAGTACCGGCATAAGAAAATTCCACCTGAGAACTAGTAAGCGGTGTGGATCCTTTTTTAGGTTTGATGGTTAAATAAAAACGCTTATCATTTTCACCAATATAATAAGAAACCTTATCAACTTGATTTTCCTGATAAGGGAAACTAACAATTAAATTTTCTTTGCCAAGTTCAGTTTCGATTTGTTTAATAGCGATGAGATTGGTTAAATTACGAGGAATCGGCTGAATTAACTTTGGAGTTAACAAGCGCACGCCTTTTTTAGTGTTCAAAAAAGCATAAAAACAATAACTGGCTAAAAACAAATCAAGATCTTTGCTTTCTGGAAAAATGACTAAAATATTTTGACTAAGCTCTAAAATGTTCTTGAATTTATCAGTTTGTGCTTGATCGATCATTTATGATTGTTTTAAATGTTTTTAAGCCAGTTGTCAAGTTAAATTATCAAGTTTACCTTTGCAGTTTTTCCGCTCTTCATCTAAAATATACTTGTCTTATGACGCAGATAAAAACCTCTCGCCTATTGTTAATTGTTTTCTTTGTCTTTTCCTGTTTCTTGATGTCAGCTAAGCCAGCTCAAGCATCTATTGGCGATTGGTTGAGAGGAATTTTCACTAACGATTCAACGGCTAAAAGCGTCCAATCTTTTGGTAGCAGTAGCGCTGATAAAGAAAAGTTTGATGCTGAGGGCTTTTCTAATATCATCACTAATATTAATTTACACACTATCGGCATGTCATCCATCCCACAAAGCGCTGATCTTTCTGAATCAGACAGAAAGATTTTGGAAAAAGAAATTGGTTATGGCGTCTTAGGAGATATTAATAGTGGTATCGTTGCACTTTACACTCCACCTGCCAGCGCCCGTACTTATGTTGCCGATTTGATGGAATCTGCCAAAATTGTTCCAGAAGCTCAAGCCCAGGGTCTTGGTTTTTCCGCTCTGGATCCAATTCTAGAAACTTGGAAAGCCTTTCGTAATTTAGCCTATTTATTTTTTGTCGTTATCTTCTTGATTATTGGTTTTATGATTATGTTTAGAACCAAGGTTGGCCAGGCAGCCATTACCGCTCAGCAAGCTATTCCAAGTGTTATTGTTGCCATGTTAGCAGTAACTTTTTCTTACGCCATTGCTGGTTTCATGATCGATCTCATGTATGTAATTATGTATGTCGTTGCTGGGTATTTTAATGAAGGCTCGGACATTATTACCCGCAACATCTTTGGCTTAATTGGTTTGATTTTTAGTGGCACAAGCGGGACGCAAATGGCTATTAAATCTTTTATGGATGATGCTCTGAATATTAGTTTTGTAGGTCAGGCTCTTACCTGGCTATCTAGCTTGGTTGCTACCATGATTGTTGGCTTAGCAATTCTTTTTGCTACCTTCAAGATTTTCTTTGAGTTAGTTAAAAGCTATGTGTCAGTTTTAATTCAAATTATTTTCTCACCTATTATTTTAATGCTTGGAGCTTTTCCTGGTAAAAACTCCTTTGTTAAATGGATTAAAAATCTAGCCGGCAATCTGATCCTCTGGCCAATAGTGTTACTGTGTATTTTGGTACAAAGAATGCTAACTGCCCCCATGCGCGCCATGATGGGCACTGGAGAAATCAGCAGCAGTTTTGGCGGAGGTTTTATGCCTCCATTCTTAGTTGGTCAGGGACAAGGAGAAATTATTCCTGTCATTCTTGGTATTGGCATATTGTTAGTGATTCCAGAAATTTTACAACAGGCCAAAAAAGCCATGGGTGTCGAAGATGGAGTGTTTGGACAGTTAGCTAAAGATGCAGTAGGTAGAATCAAAGAAAGCACAATAGCTGCGCCAGCTATAACGTCTGGAGTAGAGGGTTTAGTTGGAGGAATTAGAGCTGGAGCGGCCTATGGAAAAGACTTTAAAAATGCTACCTTAAGAGAGAGGGTGGGTGCCTTCTTTGGAGGATATGATCGAAGAGATGATAATAATAAAATAATTAAGTCATATGGCGGTGTTACTGGCAAAGCAACTGAAGATACTCAAGGTGGACTTTCTAGCGGATTTGAAAGAGGAAAGAACATAAGGGTGCAGGTAAATAAAGTGCTAGAAGGAAGAGGTTTTGAAGCAGAAGATCTTGGAGCCATGATAGGAAAATATGTCAATAAAAATGGAGGAACTAGCCCACCTAAAGAAAAATCATAAACTAGTCGTCGTGTTTTTCTAGATTAATTCTTTTTATAGGCTCAGGCAGTTCAACACGCCTTCTCTTACCATTAATTTCTTCGTAGCCAAGAAGATAGCCTTGATATTTTGTAATATCTGGATCTGCATTTAGAGCCTGTCTTACATTAATAAGAGGTCTATTTAATATGCCTGACCCAAGACTTCCAGCATTAGCCAATTTAAAAGGGAAAAGTTTTACTACATTGCCATTGACATCAGAGTGTTGATAGTTCCAAAGAGCTTCTACGTATTCAAAGACTCGTTGAGCATTTATACTTTTTACAGTCGGTTCAAGTGCATCTAAACACGGATTCATTCCTGCGAATGACCTATCTTTAGCATAAAATTTACCATTTTTATCAGGGCTAGACATCCGTGCTAAAACATATTTTAAAACTGTTGCAGCCGATCCCTCCGACAACCCTCCTCTAGATGCTGTTTCTATAAATCCTTTTTCCATTTCTTTATAAAGATTTTTTCTCACTTCTACACTATTTGATTGAAATTGACGAAACAATCTCTTTACAGTATCCCACATGAATACTGCTGACATAGTCAAATGATCAAAATCGGCTAAATTAGGATCTTTATCTTTTTCTAAAGTCTTAGTACTGCTCATTTTTGCTTGACCAACATCATCGCCATATCTTTGACTAATTAAAGATTTTTCTTTACCACCTCCCCCAGCAATGTCTTGTATGTTTAATTTGGGAGGAAGATCTTTAGCTATATCAGTTATAAATTTATCCCACGCTCTAATAGAGGTATAAATATTTGAAAAGTTATAAGGACTTTTAAATTTCTCATTTTTTTTCTCTTCACCTCCTAGAGCCAGCAATACTGGCTTTTCTTGTGTTCCTTCTAATATACGACCATCAGCTAATTTAGCTTTTCCCATTAATCTGGTGTGCTCTCCAGGAGCCATTGCCAACATGCTCAAAGCTGTATGAAAATATGAGGATCCGTAAGGGAGTTTTGGAAACAAACTTTCGCCAGCTCTATCGTCGAAAATCTTATCATACTTTATTATTAGATCTCTAATTTGGTTCAACCTTCTAACATCACCTCCAGCACCATAGTGCCCCTCTTGAAGTGGTGGAAAAAACTTCAATAGGTAGTAAAAAGCAGTGTCAGAGTTGCCATATCTTTGAGATTTATGAACAATAAAACCAAGTATGTCAAATATCCAGGTGAATTGAATGTCTTTATTGGCAAAGCCATGAGCAGGCGTGCACGTTCTCTCTTGTCTCATAGCTAAGATATTTGTTAAAAATGGAAAAGAAAAGAACAGATACCTAGAATACATCTTTAGTCTTTCAACATCTCTTTCACCAAATTGTTTGTCGTTTGGATCGGGCAACTGATAACCAATTAACTCTTTAAAATGAATTCTGCTCTGATCAGGCTCTTCTCCTGCTATTTCAGCGGCTTTGATTTCCAATCTTTGATCCTCTAGTTTTGAGGCTAGATCGGCGGCATAAAGCCTCAGCCTTGCTTTTCCAGAGTCAGCAGCCAAAGTTTCATAACAGAAGCGTTCGTCAAATTCATAAAGAGGCATATCTGTTGTATCTTTAGGTTCGTAATCGTACCATTTTTTGCCAATCTCAACACCCTTACCATTAACTATTTTGACCAGCCTATCTCCTACTAGCAATGTATCTTTGTTATCTCTCTTTACAACTCTGTCGTTTATTTCCTTCCACTCAGAACCATCTGGTTTTCTTATTTTGCCGTCTGGCATTCTAGTTTCAGGATCAACTTCTGTTCCAGAATAATCCAAAATTAAAACATCTCCACTCTCAAGAGGGGTACCCTCATAAAATTTATCATCCATACCTTCACCATTTTCTTTCAGTTCTTTGATAAATCTGTCTCCAAAAAGCAAAACTTTTTGCCCATTTCTCATAACCAACCTGTCGTTCATAGGAGCTCGACCAAAACCAGTTGGTACTTCTCCTCGTTTTAATTTTGGAATTTCTCCTTTTCTTAGAGCTCCCTGATCTTTCATCCTCCTAAGAAACTCATATAAAATCATACCCGTTCTTGGATGAGCAAAGGTTGTTAAATTCAATAATTCTTTATTATTCATTTGTAATTTAGAAAGACAAGCTTCTAATTCTGGTAACAAACCCTCAGCAGCGCCATCATCTTTTCTCTCTTTACCTTTAACATTCATTATTCCAAACAGCCCAAGAATTTGTAGGTCGCTAACTATTTCCCTAAATTCAAGATCACTAAATCTAAGTCCATTTTCTTTTGGATCTGGAACTTTTTCATTTGATGGATCAGGAATAAAATCATTGGTTAAACCAACAATTTTATGATTATCCTTCCATAATCTTTGAATGAGAGCATCAACAACTTTTCTATCATTTTCATCTGTCCAGTTATCATGTTCGCCAGTCCAAAAAGGCAATTCTTTTCTCAATACGTAATCAGCAATTTCGCGGAGGGTCATCTTTGAAACATTTAAAGTCTCTTCATTTTCGTCAGGTGACACATTCCATTCAGTGAAAAATTTTTTTCTTTCGGCAGAAATAAAAATTTTAAAATTGTCCAATTCTTGCGCGTCACCTGACAAGCTTCTTTTTCTTTTTTCCAAATCTATTAATATATTTTTTATTCCATTATTAAACTCAGATTCTATAAATTTATCTTTGCTATGTCTTTCTGTTTTAGAAATACCTTCTAAAAAGAGTTGTGTTTCGATCCTAATTTTTAAATCTTCGATTTCACTTGTTTTGTCAGCAATCCACTCACTAGTGGATTGCTCTTCGTCATTGGTGGATACATTATTCTCCACAACCTCTTTGACTACTGGGTATAAAACTTGTTCGTACATGTAAAAAGCCACTGCCAAAGATTGCAAAATATTTTGGTACTCAGGAGAGGCTTCATCCGCCATTAAGAGGTCTGTGTTTAGATCGCTTATTATGTCAAAGAGATTATTGACAATTCCTTCAGCCGTAGTTTGTTTTTGAAAAGCGTCAATTACGTTGTCCAGAGCATTTATTTTCTTGAATATTCCAATTAGCTCAGTGTTTTTTATAATATCTACAACATTTCTATCTTTATCAGTTAACTTTGTCAAAGAATCTTTACTTGGTTCTAAATTTCCATATCTGATATCATCAAAAGAACCAGACGATTTTACTGATATAGAATTAATCAAATTTTCAAGACTATCTTTAACAAATTCACCTGCCATAGCTACTATTTTATGCAAAATATTAGCAAAAGCCAAGAGCAATAAATTAAAATCCTATTGAGCTTTTAACTAATTAATTGCCAAGTTATAATAAAGTCAATCAATGCCAGAAGACATTAATCAAAATACTCGAATTGAGCTAAAAAAATTAGCTGGCGTCGATAGTCTTAGTGCTGTACAAATCAATGAAATTTTGCAGAAAAGTGCCAATTGGATTACTAATTTTTACGCCGAATCAGCTGGTGACAAAAAAGTTAAGGGTGAATTTGCCATTGAGGGTTTTAGCTATGGAGGAGAGTTTGATTTAAGCACTGCTCAAGACATTTTAGATGGCGTTGCTCCGCCAAGAGGTAAAGTTCCATACTTATTTCTTTCTGATCTAGTTAATTTTATCGAGCAAATCCGCACTTCACTGAGTAGTAAAAACATTTCTTTGGATTCAGTCCAGCGACAAGAATTGGATAAATTAGGTAGTACATTTACACTCATTGGTGTCAATCCAGCCAGTGAAAAAATTACCGTAGAAGAATTGCAAAAAATTGAATACTTTGATTATTCAAGAAGAATCGTTGATAGAATTAAGTTAATTTATCTAATTCTCAAACCAAGTATTGGTTCTGAAGAACTAAAAATTGAGGAAGAAAAACAAGATGAAGTTAGTTCTAGCGGTGATGGAGGTGGAGGTTTTGGTTTACCTATACCACAAACAGATAAAGATAAAAAACAGCAAGATCAAGACCATAAAAAACAAGAAACCCAAAGAAATAAAGATCAAAAGCCTCCAGACGACAAAGCCCCTCTCAAAATCGCTGAGCTCGATCCTCAATCCAGACTTTATCTTCAATCGCTTTCGATTATCACTATTAATCAAGCTTTAAGCAAATATTTTAATGAGGCTTCGCTGGCAAAAATTGGTTTGCCACCTGGTACAGTTGTCACCTTCGACCAATTGCCATTAGCTATCAGACAAAAATTAATGGATCGGGCTTTTTCACAGGTAGAAAATTTGCTCCTCACAGGACAATTTTCCCTGGATAAATTAATCAGTGATCCATCACAAAGAATTAATTTTAGTAATCAGGCAGCTTTTGGCTTATTAATGGATGTCTATGGCCTGAATTTGCTCAATAGCGCGGTGCGCGACATCGCTAAATATGGCGAGCAGAAGCTACGAGAAAATGAAAAATCTAAAGACGAAAACTTAAACAGTGAAACAGCTCAACAAATGATCGAAGAAAGCAAAGTTGACCCAAACTTTGTCAAAGCGATTGAATCAGAACTCAATGTCGTTGGCAACGAACAATACCTAGATGAGGTTTTTTCCAAAAAAATCGCAGAAATTACTGGTTATCAAGACAATTCTAGAATAAAATTGGTTATAGACAATGTGCGCCCGCTGATTGAAGTTTTTATTCAGCAAGGCCTTCCGCCAGAATTTTTAATTTCCGATCCAAAAAATTTTGATTACAACAGATTTGTTAACATTTTTGGTAATAGTCTAGACAAAGCTGCTTTTGATGCTCACAAAGAAGAACTTGCCAATCTAATTATTTTCTATTGGAAACGTAAGCGAGCTCTTTGGTCGCTAGAGGTTCGTCAAGAAATCGCTCTTGAAAAATATACTCCAGAAGAGGCTCAGAAATTACTAGCAGAAATCCAAAAAGATCCACAAAAACTTGCTCAATTACGTAACCTAGGCATTCTTAATTTGACTTATGGTGGTGGACAAATTACCAATGAGTTATATGGCAGAGTCGGAGCAAGCAGTCAAGAAATGCAAGAGTGGCAAAGCCAGCAAGCGGCTCTATTAGAAAAATTTTTGACCCAAGAATTAAGCAAATTATCTGGCGCCGAACAACAAAGCACTCTCAAAATTTACTTTGAGTTCTACAATCCTGGCGTCACCTATGAAACATACGACATTGTTACTTTCCAAGATCAGATTGCCCCGCAGATCAATCCCATGGATCTCTACATGCTGCAGATGGCAGAGAATTTTGGCGAGGGTGCTTTTGACGCTAATGGTGGCGGTTTCATGCAGCAAGCCTTCAATCCACAAGGAAATTATCAAGGCACTGGCTTGATGGACAGTGCTCTTGGTCAGCAAGGTAAAAAACTCGCCACTAAAGCATTGAGCCAGGGCCTCTATATGGCTTTGGATGCAGCTGGTGGTTGGGGTCAAGCTTTGAAAGCAGCAGAGGCTGCTGCGCCTATCATTAAAAAACTCAAAGAACAGTTGATAGAAATGGGTTTAGAAAAAGTTCTAGAGTGGGTCAAAAAAAATTGGCCAATCCTGGTACTAGGTGCCATTTTTGCTGCGCTGGCAGCTATGCTACCATGGCTAATTTTAGCTTTACCAGCTGTCTTGTTTTTCCGTAATATTTTCGGAGGGGGTGGTGGTGCTAAAAATGCTATTTGGGGAGCTGGCAAGGCAACTCACACTATTGGTGGAGCCAGCGGAGCCACAATCACACAGACCCCCGTTGGAGGTCAGGCAACTTTACAAAACCAAAGCAAAGTGATCTCTCAAACAACACCAACTAACGGAGGTTTTTTTAGTCAATTTGCATCTTCAGCTATGGTTACTGCCAGCCAAGCAGTAGCTGCTGCTTTTGGCACCACGGCTTTGTTTTTTATTCTTCAACAAGCCAGTCTTAATTCAGCTTTTTTGACGGATTTTCCAATTAGTGAATCAGAAATTACCAATTCAATTGAAAAAACCTCCAAGTATGCTTCGATTGAAAAGACAGCTAAAATCACCAAAGGCTGTATTGGTTTAGAAAATGAAGGTGCTAAGTGTACTTCACCTTCATTTCCGCTTTCCATCGAATATACCGTCACCATTAAACCAAAAGAAGATTTTTCTTTACAGATTAGCAATATTAAAGATCAAATTAAATTTGGTCAAAGTTCTAAAGGTTGGGAAGAAAGCGGACAAGCCATGCCCAGCATAGACAGCAGTAAAGAGTTGGGTTTCGATTATTTTCAAAATCTCATCAAAGAACAAGTTGGGCTTAGCAGCGAGCCTCTAAAAATATCTCCCCTTCTCAGTTACGCGCCAGGAAATGAGGAAGAAACTGATGCCGATGCTGCAGAAGCAAGTTTTCAAACTGGAGGTGGCGAATTTATCATTATTCCAGCTGGAGAAAGCCTAACTTTTACTTACACCCTGGATGATCTGAGTAGTAACTACAACAACACTGCTATTCTTAACACTATTGAGGTAAATTTTTATTATCAAAATTCTTTCATGGCAGGCACAGATAACGTCATTACGGCCGCTAGGGTTTGTTTGGGTGAATGCGGAGGCGACGCAGGGTGTTGGCCAGCTACTGGTCACATATCTCAAATGCCTTATGGTGATTATTCTCATTCCAAACCACCGGGCCTAAGTTTTATGGATGCTTATGATATTGGTTGTAACGGTTGCGGTGAGGCTGCACTTTACGGTCCTCCAGTTTATGTTCCATTTGATGGAAATCTATGTTTTGGGGGATGTGGAGGAAGCGAGGGATGTTTTTATGTGTTAAGTTTCGAAAATGGCGGCACAACGCAAAAGATACAGTTTTTACACTTCGAAGAACCGAACCCTAGTTTGAGCACTCCGAATCAATGTATGCAGGTCGAGGCTGGGTTTATGATTGGCTTAATGGGCAATAAGGGGTTTTCAGATGGAGTTCATCTGCATTACGGAGCTGCTCATAACGGAGTTTTCTATATGGCTAATAATCCAGGACTTTCTATTATTGAAACCCTTGTACCAGAAGATGATGGCGGCAACTATCCTCCAAAATATGGACAGGGCGTGACGACTTGTTATTAATTATTTTTGATTATGAACAACAGCACACCTAAAACAAATCAACCCGTAAAGAAAAAAAATAATTTTCTTTTATTTTTGGGGATTTTAATACTAGGAGCTTTACTTCTATCAGTTATTTTCAAAATTATCACACCCGTCGAAGAGAAAATCATTGCTAATGACTTTGTTGTTAATAATTATGACAACACTCAAAGCACTTTTAAAAAAATTGATTTTAGCGGTACGGAAATTGCTGTTCCAGAATTTTTTAATATTTACCAAGCTCAAAATACATCTGGTTTGGCAGATGAGTTGGCTAATAAATTAATTATTGAATATCAACTAAACAAAGATTCTAATATAGAAAATTATTGGCTTGGTGAGAATCATGCTTTAGCAAAAAATAATTACGAACACTATTATACTTTTAATAGTGGAGTAAAAAATGAAGGTGAAAACAATTTAAAAATTATCACTGACTCAGCTATCGAAGTTTGCCAAAATTTTTATAGCAAATACAATATATTAGTGCCTTTAGTGGTACAAAAAGACAGTATTATTTATTTAGATTCTGGCTTTGAGCAAAATATAATTGATGAAAATAGAGCTACTTTTGCACAAATTCCTCTGACTTATGAGCTTGATGGTTATAAAGTTTTTTATGAAAACCAAAATGATTATCCATTTTTTTGTCGAGTTGATAATTTTTACAATTTAAAAAGAGTTAATTTCCGTGATTTTTTCCAAGAATTTCAAATTTCCAAACAATTGCCTGCTATATCTATTAATCAAGCGATAAACAACATAAAGAAAGGCAATGCTTCTATTATCAATGCTAGCAGTGAAATAGTTGAGGTCATTGATTTGAATTGGATTGATGAGGCTAATTTGTACTCAGTAGAAATTGAATATCGCTACGACAGCAATCTAAAGATCGCTTATCCATTTTACAAATTTCGCGGCAAGCTAACTAATTCTGCCGGCATCAATATTCAGGCAGAAATCATCACTCCGGCCGTAGCCAGTGCTATAGAGAAATAAGTCTAGCACAAACAAGGCTTTGCTTTTTCTGCTAAAATGGAATAAGTCATGAAACAACACCCTATTCCGCAAGATATCACCAACTATAAGTTTCATCTCGTAGGAAGCATGACTCTTAAGCAGTTTGCCGAATTAGCCGTAGCAGCTGTCTTGGCTTTCATTATTTATAAAACAAATCTCATTGGCATCGTAAAATGGCCACTGGTTTTTACTATTGTTGGACTTGGAGCAGCAATTGCTTTTGTGCCAGTTGAAGAAAGACCACTTGACCATTGGATCAAAACTTTTTTCCAAAATATTTATAAACCTACTAAGTTTTTCTGGAAAAAATCAAATAAAATTCCAGATTTTTTTAATTATAAAATCACCTCTACTCGCGAAGATTTTTTCGCTCCAGATATTAATTTAAATCCTGCACGCAAACAGCGTATTTTTGAATATCTCAAAAGTATTCCCGACAGTGAAAAAAGTCAGGATCAATTTGACTTAGCTGAAAATCAAAAAATCAATGCCGTTCTAAACGAGTTTGATAACGTAGAAGTGCAACAAAGTGAAATTAGCATAGAAAACTCAGAACAAGAAAAGCCCAATTTACAAACTAGAGTGCGCAAGCTCAAACTACCTAAAGAAATTAGTGAAGAACAAAAGCTATTGCCAAACCAAATTGCCGGCACCATCATTGATAAAAGTGAACACAAAATTGGTCATGCCATCGTAGAAATTAAGGATCAAAATCAGCAAACAGTAAGAGTTTTGAAAAGTGATCAGGATGGCAAATTCTTGACCGATCGACCCTTGGAAAACGGCAGTTACCAAATCACTGTAGAAAAAGATGATCTCGTTTTTCCAAAAATGACAGTCGAGTTGAATGGTCAGCAAATCAATCCCCTTGTAATCAAGCCCTAAAATTTAGTACACTATATCTCAGCTCATGAGCGAAAAAGTCATTAGTTCCACTACGCAAGAATTTCTTGATGTTTACGACATTGTTAATAATACTATTCTTCTCAAAGATGGTACCGCCTCCATTATCCTCCAGGTCGGCACAATGAATTTCAGTCTTCTAGCTGAGCAAGAACAAGACGCCATTATGTTTACCTATGGGTCTTTACTTAATTCTCTTAACTACCCTATCCAAATTAGCATTCAATCACAAACCAAAGACGTTACTAAATACCTGCGCTTGCTTGATGAGCAAATACAAAAAGCCAGCTCGGATAGAAAAGCCAATCTTATTAAACAATATCGTGATTTTGTTGCTACTTTAATTAAAGAAAGAAATGTTTTGGAAAAACGTTTTTACGTTACAATTCCCGCCAGTCCAGCCGAGATGGGTTTAATTACCCCTACTAATGTTTTGCCTGGAAAAACTACTTTTGACATCAATACTATTGAAAAAAGTATTATTTTGGAAAAAGCCGCCAATTTGCTAGAACCTCGCCGAGATCATCTAATCTCTCAATTTAATCGTCTTGGACTTTACACTAGACAATTAAACACTCAAGAAATCATTCAAAATTTTTATATCAATTACAATCCCGAAGCTGCTGAGGGACAAGAAATCAGCAATAATGAAAATTACACGACTTCCCTAGTTAGGGCGAGTTTTGGAGAAAAAATTATGCAAAACCCAACACCTCAAGAAATGCTCACCGGCGAAGCTCCGAGTTCCACTGTTACTAGCACCGAACCCATTGTTGCCCACATTGAATCCACTATTCCTAATAGTAATATTGATATTAACCGAACTACTGACGCCAACCAAATTATTGATGCTGACCCAACTATTAATAGTAGTCCAATCATCGCTCCAGAGATGAACTCGGAACAAAATTCCATTCCAGAATTAACAGTTGCGCCAGAATCTGCGCCAGTTTTAACACCAAACTTCACCGCTGATTCTACTCAGGCTACAATATTAGAAGCTGTGCCAGACACAACAATAAATCAAGTTCCAGCTCCTGAGCTTGTTTTAGAACCAACGCCAACCATCAAACCAATTGCTGAACCAACTACTGAGTCGATTCTAAATACAACTTTAGAACCAAGTCAGTCTCCTGATGTAAATTTGACTTTAAATTCAAATCTTGTTCCAGAACCGACGACGTCGGAGGCGACATCGGAGGCGAAACGAGAGTTGGAATCAGCGCCAGTGCCAACTTCAGAACCTAATCCAGGACTAGCTCCAATTCAAGAACAGAATGATTTTACAGAAGAAATTGCTCCTTTACAGAGTCAGTTTGAACAAGTTCCAGAGCAAGCAACTACGGAAGAAAGTCAAGACACTTCAAACAAATTATAATGTAATATGTTAAATTTTTTTGGAAAGAAAAAACCAACTGTTTCGACCGATCAGAACAAAATCAATGTCGAAGAATACACTCAAGAAAAATTGAGCGAATTTTCTCGTGGCCTAGTAACCATCCAAGACATTATTGCTCCAGAAGCTATTGAGGTTGACTTTACTTACCAAAAAATCAATTCCACTTACACTCGTACTTTATTTATTGCTGGCTATCCAAGAGCTGTGCCAGCCAACTGGCTATCTCCTTTAATCAATTATCCGTATCAAGCTAACATTTCAATGTTTATTTTCCCGTCTGACACTGGTGACATCTTAGACAATTTGAAAAGAAAAATTACTGAAATGGAGGCAGAAATTACTTCAGATATTAGATCTGGGAAAATCAGTAATATTAATACTGAAATCAAATTAAACGACGCCAGAACCATGAGAGAACAACTGGCTGCTGGTTCGGAAAGATTTTTCCAATTTGGCCTGTATGTTACGGTTAGGGCAGATAGCAAAGAAATGCTGGACAAGATTACTAAAAGTATTCAGGGAACTTTAGGGGCTTTAATGATCGTCTCTAAAAAATCCGCTCTACAAATGGATGAAGGCTTCAAAACCACTTTGCCCATGGGCGTCGATCGCCTATCAGTGGTAAGAAATATGGACACTACTTCTCTAGCCACCACTTTTCCTTTTACCTCTTCTGAATTAACCATGGAAACCGGCATCGTCTATGGAATTAATGAACACAATGATTCCTTAGTCATTTTTGATCGTTTCAAAATGGAAAATGCCAATATGGTAATATTTGCCAAGTCTGGCGCTGGTAAATCCTACACTGTTAAGTTGGAAATTTTGCGTCAACTAATGTTTGATGCTGAAGTAATTGTGCTTGATCCAGAACATGAGTATGAAGAACTTTGTAAAATGGTTGGTGGCGAATATATTAACTTCACTTTTGGCTCAGAGGCTAAAATCAATCCTTTTGATTTATCTAGCATTTATGAAGAAGGTGAAAATGAATTGGGGCAAAAAATTCTCTCCATTCACGGACTTCTAAAAGTTATGCTTGGAGAAATGACTCCTCAGCAAGAAGCCTTACTCGATCGTGCTATTATTGCCGCTTATAAATCCAAGGGTATTACGCCGGATCCAGCTACACAAAAGAACACTCCTCCACTTATGGAAGATTTGTATAAAACTTTAATTGGCATGGAAAGAGAAGAAAGTGATGATTTAGCAGCTCGCTTAGAAAAGTTTATTACTGGTTCTTTTAGAGGAATTTTTAATCAAGCTTCCAACATTGACATTAGTTCTCAATTTACGGTTTTTTCGGTTAAAGAAATGGAAGAATCGTTGCGACCAATTGCCATGTACGTCATTCTTGATTTCATCTGGACAAGAATAAAAAAGAACTTGAAGAGACGCATTTTAGTTATTGATGAAGCTTGGTACTTTATGATGCACCCTGATAGTGCCGCTTTTGTGTATTCGATGGTTAAAAGAGCTCGTAAATATTATTTAGGTATTACCACTATTACTCAAGACGTGGAAGATTTCTTGCGCAATGATTATGGCAAAGCCATTGTTTCCAACGCTTCTATTCAATTTTTAATGAAGCAGTCCACAGCTTCTATTCCAATTCTCACTCAGGTTTTCTATCTTTCTGAAGGTGAGAGACAGCTATTGGTTTCCTCAGATGTTGGCGAAGGAATATTTTTTGCTGGTCAGAATCACGTCGCACTTAGGGTAATTGCCTCTCAAGAAGAACACGAGGTTATCACTACTAATCCAGAAGAAATTTTGAAGAAAAAAGATGAAATTGAGACTAAAAAAGCCCTTAGCGCTGAAGCTAGTCTCAGAACTGAAAGCTATGAAAGTTACCAAAAAGTAAGAGAGTTGAAAAAACGTCGTTTAGAAAACAGTCTTGATTTTAAGAAAAATCAGAATGATCAAATAACAACTAAAATGCCTTGGCAAGGTACTGACGTAAAAATTGAAGAAGATCTTTTGGAAAATTCTACCAAAAAAGCAGATCAAGCACTTAAAGCAGATCAAAAAAATGAGTTTAAAATCAAGACTATCTTTGGAGAATCAGAAGAAAAAGCTCTTCAACCAGATCAACACGGTGTTTACAATATTGATGATTATCAGCCACCAAAATAGTTTCATTAAAAAATTGCCCCTTGCTAATTGTGGAAAACTTTGTGTATAAGTAAGCACGAAGATTTTTAGCTGCTCCATTCTGCCCTCCCTATCTTGAAGAAAGACGATATGTCTGAACAAATCTATGATTTAGAAACAGTAAAACAAGTCTGGCAAATGGCCAAGGTTGATTTGGAGGCCAGTCTTAGCCCGGCTTTTTTTAATACTTGGATTGTGCCTAGTCCACTCACTTCTATTAAAATTGAGGATGATCAAAAAGCCATCGCCACTATTAGTTGTATGACTGCCTTCCATGTAACCAATCTCAAATCCAATCTTTACTCGCAAATTAAAACTGCTTTGGAAAAATACATTAATAAACCACTTGAAATAGAGTTTATTGTCACTGATTTAAGACAAGCCAATAAAAAATCACCTTCAGTACAAATAGATTATTTCTCAGAAAAAACAGAAAAAGAAGAATCGATTTACAAAGAAATTAATGGACGCAATTTCAATGAGTCTAGAAATAATCTTGCTTTTGGTAAAAGTTTTCCTGGAAATAATCAAAATAGTCCCTCGCCGACAGTGGAAGAGTTGTTTTCTCAAGCAAATATTAATAACAATACTTTTGATCGTTTGAAGGTTAGGGCCTCGCAGATCGGTTTGAGACAAGATTATACTTTTGAAAGCTTTGCAGTCTCGTCGAGTAATGAAATGGCTCACGCCGCAGCCACAGCCGTCGCTAACAATCCAGGGACTAGCTACAATCCGCTTTTTCTCTATGGTGGAGTGGGAGTTGGTAAAACCCATTTAATTCATGCGGTTGCTCACCACATGCTACAAAATAACCCGGAAGCGGAAATTATTTATGCCTCTGGAGAACAGTTCACCAATGAAATCGTTAAGGCAATTAAAACCCACAACACTCTACAATTAAAAAACAAATATCGCAAAACCAATCTCCTACTTTTAGACGACATTCAATTTATTGCTGGTAAAAATTCTGTGCAAGAAGAATTTTTTCACACTTTTAATGCTCTGATTGCTATCAACTCACAGATTATTATGACTTCGGATAGACCACCGCAAGAGATAAGTCTCTTAGAAGACCGGCTAAGGTCTCGTTTTGAGGCTGGACTCATGATTGACATTCAACAACCAACCTTTGAATTGCGCACTGCTATTTTATTATTAAAAGCTCAGGCTAATAAGCTTGATATTCCTATTGAATTGGCTCAAAAAATCGCCTCTCAAGTTGATAGCGCTCGTCGTATTGAAGGGATTATTAAAAAAATTCGTTCAGCAGTAGAACTACAGAATCTAAACATCGACTCTGCTTTAATTGACAAAATCCTACAAACTGAAGTTAGACAAAATCAACAAAAAATTATTAGAGCGAAACCTCAAGACATTATTAAAACCGTTGCCAATCATTATCGTATAAAACAGAGCGCTGTTAGAGGAAAAAGACGTAGTAAAGAATTAGTGAAAGCTAGACATATTGCTATGTATCTACTAAGAAATGAGTTGCAGATTCCTCTGGAGGAAATCGGGCAATGGTTTTCCGGTAGGGATCATAGTAGTGTAATTCATGCTATTAAAAAGATAGAACAGGACTTAATTATTGATCAAAATATTCAACAAGATGTTTCTGCAATGAAAATGTCGTTAATTGCTATATCAAATTAACAGATTTATCAATTAAAAGTTATGTTAAACATAAAAGTAAGTTCAGTTTATCAACAATTGTGGAAAAATCAGTGGAAAAGAAGTTGAAAGCTTGTTAACAATAACATTAAAAACTTATAGGACTGTGAATAAACTTTCATTTTTATAAACAATAATTCACACATTCTAACAAAATAATCAACAATAAAAGACCGTTTTTAAACATAAATTTAGAAGAAATGGACTAGACTAAAAAAGGAATGAATATTAACTTACGCACATACCCTACTACTACAACTACTAAAAATATATAATTAAATAAAAGAAAATATGAAATTCAATGTTCTACAAGAAAATTTAAAAAACTCTATTAATTACCTTCAAAAAGTAATTCCCACCAAACCACAAATCACTGTTTTATCTTCAATCCTTTTAAGTGTTAAAGGAAGCAAGCTCGTGCTCTCTGCAACCGATCTTTATTTAGGAATTAAAACAGAATTAATAATTGAAGTGGAAGAAGAAGGAGAATTAATAGTTAATGGTGAATTGTTTAAAAGCATTATTAATTCTTTGGAAAACGGTAAAATCTCTCTTAAATTAAAAGATAATTTTTTAATTATTTCTCAAGGAAAAACAGTTAGTCGCCTAGCTTGTCAAAACAGTGAGGAATTTCCGAGTTTTCCAATTGTGGAGGGGGATTTTTTTTCTTTAGATATTGAAGATTTGGAAAAAATTCAGAATTTAGTTTCTTTTTGCGCCAGTCTCGATCAGAGTAGACCAGTTTTAACTGCTTTGCTATTAAAATTTAATGATAAAGGCTTGGAGGTAATTGCTACAGATGGCTTTCGTTTAAGCAGCTTATTCCTTAAAACAATTAACTCAAAACAGGAGAAGGCAATTTTGATTCCCGCCAAAGCCTTAAATGAGCTTTATAGAATTGCTAAACAAACAGAAGTTAAGAGTGTTCAAATACTAGTTTCAGACGAATTAAAGCAATTACTGTTTAAAATAAATAGCGTTGAAATGTATGTTCGTCTAATTGAGGGTGATTATCCTCCTTATGAGAAAATAATTCCTCCAAATTTCAATTTAACAGTTGAATTTGAAGGTGAAGAATTTTTAACTCAACTGAAAAGAGCAGCTATTTTCTCTAGAGATGCCTCTAATATTGTGAGATTAACAATAGAAAAAGAAAGAATGCTAATTTCTTCACAATCTCCTTCTTCAGGCGAATATTCTGGCGAGATTATGATAAAAAACTCTTCTGAAATGACGGGAGAAATTGCTTTTAATGTCAATTATTTGATTGATTTTATTAATGCTGTCAAACCCAACTTTTTAGTTTTTGGTATGAATGAAAGTTTAAAACCGGCTATTTTTAAAGACACTAAAATTGATAATTATTTCTATATTGCTATGCCATTTAGAGTAAATAATTAGCCTGTAGTTAAGCATTTTTTATGATATAATCTCTAACTTATGAAAAGAACATGGAATCCTAAAAAGAAAAAAAGAATGAGAATGCATGGTTTCTTAAAAAGAATGCAAACTCTTACTGGACAAATTGTCATTAAACGCAGACGCGCTAAAGGCAGAAGGAAATTAGCTGTTGCCAAGCATTGGTAAACCTAATCATAAATGTTAGCTAAAAAAAATCGTCTAAATCTTTCTCTTAAGCAAAATTCCTCTATTTTTGAAAAAGGAAACTCTTTTTTAATTAATTCTAGGTTTTTTCTAGTTTATATAAGATCAAATCAAGATGATTTGAAAATCACTTGTCTTACTCCTAAAACAGCTTTAACTAAAGCTACTTTAAGAAATTATTATCGACGTTTTATTTATTCATTAGTTGAAGAGCAGTTTCAAAAAGGAATTCTTAAAACCGATTTTAAAGCTGATTTAGTAATAGTTTTAAAAAGAAATTTTATTGAACAAAAAGAGCTTTTAAAAAAAGACTTTACTGATTTAATGAAAAAAATTTTAATTCATGTAAATTCTAGTCATGTATAAGATTCTTAAAAAAACCTATTCTTCATTTAGATTGTTTAAGCATCAATTATTTATTTCTTTATTCGGTTTCACCTCTACTTGTAGGCAGAATCCAAGCTGCAGTACTTACACGGCTGCACAAGTTAAAAAAAATGGTACAATTGTCGGGTTAATACAAGGTTTGTGGCGAGTTATTAATTGTCGCCACTTCTAGGATTTTTTAAATGAATTTATTTATTAGTTTTTTTACCTCAATTTTAGTTTTTTTATATTCTGTTTTTAACAATCTCGGCTTAACAATTATTGTTTTTACTATTTTAATTCGTTTAGCCTTATTACCCTTGACCTTACCTAGTGTTAAGTCGAGTAAAAAGATGCAAGAGTTGCAACCAGAAATTAAAAAATTGAAAGAAAAGTATGGTAAAGATAAGCAAGGTTTAGCTTTAGCCCAATCTCAGCTTTATAAAAGCTATAACATTAATCCTCTTGCTGGTTGCCTACCTCAATTATTGCAACTTTTTATTTTAATTGTTTTATATCAGGCTATTATTAAATTATTTAACAGCCCAGAATTAAATTTTAACCTAAGCTTTTTGTGGGTGAATTTGAGTCAGCCAGACTCTATCTATGTCTTACCAATTATTGCTGGAGTCACTCAATTTCTTTTATCATTAATGGTTTCTCCAGCTACTCAAACTAGAGACGTTGTTAAAAACAACTCAAGTTTAAAACCTATTCAAGAGGCGAATAAGAAAGAAGAGGATGTTGCTGAGATGGCCGCCACTATGCAGCAACAAATGATTTTTCTTATGCCAATTATGACTACAGTCATCGCCCTTAAATTACCATCGGGATTAGCTCTATATTGGATTGCTGGAACTATTATCACTATGGTGACTCAATATTTCGTTTCTGGTTGGGGTGGTTTAGCCACTTATTGGAATAAATATATAACTAAATTTGGTCCGTTTAAAAATAAGTATATAAAAATTCCAGAAGCCAAGGTGTTAACTAAAATTCCTAAGAAAATTCATCTTAAAAAAAGCCCTTTATTTATAAAAAACTCCACCGGTGGAGAATTAGCCAATGTTTTAAAAAACATTGATGGCAGCAATAATGCTATTAAGCCAAGAAACACAAATGCTACTAAACCTAAAAAGGCAAGTAGACTAAAACGTCATAAAAACAAAAACAGAAAGTAAAAAAATGAAAGTTCAAGAATATCTCGAAAAATTAATTAAACATCTGGGAGTTGATGATGATTTTGAAATCGTTTTAGAAGAAAGCGATGATCGACTAAAAATTATTGTCACAGTCTCACAAACTGAAGCCGCTCTTTTGATTGGTAATAGAGGTGAAACACTTGAGGCTTTAGAATTGCTTACGAAATTATCTTTCAAGGATGATTTTTCAGACAAGAAAATTATGCTAGATATTAATGAATATCGCAGTGGTTTGGAAAACAGGTTGAAAGACAAGGCTCTGGAATTAGCAAGAAGAGTTCTAGAGACAGGTGAAACAGAAGAAATGCATGGCTTAAACTCTTATGAGCGCTTTTTGGTTCATAGCGTGCTCACTGAAGATAAAACCCTTGGTAATTTAGAGAGCTATTCAGAAGATAGAAATGAGGAAAGAGTTTTACTGATTAAACTAAAAGAAGAATAATCACCAGGCTTTGCGTTAATAAAGCGGTAAATATGCAGGAAAAAATCACTATTTTTACTGACGGAGGTTCTAGGGGTAATCCAGGAATTGCTGGCGCTGGTGTTTATATGATTGATGAAAAAGGATTAGAAATTCATCGGGAATACCAATATTTAGGTTTAAAAACCAACAATGAAGCTGAATATCTGGCGTTAAACCTAGCTCTTTTGTATTTAAAAAAACACTTGAAATCTTCAGTCGCTTTAGTTTTCAAATTAGATTCTAAATTAGTCGTTGAGCAAATGAATAAAAATTGGAAAATCAAAGAAACACGCTTACAAACCTTAGCTCAAGAAAATTGGCAAATTTTAAGCATACTACCCTGCTCTACCTGTGAAATCAAACATATTTCACGTGAAGAAAACAAAATGGCTGATCTGCTCGCCAATCAAGCCATGGACACTGCTCTGATTTAATTTTACCAGATTTGTTTAGCTCCCTATTTTGTTCTAAAATGTTTTAGTAATGGAAGATAATCCAGTCACACAGGATTCTGTGTTTTTAGTTATTTCTGAACAAGGTCATCTACTTGCCGATTTTGTCGTGGAATTTTTGCAAAATAAGGCGCTAAGTGTCGAATTAATCCATCTGGATCAAGATTTTTTTCTCAATTACCGTGAACTAGCTGAACGCAAAAAAGACATTTATAAAATAATTTTTATTTATGGCTTTCAAAGCATAGCGCAAAAAGTGATGGAAGAAGTTTTTAATTTTTTAACTTTACTCAATCAAGCTAAAAATCAGAAAATTCCTTTGATTTTAATTTCTGCCTTAAGCACTTCTTTAGAAATTTTAGATGATTTCGACTTCGGCTATAATGATTTTTTAACTAAGCAAGAAAATTTTTTGAGATCTTTTTTCAGTCAATTTCCCAATAGTACGGCTTTTTTAGCGCAAGATGTTTTAGTTGCTAATAAAAAAGTCACTTATCCTCTACTCCTGTTCTTCTCTGCAGTGAAAAGAAATTATGTTTTTGATGCGCAGAATAATTTTTATTTTCAGGATGAAAGAAGTTTTTTTAATTTAATTAAAGAATATCTAATTAAGCCCCATCAGGCCGGTAAATTTTTAATTAAGGGGGCTAAACTTTCTTCTGCTAAATTAGCTCAGCAAATTATTTATCTTTATGAACAGTATTTTCAAAAGAAGCTTCAGACGATTAAGCTTTTAACTAACGAGAAAAAACATCCTTTCATTAGAGAATTTAGTGTAGTTAACAATAGTAAAACTCAAATAGACAAAATAATTGATCAAAAAATTCGTGGTCTAATTGATTTTGATAGTGACTTACCCTTTCCATCAGAAGAGGAATTAGAAAAAGCTCTACAAGTAAGTAGAACACAAAGGGCTTTACAACTTAAAAAACAAAAGGTTCAAAACAAGCTTCATAAAACTATCCCTTATGCTAGCGTAAAAGTGAATCGGCAAGCCCATAAAGAACCTATTGAAGAGCTTCTAAGTAAAGATTCTAGCTCTGAGTTTGCGAGTAAAATTGAAAACCTCTTCTCTACTCAAAGACATCAGGAGAAAAAATCCAGACAAGAAAAAAATATTACTCAAGGAACAACAATTTTACATAAAACTAAAAAAAGGAAGCTTTTATTTTGGCTAGGAACTATTATTTTCGGAATTAGCTTTTTGGCATTAAGCTTATTCTCTCTTTTCAACTTAAATCAAAAAATTCTGAAAAAGCAACTTGATGAAATAATCAGTAAGCCGCTTGATATAGAAAAAAACATTGATAAATCAATTAATTATCGCATTTTTTCTTTTCAGCTAGCTCAGTACGCAAAACTTCTTCCCAGTGAAAGTTTAACCGAAGCTGTTGACTTGCAAAAACTTAGTACGATTATCTCTAGTCTCTATCAAGATGGAATAAAATTTGATCAAGCTGTTTTTGATTTATATAAGAAAACCATTGAAGGCGGTGTGGAATTAAATCATTTTTATGATCAAATTTTATTAGAACTTGATCAGCAAATTGCCTATCAAAAAGATTTTAATGCTTATTTGATGAATTTAAACTTAGATCTTTATCAAGAACAAGAAAAAAAGATGTGGCAAGACAATTTAGAGAAAACTAAAACAGATTTAAAGAATAATCTACAGCTTAAAAGATTTCTTCCCGTTTTTAAGGATTTTATTTTACAATCGGGTAGAGTAAATGTTTTAGTTTTAATGCAGGATAGCGGAGAGTTAAGAGCCACTGGGGGATTTCTAACAGAAGCAGTACTATTTGGTTTTAATAATGCTAATTTAATTGATCAACAAATTTTTCACGTCGACGATTTAGACAATAGGGTTTATGGACAGAAAGCGGTTTTACCAGAGGTAAAAGACTTATTAAAAGAAGAAAACGCTCTTTTACACGATGCTAATTGGCAAGCTGATTTTGCCAAAAGTGGCCAAGAAATACAATGGTTTGTAGAGCAAGCAACTGGTTCAAAAATTGACCTGGTAATTGTTTTAAACACTAAAGTGGTTAAAGAACTACTAACTGTCGTAGGAGAGCTAAAAGCTAGTGATGATTTAATAATTAACGCCGCTAATTATTTAGCCAAACAAGAAGAAACTGTAATTATTGATTCTAAAAGTACTTCTAATAAAGACAGCTTTACCTGGAAATTTGCGAATGCCTTGGTTGATAGGCTTATGAAATTATCTAGTCATGAGCTATCTATGGTTAATAAATTGTTGCTTGAACAATTAAATCAAAAAGAGATTCTATTATTCAGCGGTCATCAGATACTCCAACAGGCTATTGAGGGTAATTCTTGGGGTGGGGAAAAAGCTGATCTGGTTTGTCCAATCGAATTTAAACAGGATAATTGTCTAGTTGATTCATTTTTCCAGGTAGAGTCAAATGTTGGGATAAATAAGGTTAATCCTTATATTTCAGAAAGAATTGAGCATAGTTTGGGGATTAGTGAAAAATTCATCCGCCACAAGCGCAAAATAATTTTTGAGAATAATGCTACAAGCGATTTTTGGCCACTTGGCGTTTACAAAAATTATTTAAGATTTTATTTACATGCTTCAGCCAACTTAGAAAAAGTAGAATTAAATGGACGAGTGGTTGATTTAAGTCGGGTTAAGATTGTTGATGCAGAACAAAGTAGGGAACTGTCAATGCTGATAGAAATTCCCAAGCAGAGCAAAGTGGAGTTGGTGATTACTTATTTAGTTCCAAATCAAATGAATACACCGTTTTCATATGTTTTCCTTGATCAAAAACAAGCCGGTGTCTTTAACAAAATAACCAATTATCAAATTGTTTTTGAAGAAAAGTTCAAGCCACAACTAATTGCTCCACAGGCAAAGTATCAAGACAAAGTCATCCGTTTTGAGAATAAAAACTTAGATCACTTTTTATTTGCGATTTCTTTTGATCAATAAATTTGTGTTAAATTTTCACGTGCGATTCTTGTGTTCATTGCAATAACAAACTTGTCTATCAATCTTTTTTTATATTTTTTCTTACAAAAAATTGTTTTTTAGTTTGATATAGTTTGTTAACAAAATCATTATTTTAATTAGACAATTTTTACCTTGGCTTTTAAGTCTGATTCAGCTGTGATAGAATAACTGCCTGTTAACTAGGAAAGGTCTTAATCTAAAAGTATGGAAAAAACTAAGTTGCTTGTTGCAAAAAAACAAAATAAAAAAAACAATCAATTGCGCCGTGAAGGTTTAATTCCTGCCAATATGTATCAGGCAGGTAAAGAATCAATTGCTTTAGAATTGAATAATGGTATTTTTACCAAATTAATTCGCAATTTAAATGAAAATGCTATTCTTTATTTGCAAATTGAAGGCGAACAAAAGGAATTACCAGTTTTAATTGACGAAGTTCAATATGACGTTTTTGGTAAAGAAATTTTACACGTGGTTTTTAGAAAAATTAATCTTTCTGAGAAAATTCACGCTGACGTTTCTATCGAGTTGGTGGGCGAATTTGATGTTGACAATGGAGTTTTGGTTTTGGCTAAAGATAGTGTAGAAGTCGAAGCTTTGCCAACCGACGTGCCGGCCAATTTTGAAATTGATCAAAGTCAATTAAAAGCGATTGGTGACCGTATTACTCTGGATTCTTTAGTCTTTGATAAGAGCAAAATAACTCTAGTTTTGGGTGAAGAAGAAAAACCTGAAGATGTTGTTCTAGTTTTAGTTCAAGAAAAAGCTGAAGAAGTAATTGAGGAAGAAACCAGCGGTGAATTAGTTGAACCAGAATTAGTTGGTGAGAAAGCTGAAGAGGGTGGTGAAGGTGATAAATCAGCCGAACAAAAATCAACTGAACCAGTTGCAGAATCTTAAGATTTCACTAAATTAATTATGTGATAATCATGGAGCAATGTTTTTTGCTTGTTCTAGATATTCTTGTGCCAGCTGTTCGTTGCCGTTCACATTCTCAAGTTGACTTAAGTTCAAATATAGACCTAAATTTTTAACATCTTTTTTCTCAAGTTCAGTGTAGGTTGTTAATAAGTTTTTCACATTATTTTTTGTTAATAAAAAACGCTTTGTTGTCAAACTAATATTTGGAGACTGTTTTAGAGCAGGAACTAAAATGATTTCTGTTTGGGGGGTGCTTTTTTTGTTATAAATCAATAAATTGCCAAGCCAAATCAACAATAGGCAGATGACAAATAAAACTGGGTTGATTTTATGTGCTTTAACTCGAATTAAAAGAAGTTTTAGTCCAAAAAATAAAATATTAGAAGTTAATCTAAAACATAGACATGCTAATTGGAGGGTTGAAGTGATTTTATTTATCACCTTTCAATCATACCTATTCTGGCCAAATACTGCTAGCAAGAACTGCTTCCTCTACCAGTTTTTGTTTAACCAATTCTTGCCAAATTGCTTCAGTGACAAAGGGAATAAAGGGGTGGAGTAATTTTAGAAATGTTACTAGACCATCGAACATTAAAGATTGATTTATCAATCCCTTTTTAGATTCTTCAATGCATTGATCGCAAAACCAATGCCAAAATTCGTTATAAAGTGTGTCAGCAGCTACACCAATTTGAAAAGAATTTAGATTTTTATTAATGTCTTTGGTGATTTGCTTTAATTTGTCCTTGAAAATTTGATCATTGGCGCAAGGAGAATTTTGATGATTTTCACTTTCTTCTCTAGTAATCAAAATAAAACGACTGGCATTCCAGAGTTTATTGCTAAAGTTGCGAGCAGCTTTGAAATCGCCGTCGCCAACAGATTTGTCTAAACCGGCGGAAGAACGAATAGAAAGAGCCATTCTGAGCGCGTCAGTGCCATATTTTTCACTGATTTCCATAGGATTGACTACATTGCCCTTACTCTTGCTCATTTTTTGTCCTTTAGTGTCTCTAATCAGTCCATGCAGATAAACGTTTTTAAAGGGAGTTTTTCCAGTTTTATAAATACCCATCATTAACATTCTCATTACCCAGAACATTAAAATGTCATAAGCAGTTTCCATGGTGTTGGTGGGGTAGAATCTTTCAAAATCACCTGGTTTATTATTCATCAATGTGACAAAAGGCCACTGACTGGAAGAAAACCAAGTGTCAAAAGTGTCAGTTTCTTGAAGGTATTCACTTCCTGGATTTTCTTTGATGATTAGGTATTTTGCGCTTACACTTGTATTTATACTTTGCAAGCCAGTTCTAATATCCTCGATTTGATACTTTTTTAAAAGTTCTCCAAGCTTTCCGCTAATGCGTTGCTGCTCATGATCGATAAAAGTAATCTGTGCATCCAGGTTTTCATCAATTTTGTACCAAATTGGCAAACGAATACCCCAAACAATCTGGCGGCTAATATTCCAATCTTCCAAAGTTTCTAGCCAATGACGTAAAATTTTGTCATGACCTGCGCCATAAACCTTAACTTCTCCTTGGTCGATTTTTTCAATAACTGCTTGAGTAAGTTCTTTAACTTTAATATAAAACTGAGGAAGGGGAAGCGGCTCAATTGGATTGCCACAACGATAACAAACACTCAAATTGTTATGGTAATTTTTGTCAACTTTTACTAACAAGCCTTTTTCTTCTAGATCTTTAACTACTTGTTCTCTGGCAACAACTATTTTAAGGCCAGCATATTTGCCAGCTGCTTTAGTTAAACGTCCTTCAAAATCGACAATTTGAATTGGATCTGGCAATTCATCCTTGTGTCTTTGCCAGGCAGCAAAATCATTAAAATCATGATAAGGAGTGATTTTCACCACCCCAGTACCAAAGTCTTTATCGACAAATTCATCGGCAATTACTTTGAGTTTAAATTTACCATTCAGACCCTCAACTTCAATTTCTTTACCGACGTATTGTTGATAGCGTTTGTCAGTTGGATGAACAGCTAGTCCAGTGTCGCCAAACTTAGTTTCTGGTCTGGTAGTCGCTAATACAAAAGGGCCATATTGGATGTAATAAAGAGAAGCATTTTGTTCTTTATGGTCAACCTCCAAATTGCTAAAAGCAGTGCCACACTTGGGACAAAAATTTACCAAGCGATTGGTACGATAAACCAATCCGTCCCCATTCATTTTAATGAAGGTTTCGATGACAGTTTTAACAATGTCTTTATCTAGGGTAAATTTATAACGGCTCCAATCTGCGCTGGCGCCAAGTTTTTTAATTTGATCAACAGCAATCGCGGAGTTTTCACTTACATAATCCCAAATCATTTGGAAAAGAGTTTCTCGATCAAAATTAAAACGGCTTTTGCCTTCTTTTTTTAATTTTTTTTCGTAAACAAATTGAGTCTCAATGCCAGCGTGATCTGTGCCCGGAACCCAAACAGTGTCTTTACCTTGCATGCGGGCAAAACGAATTAAAATATCCTCAAGAGTGACGAACATGGCGTGGCCAACGTGCAAAGGATCATTGGCATTAGGTGGTGGCATAATAATCGAAAAACTTTCTTGAGATTTTTTCGACTTTGCCTTTAATTTTTGATTAATTTCGCTATCTGGATTAAAGCAATCATGATCTAGCCATAATTGGTAGATTTGGTCTTCGTGATCTTGGGATTGGTATTGTTTATCTAGCATGTTTCGTCTGGCAATTATAACATTCGTCAGAAATTCATAGTAGAATAGCTTTTGTTTATGAGACAAGTGAACTTAGTTAACTCTGAAGATAAAATAATTGGTCAAACTGATTTGCTAGATGCTCATCGAGGTGATGGTAAAAAACATCAGGCTGTTTCTTTATTTCTGTTTCGTAAAAATAAAAATGGAGAATTTGAACTTTTATTACAACAACGGAGTGGTCAAAAAATTGTGGGAGCCATGCAGTGGGCTAATACTTTGTGTGCCAATGTAGTGCCTGGAGAGAATCATTCGCAAACTCTCAGACGGCGGTTAGTTGAAGAATTAAGAATAGACCTAAACCAAATTGGAACAGTAAAAGAATTCATGGTTTTTGATTATCAAGTTTCTTGTGAGGATGATTTCTGCGAAAATGAAATTGATCATCTTTTTATTTCAATTTTAAATGAAAAGGCGAGTGCTAATCTGGAAATCTCTCCCAATTTAGATGAAGTAAGTGCTATTGATTGGGAGAATTGGAATGATCTCAAACTTAAAAAAATAGGGGAGAAGAAGTTAGCTCCATGGTTTAATCTTTTTTTGGGAACCACAGAAATTATTAAGAAAATTGACCAATCTTTAATCTTATGGCAGAAATAAAATCACTAACTCCTCAACACGTAGCAATTATTATGGATGGCAATCGTCGTTGGGCTCGTCAACATGGCCTATCGATTATTAAGGGTCATCGTAAAGTAGCCGAAGAAATTATTGAACGTTTAGCAGATTTTGCTATTGCTAAGGGAATTAGTTATCTAACTCTGTGGGCTTTTAGTACGGAAAATTGGCAGCGTTCTCAAGAAGAAGTGGGCGGATTAATGGATCTTTTTCGCGAAACTTTTGCCACAAGTGCAGGAAAATTACATAAAAAAGGAGTGAGAGTGGCTGTTATCGGTGACTTGAGTCGCTTTCCAAAAGATATTCAAGATGGAGTTAATTTTTGGGTGAAAGAAACTAAAAAAAATCAAAAATTAATTGTGACTTTTGCTCTTAATTATGGAGGCAGAGATGAAATCCAAAGAGCAGTGCAAGCGGGTAAAGAGAATTTTGTGCAATTTTTGGATACACAAAAAATGATTGTTTTACCTGATCCAGATTTATTAATTCGCCCCGGTGGAGAAAAACGATTATCTGGCTTTTTAACTTGGCAAACAGTTTATAGTGAGCTGTATTTTACCGATGTTTTAATGCCTGATTTTAATGAAAAAGAATTTGCTAAAGCATTAGAAGACTATGCGCAGAGACAGAGAAGATTTGGAAAATAAGTTTAACCGACTTGGTTTTTACCATTGCTTCCCAGAACCAGGAATAGAGAAATTTTTAATCACATCCAATCCAGTGAAGTTGGCAATTAGATTAATAATGATAAAAGACGATAAGGCTAGAATAATCCCAATAATGGCATAGGTAATGGTATTTTTGGATTTCTCAGTTGCTTGGCTATTACCACCCATAATCATCATGTTGAAAGCTGCGTAGATGATCATGACAAATCCTACAATGCCGAGTACGGTTAAAAAGACCGATAACACGTTGGCCATCATGCAACCAAAACCTTGAACCGTGGCGACGCCATCTTCGCTGACACAACCGGCGCCAATTTCTGACCATTCTTTAGTTTGAGCATAAGCTTGTGGGATTATTTTCATGTCTTTTTTAGATTATATCTTTATTTTTTCCTAAAGCAAAATTAAGTATTAAAAAACCCGCTTGGTTAAGAAGCGGGTTTTTCTAAATTCTTGATGATTACCTTGGGTTGTTAATATCTCCAACATTATTGAAGACATCATTAAAATCTTTGAAGCCCAAGAACTGAACCACTAAGGTGACTACGGCATATGAAGCAGCAATAATCACTAAACCAATAATGGCAGCGGTTAATTTGTTTCTAGCACTTTCAGCCTTACTTTTATCTCCGCCAGAAGTAATCCACTCTACGCCACCCCAAATCATGTAAGCAAAAACCAAGATGGCAGCGACAAGCATTACTACATTAAGAATAGAGCTAAACATGGTTCCAAAATTAGTGGCATAACCTTTGCCAGTATCAATTGGATCAATTTTGACATCTGCCATTACTACTGACGCAGTAGCAAGCATGCTACTCATGGCAGCTCCAGTGGCCAAAGCAAGTTTTTTAATTGATTTCATAAATCGCTCCTTTTTACTTATTAAATTTCTAAATTATTATATATCAAGTTTAGTTAAATTTTAATTAAATGTCAAAACATCTATTCCTAAGAATTCTTCTACCACAACAAACAGAGCGGTTACCGCTGCCAAAACAATCAAGCCCATAACGGCATTGCTAATTTTATTTCTAGCACTTTCTACTTTACTTTTATCTCCTCCAGAAGTGATCCACTCCACTGCTCCCCAGATCAGAAAACCAAAAACTAAAATAGCAGCTAAGGTCATTGCCACGGTCATAATGTTGCCAAACCAATTACCAAAACCGCCGTCACTGGTATTGTGAAATTGTGCTCCCTGCAAATCTTGGCTTTGTGCTTCGCCAGCAATGTCTAATGTAAGTGCAAGTTGTCTTGTCATATTTAATTACCCAATCGACTTGGTAAGGTTAGTTTTAATAAATCAAAACTATTTCCAAAGAATATCTTACTGATGAAACTGAGAAGGGTAAAAGAGGAAACCAAAATTACTAAGCCAATGATAGCATTAGTCATTCTTTGTCTGGCGCCTTCGGTTTTTTTGCTATCAGAGCCAGCAGTGATCCATTCAATTGCTCCCCAAATAAAATAAGCAATTACAGCTAAAGCTCCGAGATTAATACTTACTTTCCATAAATAGACAACGTAATTGATAAATTTACTGCCATCTTCAGCGCCTTCATTAGTTCCGAGATCGCCTATCACTGGATTAGAGATGGCTGCTCGAGCAGAAGATACCATTAAGAAAAAAATACTCAAAGATAAAAGGCTAGCTAAAAGAGTTTTTTTATTTAATTTCATATTTTGATCAGACTCACTTGTTTTTATTTAGGAATAATATTTTGAAATAATTCTCCTGGATTTAAGACTGAAATACCGATTAAGCTACCAATTAAACCAACAATAGCATAGGCAGCGACAATTAAGACTAGTCCCAAAGTTCCCCAAATAAATCTATTTTTAGCTTTTTCCACTTTGCCACTGTCAGATCCAGCGGTTACCCATTCATAAGCGGCTAAAAAGGAATAAACAAGGAAGAATAATACCGCTAAAACAGTAATTGCTCCAATGATGTCGCTAATATAAAGTTCTAGCGAATCGGTAAAGCCAGCATTGTCCAAAGTCTTTGGAGCTCTCGCTTCTGTAATTGGTTGTATAGTTCCGATGTCTGCCATAATTAGGTACCTGTTGGTATTGCTGTTGGTATTTGTGGATTAATAATGTAAGTCGCATCGCCAAAAATTAGTAATCCGAGGATACCGGCGATAGTGTAAGAAGCGACAATGAGCAATAAACCAGTGGCGCTAAGGGCTAATTTTTCTCCAATTTTGGCGTAAGCACCGCTGTCACCATTAGCTGTAATATAAGTAAATCCAGCCATAATGAAGTTAAAGAGTACCCAGATGCCTGCCACAATGGAGGCGAGTTTAATCACATTAGAAACAAAGATTAAAAGTCCAATGTTACTACTTGCGGCTCCAGCCTGCGTATTGAGTTCAGCCACTCCAGCAGGAGCTTCAATTTGACCAAAAACACTATCTGCTGCTAATGGCGCATCTTCTCCAGCAGGACCTTCTCCGGCTATTACGGCTTGATTGCTAGTAAATAACAATGTCGAGCTGATGAATAATCCTAATAAAAATTTTTTCATGATTACTTTTTGATTATAAACTATTTTTATTTTTTATTAAAAACCCATCTTAATACCAGTTAAGAGTTGAATAATCTGCATGATCCAATAGGCTGCAAACATTATGATGAAGCCAATGGCAGCGGAGGTCATAGTGGTTTTAGCCTTGTCTTTATCTTTGCTGTCTCCGCCGATCATTGAAAATCCTGCCATCACGATCATCACAAAAAGTACTACGCCGGCGCCAACAAAGACCACTTTAACAATTAGATTGACAATATCATCAGTACTATTAAAAACGTCCTTGACTGGAGTGCCGTCTTTTAAAATCATCTTATCGCTTAAGGAAATTTCTACGTTTTCAACTTCCAGTAAATTTTCTTCAGGCGCGGCGGTTTGAGCACTGATTTCTTGAGGATGTGCGAAAAGAAAACCAGTGATAAAAGTTAAGAATAAGAAAATAACTAATATAAACTTGTTCTTCATTAAGAATTATTATAAATGAATCTAGCTTTCTTTCTAGTGTAAAATAGTGGTGTGCAAGAATTAACGCGTTTTGTTGGTTTTGATAATGAGCGAGTGCTAGTTGAGGCCCTAAAGACAGGTAATGAGTTGGCAGTGGAATATTGGTTTAAAAAATATCGTCTCAAATTGAAAAAAATTGCTCTGAGTAAAATATCAAATCCAAGTCAAGCAGCTGAAATTGTTCAGGAAACTTTTATTAATTGTTTGCAGACGCTTAACTTGTTTAAGGGAAATTCTTCGCTTTTAACTTGGATGCAAAGTGTCCTGCGCCATGAAATTGCCGATTATTATCGTAAGCGCTACGCCAAGAAATTTATTCAAACCATTCCTTTAAGTGATTTTTTATTAGAGCAGAATTACAAAGATGCTGCTACTTCTGCTGAGTTGGTGAGTGTAGTGCTTAAACGTATGGTTTGTAAAAATCGCGAATTGCTACTTAAGAAATATGTTGATTGTAAAAAAGTCAAAGAAATCGCTTTAGAAATGGGTGATACAGTTAAAGCGGTTGAATCAGATCTTTTTAGAGCAAGGCAAGAATTCAGATCGCTGTGGGCAGCATTGGATGTCAATCATGAAAAAAGATAATTTTTTACAGTTACTCAAGGACACTGCCAAGGAACAAAGTTTTTTGAGTCAAGAAAAATTTGTACCAGATTTTTTAAGTGACTTTTCCAATTATGTAGCAACTCATTTGTGGCAAGCAATTTTAATTTTATCTATTTTTTCGACCCTAATCCTAAATTTTTATCAGGTTATGAACTGATATTTTAAAATGCAAAAAAAATCACAATACAAACTTTTATTAATTCTAGAATCATTTATTTATTCATGCGGCCAAATGTTGTTGGGTTTATTTTTGCATCCTTATCGTAGTGTGCAAATTTTAGTTAAGAACAAAGTATTGTTACCTTTCATTTTTTATCCTGTTTTTTTTGTTTTATTATTTTATTTTTCATTGCACATAGATTTGCTGTTGAGAGCCTACAAAGATATTTTTATATTTAAATTTTTTTATCAAGTGGGATTATTTTTTTGCTTTTATTGGCAGATTATCCTTTTTTATTTGTGGTTGCGTTTTACCAGAGCTTTCGCCAAATCAAACCAGTCTTAATATTTTATGTTAATTAAATCTTTGGCCCTACAAAACTTTCGCAATTTTACTTTGCAGAATTTTCAATTTGAGAAAACCAATCTCATTTTTGGAGCTAATGGTATTGGTAAAACATCCATCGTAGAAGCAATTTATTTATTGGCCAGCGCCGATAGTTTTAGAGCTGGCAAAGTTGAGGAGATGATTCGTTTGGAAACTGATTTTGGGAGAGTTCAAGGTTTAATCGATTTGGAAGGTCTCAATCAAGAACAAGATGAAGAGTTAAAGCTTGAAGTAATGTTGACGAGAGGTATGGTGCAAGGAAAGAGAACGCAATACCGTTTGTTTGCAGTTAATGATATTCGTCGCAGAAAAAAAGACTTTTTAGCTTTTTTCAAAGCGGTTGTTTTTAGACCAGAAGATTTGCGCTTAGTAGAAGGTTCTCCTTCAAGAAGAAGGAATTTTTTGGATAATGCTTTGAGTATGGTTTCAGGAGAATATAGCTCAGCTTTGGCTAAATATGAACAAACGCTGAAACGTCGCAATCGTTTATTACAAAAAGTGAGTGAAGGAAGTGAAGGTAGAGATGCGCTTAATTTTTGGAACATCAATCTGGTGCGGTATGGTGAATTCTTACAAAATAAACGCGCTAGCTTGATTGACTTCATTAGAGAAGTGGTTTTTCCTTTTGAATTAAACATTGATTATTTGCCATCATTGATTTCTGAAAAACGTCTTTTGGAACATTTAGACAAAGAAATTTTTCTAGGACATTCATTGATTGGTCCGCATAAAGATGATTTTCTTTTAAAATTTTCTGAAACAGATAAGGGCATCGAAGATTTAAGTTTATTGGCTTACGGTTCAAGAGGTCAGCAAAGATTGGGGGTTTTATGGCTAAAAATTGCTGAGTTGCAATTTCTCACTGACAAAATAGGCTATCAGCCAGTGCTGTTGCTAGATGATATTTTGTCTGAGTTAGACATTAACAGTAAAGATATGGTGCTTGAGTTATTATCTAATTATCAAACGATTCTAACCACCGCCGATGCTGATGTATTAGCGGATCTCAAAAACAGAATCAAAGAGCTGAATTTAATTGTTTTGTAAAAATTGCCAGAGAGTTATTGGAATCATTTCCACTAAATCACTACTGTTAAAATATAGTCCTTGCTTTAAGTACAATTCTTCGCCGGCTTTTTTATTAATATAGCTCGCCACTAAACAACTATTTAAGGCGGAGTTTTTACAATAGAGAGCGGCTAATAAGCCAGCTAAAACATCACCCGTACCTCCTTTGGTCATACCGGCATTTCCTCCCTCGATGTTTACAGCCTGCGGGTTTTGTGGTGAAAAAACTTTATCGATCGGTCCTTTTAGCAAGCAATAACAATTGGCTCGATAGTTTTGTTCGTCAAATAACTCGCTTTTGTTTTTAAGCAAGCTCATCTCTTGATGATGGGGAGTGATAATATGATTTTTCCTGAGTAAATTAACATCTAACATTTGCAGCGCGCCAGCATCAATCACCCATTTTTTGTCAGCATATTTTTTGAGTAACTTGTTGACTAAAAGCTTGGTGTAAAACGAGCGATCCATGCCTGGTCCAATTAAAACAACATCAGCCTCTTTTATATAACTCTCAATTTGTTTGCGCTCAATGACGATGCCATTCCAGAAATTTTCTTTGGCTTCTCTGATTATTTTGTTATTGCTTGGTGTAGAGGTATAAAAAACCATGTCAACAATTTTACTAGCCACATCTAAACTCCATTTACTAGCTGCGTGAAACAAATCACTTCCACCGATAATCAATAATTTGCCATTCTGTCCCTTATGGCTTTTTGCGTCAGCTAAAATAATTTCACCAAAAGCTGCTTTTAAAATTGGAGTTAAATTGCTCATAATCGTCTTGATTGTAACGTATTTTACGCTTTTGGCGTAGTTGTTATTTTCTTTTTCTTGTAGATTTTGCAAGAATCTTTTCAAAATTAACAAACTGGTTTAGAATCAATCTAAATGTATCAACCGAAGTTTAAAATTACTAACCACTTACTTACTTATGTCGCTTCAGTTGAATCAGCTAAGGCTCTTATCGATCATTCTGCTTTAGTGCCATCTTGGGAGGCTAAATTTCGTGATGAAGCCATGCAAAGAACGGTGCACTTTGGTACTCACATCGAAGGTAACGAATTAACTGCTGATCAGGCTGGAAAAGTGGTGCAATTAAAAAATACCAGTAATCCACAAATGGTTGTTGATCAAACTGGAATTATTGCTAGAGATAGAGACATTCAAGAAGTGATTAATTATCGCAATGTAGTGGCTTGGATTGATCAACGTCCGATTAAAAAACTCCAGGAAGAATTAAACTTGGATACTTTGATGGTTTTGCATAAGTTAACCATGCAAAGATTATTACCTGAGGAGCAAATTGCTGTTTTTCGTGACAAACAAGTGATTGTACGAGGTGCCGCTGACGGTCAAGTAGTTTTTCGTCCGCCAGTAGCAGTTGAAGTGCCATATTTAATGGAAGATTTTTTTACTTGGATTAATAGCACGGAGGCTATGGAATTGCACCCAATCTTCAGAGCTGCTATTGCTCATTATTTTTTAGTTTATGTGCATCCTTTCGTTGAAGGCAATGGCCGAGTTGCTAGAGCCTTTGCTACTTTGGTTTTATACAGTGCTGGTTATGATTTTAAACGCTTTTTTGCTTTGGAAGAATATTTTGACAGCGATGTTGAAGCTTATTACCAAGCTTTGCTTTCAGTTCAGCAAAGTGACGACAAGGATCTAACTTATTGGTTAGAGTATTTTACCTATGGTTTAGCTTTAGAGATTGATAAAGTTAAACAAAAAGTTTTAAAACTTTCTCAAGATTTAAAAATTCAACGTGAGCTCGGTCAACAAGTGGCTCTTTCTGAAAGACAGATTATTCTTTTGGAAGTCCTACAAAACCAGGGTCAAATGACTTCTGAAGATGCGCAAAAAGCTTTGCCTAACGTTTCTGTCGATACAATTTTACGTGACCTCAAAGATTTAATTGCCAAAAATGTGGTCCAAAAACATGGTGTCACTAAAGGCGTAAGTTACACTTTGTTGAGTTAAGCTGTTAGAATATTTTTATGCTTTTTAAAGACTTTTCCGTCTATTTGCAAAAGATTGAAAATGTTTCCGCTCGTCTGGAAATTACCTCTATTTTAGCTGATCTTTTTAAAGATTTAATGAAGGGTCAGCAAGCTAAAGAAGAATTAACCGTGGCAACTTATTTGATGCAGGGTAGTTTAGTGCCTTCGTATTTATCCTTAGAGTTTCAAATGTCAGAAAAAATGCTAATCAAAACCTTGGCCCATGTAAAAGCTAAAGTTAAAGGTTTCGATCGAGTTAACGCAGATAATCTTTTTTCTGAAGTTTCAAATACCGATCAAAGTTTATTCAGTGATCATTCTATTCTGGAGAAAGAGTTGACTGCTAGATATAAAAAAGTTGGCGACATTGGTGAACTTTTTGAACAAACTTTAATTGAGCTGGAATCTTCTGAAAAACTTAAAGAACAGTTTTCAATTAAAGAAGTTCATTCATTGCTCTGTGAAATAGCCACAACTTCTGGGATTGGTTCTCAAGATAAAAAAATAGCTTTTTTAGCTAATCTATTGCAAAAACTAGATCCGTTGTCAGCCAAATACATTAGCAGAATTATCTTATCCAAGATGAGGCTCGGTTTTTCAACCATGACACTCATCGATGCTTTGTCTTTTGTGAAAACTGGCACCAAAAGCGATAGTTCTAATTTGGAAAAAGCATTTTATAAAAAGGCCGACTTAGGTAAGTTAGCCACCGCTTATTTATTAGAATACCCAGGATTAAGTAGTGCAGAATTGCTTAAAACCTATCAGGTAGAAATTGGTATTCCCGTTTTGCCTGTACTTTGTCAGCGATTAAATAGCGCTCATGAAATTATTGAGAAAATGGGTGAGGTTCTCGCCGAACCAAAATACGATGGTCTGAGAGTACAAATTCATATTAATAAAGAAAAGTTTGCAGATAATGATTTACCATATAAAGCTTTTACCAGGAATTTAGAAGACGTGACTCACATGTTTCCTGAATTGATGGAAGTAGTCAAAGCACTTAAAGTACAAAATTGTATTTTAGATACGGAGGCTATTGGTATTGATCAAAAAACTGGCAAATTTTTATCTTTTCAAGAAACCATACAGCGCAAGCGCAAGCATAACGTTTCGGCTAAAGCCTTAGAGGTTCCACTTTGTTTTTACACTTTTGACCTAATTTTACTCGATAATGAAGTGTTAATTGATGAAGAGTTGCTTGCTAGAAAAAGCAAACTAAATGAAATCTTAACTGATTCAGAATTTATTAAAAAAACAGAATATTTATTAATTAGTGATCCGACTAAGCTTAAGATTTTTCATGAAGAGCAATTGAAACTAGGTCTAGAGGGTGCGGTGATGAAGCAAAAAAACTCAAAATATGTTTCTGGTCGTAAATCTTGGCGTTGGGTTAAAATTAAAGAAGAAGAAGGTAGCCAGGGAAAATTATCGGATACTATTGATTGCATCATGCTTGGTTACTACGTGGGTAAAGGTAAAAGACAAGCTTTTGGAATTGGTGCTTTACTGGTGGGTGTTTTGGATAAGGATGAGGCTGGAGATTTAATTGTGAGAAGCCTATCTAAAATTGGCACCGGTTTAACAGATGAGCAATTTAAAGAAGTGAAAAAAATGGCAGATCAAAATTTGAGTCAAAAAAATCACAAACCAGCTATTTATGATGTCGATAAGAATTTGGCTCCAGATTTTTGGTTGGAACCAAAAATTGTTTTAGAAATTGCCGCTGATGAAATTAGTCAGTCACCAATTCATAGCGCTGGTGTAGCCCTGCGTTTTCCAAGGCTAGTACGAATTCGTAGTGATAAAAACTATGAAGAAGCGACGACTCTTGAAGAGCTGGCTTCAATTCATATTGCCACCTAATTTAATAAACCTTCAATTTCTTCAAGTAAAATATTAATTGAATTTTTGTTGTACTCTTTAAGTTTTTTAATATTTTTTGTAAAAGAATTGATCTTTTCTGGATTTTGAATTAATTTTTCTAATTCTTGATTGGCTTTTTTAGTGTTTTCTTCAACAACGCCAATTTTATAATCTCTAATAATGTCCAAATTGCCATCTTCTTGACCATGAATATGAGTGATGGCAAAAAACGCAGTTTCGCAAGCGATGCTTTCGAAAAGTGTGTTTGGTCCAGCTTTGCCAATAACCATATCGGCAGCTTGCATATATAAATGCAGATTTTTAGTGTAACTAAGAGGAATGACTTGTGCTTTAGAAGAACTTAAGCTGTTTAAGCTTTGTTTAATTCCGAGAATATTGTTATACAGAAACTTGTTTTTGCCGCAAGCAATAATAAAATTTACTTTTTTATTGCAATTAATGATGCTAGGTAGAATTTTTAAAATAGCATTCGCTCCCTCAGAGCCAGAAACAACTAAAAAAGTTAGATGATTGTCTATTTTTAGTTTTTTTCTAATTTCTCTTTGGTCATAGTTGTTTTCAAATTTTGATCTTACAAACCAACCGGATTTTTTTGTGTTTTTATCAGCATATAACTTAAAAACAGTCTCATCAAAAGCCATTTGTGCTTTAGCAATTGGCGAAATTAAGAGAGGATGAGCAGTTTTAGGATCAGTGATGATATTCACTAGTGGAATTCCTTCTTTTTGTATTTTTTCCAGAGTAGGGTTGCATCCAAAATAAGTGCTAATACATAAACTTATTTTATTTTTTTTGACAAAATCTTTAATTTTCTTTTCTGTATTAACTAAAAACAAATTTTCTAAGAATTTTCTAACATTATTGTCTTTACGAATAAATTTTGAACTCAGATAAAAAGAAGGTCCTAAAGATTCTGGAATAAACTTATAAATTGAATTATAAGCAAAACCAAGAATTTCTTTTCGGAAAAATTTTTTGACTTTATATCTTCCTTTGGCTTTTTGTTCAATTTTTTCTGCAATAGCATCAGCGATACTTTCGTGTCCATAGCCGCTAGTGAAGATTCCAATGGTTTTCATGACTTGGCTATTATATACTTTTGTTCATTCAAGTAGAAATATGAAAGTTATAGTAGGACTCGGCAATCCAGGCAAAGAATACGAAAACACTAGGCACAATGCTGGTTTTACCTTTATTGATTTTTTAGCTAAAAAATTCTCTCTGAATCTTCATTTTGATAAAAAATTTAACGTAGAGTGTGTCAAAGCAGAGATTATCCAAAATGGAGTAGCGGAAGATGTTTGTTTAATTAAAACAATGGCTTTCATGAATAATTCTGGCATTACACTAAGAGCTTTTCTGGATTATTTTTATGCCGATATTCTTGAGGAAGATGAAGGAAATCATCTAATTGTGGCGCATGATGATTTAGATTTAGACTTGGGACAATTTAAATTGCAAAAAGGCAAAGGTCCAAAAGTACACAATGGTTTAACTTCGATTTACAAACATTTGGGACATAAAAACTTTTGGCATTTACGTCTAGGTATTGATTCGCGAGCTGGTAGTCGCAATATTGAGCCGAGTAGCTATGTTTTAATGAAAATGAATCAGATTGAGCAAAGAAAATTGGAACAAGTGATTAGTGAGGTTGCTACATGCCTATTCTCCACTTAAGTTTTCAGAAAACTAAGAATTTTCAATATACTTATGCCATTCGTTTAGTGCGCGAATTAACTAATCATCTGGTGGTTTTTTTTCTACCAATCTATTTTTTTAATATACGCTTTCCTTTTATGAGCCAATTTGAATTATCAGCATTAAAAGAGGGGATTTTTAATGTAGCGATGATTTATGCTTCTACCAGATTTGTTTCTTTTTTGTCAGCTATTCCAATCTCTAAAATCTCAATTAAATATGGTATCAGACATGGTTTCTTGATGGGTCATTTGTGCTATGTTTTATTTGTTTTATTACTTTATTTATCTAAAGAAAATCCTTATTTAATTTTCTTAGCAGCTGTAGTTAACGGTTTTCAAATCAATTTTTTCTGGAATAGCTACCATTACTCTTTAAGTCGCAATAGTGATCAGTCAAAAATAGGTGCCAATCTGGGAATCATAAATTTCTTACTAAATTTATTGGCAATGATTGCTCCAGCTTTAGGAGGTTTAATTATTGTTACTTTGGGATACCAGGCATTGTTCTTATTGGGGTTGGTGATAGTACTTTTTGGAGTAATATTTTCAGTGCTTTTGGACAATGTCAAAGTTAGGGATGCCATATCTTTTAAAGAGTTTTTTACTTGGCTAAAAGAGCCTGGCTTTAGACGCTTAGCGCTAACTTTTACAGGCCATAGTTTCAATGATGGCACCATGTCTTTATGGTCACTTTATATGTTTATTATTTTAGGTACTGTGCAAGGATTAGGATATTTATATAGCTTATCTTTGTTTTTAGCTTTATTTATTAGTTATGTGGCAGGCTCTTTTGTTGATAAAAGTAAAAACAACAAACAATTTTTGCTCTCTGGAAGTTTCTTGTCAATTTTTTGGGTTTTAAGAGGTTTTTTAGTCAATATCTGGTCAATCACTATTTTGAATGCAATCGATAAATTAACTGCTAGTTTTCATTGGTTGTTTTTTGATCGTAGCTGGATATTAAGAGGCAAAGGTCGAGAAGCATTATCTTATTTTGTTTATCGAGAAATGATTTACAGTTTAGCAACAATTATTTTTTGGCTAATTGTTGTCTTGCTTTTTAATTTCGTGATTATTGCTTGGAAAAGTTTATTTATTGTTGCTGCAGTAGGTGTGATGCTAACCTTGCTAATTAAAGAACATCACACGGAAGAGCTAAACTAAAATTTTCTATTTAAGTTAAAGTCAAGAATTTCCTCAAGTAGTTCAGCAATTTGAATCGACTCAATTTTTTTAATCTGCACTTTTGCATCTTGTTTTAATTGCTGGATAGTTTTTTCAATTTCGTTTTTAGTGTACTTATGAAATAAATTTTGGATTTTCTCGATAGTTTTCAAGTCGAGATCTCTCTTGCCAAGGTTTTCTGTAAGAAATTTTTGCTCAGATTTATTGACGTTTTTGATTAAAGTGAGATAAAAAATTGTTTTTTTACCTTCTTTAATGTCCGAAGCAAAACTTTTTCCAGAAAGTTCTTCAGTGGCAAAGAGACTGATTCCATCGTCTTTTATTTGAAAAATCATGCCCAATTTTTCGCCAGCTTCAATTAAATTATTATTTTGGCTATCAGATAATTGATTGATAATTCCAGCTAATTTGAAAGGAAGAGAAAAGGTATAACGAGCGGTTTTGAATAAGTACATTTCTAGCACCTCGTCTGTGGAAGGCAACTCATTCTGAAGAGTGATTTTGCTGTCTAGCATTTCTGCAAAATTGGTTTTAATAATTTCTTTATCAATGGTTTTTTTAAGATCGTTTTGAATATTTGTGGGGAGTTTAAAAATTCTTGCCAAGGCTAAATCAGCTAAATAATTTAAGATATTGCCAACACAAATAGCTAAGCTCTGACCATAATTTTGAGGATTTTTGTAGTCATTTTTGATGGCATTCTTAGCATATTGTTGCCAAACAGAATCCTGTCCACGACGCATCTCGTCTCGATCAATAATGTCGTCATGAACAAGCAAGCTGGAATGAGCTAGCTCTAGTGCGGCGGCCACAGCTAATAAATCTTTTTGGTTTTCTTGGTAGATCTGTGCATTGAAAGCTTTTACGGTGAGTAAAAAAAGGCCGCCGCGCACAGTTTTCCCACTAGTGACAAAATCTTTAATAATGGCAAAAGCTTCTTGAACTAGAGCTTGTTGATTAAAATTTTTCTCTTCCTCTTGAAGGAAATTTAATAGCCAGGTATCAATAAGTTTTTTTTCTATTTGTATTTTTTTTAGCATTTTAAGATTTTTTCAATTGTTGCCTCTGCCAAAATTGCCATGGAATCAAAAATTTCTGTTCCGGCATATGTTGGAGTTAATAGTTGCAGATCAGTGCAAGCTAAAACAACATGTTTAATGTCTTCTTTTGCAAATTTTCTAATAATGTTAATTAATTCAGCTTGGTCTTTTTTGCTGTATCTACTACGAACTAGATTATTAATTAGTTGTCCAATTTTCTTCTGATCTTTTTCTATGGGTAAATGAATTTTAATATTCTTTAAATTATATAAATTTGTCTTGACGGTTGGGTTTGTTGCCAACAAAGCAATCTCTTTAATGTTTCTTTTTTTAAGAAATTTCTCTGTTTCTTCAACAATGCTTAAAACCGGGATTTTAACAGCTTGGCGCACGGCATCAATGGCAAGATGCACAGAATTGCAAGGAATTACAATAAAATCTGCTCCGCCATTCTCCAATCTTTTAGCTGCATCTTGAAGATATGGGATATATTTTTCAATTCCCTTGCTTTTGGTAATGAAGTCTTGTTCAAGCTGATACTCAAGAGGAATGCTCCAAATCAGCACGGGAGGTCTCTTTTTTTTATCTTTTTCAAAACTAGAAAAAATTAACTTTAAATAAAATTCCGCCGTAGTTTCTGGTCCCAATCCACCAATGATGCCCACTGTTTTCATAGTTGGCTTATTTTATAACTAAAAAATCCAGATTGCCATGTAAAATTTCTTGCATGATTTTGCTTTTTTTTACGACTATTAATAGGTAATGTCATTCTTTTCAAAAAACCCAAACGAACTCTCTGATCTGGAAACGATCTTTGAGCGACAAAAAAAATTGCAAGAAACATGGAAAAAAGATGGATACAATCATCTTTTTAATGTTGGTGAAGAATTGAGTAAAGCTAATCAACACAACTGTGAGAATATGATTGGAGCAGTGGCATTGCCGGTTGGTTTGGCTGGCCCAGTGAAAATTATTGATGAACAGCAACAAACAGAAGAATATTTTGTGCCATTAGCGACTAGCGAAGGAGCTCTCGTTGCCAGTGTCAACAGAGGTTTGAAAGCCATTAATCAAGCTGGCGGCGCGCAAGTCATGGTCAAAAATTTTGGCATGACTCGAGCTCCAGTTTTTGCTTTTAAAAATGGAAACGAGGCTTTTACTTTTACTAAATATTTAGAGGAGGAAAAAACCCTCAAAAAAATCAGCCAAGTCACGGAAAAAACCAGCTCTCATCTTAAATTTATTAAATTAATGAGTTTTGTCAGAGGTCGTAATGTTTATGTACGTTTTAGTTTCTTAACAGATCAGGCAATGGGTATGAATATGGTGACGATTGCTCTACAAAAATTGTGGGAGGATTTTTTGAGTCAATATCAAGGTATTAAAATGTTAGCCTTGTCTAGCAATGTTTGTACTGACAAAAAAGCATCATTTATCAATCAATTATTAGGCAGAGGCTATGGCGTTCAGGCTGAGGTTTTTTTAAGTGAAGAGATTCTGCAAAATGTGCTGAAGACAAATGCTAGGGATTTTTTAAGAACTCACCATGCTAAAAATATTATTGGTTCTAATGTAGCAGGTTCTAATTCTTTAAACATGCAATTTGCCAATGTAGTAGCAGCTTTTTACATGGCTACTGGTCAAGATCTGGCTCATATTGTGGAGGCAAGTCAAGGCACTACTATCGTAGAAAACGAAGAAAAAGGCATTTATATTGCTGTCAATCTTCCAGATCTTCCATTTGGCAGTGTTGGCGGTGGCACTAATTTGCCAGCTCAAAGAGAGTTGCGAACACTTATCACAAAGGGTCAAAAAGATCTTAATGCATCGCAACTAGTCACAATCCTCGCAGTTGGTGTATTAGCGGCCGAAATTTCTGGTTTAGCAGCTCTCAGTAACCATAGTTTAGCAAGCGCGCATCAGCGTTTAGCAAGATAATTAAATGAAAAACTCTAAAATAAATAAAAATCGAGTTGGTATTGTTGCTTACGCTGCAGCTTTACCTAAGCAAAAAGTTCTGACCAGCACAATCGCCCAAAGCCAAGGAAAAAACTCCGATTTAGTTAAATCTTTGGGTGTTTCATCCAAAACTGTGCCAAGTATTGATGAAGACACAATTACTTTAGCAACAGACGCAGGAAAAATTGCTCTTGATCGCTTTTTATCTAACGGTGGAGCAGTCAGTGATATTGGTACACTTTTTATTGGTAGTGAAAGCCATCCGTATGCAGTGAAACCATCTGGTACAGTAGTTAAGACAGCTTTAGGCTTGAGTGATTATTTAAGTATGGCTGATTTGCAATTTGCTTGCAAAGCAGGCTCGCAGTCCCTACAAATCGCCGCTGCTTATGTGCAAGCGGGCATGTTTAAAAATGCTATAGCCATTGGTGCCGACACTGCCCAAGCTCGTCCTGGAGACGCACTGGAATATACTGCGGCGGCGGGCGCCGCCGCCTTTATCCTTGGTAGCGAAGCAAATGGTAATCAGCTATTAGTTGAATTACTGGCTACTAAATCAGTAGCAACTGATACGCCAGATTTTTGGCGCAAACCCAAAGAATCTTACCCACAACACTTTGGTAGATTCACTGGTGAGCCAGCTTATTTTAAGCATGTGATCATGGCAACAAAAGCCTTGTTAGAGGAAGTTAATTTACAACCAGCTGACATAGATTTTTGTGTTTTTCACACTCCTAATGCTAAGTTTCCACAACAAGTAGCTAAACAATTGGGTTTTACTAGAGAGCAACTAGCCCCTTCTCTAGTTGTAAAAGAAGTGGGCAACACTTATGCGGCAGCTTCGCTTTTAGCTTTGAGCCAAATTTTAGATATCGCTCCTACTAAAAGCAAAATACTAGTTTGCTCTTATGGTTCTGGTGCTGGTGCAGACGCTTTTCTTTTTGAAACAACTAATCATTTAGTTATGCAAAGAAAAAAATATTCAAACATGCTTGCAGAGCAAATTGCTGCTTTGCAAACCATTAATCTTGCCAATTATCAAAAAATGAGGAGCCAGAATGAACATTAAAGTAATTGGCAATTATATTGGTCAATTTGGTGAGCTTTGGGAAAAAAGTTTAACTGATTTGATTAAGGAAGGTGTTAATGGTGTCTTAGTTGACGCTCAAATTAATCCTTCAGAAATCGAAGCAATTTTCGTGGCTAATAAAGCTGGAGGCAGTTTTAATGAGCAAAGACATTTGGGTGCTTTAGTGAGTGAACAATTTGATCATTTTCCACCAGCTATGCGCGTCGAAGGGGCTTGTGCCTCTGGTGGTTTGGCAGTTGTGGCGGCGCAACAAGCTTTACTTAGTGGTTTGTACAAGACAGTTCTAGTTTTGGGAGTAGAAAAGATGACTGATGTTTCTGGTAGTCAGGCTAGTGCCATTTTGGCGACGGCAGCCAGCAGAGAAAAAGAATATGGCTCCACTTTTCCTGCTCTTTATGCCATTTTGGCCAATTATCATACGCATCGCTATGGAACAACTCGTGAGCAGTTATCTAGTGTGGTGGTTAAAAACCATCTACATGCTTTTAATAATCCCAAGGCTCAATTTCACAAAAAATTTACCTTGGAAGATGTCTCTAATTCTGCCGTGGTTGCTTCACCGCTTAGACTTTTAGATTGTTCACCCATTAGCGATGGAGTAGCGGCGGTAATTCTAAGTAGTAAAAAATCCAATCGTAAAGCTCAAATTTTAGGTTTTGGTCATGGTCAAGATACTTTGGCTTTGCAAGATCGCCAGGATTTGGGAAAATTAGTAGCCACGCAAAAAGCAGCTAAACAAGCTTTTAATCAGGCTAGTTTGAGTCAAAAAGATATTCAAGCCATTGAAGTGCATGACTGTTTTAGTATTGCTGAAATTTTAGCTGCTGAAGATCTTGGATTTTTTGCTAAAGGCAAAGCAGCTCAAGCAATCGCTGCAGGTCAAGCAACTTATGATGGACAAATAGTTATTAATCCATCTGGTGGACTAAAAGCTTGTGGGCATCCGGTGGGAGCTACTGGGGTTAAACAAATCGCTTATCTTTCATCTTTAATTGAAGCTGGTCAGTTTGATCGAACGTTGGCGCACAATGTCGGTGGTAGTGGTGCGACGGCAATAGTTAACATCCTGGGGAAAAAATAATGAGAAATAAACACTTTGAATTTCAGTCGAACGTGACTAACTAAATTATAAAGCAGAAATTATGCAAATTACAGAATATTGGCGCTCAAATAAAAATTGGTCTAAATACTTAGGTAAAAAAGGCAAAGTTTTGTCTGTTTCTATGATGGAAGTCTCTGCTTCTGATCAAACTGAGTTATTGCCCTATGCTTATTTGTTGGTTGATTTAGGTAAAGAAAAAATTTCTTTAATGGGAGTTGCGCACAGTGAATTCGAAATTGATGACGAAGTGGAAATAGTTTTAAGAAAAATTAAAAAAGAGGCTTCGAGCGAGATAATTTGTTATGGCTTGAAAGTACAACATGTCTAGCTTTTATAGCGGAAAAGTCATTTTAACTGGTGAACATAGTGTGGTTTATGGACACACCGCGATTTTAGCGAGTTTAAATATGGGTATCAGTTGTAAGGTTAAAGAAGGTTTTTTAAGCAAAGAACAAAAACAAGATCGATATTTGCAACATATTTTAGAGATTTTTGCCAAACACACTCAATTCCCGCTTTCCAAAATTAACGTTAGTATTCAAATTGAATCTAATTTACTAGAGAAATCTGGTCTTGGTTCTTCAGCTGCCTTTGCTGCTGCAGTTTTTAGTGAGTTGTTTAAATTTCATAATTATTCTCTAAATGAAGATCGTCTCTATAATTTGGTTTTAGAGGCAGAAAATTTTATTCATGGTCACTCAAGTGGAGCAGACCCAAGCATTGTGGTTTATGGAGGACTAATCGCTTTTAGTCAGGGCAAAGTAGAATCGATATCAAATAAAACATTGATGAATGAACATTTTTTCTTAATCAATTCCGGAGAAGCTAGTGAATCGACTGGAGAGATGGTGCAAAAAGTTGCCGATAAGCCAAATAATCAAGCAATCTTGCAAAAAATTGGAATTTTAAGTCAAAGAATGTTGGAGAATTTGAATTCTGGTGTTTTCAACCCAAGTTTATTAAATGAAAACCAGATTTTATTGGAGCAAATAGGTGTGGTTGGCCTAAAAGCTCAAGAAATCATTCAAAAATTAAAAAACTATGGTGCCTTTTGCAAAATTACTGGAGCTGGAGGGGTAAAAACTGGCTCAGGTTATATTTTAGCTTGGCATGAAGATCCTCAGGAATTTAAGGTAAATCTAGAAAAAATGGGTTTGGATTTTTTTCAAACTCAGATAGGAGTTGTTTATGAAAAAAGTTATTAAAACTTCAGCGCCTGGTAAATTAATGTTATTTGGTGAACATAGTGTAGTTTTTGGTCATCCTTGTATTGTGACTGCCGTTAATCGTCGTTTATCGATCACTGTTGAAGAAAACGGTGAAGAAGTTTTTATCTTGGATGCACCAGATTTAGGTTTACGAGCTTATTCAAAAAAAATCACCGATCTTGGTAATGAAAATTTGCCAAAAGAGGTAAGTTTTATTGAGACTTGCTATAAACTTTTTTTAAAAAAATATCCGCAGAAAAAAACTATTCATGTCTATAGTAAAAACGAATTCAAAAGTTCTTACGGTCTAGGCTCGAGTAGCGCAAGCACGGTAGCTTTTGCTAAAGCACTGAGCGAATTCTATGAGGTGCCAATGAGCAACGATGAGTTATTCGATCTTTGTTATGCCACTGTTCTTGAAGTTCAGGGAGTGGCTTCTGGATTTGATATTGCTGCTGGCATTTGGGGTGGCACTTTGTATTATGTTACGCCTCACGGCAAATTCACCAAACATAAAACAGTTGAGCCAATTAGTATTAAAAGCTTGCCATTGATGGTTGGCTATACTGGAATTAAGGCTGATACAGCTACTTTAGTACGCATGGTGCAAAGTTTGCATAGCGATAATAAAGAAGTTATTAATCATATCTTTACCGACATCACTTTATTAGTTGAACAAGCTAAAAAAACTCTTCAACAGCAAGATTGGCCGCATTTAGGTTTATTAATGGATGAAAATCAAGCTTTATTGCGTAGATTGCAAGTGAGCAGCATTGAATTGGAGAATTTAATTGCTGCCAGCAAAAGCGCAGGTGCAATGGGTGCCAAACTTTCAGGTGCTGGCGGAGGAGATTGTATGCTGGCTTTGGCCGATTCAGCCGATTATTGTGCTGTTGCTGAAGAAATTACTCGAGCAGGTGGTAAAATTATTGAAGTTAACATGAATGAAGAGGGAGTAAGGCCAGAAAATTAAAAGTTTTATGCAAAAAATTACAGCTCAAGCCAGTAGCGACGTTGCTTTAGTTAAATATTGGGGCAAAAAAGACAAAATTTTGCGTTTACCTGCCAATGGCAGTATTTCCATGATTCTGGATTCGTTATATAGCACGACCACTGTTGAATTTTCACCAAGTTTAAGCAAGGACGAAGTGTTTATTGGTGGTGAAACAGAAGAGGGTGAGACCTCTCGTGTAATTAAACACTTAGATCGTATTAGAGCTTTGGCTCAAAGCCAAAATTTAATAAAAGAAAATATTTTTGCTAAAGTTGTTTCTGAAAATAACTTTCCTAAAAGTACTGGCCTTTCTAGTTCTGGATCTGGCTTTGCTGCTCTAACGATAGCTGCTAGCAAGGCTATTGGTTTAGATCTATCAGAAAAAGAACTCTCTATTTTAGCCCGTCAGGGTTCTGGCACAGCTTGTCGTTGTGTTTACGGAGGTTTTGTGGAATGGTTGGATGGAGAAACTTCAGAGGAATCTTATTCGCAAAGTTTTGCAGAGCCAGATTCTTTTCCAATCAGAGACTTGGTGGCGATTGTGTCAGAAGACAAAAAGAACTTAAGTTCCACAGAGGGTCATGATCTAGCAGAAACAAGTTTATTTTTTACAGCTCGTCAAGAGAAAATTGGTGAAAAGCTTACAAATGTCAAAAAAGCAATTTTAGATAAAGACTTCGTAACTTTAGGAGAATTAATTGAGGCTGAGGCTCTAGAATTTCACAGTATCTTATTAACTAGCAAGCCAAATATATTACTGTTTTATCCAGGGACAATTGAAGTTATGCAAGCTGTTCGTAAGCTTAGAAAAGAGGGTATTCCAACTTATTTCACTATCAATACAGGTTTTAATGTACATGTTTTGACATTACCTCAATATGAAAAAGAAGTTTTAAATTTATTGCAAAGTTTGCCAAGTGTACAAAAAATTATCTCTTCTTCTGTTGGTGAAAAACCAAAATTTTTGCAGCATCATTTATTCTGATGTTAAATCCGTGCTTGAACTGTCAGTAGCCTCATTAGAATTGTGAGCGACTTCATACTGTTTGACTACTTCTTGGCAATAAATATATCTACCATAATCGAATGCTTTTTCAGAGATATTTTTATCAGAACTTTCGTCAACCTTGACCACGTCATCTACAAAGTCTTGAGCAACACCACCAGCTTCTTTGGCTTTGTTTGCTAAGATCTGAATTTGAGATAGACCATCAGCTCCAAGTTTTTCTAGATCTTTTTGTTCGACTTTTACCTCATCAAGTTTAATTTCTTTCTCCTTGTTCCAAGGCAAAGTAATTTTGTCTGGAATAATTTCTTCGATTTTAGAAAAAACAGTGCTCGGTAAAAGATTTTTAGCTTTAGCTATTTTATAAGTTCCAAAAATTAAAAACATGACGACGATAATGATCAATAGTTTGCGTAACACATATTTATTCTAACATGTTTGAGAGGATAAAAAATTTTTTAAGAGGGTTCTGTGCGTGTGCTAGGACTCGAACCTAGAACCGCCAAGGTATAAGCTTGGAGCTCTAACCAATTGAGCTACACACGCATTTATCTTCAGAGGTAGATTTTACTAGACTTCTGGATTTTAGAGAAGTAGTAGCAAGAGAGCGCCAATACCTAAAGTACCAAGCCCTGCCTTGACATAGTTTGCCCAGTTGGCAGGACCACTTTGAGTTGGAACTGTCACTGGACGGACGATCGTGGTTTCGCCATTAGGTAATTTACATTGGCTATCGGTTGGATTGACATCTAAACGGCACTGTCCGCCATAACAAATATGGCTTACGTTGCTGCAATCTGCGTTAGCCTTGCAGGTCTCATTGCAACCGACAGTGGTGATGATAGTCGTTACTGTTGCAGTGGGAGTTACGGTAGTAGTTTTGTTAGTTGGTGTTGCAGTTACAGTTGTCGTAGGCGTAACAGTTGGCGTAGTGGTGAGTGTAGTAGTAGGAGTGACTGTAGCTGGTGCTTCACAGCAGGTTTCTTCATCCGGATCATCTGCACAAGCATCTTGATATGATTCTTTAGCACAATATCTATTGTTGCCATCGGCATCAACACAAATTAAATTATCCTCGCAATCCTCGTCATTATCGCAACCTTTTTCACCACATTCTAATTTATTTTCCTCTGGTGCTTCGCAACAATTGTTTTGATTTGGATTATTAACACATGCGTCTAAATAATCCTCGTCAGCACAATACTTCATAATATTGCCGTCATCATCTGTGGCTGAAGTAGAAACGCAAACATAACCACTGACACAGTCGTCAGTATTAGTGCATCCACTATTACCACAAGAAACTTTTTCTTCTTCAGGTTCTGTTACTTCAAACTCTAGGGTACAGGTTTGTGTTTTTTCAATATAAGCGGCCGGTTGTGATTGTGGAGCATTTGGAGCTACTGGAGTGGTGTCTTGTTTTTGACTGATGAGAAAAACGCTGACTGTTCCACCAATAAACACTAGCAAACCAAGAGCCATTAGAATTGCTTTAAAGTTACTTGTTTTTTTCATTACACCAGAACTATGCCCATCTTTGGATTTTAAATAAGTGGTTGGTGTTTGATGTTGATCTATATTCATTGTTTTGTACAAAATCCTTCTTGACAGCTATACCCATCAAAACAATCTTTAACTGTCTCGCATTCGATTCCTTCTGCTTTCATGCAAGATGGTGTTCTGGCGCAGGCGCTCACAAGCTCTTCGCCATTCACTGTTACTGATGAAGGACAGCCACCTGCTGGAGTGGCAGAACAAATGTAACCATCTGCGCATGGAATAGCATTTTCCTCAAAACAGTTTAGCGATCTAACGTCATTAATTAGCGGTAGTGGTTCTCCTTTTGTCGTTGGTGCTCCTTCGACTATTTCCCAGACTTGGCATTCGGTTCCCCAGCAAATGCGACCTTGGACGACGTGCTTACTGAAATTATTAATTTTATATGTATCGGAAATATTCTTTGCTACAGTTCCGCTGCTATCGGTAATGTCTACCCATGTAGTGGTAGATTTATCCCAAATTCTGAATTGATAATCAAAATCAACATCTTGGTTGCCAACAGCATTACAACGGAAACGTACTTCATCTCCAACCTTTAGGTTTTTATCAGCATCGCCAGTCATTAAATTGTTGCTTGCATCAAGCATTTCAATACTGGCACAAACTGGCATAGCTTGACTAATACAGCAGTTATCTGTAGTAGGGTTAGCAGCACAGAAAAGCTGATTTTCTCCTTTAGCACAAATACCAGTTGATTGAGAATTCACTGTTACTGATTGGCAAGTTAAGCCATTTTGGCAATCGTCATTTTGTGTGCAACCAGTTGTCCCACAAGCCAAAAGCTCAGCTGGAGGAGTAGGAGTTGGAGTTGGTTCGCCACTGCCACCTCCACCACCAGGTGGAGGAGTTGGGGTAGGACAATCATCACAGTCTGCGTTGGCATCGCCACATAACTCACTACAACTAGGGGCTTTACCAATTACCCACCAACCAGCACTGCATTGACAGCGCATTAAGCCTGATTCTTCACAATTTTCTACGCGGCTAGTATTTGGATTATCGCACCAATCTCCACCCATAGACTGTTCTGTACAGGCATCTTGATCGGTAATGTAGCCACAGAGTATTTTACCGTTAGATGTTGCCCTACAATTATCCCACCTGCAATATCCATCAGACCATCTTGTCATGTTTGTTCCACAACTATTATCGGTTGGATATGGATCCTCACTACCAGTGCTAGCCTGTTGGCGATTATCTTGATTTTGTTGACTAAGCATGTAACTAGCAAAACCACCGATAACCAAAAAGAAAACCATTAAAAGACCGGTTAGTTTTTTCTTATTACTAGATTTATTTTTTAAATTTAAACTAGATGGAGTCTGTTCTTCTTGGCTGATTTCTTTTAATTCTTCAAGTTTACTTGAGGCATTTAATTCGTTTTTAATACCATTTTCACTAAGAGTGATGTTACTGCGATACTCTGGAGTTTGTGGTTCTTTAGCTAAATCACTCCATGGAGAGTCGATAATTGACTCACTTGGTTTTTCATCATCAGAAGAACTACTGACCTTATCAATATTTTTCTTGTATTTTGTTGGAATAAAGTCTCTAGGATTGTACATTGGCAGCCAAGCAGCAAATAAAAATGCTGACGTTTATAAGAATATCCTATTTTTGTTTATCTTTGCAAGAGGGTATTAATGTGGTATCTTGATGGCTTGATGGGACATTTTTTTAAATTAAATAAAAAACAGAGGCATTGGATAGACTTTTTAGTGGTGATGACGCAAAAAGAAATAAAAGCTCGCTACAAAAATGCGACGCTTGGGTTTTTATGGATTATTATCAATCCTTTGTTACAGATGCTTGTTATGGGTTTTGTTTTTCAATTTTTTGTACCGGTTCGCGTTGATAATTACTTCCTATTTTTATTTGCTGGTCTTTTGCCGTGGAATTTTTTTGCGCAAAGTTTGACTAAAACCACACCAGCTTTTTTCTATGAGAGGAATTTAATAAAAAAAGCTAAGTTTCCTAGAGAATCAATTGTTTTATCAATTATTTTATCTAATTTATTTCATTTTTTAGTAGCTTTACTAATGTTGGTTATTTTATTGATTGGTGACAAAATGATTTTGGAAGGTTACGGTTTTATTCAATTATTTTTCTATTTAGGTAGAATGTTATGGCTGATTCCAGCGGTTTTATTGCTCTTATTATTTACTTCAGGACTATCTTTATTGGCTTCTTCTCTGAACGTACGTTTTCGTGATGTAAATTTTATAGTGCAATTGGCAGTTATGCTTTGGTTTTACGCTACTCCTGTAATTTACGCTCTTGATTTATTACCACAGTTATTAAGGCCATTTTTCTATTTGAATCCGATGACTTTAATTATTGAAATGTTTCATTTTGCATTAATGAGATTGCCATTCACATTAGTTGAGTTTAGTTGGGTAAGTTTATTAATAGTTTTTTACATTTTTCATTTGGGGTTAAAAATTTTCAAGCAACAAAATAAAAATTTTGATGATTGGTTATAAGAATGACAATTCTAGAAGAAAAAGTCCTACAAAAGAAAAGATTAAATGAGGAAGTGGTGATTGACCTGAAACATGTTGGTAAAAAATATATTGTTCACCACGAAAAACCAACTTTAGCAGAAGACGTAAATAGAGTCTTACATTTTCAAAAGAATGAAGAGTATTGGGCTCTTAGAAATATTATTCTACAAATTCACAGAGGAGAAAAAATTGGTTTCTATGGACGTAACGGAGCTGGTAAGACCACTCTCCTTAAAATTATTGCTGGTATTAGTTCTCCAACTGAAGGCACAGTTAAAACTAAGGGTCGTATCATCTCTCTTATTGATTTAGAGGCTGGTTTTCACCCTGACTTGACTGGTCAAGAAAATGTATTTTTAAATGGTTTGATTATTGGAATGTCTAGAAAAGAAATCGAGCATAAGTTTAAAAAGATTGTAGAATTTGCTGGACTTGGTAATTTTATCACCGCTCCTTTATATACATATTCCAGTGGTATGAAGTTGCGTTTAGGTTTCAGTGTAGCCATTCATGCAGAACCAGACATATTGCTTTTAGATGAGGTAATGAATACAGGCGATGATGACTTTAAGAAAAGGTCTAATGAGGCTATGAAAGAAATGTTTAAGAATAATGTCACCATAATAATGGTTAGCCAGTGGTTGGATTATTTAGAAAAGAGTTGCGATAAAATAATAGGATTTAAAAATGCCTAAGCACTTTATTTTAAAGAGACAAATTAAAGAATTTATATTTAAATTTTTGGTAAATTTCCTTCCTAGTCAAAAGACAGAATCTCCTGTAGATAATTCGATTGGCATTACTGCTTTATTATGCCATCGATATGTTGACATGTTTATTTATTCTATTAGCTCATTTTTTTATAGTGCAAACCGACCATTCCCAATATTTATTGTTAGTGATGGGTCTTTGACAGAGGCTGATAAAAAAAAGTTGTCTAAATTTTTTACAGTCATAATTCCATCTAAAAAATGGTGTGATACAAAAATGAAAAAGCTTTTAAAGAATTATCCGTCTTTTACAGAATATAGATTTTCTCAGAACTATTCTAAGAATATGGTGAGAAATAAATTCGATGCTTTTCTTCTCAACCCTTTCGATCGATTTATCAATTTCGATTCTGATGTTTTATTTTATAAAAAACCAAAAGAAGTCCTTGACTGGCTTTATTCTAAAAAAAATCTTGGTCTCTATTCTGTCCATGAGTGGAAAGAAAAAACGAGGACAAATGATGACCTAGCTATGGTCGTTAGACGCTTACTTAGAAAAATCTTTTCTGCCACCAGCTCACACATATATATGAGTTGCGGAATGATCGGTTTTCCTAATAAAGAATGCATAGATTTAGCATTTTTGGATAAAGTCTTTAAATTAGCTGTCCAAGTAGAATTTGCCAGGCATTTTATAGTGGAAGAAGACGCTCTAATTATTTTGTTCGATAAAATTAAAAGCAAAATTCTGTCAGCTAACAAATATTTGAATTTATGGTTATATTGGCAATATCAGCCAGAAAAATTAAAAGACATAACTTATTTACATTATGCTGGAGAAGTAAAAGAAAGATTCCAAAAAGATGCTGTCAAATTAGCTATATCTAGAAATTTATTTAGACCAAAATGAATCATAAATTGCCTATTAATACTATTCAACTCAAACCATTTATTAATCAAAAGGTTTTTTGTCCATATTGTTCGAAAATATTAAGTGATCAAAAACCTATTTGGACAGGAATTCATGTTTGTGTATCTGGACATTGCGATGCTTGTAATATTGATTTTGTACAAGATTTAATTATTGGGCATGCGAGATATTATCCTTTTGGCGTAGACACCACTAATTGGAAATTATTTGGTCCAGAAAATCACTCTCAAAAATGGTTTGGTCAGCCACTTTTGGAATCACTAAAAAATCCAAATTCAAAAGATATAGCTTTAAAAGTAACTAAAAAAATAGCAGTTAGTTATAAAAACAAAAAAGTAATTATCATTAATTGCATTGATTTTTTATATGGTCATTGTTTATTAAAATTGTTCAATTGTGATCAATATAAAAATGATGTAAATAATTATTTAATTGTCATAGCTCCTCAAAGTATCGAATGGTTAATTCCAGATTATGTTGCTGAAACTTGGATAGTTAATATTCCGATTAGAGAAGCTCAAGAATATTATTTGAAATTAGAAAAGAAGATTAATCAACAGCTTAATAGGTTTAGTTCTTTTTATCTTAATAAAACTAATTGTCATCCTCGAAATGTTAATGTTCCAGATTATGTTAAATGTGAGCCACATAATTTAGAAAGTGAAGAATTGGTAATTAGTTTTTATTGGCGAGAGGATCGACCATGGCTATCAAGCAAAATTCTTGATAAATTTTTGGCATTTAATGCCCTTAAAAATTTCTCTTTTTTGGTTCAGGCTATAAAAATTATTTTGCTTTTTTCTAAAATAAAAAAAGCATTCCCAAATGCTAAGTTTTTGCTTGTTGGTATAGGAAAACAAATAAAGTTTCCATCATGGATCAATGATTCTAGGATAGCTCATTTTAGTCAAAGTAAAGATAAAGAAATGTGCAAACTTTATTCTAAAAGTAAATTAATAATTGGAACACTCGGTTCTCATATGATTTTACCAGTAGCTTTGGCTGGAATGAAAATTGAGATTATGCGAGATCATTCGATTGGCTGTCTCGGCCAGGATGTTGTAATTACCCCCCAGTTTCAAAATTTTGATCCCAGGCTTTTGTCTTTTATTCATAGATATATGCCAATAGATGTTGGTATTGGATCGTTATCTGATACAGTAATTTCGATGCTTGCTGATTACAGGTATTCAAAAATGTATTTTTCTAAACAATTGAGGGATAAATGAACATTGCAATCGTATCTCCAGAATTTCCGCCACAGACAAATTGGGGAGGTGTTGCTAGATTTAATGAAAATCTAACCAATTTATTAGTTGCAAATGGTCATAATGTTCACGTTATTACTTATGGTAGTAAAAAGTTAAAGCAAAAAAACAATTATAAAATTCATTATCTAAGGCGAGCTCCTTTTAATAGAATTATTAATCATTTTTATTATCTTTTGATAAATTTTTTTAAAAGATTTTTTCCAAGATCAGTTTTAATTTTGGATTTTAATTTATTATCTTTTTTTGTTTTTAGAAAATTAGCAAGAAAAGTAAACTTTGATTTAATATTTTCTCCTTCCTATCACTCTTCAGCTATCTTAATTCATGCTTTTTATCCTAGAACTAAAATAGTTAGTCCTTTTCAGGGTTCTGTAAAAATAACTAATTTCAATCAGCCAGAAAATTTTGATTTGAAATTGGCGATAGCAATAGAAAATTATTACCTCAGATATGTTGCTGATGAAATAATTTATTGCAGTTATAACGTTAAGCGCAAGCATCTGTTAAAACATAGCTATCTGAGAAATAAATCAAAAGTTATTCATAACTTTATCGACCACACTCTTTATCTTAATAAAGAAAAAATAAACAAAAACAACTTAGTATATTTTGGAAGAGTAGAATACAGAAAAGGAGTTGATGTTTTGCTCGATTCTTTTATAGACTTGGCGGTAAAAGATCCAAATTTAAAATTGCATATCATTGGAAAAAAAATGAAAGATTTTCCAGATAACAATGAATTAGTAACGATTGATAGTTTATTAAATTTAAAAAATTTTGACCAAAAAGTTATAAAAAGAATTCATTTCTACGAAGAGATACAAAATTTGGAAGATTTAATAGTTTTACTCAAAAAAATCAAAGGAATTGCTATTTTCCCAGCTAGATATGAGCCTTTTGGCTTCACCACGATAGAGGCTATGGCAATGGGTTTTGTCACTATTGCAAGCAAAAATGGTGGAGGACGAGAAATTATTACTGATGGTAAAAATGGTTTTTTAATTGAAGCTGATTCAAATGATCTCAATAGAGTACTTAAACTGATTTTTAATTATAATGATAAAGTTTTAAATGAAATCGGTAAGTCAGCAACGAAGACAATAGTAGAAAAATTTAGCCTCAAAGCTATTAGTAAATTATATTTTAATTAATTATGAAACTTTTACTTTTTTTCTTAAAAAGAAACTTACTCCGAATTTATTCTGAGTTCTTGATTTTGATTAAACATAAATTTAACTTTTACATGATCAGATTACTTGGAGAGAATCCTGATAAGATTCATTTTGGCTGTGGAGATATTAGACTTAATAACTTTACAAACGTAGATATAAAGAAGACTCCAGCCACAGATAGAGTTTTGGATTTAAGAAGAACTCTACCTTATAAAAGTAACTCTGTTAGCTTAATTTTTTCAGAGCATGTTTTCGAACACTTTGAAGCCTGGGAGTTAGAAAATATCTTTAAAGAAAGCCACAGAATTTTGAAAAAAGGTGGAGTACTTCTTTTTAGTGTTCCACATTACGAAGAGTTAATGAAAGCACTACTTAATCCAAAAGAATCAAAAATTATTGATCTTTATTGTAAAGATTTATCTAGGTTTGGTGTTGAATTTAAACAAAAAGATAAGGGACTCAAAAAGTCATTACTACTCAATTGGCTAATCTACCAAGGAGGAGATCATAAATTTGTTTATACCTATGATTTATTAAATTCTCTTTTGTTAAAGAATGGTTTTAAAAAAATTAAACAAAGAAAATTTGATAAAAAGCTTGACTCTTATGATCGACAAAATTTGAGTTTATTTGTTGAGGCAGAAAAATAATCATAAGTGGCTTTGTTAACTACATATTCAGTTACAAACAAAATCACTCTAGATATTAACGGCATTTTAATTTTCCTACTGTAAGAAAGTGTTTCCAAAGATCTAATAAAAATACCTAAGAATGGGAGCATTTTCCATATCCTATTTGTTGAAACGTAGTAGGAAAGATGAATATATTGAGGATGCTTTTTGCATAATTGGAAGATATATTTCCCATATCCTTGTTTTTTTCTGAGTAAACTTGATAAGTCGGTGTCAAAAAAATGATAATTAACAATATTCGAATCAAAAAGGATTTTTAATTTTCTTTTAATAACTTGAAGGCAGAAGTCGATATCCTCTCCAGCTGGTTTATTAAATTTTTCATCAAATTTTATTTGATGCTTTTTAATTAAATACAAATTAATTCCTACAAACGAAAAAGGAGCCATTTCAAGCTCTTTTCTTTTCAATAAGAATCTTTCTCGATTGTAATAAACTGAATCAGCAATCGAAACTAAATTTTTTATTTTTGGTTTTAATAAACCAATAACAACAGCATTCTTTTCGTTTTGTTTTAGAATATTAATTGTTTCTAAGATTGAATTTTTTGCTAAACAAACGTCATCATCTATAAAAATAAGAAATTTGCTATTAGCGGTTTTTAAAATGAGGTTTCTAGATTTAGATACATTTTGATATTTAACGTTTTTATAGATTATTTTTACTTGATTACTACTTTTGAATATTTTTTGTATGGATTGTTGAGAAAAATGTTGATTATCCGATGTATCTTCAACTACAACAATAGCGATATTGCCAATAATCTTTTCGTTTTTTTCTAGAGATTCCAACAGACTAAGACATTTATCTTGTCTATTTCTTGTGCATATACCAACTGTAAGATCAAATTTACTATCCATTTTTATTTTTTGTTTTAAACCGCTTAATTACTATAAATATTAAATCTTAATGATTTTGATTGCCAAATCGTCATAGAATCTCGGCAACTGTATTGTCTTTGTTTTTTGATTTACAAACATTTCTTTCAAGGTGGTATTGCTTTTTGGATCTACCATTTGCACCAGAGAGTTTTCATCAACTGAAATTGGTAAATCAAAGTTCATAGTCATTTCATTTATCATATTTATTAAATAAAATAATTTAGTATTTTTGTTTTCAAGTTGGTAAACAGCCAACCTATTGTTGCTAATAATTTCAAATTTGCTTGTTGATGGTATTTGTAAACCAGACAAAAATTTTTGCAATTCATTTAAGTGATACTCTTTTAAGCCAATATATATATTAGGAGTTTTATTGTTTTGTAAAATAACGTCACCAAAATTCCAGTAAACTATGCCTGTTTGTTTAAAGGCAAGTATCCACATGATTTTTCTCATGAAATTTGCTGAAACAGCGGAAAAATTAGAGTCACTAAAACCGAGCTCACTGACCATCATCGCTCCTTGCCAATCTTCTGTGATGGGTTTTTTAAAATTTTTATTAATATAATCCAGTAAGTCAAAGTTATTCTTTGGATGAGCATAAATATGGATTGATAATAGATTTGAGTTATTTAATTTTGTATTTTCAAAATTAGTAGTAATCGGATGTTTATAAGGATCATTTTTTGCCAGATAATCGCTGATGAAATTTTGCCATTCTATAGATGGGAAAGCCTCATTAGATAATTCCCAAATATCTATATTACTGGCATAGCGAGCTATTACGTAATCTAAATATTTAATAATTATCTTTCGGTTGCTTTTTTTAGAAATGGCTTCCTTACTAGAGTAAGGAGGACTGAAGCTAAATACGCTCATCATTAATTTCATATTTCTTTTCTTAGCTTCATCAATAATAGTATCGCCCTGAAAGTTGCCGTTAATACTCATGGTAAAGGTTTTAGTGCTTGCTAAATTAACCCAAATTTTTGGTGACCAATTATCTGGTCCATAGCGAAAGAGATTGATGGGAGCTTCTTTTTGGTATAGATCTAAATAATCTGGAAAATTTAAATAACTATGATCTGTTTGACCACTTGGAAGTGTTACGGCTTTAACATTCATTTGGTTGAGGCAATTGCCATCTGCATTGTTGTCCACGATTGCATCTTGTATCCCGATAGGAAAGAATAGCTCATCGTTATTAGTTACAAGATTTTTATCTTTTATTTTTAAACTTTTTTCGGAATCATTTTTTATTTCAACAACACCACTTTGCTTCTTTGTAAGGAATGGTGTTTTTATCTTGATTTCCCATTTCCATACTCCTCTTGTTAGTCTCGCTCTAACTTTCCACAAATTATAGTCATAGTAAAATCCTTTAACCCTAAATTTTTCATCTTTATCGTACTGATTGATAAAGGTGGTTTCTATTTCAACATCAGTAAAGACATTTTTATAAAAATTTTGTTGGTGGATTAAGCTGAGCTCTAGATATGAATCTTTTTCTTCAGTCTTGAGTTCAAATTGAGCAACTTGTTGGATATTTTGGCTAAAGTATCTTAAAAAGAGCCAGGTATTTTTAATTTTTTGTTGCCAACCTGACTTTACGACATAAGCAATGTATGGATCTTCTTTAATCTTAAAATTAATTTTTTTAAATTGTGGCTTTGTTGGATCTTCATTACCAATTTTAATTGAGGAAAGCAACTGATTATTAATATCTAAAAAATAAACCCTGTCCTCATTTTGATAAATTTCTTTGATATTAGTTTGTTGTTCTGTCTGATAGGACCAAAGCAAATTCTCTTGTTGATCAAATAAGTTCAGTTGCGGTTGTTTGGCAACATTTTTTTGAATTGTTAAATTGTAAGGTGAAAATTGTAAGCTAGTTTTTTCTTTTCCAAGTTCAATCACTGGTTGTATAATTTCTTCTTTCAATATATCTCCAGTTTGTTTATCTATTGAATACCTTTTTTTGTTTGGAAAGTGGTCAACTATGATATTTTCATCATTCTGTTTTAGAAATCCAAAGTGAATTGATCCTTCCTTAAAAGCTTTAGTATTATCAATTGTGCCAAGTTCTCTTTTCCACATTTCTTGGCCAGTTTTTTTATCCAAAGCATACAAAAATCCTCCGCGGTCAGCGAAAAATACATATTGATCATTATCATCAAAAACAACCTCTGTATCTGGCCAGAACTGATTAGGGATAGAAAAACTCCATAAAATGTAGCCATTTTGTTTGTCTATTTTATAGATATGGCTGTTAAAATTAGAGACAAAAAGAGCTTCTTGATCCTGAGTGATCTCAAAAGGTGTGTGATCACTTAATTGACTGAGCCAATCTATTTCTCCTGTTTTTTTATTTAAGGCATGAATAAGTCCTAATCCATCACAAAAGTAAACTCTCTTTTCATCAAAAGACAAGTTGCGGCCAACATTTAAAGCGGACTTAGCTCCAACTTGGTTCTTTATAAAAAATTGCCATTTATTTTGGTTATGGCTTTTTTTAGTGAGTAAATATGTGCAACAAAATATGGCTATTAAAACCAATAAAAACATCCAAAAATATCGAGGTTTCATTTTCATCTTCATTTATTTCCAACATCATAACAGATGGTATAATTTATAGAAAGCAAAGCAATATGAATGTAGGTTTTATTCACAACGACGATTGGCCTTTAAACAACTGCTGGTCAATACAAAGTTGGCAAATTTTTTCCAGACTTCAAAAACATCACAAAATTTTTACTTCTAATAGATGCCCATTTCCAGGAGCAATCCACGCTTATAGTGGGAAAAAGGATGGCTATTCTTTTGTTCAGAAAATCGATGCTCTTTTTATTATCATTGATGGAGTTTTCGATTTTTATAGTGAGAAGTTTACCATGCTTCCATTGCTCAAGCGTAAAAAAATACCTGTTATTTGGTTGATCAACGCCCCAATCAAAGAGTCAACTATTATCCCTAGTTATGACATGAAAAAGTATAAATCTGATTGTTTTTATAGAAAACAGCTATCACGCTTTGTAGATGTTGGAATATGCGTCTCGAATGAAGTTGAAGCGTTTGCAAAAAAGGAACTTTTGCTGGAGCGTACCGTTGTCGTCCCAAATGGCGCAGATACAAAATTATTTGATCCTCAAAAAACTTCAGATAGTGCACTATCTGCAATGCGTTCAAAATATAAAGTTGTTTGGGCAGGCGGTGGAAAAATTTCGTGGCAAGGCCTAGATATTATTGCTAAGGTTGCAAAAAAGATAAAAAATATTGATCCAGATATTCTTTTTATTGTAATAGGAGGTGATAATTGGATTGATGCTCCAATACTAGACAATATTATGTGGTTGAAAACGGTTCCTTATTCAGCTATACCAAGCTATTTAAAATCAGCTGATTTGTCTTTAATACTCTACAATCCACAGTTTACTTCGCATTTTTATAATTCGCCTATGAAATTGTTTGACTCTATGTCAATGGGGTTGCCAATCATCGCTTCAGATTTGGGTCAAATATCGGAAATAATAAAAAATAACAAAAATGGGTTGCTAACTGATAATAGTGTGAACGATATTATTAAGAAAATATTGTTTATAAAAAATAATAAAAAATTTGGTAAAAAGTTAGGTTTAGAAGCCAGAAAAGATACTATGCGATATTATAATTGGGATCGGATGGTTGATAGTATCGAAAATGAACTCTCATCAAACATCAAAGCTTTCTAAAATATCCGTGCGATTCACAATCTGCGACAAGCACGCTGACTTTTTCTTCTTTATCTTTAAAAAATTCATCGCAGGCGCGCTTAACTCCAGGTAAAATATTATTTACATTGAGTATCTTTGGATCACAGTAATCATCTATTACCACTACGGCTCTTTTAGATAATCTGGGGTAGACGTAGGTTAGTGAGTCTAAGATAGAAGAATAAAAATCTCCATCGAGATGAGCAAAACTTATTTTATTTGGCAAGTCTTTTTGTAATACATCTGAGAACCATCCAACGTGAATTGCTGGCAGTTTCGTTTTGTGTTTCTTAAAATTTAATATCAGATTTTCTTTTTGTGTTTTAAGACCACCAGCATAAAAATTGCTTTTACCATCCTGCCTTGATTTTTTAGGCAATCCTTCAAATGAATCATACACGTGAAGTTTCTTTGTAGAACCAAATTGTTCTAAGGTTTGCTGCATTAAAATAGAAGTAATTCCTTCGTAACATCCAAGTTCAACCACATCTCCAGGAATATTCAATAAAATTGTTTGAGAAAGTAGATGATATATATTAATAGCTTGCTCAACATTTACACAGAAACAATCCAACATGTTTTCTTTTGAATCATATTTGCTGGAATATTTTATTTTATAAAAACGATTAAGATCGTCACTTTTAAATTTAAGTTTAACAAGATTATTGTGAGAATTGAAGAATTGCATAATTGACTTTAAAACTTCTGTTTTAAAGTCTGTTTTTATATCTTGTTTTAGTAGTTTCAAGATAAAAGCGGTATCCATATTGGATTTTATTTTTGTAGTTATCATGATACATGACCTCATTAATAATGGCAATTAAATAGTCTTTTTTAATGCACAATGAATTGCTCAAATTAAGCTATACACTTAGAGCACACAGTGGTTAAATATCAGATACTTGAAAAGTATGTTTGTTTATTTAGAAGGAAAAGTTTTTCTAATTGCTCTGTTCTCACGAGCGATTGATTTTCTATCTAAAGAATTGCAATCGAATAGTGAATCTCTCATTATTTTGCCGTGTTCTCTTAATGATTTGGCCATGAGTTGGAATTCAAAATCAATCACAAATCCATATAAAAATGTGGATTATTGTACTTGTGATAGCATGTTTTTAACTTATTTTTTTCGTTTAAAATATAAAAAAAAGATAGACAGGGTATATGGTCCTGATTTACTAAAAGCAGTTTTAAACAAAGAACAAAAGTTAGTTACCAAACCTAAACGAAAGCATTATTTTTTATCTCCCAATTCAGAAACCTATGATAAATTAACTAAAATCCTGAATGAATCTTACCCAAAGATTAATGCTGAACTTAATTTTTTACCAAAAGATATTAGTCAAGAAGGAGAGAGAAAAATGCTCCAAAAAATCTTAAAAAGTAAAGCAAGCTTTATTTGGTTGGGAATTGGTTCTCCGAAACAAGTAGAATTGGCAACTTATTTAAAAAAACATTCAAGGGGAATTAAAATTTTTTGTGTTGGCGCAGCCTTTGATTTTTTAACTGGTCAGAAAAAACAAGCTCCATTTTTAATGCAACGTTTCAGTTTAGAATGGTTGTTTCGTTTGTTTTCAGAGCCAAGTCGCTTGTGGCGACGCTATTTAGTTACAATTCCTCATTACTTGGTTTTTGTTTTGTGGCGTAAGATAATTCAGAAAAGGTTTAAATGAACATAATTTTTTCTACTTATGAAGCTAAGGAAATAGGTGGCAGCTATTTAAGGTCGCTATCTCTTGCAGAAGGATTAGTAAAACTTGGACATGAGGTTACGCTTTGGACAAGTGCTAAACAGCGCACTCTTTTTCCAAAAATAAGTTATGAAAATGGAGTAAAAGTAATTGAGTCTATTGGTCTTTTTCCATATAGATTCAGAAAGGGTGGTTACGATCCTTTTGATATATTTTTTAGAACAATAGCAATTTTATTTTCTAAATGCTCTGTGATCCATAGTTTTAATCATCGTCCTGCTGCCACCTGGCCGGCGTTTTTTAAATATATATTTTCTAATAAAACCAAATGGTTTTTAGATTGGGCTGATTTATGGGGTAAAGGTGGCATAGCTGATCGTCGCTATGGGCCATTTCGTTTTTTAACGTCTAACATTGATCATTATACTGAGCGACTTTTTATTAAATTGCCATTTGCCGTTACCGCAATTAGTGACGATTTAATTAGAAAGGCAATTTTAATTAGAAAATCGAAAAAAAACGTATATTTTTTACCTGTCGGTGCCAATATAGATTTTATTAAACCGCTCTCAAAACTTGAAGCCAGAAAAAGACTATCTTTATCTATAAAAGAAAAATTTCTAGTTTATTTATATGTTGGCACTTATGATGATGAGCTATTATTCAAAACTTTTAATGAGCTTAAAAAAATCAGAAAAGATGTTTCATTAATGCTTTTGGGTCCAAAATTGCCACTATTTTATAAACAAAAGAAAGTTATTAACCAAGGGGTTGTTTCTAGAGAAATGCTTGTGTGGTATCTGGCCGCCGCTGACATCATGCTATTACCGTTCGCTAAAAAAGAAATTAATCTCGGTAAGTTCCCTAATAAATTAGGCGATTATTTAGCATCTGGGAGGCCAATTGTCGCCAATCCAACTGGTGAAGTTAAAAAAATCCTTGAAAAAGAAGAAATAGGTGTTTTAGTACCAGAAAAACCAAGTCTGTTTGCTAAAGGAATTAGCGACTTGCTAGATAATCCAAAAGTCATGGATAAATTAGGTCAAAATGCAAGAAAAGTAGGGCTAAAACTTTCTTGGAAGAGTGTCGCTAAGCAACTTGAAAGTTTTTACATTAAATAGATTTTTCCTAAAGCACCAAGTCAATCTTTTTTGATCGAAATAAATTGCAGGAAATAATTTACTGTGATTAGCAAGTTTTGCAATTTGTCTCCATATAATTTTACCAATAAGGCTTATTTTCTCTGGAACTAATGCTTTCATTTCATGGTAATACTTTTTGTGATTGTCATTATTTTTTCTATTCGGGTTTAAGCGATATGAAGCGAGACAGGCTTGTACACAATATAGCTGGCTATATTGTGCAAATGATTGCCACAATTTCATATCCATAGAGTAAGGTACTTCAGCTAGTTTTCCTCCGGATTTTTCCCATAGGGAGCGACGCCAAAAAGTACCTTCTTGCATGATAAATCCCATAAATTTTTTGGTGTACCAACCTTTTTTTATAAAGCTTCTGATGTAAAGTGGAGGTTGGGCCAAATAAATCTGCATGCCATCTGCATTCATTGTGGAGGGTAGGCTAGTTAGCCATTCTATTTCTGGAAAATTTGCGAATATGCTTGCGACAAGCCTTAAAGTTCCTGGTCTCAACATGTCGTCACTATTAATCCAGGCCATAATTTCACCATCTGTTTTTTTAAAGCCTTTATTTATGGCATGAGACTGTCCGCGATCCTTTTTACTTTCAAAATGCTTTAACTTTTTTTGATACTTATTAATGATTTTTAAGCTATTGTCTTTGGAACCGCCATCTATTACTACATATTCGAAATTAGAATAATCTTGTTCTAAGACAGATTTAAGAGTTGATTCCAAAAAATTGCCCTGATTATATGAGGGAGTTACGATGGAAATTTTTGGTAATAATGAGCGAGACATGAAGATTATTCCGGCAATACAGACAAAATTGTTCCAGTCACAGTAATATTATCCAAATATAGCCAGATTCCTTCGCCAGCGAGGATTGGAGTGGTTTTTTTATAAAAGTAAGAATTACCAATTTTTTCGGTCAAAACTTCTGTTTCAATAACAACCTGCGTTCTTTCAGGATCTTGGAAACTCTTTACCCCAGTGCTTGATGAAACAACTTTTTCTCCAGGTTTTTTTGTAACTTTGAGAATTTTTGCAATTTCATTACCTTTACTATCTTTGATAATCATATTCTCTTTAACCAAATCAGCTATATAATTTTCTATTCCCTTGACTATGACATCACTGTTGTTCTGAAAATTGTAGCTTCTGTTATTAAGTGTTACTAAAATTTTGAATTTTTTGGTTTCATATTGTTGATTGGACAAATCAACAATAACTCCATTTAACAACAAGTCTTGGATTTTAAAGGAACGTATGTCATTAATTAATAAGGGACTTCCCTCATAAGTATATTGTTTAGTAACTTTATTTTGCACTGCTTTTACACGTAATGTTACATAAACCTCATTGTTTACATAAGCCGTTGGATAGCTAAATGTATCGACAATCTCTATCGTACTTTCGCCCAACAGATTTTTAGTAGCTTTACCAGGAATTATTTTTTCTGTATACCAAACATAGGGAGCATTGCTACCTAAATAATATTCAGGTACATCTTGATTATATAAGCGTAAAGTAATGTCCAAGTGAGTTGTTTTTCTACTTAGAAAAAGATAAGTTAGTACTGTTAAAAAACCAACTAGAAATAATGCAAAAAAATTTAACTTAAATGTTTTTTTAGTTTTTATTGATTGAATAATATTTTTCATAATGTACCACTACTAGTATAAAGACGATTAATAAACTTAAAAAATTTCTTTCTGGATGAAAGAACATAATAGTATAGTTGGCAACGGCAACTGAGTATATCATGATCTTATTGATCTTGTTAATTTTTAATTTTTTAATTACAGAGTAAGTTAATATAAAGGCAATAATATACATTATTGCTGATAGGCTTCCTTTCTCAATGAGAAAGAGGAAAAATCCGTTATGAACATTCTCTGGAAAATAAACCATTATTCCGTTTGGAAACAACTGATACGAAGTTGGGATAAACATTGAGTCGCCTATGCCAAGTATTGGGCTTCTCTTAAAAACTTCAGCTGCTTCAACGTATTGTTTGATTCTCGTTTCTACTCCGCCATTTTGAGCAAAGGAATAGACAGTATTTAACATTCTATTTGTAAATTTAATAACGAAGGCAAGTAATAATAAAATAAAAATAATTTTAACTTTTGTGTTAATCTTTTTATTAATTTCCTTTATTGTTTTAAGTACGTAATTAATTGATTTTGGAAAATATAATACATATATGATTATTCCTGCAACACAAGAAATATAAACAGCACGACTCAGAGAAAGAATAATTGACATTGTTGAAAAAATAATGGTTGTGGCTAAGAACTTTTTAATTAATGGTTTTAAAATGATTTTCTTCTTTAAAAAACTTAGGAGCAAAATAATGCTACTCATTAAAATTAATTGGTTATTAGCCATGCCATTAGGATGAAATTGTAAACCAAGTGGTCTAAAACCACCATTTCCTTCATCTGCTCCGCTACCAAATGATGCGGCGTATTGTGTGGGTTCAACTTTTATGCCAAGTGGCGAGCCCATCAATTGTTGGGCGAAGACAATTAGAGCTTCGTAACAAACCATTATGGCTAATATCAATAATATGGAAAATATAACCTTTATTTTTTCATCTTTTTTGGCAAATCCTAAATAGTTAATTAAATACCAAGCCCAGATCAATATTGAAAATTGTGAGAAAGCTGCAAATAAACTCAAACCTGGCATTAAACTACCATAGAAACTTGATAAAACTGCACAACCAGCCAATCCAATCAATAATTTCTCGTGTTCAAATAATTTTTCCTTAAAAATTTTATTTTTATAAAACCATGGTATTAACAATAAACTGGCACATGAGATAATTATTGAGGGTGTTACTGTAAAAACCAATCTAATGTCTTCAAAATATCGTGGAGACATAATTTTTGATTGAGGAATGACTGATACATAATGTGTTTGCCCAATATGTATTAAACTCACTGGCAAAATTGTATAAATAAACGCTTTTATAAAACCATATTTCATCACTAAAAATGCCAGGAGTACAAAAGAAGCAACAAAAAATAATTTCACATTTGGAATAAAAGGAGCTACTAATAAAAATACAATTGAAGCAACTATCGCCTCTGTATCACTTGATTTCCTCAATGACTTTAATTCATTGAGGAACATTGGAACGATTGATTTTTTGTAGTATTTACCTATTTTCTTGATTTGAAACATATCCAGTGACATAGTAACGCTCAAACAGCTTAATTACAAAGGTTGCTAATATTTTTTTATAAAGTGGCGATTCCATATGCTTACTATATCTTTTAAAGTCTTTAAAAGAATCTTTGATCGCCTTTAATAACCAAAAATAAAAATATCTGTTTCTTAAATCAACTAGCTTATCATTTAATTTCCATTTTCTGTCCAAATATTTGGCTAAATATCCTCGGCAGTAGGCTCTTTTTTTAAAACGATCGAAATTAGTAGTTTCTTTATGTAGTAAAGTCATTCTTTTGCAAAAATATCCTTTAAGCCCAGCTTTTTTAAGTGCAAAATCAAAATCAAAATCTGCGCTATCATAAAATTCTTTTTGACATTTTTCATCAAATTGCAACTTAGATTTTTTAATTACATCGAGATTTAAGATAGCATTCTTAGTGTCAAAAATTTGGGAGTTATAATTTTTCCAATAATCATCTCTAGAATATTGAGCCAAAGCAAAGATATTGTGTGGATTTAGGAGTAGTGTTTTGCCCAAAACATAAGCCGTTTTATTTTTTTTGATTGATTTAAGACCATTCTCTGTCCACTTTTTATCTAATATACAATCATCATCCACAAAGCCTAAATATTTGTTTTTAGCCATTCTTACAGCGAAGTTTCTGCATTTAGGGACACTTCCTTTGGAATAATAGTAATTAATTTTTATTTGTTTATATTTTTTGTTATTAATAATATGTTTAGCAGAAAGTTTTTCATCATTATCGATAATAATAACTTTAGGGATTAAGGTTTGTTTGACGATACTATCTAAACAATTTTCTAGCTCTTTTTTTCTATTTTTGGTAATAATGGCAATAGATATTTCAGTTTTCATGCTTTATAGCTTATTATAAACAAGAAATGATTAAAAACTCGGTCATTATTATTCCAAATATATCAAATGAAGATCAAGTTTGTGATTTCTTATGGCAAACAAAAAAAGTTTTGGCCAAAAACAATTTTGTCTATATTATCGATTGCTCAAGTTCTCAATCTCTAGTTCAAGTACTAAGATCATTGATATTTGGGAAAAAAATTAATTATTTAAAACCTATTGATTTCTTACCTTTTAGAAGATTTGTTTTTATAAAAGATCTTAATAGAGCAATCTATTTTTCTGCTTTGCAAGTTTATTTGTCAATAAAACATAGAAACTTTAAGGATTGTTATTTATGGATGTTTTTTCCACAACTTGTTACCGCTGTTCAGTTAAGTTTGCCATGGTGGCAAATTATTTTTGACATTGTTGATTTCCACACCTCTGAAAACGAGCAAGCAGAATTTATTTTAACCAAAGCTAAAAGAAAATTACTGACAAAAGCCGATCATATTTTTGTTATTTCCCATACTTTATTAAAGCAGTACGAGAAGTTTATCAAGAGAGAACACATCAATCTTAAAAATAAAATAGAAATTGTTCCACAGGGTTTTGATTTGGATAGTTTTTCGGCAAATAATAAAAAAACAGCTCTCATTTTACCAGATGGGAAACCAATTATTGGTTTTATTGGCCAAATTAGTGAAAGATTGGATTTCAAATTAATAGAGAATTTAGTTCTAAATAATAGACAATGGAATTTTGTTTTTATTGGTCCTTGGCACCATGAAGATAATGTACCAGCAAATCCTTCTTATCGAGATTCTTTTAATAAAATATGTCAGAAAAAAAATTGTTTTTATTATGAGAAACAACCGAGGAAGGCAATTCTTTCTATACTAGATAGGTTTGATATATGCATGATTCCTTACGATTCGTCCTTTGATTTTAATCGTTATTCATATCCGATGAAAGTTTTTGAATATTTTTATGCTGGTAAACCTGTTGTTAGTGCACAAATTGATGAGCTTGAACGTTTTAGTGATTTCGTTAAAATGGGAGCTGACTCAGAACGGTGGCAAAAGAATATAAATCAGTTGTTAAAGGAATCTCATCGTTTCAAAAAACAGTCTGTACAAAGAGAAATTGCTATACAAAATAGTTGGCTAAGTAAATTAGAAAGAATTTATGAGTTTATCAAAAAAAGAAATTAAGGTTTTAGTGACTGGTGCTGGTGGGTTTATAGGTGGGCACTTAATTAAATATTTGCAAAAGCAAGGTTATCGAAAAATTCGTGCAGTAGATATAAAGCCTCTTAAAGATTGGCACCAATTGAGCATGGGAGTAGAGAATTTGAGTTTAGATCTGAAAGATTTGCGAAATTGTAAGACTGCGGTCAAAAACATGGATGAAGTTTATAATTTGGCCGCAAATATGGGTGGCATGGGTTTTATAGAAAGCAACAAAGCTTTATGCATGCTTAATGTTTTGATTAATACTCACATGCTTCTGGCTTCTAAAGAAGCTGGGGTTAACAGATTCTTTTATTCTTCGTCTGCCTGTGTTTATGCGGCTAATAAACAAACAAATGCTAAAATTGCTGGTCTTAAAGAAGAAGACGCTTATCCAGCTATGCCAGAAGATGGTTATGGTTGGGAGAAACTCTTTTCTGAGCGTTTGTGTCGCCATTTTATGGAGGATTTTGGCTTAGAAACTAGAGTTGCACGCTTTCATAATGTTTATGGTCCATTTGGAGAGTACAAAGGTGGTAGAGAAAAAGCTCCCGCTGCCTTAATTCGCAAAGTAATTGAAGCTAAAATTTCAGGACAAAAAGAAATTGAAATTTGGGGAGATGGCAAGCAATCAAGAACTTTCATGTACATTGATGACTGTGTCAAAGGTATCGATCTAATCATGCACAGTGACATTAAAGAGCCAATTAATTTGGGCACAAATGAGCTGGTTACTGTTAATGAACTTGTAGATTTAATCGAAGGGATAGCTCAGACAAAACTGGAGCATCGCTATAATCCCGATGCCCCAAAAGGTGTACGTGGCAGAAGTAGTGATAATACTTTGATTAAAAAATATTTAAATTGGCAGCCAAGTATTTCTTTGAAAAAAGGCATGAAAGAAACTTATCTTTGGATTGAAAAAGAAATTAAAGGTAGCTCAAAATCTTCTTGGTTTAGTGCTATAAATAACAAAATAAATTTTTTTAGAATTCTTTTAGTTATTTCTTCTCTTATCGCCTCTTTAATATTTTCTTTAGTTATACTTAATTTTTTAATTCCTTATCTTTGTAAAAATTACAAACCACAGTTTATCCAGATACTGGTTGATTCTGCAGTTTTTGATCCAAAATATGTTTTTTGGGGGAATTCTTATTGTAAAACTAATTGTAAGAATTCTGCTGAAATGTATTCAACAAATAAAGTTGTATCTTATAACGAAGATCTTGGTAATTGTGAAAAAATACTTTTTTTAGGAGATTCTTTTACAAATTCTCCTTGGAACGAATATGATCATTCATATACAGAATATTTTGTATCTAATCTTGCAGCTAAAGATCAAAAATGTTATTCGCTTGTTAGGGTAGCTACTAGTGCTACTAACAATGATCAACAATTTGCTAGATTTTTAGACATTATCGACATTATTAAGCCCAAAATGGTTTTTTGGCAATTTTGCTGGAATGACTTTTATGAAAATTTTGATAGACCTTTATATAAATTAGATAATAATGGCAACTTTCACAGAGAAAAATCCTACGCAAATTCCTACTTTTGGGCTGGATGGCTCAATCAAAAGTTTCCATTTTTAGTTAATACTAATTTAGGTAATTTTTTACTTTATTTTGGAGAAAAAAATAATAATTTTTTTATAAATGAGTCTGAAGTTGAAGGAAATTTGGATTCATTAATAAATTCTAACGAGAACAAAATTATATATTTTTTAGATAGAATGAAATTTTTAGCAAAAAAATATGATTTCAAGTTGGCTACAACAATTTCTCCCTTAGAGTGTGAGCTTGTTTTTTCTGAGGGATGTGGCATTTTAGATGAATTAGACAATACTGACGCTTTTATAATACAAACTAGTTTAGTGGATATTTTAAAACGTAATTCTAAATTTGTTTCCATGTCTGATAGCGATTCCTTAACAAAAGAGCAAATATTTAATCAATCTGATTTTTCTGTTTTAGAAAAAAATATAGGCACTCGTCACTTGGAGCCTAGTGGTCAAGAGAAAGCTGGCAATATTTTATTTTTAAATTTTATTTCTAATAATCAATCGATACATGAAAATTACTAGAAAAAAACTTGTTTTTTTATCTGTTTTGTTTTTTGTGCAGTTTTTTTATTCCACAGTATTTTGCAATCAGAATGCATGACCCAATGGAGGATGAGTTCTTGTCAGTTATGTTTTCTAGAGATGTTAACTTAAAAGATCTGTTATTAAAAGCTCCTGATTATGTTCATCCTGGTCTATGGTACGCTCTTATGAAGGCCCCTATTTTGCTAATAGGATTTGATAATAGTATTTTTGTATACAGGTCAATGCAGGTTCTGATTTTATTCTTTTGTTTAGTTTTTTCTTTTTTTTATTTCAAAAAAAAGCTCACACCCCAATTTTTATTTGCTTTTTTTATTTTATTTTTAAGCAATATATATTTAGTACATCTATCTATCCAGTACAGAATGTTTGCTATGTTGATAGGCGTGGCTATTATTTATTCGTTATTTTGGTTTGAATTAATAAAAAATAAAAGAAAATTATCCTATGGCAATGTCACATTTTTATCGACTATCGCAATATTAGGTTTTTTTACCGATTACAGCATGATATGGATAATTCCATTATGGCCATTAATTTATTTACTTAACAAGAAAGGAAATAAGGATTTCAAAAAGATTCTTTTTTTTATTTCTATTTTTTTATTAGGTGTAGCTTGGTTTATCCCAATTTTCTTTGGGAACATTCAAAAATCTTTATCAGATAATGGATGGTTGCTTCCTCACACTGCCAAAAACACTATCAGCTTGCTTTTAAATTCTTTTGGATTAATTCCTGTTCAAGACATAAATAAGTTGAATTTTTTAGTCTTTCCTTATTTATCCTTATTAATCTTTATGATTTATATAATTTCTGAACAAAAAAATTTTTCCATATGAAATTAATATCTTGGAGTGTTTTTATTATGTTTATGTTTTTTTTATTGGTTAATTACTTTGCCAATAACAGACTTTTTTATGTTAGAGCAATCTTATCATTCATTGTTGTTTTTTATATTTTACTAGCAGATTTTTTTTCTTCTTATTCAAAGAAAGCTATTTTTAAAATTATGCTTTTTATATTAGTTTTTTTCCAGCTAAGCCAATTTTTAATCTATTTTATGCAAGATTATCAGCCATTTAAAAATTATGCTCGTTTTGACTATGTTAAACATCCGATAGCTAGTTTTAATGATTTTGCGTTTTTAGATAATAGCTGTTTGATAACTGTCCCATATTGGAACTATTTGTCAGCTAATTATTTTTTAGGTAAAAAAACTAATGTAATTATGATCAACAATTCGTTTGAAAATTTTCAAAATAAAAGTAAATATTGTGATCATATTTATGTTTTAGATCAAACTTCAATAGAAAGATACAGATTCCAATATTTTTACGATTCATTAAATCAGGCTGGTTATCAACCAAAACTCTTAGAAAAAAATTATAATCAAGAAATATTTTTTTTGGAGGAAAAATAAAGTGGCAACTATTTCTTGGCTATAAAATAATAATGTGGATGATAAAATTTTGTTTTTAATTTGCCATCTTTAATTACTTTATAGTTATTATTTTTTAAGATTCTTTTATATTCTTCTATTGTTAAAAAATGAAATTGTGAACTACCTGTGAAAGTCTTTTTGAATAAATAGACAGTGAATAATTCTTGAAGATATGAAAGATAGTATCCAATACTTTTCTTTTTGATAACAGTTTTTATCACCAATATTCCATTTTTATTTAGCAATTTTCTTATTTTTTTTAGAAATTTTGTTTTTTCTTCATTTTCTAAAAGATAATCAACATCAAAAATTATCACGTAGTCAAATTTGTTAATTTCTTTTACATCAAAAACAGAGCAGTTGTAAAAGTTCAAATTTTTTAAATTTAAACTTTGTTCCAGCTTTTTAGCAAATTTTATTTTATTTTTATCTGGGTCAATTCCTGTTATAAGTCTTTGATTATTTTTGTTTTTTAAAACTAGTTCCAGTAATCCGTGACCGCAACCAATATCTAAAATGTTCGCTTTTTGTGGTATTAAATTTTCTATTTCAACAAAAGGAGCTGAAATAAAACGCATAAAAATAAAAATACGTTCTTTTAGCGGGAGCTGAAGGCTGAATATTTTATTTATAAAATTGTTTTTTTCGTGCATATATTAATTAATTATAAAGCAATAAATAAATGACTAAATACTAATTTATTCTCACTAGAAAATATGACGGTCAGGTTGTATACATAAGGAGGTATGAAGAGAGTAATGGCTATTTTGATGATTATTTTTTCATTGCTGATAAGCATGATTATTATTAATCATTTTATCCCTCGTTTTTGTAGCGATTGCAAACCAAATTTCATTTTGCAAGCTGCTATAAACGATAAGTTTGATTTGAGATATATTTATTGGGGTAAATCTTACTGCAAGGATTCTATATGTGAAGAACCTTTAGAGAAGTTTTCAACTTCAAAAGTTATTTACGTAAATAAAAGTTATGGTAACTGTGAAAATATAGTGGTTCTAGGAGATTCATTTACAGATTCGCCATGGGACTACGAAGGCAAGCCGTATGCTGAGCATTTCGTAGATAGACTTTCTGTCAAAAATCACAATTGCTACAGATTAATTAGAATTGCAACTAATGGAACTGGCAATGATCAACAATTTGCCAGATTTACTGATATTGTTAAGTTTTTACGACCAAAATTAGTTATATGGCAATTTTATTGGAATGATTTGTTTGATAATGTGGAAAAGCCACTTTACAGCTTAGAAGGAGATTCTTTTCATAGGGAAAAATCTTTTAAAAATTTCTATTTCTGGTCAGGTTGGATTTATCAAAAATTGCCGATTGTTAAAAATACTAATTTAGGAGACTTCTTACTTTATTTTGGTGAGTTAAAGAAAGACGCTTCAGTTGATTGGTTTCATATTGAAAGTGACCCGAACTTATTACTCGATTTCAATAATAAAAAAATTACTTTTTTACTTAATGAAATGAAAGTTTTGGAGAAAAAATATAATTTTAAATTAGTCACAACAATGTCTCCATTAGAATGCGAGGTCATTGATTCAAATGGTTGTGCTAAATTAGATGAACAGCAAGGATTTGTTCTTTATGATTCTTTTTTAAGGTTTCAAAATGAAATGACTAATATCTTGCAAAATAATTCAAGATTTATTTCTATGTATAAAAATGAGAGTATGAGTTCATTGGAAATGTTAGATCAATCTGATTTTTGGAAACAAGAAAAGATAATAGGCGTCCGTCATCTAGGTGCTAGTGGCCAAGAAAAAGTAGGCAATATTCTATTTTTTAACTTTATTTTTAAAGAAAAGGCAATCTATGAAGATAATTAAACAAAAGCTTACAATTCTTTCTAATTTCATTTTATTGTCGATTGTTTACTTTATTGGTATAGGTTTTACTGCCATTTTTGCTAGAATTGTTGCTAAGGATTTCTTGTTATTGAAGAGTAAAAATAATAAAAAAACTAGTTATACAAACTTTAAAGAAGGTGACAATCTAGAAAAGATGTTTTAATGAAAATACTTGGTATATCTTGTTATTATCATGATGCAGCCGCCTGCTTAATTGTTGATGGCAAAATAATTGCTGCGGCAGCAGAAGAAAGATTTTCTAGAATTAAGCATGACAATTCTTTTCCTTCTCAGGCAATTGATTTTTGTTTGAGTCAATCAGCCATTGCTGCAAATGAACTAGATGCAGTGATTTTTTATGAAAAACCAATTATTAAATTAGAAAGAATTTTTACACAACATTTAGAGTATTTTCCAAAGAGTTATCTAAATTTTATTAAACATATGGGGCAGTGGTTGACTCATCGTTTGCGTTTTCGTGAAATTATTAAAAAGCAACTCAACTATTATGGAAAAGTTTTTTTTGTTGATCATCATTTCGCTCATGCTGCCAGTAGCTATTATTTATCAAACTTTGATTCCGCCAGCATTGTTACTCTAGATGGGGTTGGAGAGTGGGCTACGACAACGGTGGGGCGTGGTTTTGGCAAAAATATCAAAATTGATCAGCAAATTAATTTCCCAAATTCACTTGGGCTTCTTTATAGCACTTTTACTACATATCTAGGTTTTGAAGCTAATGACGCTGAATATAAAGTCATGGGATTAGCGGCTTTCGGTCACGTTGATCAAAAATTATTGAATAAATTTACCAAACTGGTTCGAGTTCACAAAGATGGCAGCTATTCATTAAACATGGAATATTTTTCTTTTGGCTATGGAGACAGAATGTATTCTTCTAAATTTATTGAGCTTTTTGAGAATCAATCAAGAACTAAGGAGTCTGAAATCAAGTCATTTCATGAAAATTTAGCAGCAACACTGCAGTTTAAGTTAGAAGAGCTAACTTTTAACCTGTTAAACAAAGTTTACGAAAAACAAAAAAATCCTAATCTTTGTTTAGCTGGAGGAGTGGCGCTTAATTCAGTCCTTAATGGCAAGATTTTGGATAATACGCCATTTAAAAAATTGTTTATTCCACCAGATCCAAGTGATGCCGGCGGAGCTATGGGCGCTGCTTTGTATTTTGCTAATAAATTTGATTGTTTGGATAAAAAATCTTTAGGCAATAATTTTTCTCCATATCTTGGCCCTGAGTTTAATTGGTCACAAATTGAAAAATGTTTGAAAAAATATAAAAAAGATAATCTGATAGATTATCAATTAATCATTTCCAAGAAAAGTTTACTGAATTTAATTTCTGATTATCTAATTGATCGAAAAATTGTTGGTTGGTTTCAGGGACGTATGGAATGGGGCCCAAGAGCTCTTGGGAATCGTAGTATTTTAGCGGCAGCTACTGATAAAGAAATGCAAGAAGTGATTAATAGCAGAGTTAAAAATCGAGAACTTTTTAGACCTTTTGCTCCGGTAATTTTTGAAGATCAAATTGCTGATTATTTTAAAATGAGTCAAAAAACTAAAAATGATCAATCACCATCAAATCGTTGGATGTTAACTGTTTATCCATTTTTATCGAACAAGAAAAAAATAGTTCCAGCTGTAGTTCATGTTGATGGTAGCGGTCGCTTAGAGAGCTTGCGCCCAAATGATAATAAGATGTATTATGATTTGCTAAATGCATATTACAAAAAAACTGGTGTGCCAATTTTAATTAATACATCATTCAATGTCAGAGGCGAACCAATTATTTGTCGTCCCAATGAGGCTGTTGATTGTTTGTTGAAAACCGATATAGATTATTTAGTAATAGATCAGTTTGTGGTGAGTAAAAAGACAATGAGAAAGGCAAAATGAAAGAAATCTTAGATTTTATGTGGCAAAATAAAAAGTGGTGGTTGATTCCTCCAGTTTTGATTTTTTTAGTTTTTGGAGCCCTGATTATTTTTGCCCAAGTTTCTCCAGTTGGTGCTTTTATTTATATGCTTTTTTGATTTAATGTAGCTTACGCAAATGAGTTCAAGTAAAAAAAAGAAAATTATTTTAATTGCCGTAATCGCAATAGAGTTGATAATTGGTTTTATTTTTCTTTTTAATTTTTACCAAAAAAAAATTGTTTATAAAACTCAAGATCCAGATAAGGCCACAATAATTAAAAAGGAAAATTTAATTTTCCCGAAAGAATCAGAGTATAAGCATTATTGGGAATTAAAACCGAATATTATTGCTACAGATGAGCCAAAATGGCTTGGCTATCAAGTGAAGTATAACTACAATGTTGATGGTTTACATGATCGTTTTGATTATGAATTAGAAAAATCAACAGATACATTTCGTATTGTTACTTTAGGGGATTCTTTTACATACGGTCATTTTGTTAACACAAATGAAAATTGGACAGAGCAATTAGAGAGCATGCTGAACAACTCTTTGCTAAATATTTCTAACATCAAGCATTTTGAGGTCATAAATCTAGGAATGCCTGGTTTTGATATTCCTTACATAGTTAAAAGATATAAAGATATTGGTATGAAATACAATCCAGACTTAATTATTTGGTTTGAAGGTGGCTCTGGATTTAATCGATTGTCTGAATTAATGGCGCCAATAATTGATGATTGTCAGGCTCAGAATTCTGACACAAGTAGTAGAGGAGTTGTTAACTGTTGGCTAAAAGCACAACAACAAATCGAAAATGAGTATAAAGGGGAAGTAGACAAAATTATTACCAATAGTCTCGATGATTTTTACGCGTTTACAAGTAATAATACAGTTTTAGTGTTTACTTACGAAGAAGACAATTTAAGTTCTCCAGAGATAGACATTTTAAATAAGTGGAAATCTAGATATCCTATGACTATATTTGCTTCTTTAGTTCCGAATCTCTCTGATAAGAAGCAAACTTTGCCTGATGGGCATCCTAATTCAGATGGACATCATACAATTGCTCTTACAATTTTTGATTACCTAAAAAATAATTTATTCAACGAATATGATCAATAAAAAGAAGTTTAGTAAGAGATGCCGACAATTTCTGTTTTTTGCATTGTTTGCGGTCCTTTTGTTTGTGCCAAGATATTTTGCTCATTTAGAGCATGACACAATAGAGGACGAGATATTATCAATAGATATCAATAATATTTATTCTTTCCGTGATTTTTTCTTTTCACCAGACATAAGTCATCCCGGGTTTTGGTATATGTTAATGGAAATTCCGACACATTTTTTAGGTATTATTCATGGAATCTTCTATTATCGATTAATTCAAGTGGTTATTCTTTTTGTTTTATTATCTTTTTCTATTTTTTATTTTAAAAACAAACTTCCTAAATCTTTTTTATTCATTTTTTTAACGCTATTTTTAACAAATGTTTACTTTGTTCATATCACGTTCCAGCATAGGATGTATTCTTTAGTTTTAGGGATAGCTGTTTTTTATTCTCTTTTTTGGTATTACTTGATCAAAAAAAACCATGATTTTTCTATGAAAACCTCTATTTTTTTAGGTTTAATAGCCTCGCTCGGTTTTTTCTCAAATTTCAGCATGGTTTGGATAATTCCTCTTTGGCCATTGGCTTATTTTTTATATAAGAGGAGTTTGCCAGCTTTTAAAACAGCATTTTTTTCATCTGCTACATTCTTATTGTCTATTAGCTGGTTTATGCCTAAATTTGTTAAAAATGCTGAGTACAGTATTGCAGTCAATCAATGGGCACCACCATTAAACTTTCAGAATACCTTAGAAATGATTGGTAATTTTTTTGGTATTATTCCAAGATACTTCGATTTAAATAAACTCAACATTTTGGTTATTCCGTTTTTAATATTGTTTGTTTTTATGATTATTTGGTTGTCTAACAAAAAAAAGAATCAATATATTTTGTCTGTGGTTATTTCTTTGGCAATATTCTTTTTATTTTTTATCTTAGCTGTGTATTTAACTGATAGAAGTCTTCTTTATGCCAGAACTTCGATTACTTTTGCTATTATTTTTTACATTATCATTGCCGATATCTATGCTCTCAATTCAAAGTTAATTAAATCAATTGTTTACGTAATGATTGTGTTTCAAATTAGTCAATTTTTTATTTATTTTGCCGACCATAAAAAAACAGACTATATGTATTATCTTTTTGACTATCGCCATCATCCAGTTGCATATTTTGCAAATTATAATTTTGAAAAAAATAGTTGTATCATCCCGATGCCATATTGGAATTATTTATCTTTGAGATATTTTTTGGGGCAAAAAGTTAAAGTTATTCCTATTTACAATTCCAGCAACAATTTGCTTCGTGAAGAAACTAAAGATTGTTCAGTTATATACATGCTAAATCAAACTTCTGTAGACAAGAATAGAGAAGACTTGCAAGTTTATTATCAAATTTTTTCTGATTCTAACTCAAATAAAAAATTTGTAGATAAGAATAATGATCAATCTTTGTATATATTGAACTTTAAATAAAAAATGCTAAAAATTTATTCATTCATTTTCCCAATTCACAATGAGGCCTTATTTTTAGAAAATCAATTAACTAAATTTTTCGATTTTGCAAATAAAAAATATCAAAATAAATTTGGAGTTATTTTAGTAGAAAATGGTAGTAGTGATAATTCTTGGTTAATAGCTAAACGATTAGAAAAAAAGTATGCTTTTGTTAAAGCCCATCACTTTCCAAGTCCATCATATGGTATGGCTATTAGGTGGGGCATTCTTAACGCTGTTGGGAAAAATGTTTTTGTATTAAATGTAGATTATTTTGATTTTGATTTTATAGAGAAAGCTAATAAGTTGTTGAAAACAATTGACGTTGTAATTGGATCCAAAACTTTAACGAGTAGCGATGACCAGAGGTCTTTTTTTAGAAGAATGATGACTTATTTTTTCAATGTTTTCTTAAGATTAGTGCTCAACTATCCAGGGACCGATACTCATGGAATTAAGGCTTTTCGCAAATCTGAAAACTTAGTGGAAATTGCCAAGAGCTGTCGAACTCAAAATGAGCTTTTTGATACGGAGCTAATCTTACGTTTAACTAAAAATGGTGCTATTTTTGTTGATTTACCGCAGAAAATAGTTGAATTAAGAAAATCAAGGTATTTTGGAACTAGAAGAATTAAATCAACTATTAGTGATTTAATTTCTATTATTAAAACTAAATATTTCTTTAGAAGTGTTTTTTTCTGCTCCCTAATAGATGCTGATGACTTTGGAATTTCTAGCAGAGTTAATCAGGCAATTCTCGATGAAGTAAATTCAATGTCTTTAAATGTAGTTTCTATTATGCCCAATTTAGTTAAACAGTCTGATTTGGAAAAGTTAAAATTGGCTCAAAATCCTATTGATTACTCAATGCACTTTAATCTTTTAAGAGGTAAGCCCTGTACAGATGTAGATAAGGTCAAAAGCTTAGTTGATTCGAGTGGCAAATTTTATAATTTATTCTTTTTTATGTTGAGGTTAAATTTAGGTTTGATTAAAATTGATGATATCAAGACTGAATTTCTTGCCCAGTATAACCGTTTATTGAAATTAGGCATTAGACCAATTTATCTAAATTCTGAACAGCATTTACACATTTTTTCGCCTATTAACAAACTCTTAGAGAAAGAAATAACAAAGACGTCAATCTTGAGAATACGAAGTATTTCTTCGTCTTTTCATTCATTAGATGGCAAATTTATTAGGAAGTTTGCTTTATTGTTTCTCAAAAATTTGTGTGAATTTAGATATGGTAGATTTAATGAGTTTAAAAAATTATATAAAGCTTATGTTGTTCACCCTGGATCGTGATAATATTGAGTATATTCTTATAAGAAAGTAATGGAAAAATTTTTTAGAAACTTTTTTTATCCCATTTTTTTTCTGCTTTTCCTTTTATCATTTTTTTTAATTGAGGGAGAGTATCGCTTCTATTTATTTAGTTTATGGACCATCTTTTTATTATTTTTTAGTAGATTGGCTGATAAGATTAACTTCTTTGAACCAAAAATGCCGAAAGCATCTGTCTTTGCCTTAATTTTATCAGTGCTATTTGCTCTGAGTATTATCTTTTCAAGGCAAATTCCACTATCTATTGAAAAATTGCTTTTTTACTTAGTATCTTTGGCCATTTTTGTGTTCTTTAATTCTTCTAAAACTAATACCATCGAACCTAAGTTGTTTTTTTATTTTTCGTCAATTATGACCCTGATAATTAATATCTTTGTTTTATTTTTTACCTTTTATAAAAATCAACAGGATATTTTTCCAGGCATGAACTTATTAGTAAGAAATTATGGGCATAATCATTACGTTGCCTTCTTATTGCTAATGATACCTATTTTTTGGTGGCAATTTCTATTTAAAGGTGAAAGAAAAACTAATACTAAAGAAACTAATCTTTTAATAATTATTTTATTAATTTCTTCATATTTGTTAATTATTCTAAGTTTAGCGAGATTGGCTTTATTGATTTCTTTAATTCAATTAATTCTAATTTTTTTTACAAACAAAAAAGCTTTTGCTTCTTTAGAAAATAACAATTTTATTAGAATTATTGGTAAAACATTTATTTTTACTTTTTTATCAATAGGAATATTGTTTTTATTTCTTTCCATACCTTTCAATAAGAATGGAGAAAGTTTTTGTCCTCTCGTATTTACAAACAAAGAAATTTGCAAACCACTTTTGGAGAATTATCGCCTTGTATACTGGAAAAAAGCTATACTTATTTTTAAGCAAAATCCTTATTTTGGAGTAGGGCTTAAAAATTTTGGTTTTGCTAATCGTCAATTTCCTATTAAAGATCAGCAAGTTACTTCTTATGCTCACAATATCTTTTTACATAATTTAGCTGAATGTGGAATATTAGTTGGTGGTTTTTTTATTTTTTTCGTATTCTATATTTTCCATAGAAGCTTTGTACTCATCAAAAGTGATAATGAGCATTTATATAAATTTTTATGGTTAGCTGCTTCTGCATCTTTACTAAATGCTATGTTTGATTTTGATTGGAACTTTTTTGTTATTTTTACTTTAACTCTAATATTTTTAGCCATGATTTTAAGAGAAGATCATCATAATAGAGTTGATTTGAAAACAAAGTTCTATAAAAAATACTATATCTTTATCCTAATCATTACCGCTTTTTTTGCTATATATAGCTTCTTTGCGCAGGTCCTTTATAGGTTTAATAAATCAGGATTGATTGTTAAATATTTGCCATATTCAGATCGCCAAGTTCGCTTGCTTTTAAATGATCGAAAATTGTCATATGAAAATTTTATGACTCTATATCCGCTTTATAAATATGATACTGAGTTTCTATTTAGATTTTTTTCTATTGCTTCAGTAAACCCTGACAAAAGAGCAATTTTACAGATTGAATATGCCGATCTTGATCCATCTTCTTTTATCAATAATGTGGAATTTGACCAATATGATTATCGAACTGCTGATCTTCTTGCAAATAAATATATTGAAGTGCTCGTTAAATACAACTTTTTAAACAATGGGATCTTTCTAAATTATTGGGATCAGAGGAATTTGTCTCAGCAATTCTTCAATTTTGCTAATCAAGCTTATACAGAAAAAAATCTAGAATTGGCAGCTAGTTATTATAAAAAAGCCATTTTTCTTAATAAATTTGTCATGGGAGATAGACGATCAGCTTTTTTGGATGACAATAATTTGTCTCAAGTTGCAATTTTTCTTAAGTATTTTAAAGATTTTAATCCGGAATTAATGAATAAATACTTTTATGAGTACATGGGCCTCTATGGAAAAACTTTAACCTATTTATTTAAAAATGACCAGTTAGACGATTATTTTGTTTTGACAGAAGAAATAATAGCTAAGCAGCCAAACTTTGCTTGGTCTCTATGGCGTGAAGTAATTGCTGTTGGCAAGACTCCAGAAGAAAAGGTGAGACTAGAAAAAATACACGAACATTTCAAAGATATAGACAGTTGGAGCAGCTTTTGGCCGTTACCCAAAGAATAGCTACCAAAATTTAAATTACTTTTTTAGTATTTCAATACCTGGCAACTTTTCTCCACCTAAGAACTCTAAAGCGGCTCCGCCGGCTGTTGAAACGTGAGTAAAACGGTCTCGCAGACCGCAAGCATTAATCACCGCGTTGGTTTCACCTCCACCGCAAATAGTGACGGTTGCTGAGTTAGTAGTATTGTTGGCAATAGCTTTAGCAATTTCTCTACTACCTTTGGCAAAAAGTGGATTCTCAAAGACGCCTAGTGGGCCGTTGAAAAAAATTGTTTTAGCTTTTGATAATAAATATTTATATAAAGCTATAGTTTCTTTGCCAATATCTAAGTATTGAAGATCTAAATCAGTCTCGCTGTCTTTAACATTTTTTAATAATTCGAGACGAGTCACTTCCCGTTCATTACTTACATCTGGATTTTTGGCAACTAAAACGTCAACTGGTACTACCACTTTTGGTAGTGGCAAACCTTTGCTGTTTGTTTCTACATCGATCATAGTTCTTTCTGTTTGGTGTTCAGAAAGAATTTCTTTAGCAATTTTAACGTTTTCTTCTGCATTTTTTCCCATAAACGATTTGTGCACCTCAATACCACTAGCTTTTAAGAACGCATTAGCAATCCCTCCACCAACCAGAACTAGGTCGGCTAATTTGGACAAATTTCTAACTGCAGAAACCTTGTCATCAATTTTTGCTCCGCCAAGTACCACTACAAATGGGCGAGGAGCTTTTTCCAAGATTTTAATTAAAATATTAACTTCTGCTGCTAAATCAAAACCTGCAAAACTTGGTAAAAATGGAGCAATGCCTACGACAGAGGCGTGAGCTCTGTGAGAAGCAGAGAAAGCTTCGTTAATAAACACTTCTGCCTTGGTGTCTCTGATGATTTCTTTAGCAAAATCAGCATTATTAGCCTCTTCTTCCTCATGGAAACGAAGATTTTCTAGTAATAGAATTTCGCCTTTTTTTAATTCGGCAACTTTTTTAGTCACTTGATTGCCTATGCAGTCTGCGGCAAATTGCGCATCCAATCCAAGATTATTTTTGAGATAGGAAGCTACTGGTTCTAAACTAAATTCCTTAATTGCTTTACCATCTGGTCTTCCAAGGTGAGAAATAAGAATAATTTTTGCGTCGTGTTCTTTCAAAAAAAGTAAAGTTTCTAGTGAACTCCTAATGCGTTGATCATCAGCCACGTTGTATTTAGGAGTGCCATTATCAATAGTTTTTTTGAGTGGCACGTTAAAATCAACTCTGACCAGCACAGTTTTGTCTTTAATATCTAGAACTTTAGGAGTGTGAAGCATATTTTTTTGTTTACCTTTATTTATGTTAATTAATTTTTGTACTTTGAGTTTAAGGTGCGAAACTCTGACTTTCATGATACAATCTCGCAATCCAAAAAGAAAGGAAATATTTTTGCTATGACTGATAAAACGGTCAAGAAATTACAAACTATGGAGGAGCTCTTAACTGCTAACGCAGGTAAGCTAGTGATCCCAAAAAAAGGTGACACCGTTTCTGGTGTGATCGTCGAAAAGAATAAGAAAAGTCTAATCATTGATTTAGGCTCTAAAACTGAAGGAATTGTTTCCGAAAAAGAATTCGAATTTGCAGTTGATTTTGTTAGAGAACTCAAGGAAGGTGATGCTGTCAAAGCCATTGTCATTTCAACTGATAATGACAAGGGCCAAGTAGTTTTATCTCTTAAGGGTGCAGCCTCTGATGCTAAATGGGAATATTTTGAAGAAGCCATGGAGAAAGATCAGGAATTAGAAGCCAAGGGTATCGAAATGAACCGTGGTGGTTTAATCGTTTTAGTCAATGGCGTGCGTGCTTTTGTTCCATCTAGTCAATTTAGTCGTAAATACATGGGTAAAATTCAAAACCTCAAGGGTATGGCTTTCCCAGTCAAAGCTATCGAAGTTGATCGTGAAAAAAATCGCTTGATTTTCTCTGAGAGACATGTCAGCGAAGCTAAAGAATTGGCTCAAAAAGATTTAGCTATTTCCAGTGTTGAAGAAGGCAAGATTTATGATGGTGTAGTTTCTGGCGTTATGCATTTTGGCCTTTTTGTAACTGTTGAAGTGCCAGTTAAAGATTCTGAAGCCAAAGATAGCATTGGTTATGTGGAAGGTTTAATTCATATTTCTGAAATTTCTTGGGAAAAAGTTAACCATCCAAAAGATTACCATAAAGTTGGTGATCGTATTAAAGTTAAAGTTTTAGGTATTGATGAAAAAACCAACAAACTCAATCTTTCTATTAAGCAATTAGATGCTGATCCATGGGAAAGTATTGAAGAACGTTATGGCGTTGGCACAACTTTCACTGGTGAAGTGACCAGAGTGGAAGCTTTCGGTGCTTTTATCAATGTTGAAAAAGGTGTTGATGCTTTAATTCATGCCTCTAAATTAGAAGGTGTAGATCTTAAAGTTGGTGAAAAAGTCACAGTAAACGTAGAAAACGTCGTTCCAGAACAGCGTCGTATGAGTTTATCTATCGTTGATACCTCGATGCCAATTGCTTATAAATAAACTTTTCTATTTGAAAATAAATAATAAAAAGAGCGCCTTAAAACAGCGCTCTTTTTAGTTGCTTAATAATAATTTTCCAGATGGTCGAAATTTGTTTTTCGGTGGTCATTTGTAAAGTTTCTTTTTCCAGCTTTTTCCAGTAATTGAAAGATTGATTATGTTTGGTATCTAATGCCCAAGCAGAGAATATGCCTGGCTTAATACTATGACGCCACTTATACCATTTTTGATCTAGTTTTTGCAATTGTTCAGCTTCTATCACTGGTAAAGGTCTAGGGCCAAAAAGACTCATTTCTCCTTTTAAGACATTTAAAAGTTGAGGAATTTCATCGATACCTGATTGAGACAAATAGCGACCCACTCTTAAAATAAGCACTTTTTTAGTGAAGGGTAGCTGAATTTTTTTCTGAAGAAAACGTGGATCATTGGCAATTTTAAACATTGGCGCCGGGGCTTCATTTTTTGCCAGGTATTTAGCTCTGTTTTCTAGAGCGTTTTTATACATACTGCGCAATTTATACATCACGAAAACTTTGCCATTTTGACCGACTCTTTTTTGCTTGAAAATGATTGGTTTGCCGATGAAATACAGTAATATTGGATAAATACAAAATCCAACAGGAATAACGATAATCAGAATAAAAATGGAACTAGTTAATTCGAAAAATCTTTGTTTGTTAATCATAATTTTGTTTATGAATAAAGGAGATTCTACCCCATTTTAGATGTTTTTCACTGACCAGTTGTTTTTTATAAGGTGGCTCGATTACTAATTATGGTTGATACTTAAATTAATTAGTGCTTTAATCAATTGTATGAAGCTAAAGCGTAATGTTACTCGTTTAAATTTGATGAATAATAAAGTTAATGCAATTGAACGCAGAAAAAAGAAGAGACGTTTGCAAATTACTCTATTTTTTCTCTCTTTGACACTCATTATCACTGCTCTGGCTTTTACAGTTTCTAAGATTGGTCAAAGTCAGGATAATCGCCAGCAGGCTTGGGATGGTAGTGATCCTTATAACGGTGGAGTTCCCCCCCAAGAATCTGACGATGGTCCAACCCCTGAAGAGTGTACAAGTTTGCCTGTGCCAGAAGGATGTTCTGATTATCTAGATAACTGTAAAGGTTGCCGTGAAGCGGGTGTCGGTTGTGAGGGGTGTGGAGCTTACAATGATCTTGCTGATAAATGCAGTGGTATAAGTGGAATACTTGGAAGTGGTGGTGATGATTGTGAAATTATAGAGTCTTTAGAAGATAAAGTGGGTGAAGAGATTGAAATAGCAGATGGTATAACAGCAGCTGATTGTACAAGTTTGCCTGTGCCAGAAGGATGTTCTGATTATCTGAACAATTGTAAAAATTGTTACGGAGGGAGTATTGGCTGCGAGGGATGTGGAGCCTACAATAATCTTGCTGATGAATGCAGTGGTATAAGCGGGCTATTTGGAGGTGGTGGTGATGATTGCAAAATTATAGATTATTTAAATGGAGATTATGAACCAATCGTGACGGAAGCTCCTCCAAAAGAGGTGCCTTCGACAATGACTTCTGCAACACCCACTCCCACAGAAGTACCTTCAAAGATTACCTCTGAGAACGCAATTACCTCTGAGAACGCAATAACCACTGAGAACGCAGTAACCACTGAGAATACACAAACAAAGGCTTCGAATACTTCTCTCAGAGAGAAGACTAAGATTTTCTTACTAAACTTAATTGATTAATAAGACTATAGAATTTTTTTACTTTTGTTTTTTATCTATTGTCTTCCTTTTTAATTGAGATTTAACCGTTCATAAGGTATAATAACCCCATGGCAAAACAAAGAATGATTGTTACAGACGACCAATTATTAATTGATATGGATTTATTATTTAATGCGATCCGTGAAGCCAAAGGTAATTGGCAACAAGTTGAACAAGAAATGAAACAATATCTGGCGGTTGTGCAAGGCATGACTGAAGCTAGTGAAGATGAAGACGAAGATTAGTTCCTTTCATTTTTTTGTTTTTTTATATTTCCTGCCCTATATAAAGGTAGTTTAATGTCAGAACAAAATAACCAAGAAAAACTCAACCCAAATATGCCTTGGGTGATTGCTTGTGGTGATGAAGGTGTGCAGATTAACTATGGTCGTCGCTTGGCTTTCTTGGGCGCTGGCTTGAAATTAGAAAATTTCAGCCGAATGCTGACAGCAGTGCGCCAGATGATGGACAAATGTGATGTTCCAGATCGTCAGCTACGCATCGTAGCTAGTGAAGAAAACGCCTATGTCAAAGAAGCTCTAGCTTTAAATGATTTCGATGAGGCTAATGCTAGTATGCAACAACACTTACAAGTTTTGGCAGATCAAGAAAAACTACTTTATGCTGGAATTTTACCATTTGCTGATCCATTGGAATTAGCTCATGAGATTAAGGGTCACATGGTGCGTCCACGCAATATTCACATTGCTAATAAAATTTGTTTTACTTTAGCAGGTGGCGAAACTACTTATAATCTTGGTCAATATTTGATTTCTGCTGATTGGTTGGCTTTTGCTGATCTGAATTTAGTCAAAGAAATCCTGGCTACCCAAGTAAGCTTCTATGAAAAATTAGCAAAAAAACCTCTTCAGTTGGTTGTTGAGGAAGAGGGTAATTTACCAAAAGAGATAGTGGCTAAAAATAAAGCCATTCTACAGAGTTTGGGCTATAATTTTTCGTAAGATGTCAAAAGTAACATTTGCTAAATCTGAAAAGTACCGCGCTGTACCTCTTTTTCCTGATTTGATTGATTCCAAGAAAACTCTTGAAAAAAAATCAGCCACCGATCGTCAAAAAGCTGAATTTACTTCGACTAAGGATTTGCTTAGTAGATATCAGGTAACTGAAAAAAATAAACACATTGCTCATGAATTTCAAAGCTTTGGTTGTCATTTGGCAGAAGTCTTGGCAGACAAGAAACACACGGCGTTGTATATTAAATTAGCTAAAACTTTACCACGCGGTATCTTGGAAACTGCTCTAAGCTTCGTTATTGATTCTAGAGCAGATAATAAAGCTAAATTGTTTATGTGGAAACTAAAACAGCTAAAAGAACAACATGAGACATTGGACCACTAAATTACTAATTTTTTTTCTTTTTATCTTAGTTTTAATTTCTGCTTACAATTATTTTAAAAAACCTTTTTTCAAAGAATCAAACCAACTTGCTGAGGTGGAGCCAGTCCTGACTCCAACACCTACCAAATCTCCCAAAAAAGAACTGACTGGTAAAGCTAAAATTGCGCAGCTTATAGCAGCTCCCATTGATCTTAATGAGTTAGAAGAAGAAAGTAGTTCGAGTGCACGGATGCTACGCTTTATAGAAGACTACGATCCAGGTTTAGTGGTTTATTTTGGTGAAAAAATATCCACTTTTTCCGCTCTTTCCACCAAAGAAAAAATTTTTGGTTTTTTTAATGAAACTGACTATTTACCACTTATTGCCGTTGATCATGAAGGTGGTTTGGTTCAACGCTTGAATGGCGAAGGTTTCACCGAATTAGATGCTTGGCAGCAAGTGGTTACTGACTATTCCAGTGAGCAACAAAAAGCAATTTTTAATCAATCAGCTAGAGAATTAAATGAAGTTGGGGTAAATATGGTTTTTGCACCAGTGGTTGATTTGGCCTCTAACAGTGCTGTTTTGAAAACGAGAGCAGCAGCGAATATAAACAAAACATATGCAGCCGCCAGTAACTTTATTCTAAGTTTTTCCCAGAATGGAGTAATGACAGTGATAAAACATTTCCCAGGGATAGGTTCAATTAGTAAGGATCCTCATAACACGGTTTCTACCATCACTTTAAGTAAAAATGATACAGAAATTTTTAGTCAGCTTTTAAATAAATTTAAGAACATTGGTGTTATGACTACTCACGTGCGTTTGAAAAATAAATTGTCTGGACAGGTTTGTAGTTTAAGTGAAGAATGCTTGAGTAAATTTACGGACACTTATCCAAAAGCTTTACTTTTTACTGATGACTTAACAATGAAGTCGGCTAGAGTGCAAGGAGATGGCATTCAGGAAAAAAGTTTGGGGCAAGTAGCCGTGGAAGCTATTGAAGCTGGCAACAATGTTTTAGTTTTTGGCAGAGGCACCCAAGCATCTTCTTTGGAAGAAGTAGTGGTGACTTTGCAAAAAGAATATGAAGATTCAGAAAGCTTTAGAAACAAAGTTGATAATGCTGTTAGTAAGATTTTAGAATTGAAAAAATGAGTCAATTATTTTCTAAAAAACAGATTCTTTTTAAAGTACTTTTTCCATTATCTTTATTAGTTTTTTTAATCCTCTTTTTCAAAGCATGGCAAAATTTAGGAAGTTTAATCGGTTTCATTGCTGCTTATATTTTAGGCATAGTTTTATTGTACATTGATGAACAATATTTGTATAAACTATATACAGAAAATCCTGATCTATCTTCCGAAAACAACTCGCATTTTTGCATTCCTGCTAGCCGCAATTTTCTCTTTCTTTTAATTTTACCTTTCTTAAGTATTTTTGTTATAACCTCTTCGGGAAGCATTTTAGGCATTGCTTTGATTCTTGCTATTAATTTCTATTTACTAATAGAAATGTGGCAATTACGTAGTGAGGCATTGCTTTTTAAACAACGTTTTTTATCTATGTTTAAAATTGAGATTACAAGTGAATTAATTAAAAAAATTTGTTGGGCAGTGCTTAGCTATTTTGTTTTTTTGTTAGTAATTTTGCTTTTTTAAATTTATGAAAGCGCGGGCTTTTTTAGTTTTTTTAATTGGAGTGGTTTTATTTGGTCTTTATTTTTTTTATACAAGTTATGCTTTTATTTTCTTTACGAAAGATCATCAATTATTGCGCTTAACTTTGAAAAAATCCTTTTTTTCTCAACCCCAAAAAGAAATACTTGTGGAAGTAGCCAAGACTCAAGCCAGCATTACTCAAGGTTTGTCTAATCGAATGGAGATGAGAAGTCTTGATGGCCAAACTATTGATGGCTTGTTATTTGTTTTTCCAAATCAAGCAACTCGTTATTTTTGGATGAAAGAGATGCTTTTTGATTTAGATATTTGTTGGCTTAATAAATCAATGTTCATGGGATGCCAGAGATCAGCTCAGAAAAATCAAACACTGGAAATCTATACTTCTCCGCAGCCAGTGAATTTGGTTTTAGAAACCCAGCCTGGATTTTTAAGCGATGAAGATTTAAATACAAAGCTCTTCTTTAAGTGGCGTTAAAAAAACGTTATGATAATCTTGTGTCAAATAGTCAATCCTTAAAAAGGATTTTTTCCAGTTCCAATGCTAGCAAATATCCGACTTTGGGTAAGTTTTTGCCTGCTTTTTCTAAGCAAACTGTTGTTTATACAAGTGATGATGATGAAAAATTGAATTTACTTGATAATTTAATCAATCAAACACTTACCAATCAGATTAGTAAGACCGACGCTCCTGTCGGTAGCGTAAGCATTCCTCAAAGTCCTGCTCGTGCCAAAGAAACTTTGAGTAGTCAGCTGCCTGCGGAGAATACGCCTCAGGCTGAGCTTGCACAAATCCCAGAATCTCAAGTAGAAGCTCCAGCTGAAGTTGTGAGTAATCCAGAGTTAGTAGAACTTTCCCAAGAAATTAAAGAAGTTTCTAAAGAAAGCAAGGAACAACGTGAGCAAGCTTTGATTAAAGAGAAACAACAAGAAATTGATAAATTGGCTACAGAAGCAGTCACTCCAGTGGCTGTGTCTAATAAACCAGTGGTGGTTTTGCCTATTACTGCCAAAAGTAAAGAAGAAGCGAAGTTCAAGAGCACTAAATATAGTGTGCGTTGGTTAGTTGAGTGGTGCAAGAAAATTGCCAAAATGTTTTCAGGGGCAGTAGTATATAAAGAAGAAGTAGATTATGAATGATCAGGCGCAAAGCATGCTATCTCAACTGAATAGTTTTTTTATTTCTGCCTTCGTTGTGGTTAGTTTACTAGTGTGTTTGGTTTTATTAGTATTTTTAATCGCTTCTTTAATCAAAAATCAGCGTCGCGAAAGCTATGTATTAAATTTTGTGACTTTGCTAGTCAAGTTACCCAAAAGCAATGAGATTAAGATTGATGCAGCAGAACAAATGTTTGCTGGACTCTATTCGCTTAAAAAAGAAGGCTTTTTTTCTTTCCTCAAACCAGAAGACACAATCAGTTTTGAGATTATAGGCATGAAAGAAGACATTGCTTTTTATGTGACTTGTCATAAAACAATTCGTGATTTGGTGGAAAAACAAATTAATGGTGCTTACCCATCAGCTGCAATTACAGAGATGGATGAAGTCAATATTTTTAATGAAAAAGGTCGCGTAGCTTTTACTCCAGTTAAATTGGCTAAGGCTAATTTTTATCCGATTAAAACTTATAAAGATTTACCAACCGATGGTCTTTCTTTACTAACTTCAGCTATGTCCAAAATGGGCGATGGTGAAGGAGCAACTTTACAAATACTTTTAAGACCAGAGGGGAAACGTTGGCAAGATCGTGGTCTAAAACATAATCAAAAAGAGAAAAAGCGTGAGTCTGATCCAGATAAAGCCAACTACACTCATGATCCTAAAGAAGTGGAAGCGATTAATAATAAAGTTGGTAAACCAGGTTTTAGAGTTTCTATTAGAGTGGTGGTATCAGCGCAAAATGCCACTACTGCTCAATCACATTTGAACAATATTGTAGGAGCATTTTCTCAATTTTCTTCCACTTACAATAACTTCAAAAAAGCTTTTTTCATTTTGAAACATCTTTTTATGGTTGATTTCATTTATCGCTATATGCCTTTGTTTAACTGGAATACGATGGTTTTGAATACTGAAGAGTTGGCGACTGTAATGCATTTTCCTAATAAAACAGTGGAGACACATCACATTAGAGTATTGACTGCTAAAAATGCCCCAGCTCCAAATAAAATTCCAACTACGGGTTTATTTATGGGTAAATCGATTTATCGTGGCGAAGAAAGAGATATTTATGCGGGACTTAATGATCGCCGCCGCCATACTTATATCATTGGTAAAACTGGTACTGGTAAATCTGAATTTTTGAAAGACATGGTACTTCAAGATATTGAAGCTGGTCATGGAGTAGCAGTCATCGATCCTCATGGTGACTTAGTTGAAGATGTTCTGCAACTCATGCCTCCAGAGCGAGCGGAAGATGTTATTTATTTCAATCCTTCCGACTTGGAGCGACCGATGGGGATGAATATTATGGAAGCCGACACAGAAGAGCAGATGCATTTTGTGGCCAGTTCCATTATTGGCTTGATGTATAAGCTTTATGATCCTCACCATACTGGTATTGTCGGTCCACGTTTTGAACATGCTATTCGTAATGCCATGCTGACGATTATGTGTAAGCCTGGTAGTACTTTTATCGAGATGGTGCGTATTTTAACTGATGCTAAATTTGTCGAAGAGTACTTACCCTTAGTTAAAGATGGTATGGTCAAGCGTTATTGGACTGATCAGATTGCCAATACATCTGATTTTCATAAGTCTGAGGTGATGGATTATATCGTCTCTAAGTTTGGACGTTTTGTCACCAACAAGACCATGCGTAATATCATTGGTCAACCAGCTAGTGCCTTTGACTTTCGTAAAGCGATGGATGAAAAGAAAATCGTTTTATGCAACTTATCTAAAGGTATTCTAGGTGAAGAAGATGCCAAGTTTTTAGGTTTAATTTTGGTACCAAAAATTTTGACTGCTGCTATGAGTCGTCAAAATGTGCCCATGGATCAGCGTCCAGACTTTTTCTTATATGTCGATGAGTTTCAAAATTTTGCTACTGAAGACTTTGCTGCCATTTTATCTGAGGCTCGTAAATATCGTCTCAATTTAATTGTGGCGAATCAGTTTATTGGTCAGATCGATGAAGAGATCAAAAATGCTGTTTTTGGTAACGTTGGAACCATGGTGTCTTTCCGTGTCGGTGTAACTGATGCCAATTTCTTGCAACATGAATTTGCGCCGACCTTTAATGAAAATGATCTAACAAATGTCGAAAAATATCATGCTTACATCAAGACGATAGTTGATAATGAGCCAGTATCTGCTTTCAGCATGTCATTATATAAAGATATCAAGGCACAAGAAGCGCGCATGAATCCCAAATTAGCGGAAATGGTTAAACAATTATCTCGTCTGAAATATGGTAAAGATAAGGAGCTGGTTGAGGCAGAAATCAATCAGCGTGCTAAATTACTTTAAACACAAATTCCCTCTTGAAATCGTCTTTAAAAAATATATAATCACTCTTTGTCTCTAAAGCTTTTCGGGAAAGCTTACAAGAGAATACGCGATAATCCGCTTGAGGATTCCCTCCGTCTCAAAAATAATGGCCTGAGAAGGCTAAAAATTAGGTGCATCATATGCGCGCGAGGGCCCTTAGCTCAGTTGGCTAGAGCGCCACATTTGCAATGTGGAGGTCAAGGGTTCGAGCCCCTTAGGGTCCACCAGAAAAGAAATTTAACAAACAGTTTGCTGCTTATTAGACTTTGGATTTTCCTACCTGGAATTTCTAGAGACTAATAACTAGCAAATTGCTAGTGCTTAGTGCGCAAGCACTAAACAAAATTGTTCTTTAATAAGTGAAGAAAATTTTTGATTTAAATTTTATTTAAGTTAAAAACTAACTGTTACTCAATATGACTGAGTAAGAGAACATTTCAATGATAAATATTTTGTAAATTAAAGCAGAAGGTGAATGCCTTGGCTTGTTTGACCGAAGAAGGACGCCTAGGGTGCGAAAGTCGTCGGGGAGCTCCCAAAAAGCTATGATCCGGCGGTGTCCGAATGGGGTAACCCTGTCTCATAACTGAGATGGCTC
>CAZEEV010000002.1:0-2183 GCA_964511345.1 uncultured Pseudomonadales bacterium | reverse complement strand
TATTCATGGAGGGGAACGCGCTGAACTGAAATATCTAAGTAAGCGCAGGAAAAGAAATCACAGAGATTCCCTGAGTAAGCGACGAGCGAAAAGGGATTAGTCCAAACCGAGCTTTTGTTCGGGGTTGTAGGGCTTTTGATATTGGATTTTCGAGATTAGTAGAACAACGTGGAATAGTTGGCCAAAGAACGTGACAGCCGTGTATACGAAAATCAAGAAAAGCATAAAAAGTACCTGAGTAAGTTGGGAGACGGCAAACTCCCTTCCGAATCTGGGGTGACCACACTCCAAGACTAAACATCAAACAAGACCGATAGTGAACGAGTACCGTGAGGGAAAGGTGAAAAGAAGGGCGGAAGGCCCCGTGAAATAGTACCTGAAACCATCTGCTAACAACCAGAGAGAGCCCTGTAATATGGGTGATCTCGTGCCTATTGAAGAATGAGCCAGCGAGTATTTGCTAGTTGCTTGGTTAAGACACTTTAGTGTCGGAGCCGTAGTGAAAGCGAGCCTGAATAGGGCGATTTTGTAACTAGTAAATGACCCGAAACCGGAGTGAGCTAACCATGGTCAGGATGAAGTTCGTCGAAAGATGGATGGAGGTCCGCACCGGTGTATGCTGCAAGATGCTCGGATGAACTGTGGTTAGAGGTAATATGCCAATCGAACCCGGAGATAGCTGGTTCTCCCTGAAATATATTTAGGTATAGGGTTGCGTGAAGTGTAATTGGGGGTAGGGCTCTGATCGGGCGTCTCATGGGAAACTGTGAGCGTCTAGTCAAACTTCGAATACCAATTATATGTTTCGCAGCACTCAGCACCTGGGAGCTAAGTTCCAGGAGCAAAAGGAAAACAAACCGGACCTACAGCTAAGGTCTCCAATAAACATTTAGTGGAAAAGGAAGTTTAAATTCTAAGACACCTAGGAGGTCGGCTCAGAAGCAGCCATCCTTTAAAGAAAGCGTAACAGCTCACTAGCCGTAGAATTTATGCGCCGAAAATTAACGAGGCTCAAATGTTTAACCGAAGCTTAGGATTTGATCTAGTTTACTAGATTGAGTGGTAAGGGAGCGTTCTGTGTGCTATGAAGGTGACCCGTAAGGAGTTGCTGGAGCGATCAGAAGTGAGAATGCTGGCATAAGTAGCGTCATTGAAGTGAGAATCTTCGACTCCGAATGTCCAAGGTTTCCGCACCCACGTTCGTCGTGTGCGGGTTAGGCGACCCTAAGGCGAGCCTCCGTCTCAGACGGAGGGTACCCGATGGATTACTGGTTAATATTCCAGTCCTTGATAAAAGACATTATTACTTGGGGAGGGACGATGATGGATAGGGGCAGTGTCAAAGTGAATTTGACATTCAAGCAGCAAGACAGTCTTGGCAGGCAAATCCACCAAGGCGTTTATTCAAGCTGTAACAAGTCTTTGTTCCTGCGGGAACATTGATTGCCTTGACTTCATTATCCTGGAAAAGCTTCGCAAGGAGCCTTTTATCAAATCGTACCGATAACCGACACAGGTGGACAGGTCGAGTAGACCAAGGAGAGCGAGAGAAAGTAGTTTAAGGAATTCGGCAAAATAGCTGGGCGTAACTTTGGGAGATGCCCTTCTCTTTCGGGTGTTAAAGCCTGAGAGAGGCACAGCAAAAGACGTAGGGTTGACTGTTTACCAAAAACACAGGTCCGTGCAAACCCGCAAGGGGAAGTATACGGGCTGAAACCTGCCCAGTGCTGGAAGGTTAATTGCGAGAGTGCTAGCGCAAGCTAGTGCTTTCAATCGAAGCCCCAGTGAACGGCAGCAGTAACTATAACTGTTCTAAGGTAGCGAAGTTCCTTGTCACTTAATTGGTGACGTGCATGAACGGCTCAACAAGCCCTACACTGTCTTGAACTACTACTCGGCGAAATTGAGATGGCCGTGAAGACGCGGCCTACTAACATCTGGACAAAAAGACCCCATGAAGCTTTACTACAACTTGGCACTGGTCTTATATATGGAATTGTTTAGGATAGGTGGGAGTTCCTTCATTTATTGATGGGACGTCAGTGAAATACCACTCGTTTTATATGTAAGACCTCACTTAGCTTAGATGCAAACTCTAACAAGGACACTGTCTGGCGGGTAGTTTAACTGGGGAGGTTGCTTGCTAAAGTGTAACGCAAGCGCGCAATGGTACCCTTAGTCTG
>CAZEEV010000001.1:0-295269 GCA_964511345.1 uncultured Pseudomonadales bacterium | reverse complement strand
TCACGGCACATGTCTGAAAAACATGGGATCTTGGTTCGATTCCAAGGCTTGGCACCGTTCTTTTAAAAAGATAGTGCAAAAATGCGAGAGTAGTTCAGTGGCTAGAACGTCTCCTTGCCAAGGAGAAGGTCGCGGGTTCGATCCCCGTCTCTCGCTCAGATTATTAATACATCTTTTTACATCAAAATGATGTAAAATCACCATCGGTGACAAAAAATCCAGAATACAAATTAGGTATTATGGTGACTGGCGAAACTGCCGGCACTGGTGCTAGTACTATTTCCAAACACCTTGAACAACACTTAGGTTTCCCTATTATCTCTGGTGGTAAACATTTTCGGGCTCTAGCTAATCACTTCAATACTTTTAGAGAAGAAAATCCCAACTTGTCTCTTAATGAACAATACAAATTGTTTTTGCAGATGTATCAGAATGCTTTTGATAACAACGCAGCCGACTCTTTAATGGGAAAAAATGAAGCAGACATGGTTAAGGGAGATGTTTTGGCAGTATTTCACAAGGCGATTGAAGAAAATTATCAGCTTACTGGTCAAACTGACAAAATATGGGATTATGTTGTTGATAGAAAAACTATTATTGATGCCTTTAGTAAGAAAGATAGCTTTATTTGGGAATCTAAACTAGCTATCTTAGCTTTGAGTTTTGACCAAATGCAGGCAGTGGTGAAGCAAAACGCTAACATGACACTGCCCTACCTTAAAGTGCTTTTAAGTTTAGATCCAACCATTGCTGCGCAAAGAATTAGTAAGAGAGAAAATCGCCCGGTCAAGGTTGAAGAAATTCTTGAGCGTAGAAAACGCGACTTTGATCGTTATGGAAATTTGTACCAAATTAATGGACAAAAAGTAACTCACCAGAATTTAACTGATTTTGCTGATGTGACTATAAACACTCAAGAGAATCATCCAGAAGAAGTAGTGAAAAAGATTCTGTCTGCCTACATTCAAAAGCTTACTATTGCTGTTGATGTAGTACCAAATTTGGCTCATCAAGCTATCAATGAACTTGGTAATTTGTTGTAAAAATATTGTATATTTATAGCTAAATGCAAAAACCATCTCACATAGTTTTGGATCCACAATCACGTCAACAATATATTGATGACATGTTAACGAAAGATGGTTTGTCTCACATTAAAGAGGATACGACAGCCGCCTATTGCCCTATTTCTTTGACTCAAACTCCTAATGAAATTAAAGAATATCTTGCGCAAAGACAAGATATTTTAATGAATGAGGTTTTGGCTAAGGCAGGTATCACAGCTTATAATCCTAGCACTGCTCCTACTTCACCAGATTTAGATACATTAAAATTGCCACAAGAAATCTATTTAGTGGATTCTTCCAAAATTACTGGTGCGAGATTTTTTGTGGGACATAATTTAACTGCCTCAACTGGTTTTGGCGTGGAGCTGGAAAAAGCCATTAAGTTTAATCGCATCGCTGTGATTTTATTGGATGAAAATATCCGAGTTTCCAGAATGCAGCCTCATCGAGTCATTTATTTACAATATCATGATTTTGCCAAGCAAGCTGCTGATTTTGTAAAAGTATTTCAATTATTGTTGGAATATGAACCTGGTATGGGTTTTGATGGCAAAGAACCAATTCTAGTTGGCTTCCATAAAAAAACTGGCGAGCCAATAAATCTGGAGAAAACAATCTACGACAAATTTCCACACTTAAAGTATATCTACGATGGGATGAAACCAAGTCTTAATTTAAGTGCGCTTAATCCAGAATTGTTTGGCGAATACATCTAGTTAAAATGGTTTTTGATTGAGCAAATAACCGTCTTTTGCGAGACCACCTTTTAATTGAATGGTGGCAGCTGCCAACAAGATAGCAATATTTTCCGAACCAAGATCAACGCCACGTCGTAAACCACTTTCGTTGGGTTTTAGACAAGCTTCAATTGCTGTTAAGTGTTGTCCCAAATACTTAATGTTGAATTTAATAGTTTCGATACCATAAGCATCAGTAGTAGTCTGAATACCATTAAGTGTGTAACATTCTTGACCAACTCTTACGTTTAATTTATCTACGGCATCCTGTATCTGCTGTTTCGCTTCTTCTTCAGTGTAAATTTTGCTTTCAGCAGCAATTTTAACATCGGCACCAACTTTTTTTTCATTTTCTAATAACATTACAAATCTTTCTAGGTCACATACGTTGACCAAAGTTTATTATTTTTTTATCTAATATATTTTTTCCAGGTGATAAAGACAGTGCGCAAAACGATGAAGGTAGGCACCGCTAATAATGCTCCAACTACACCAAAAAGTTTGGCACCGATCAAGATACCAAGAATAGAAACCAAAGGATTGATATTAACATTGGTTCTCATGATTTTTGGTACGATGAGATTATTTTCTAATTGTTGGACCACTAGATACAGCACGGTCACTGCAATCGCCACTGGCCAACCAAACGTCAAAAAAGCAACTGCAATAGCTGGTACAGCAGAAAAAATCGGTCCGATATTGGGCACGATTTCGAGCAAGCCAGCGATAATCGCCAGAGGTAATGCATAAGGAATTTTAAGAACAATTAATCCTAAGAAAGTCATAAGACCGATGACGGTCATTAAAATCATTTCTCCCCTAATCCAATTGCCTAACTGATTATCTGTTTCATGAAAGAATTCTTTAATTTCTTCTACTCTACTTTTACTGAAGAACCCAGCTAATCCATCAATAATTCTAGGCTTCTCTAGAGAGAAATATAGAGAAATAACCATAGTTGTAATTACGGCAAAAGCACCAGAAAAAGTGGAGCTGATAATAGTGAAAGCAGTGGTGATGGAGGTGCCAAAGGTATCAAGTAAACCTTTGATACTCCCAAAGTTGACTTCAAAGTTTTTGAGTTCGTTCTGGAAAACTGTTGGGAGTTGCAGACTTGTTAGAAGTACTGAGAGCTCTTTAATTAGCGGTGGAAAGATGAAGGCGATAAAAAGTGACAAAAGAGCAACAAACAAGACGTAAATAATTAAAACACCAAGAGCTCTATGTAATTTAAGTTTGTTTTCCAATTTATCAATGCCTTTGTTTAGACCAACGCTAATAATGTAAGCGATGAAGGTCATGAAGATAATAGCTTTGATTTGCATGGCTAGCCAAATGCCAGCGATAAACAAAAAAGTGAAGATCACGATTGAAGGTGAAATTTTGACAGTAAGCTCTTGTTTTGGTGATGTGTCTGACATAGTTTTAAATATAGCAGGTGTCGATGATTTTGTCAGCGATCTTTTTGGTTTTCTCTGCATCAATCTTTATTAAACCACTGCGTTTCTTCCACCACGTGTCTTGTCTTTTGGCATATTGGATTTCTGCCAATTGCCATTTTGCTACACAAGCTGAATGATCAATTTCTCCGCGGATAAATTGTGTTAATTCCACAAATCCCGTGCAGGTGGTGGCTAAAGCACTAATTTCTTTATTTTGTAATTGCTGCTTCACTTCTTTTTTGGCCAAAGTAAAACGATCCATAACTCTTTGTTTAATTTTTTCTTCACGAACTACTTTAGGCAATTCTAAATAAAAGATTTTACTTGTTTGCGAGGTGGTTTGTTTAGTGATAACAGGTTGTTTAGTTCTATATAAAGCAATCTCAATCGCTCTCACTAAACGACGGGGATTATTTAGGTCAGAATTGTTCATGTCTTCCAACTTTTCTTTGTCCAAAGCTTTTAGTTGTTTTTGCAATTCTGCAACACTAAGTTTAGCTAGTTTTTCGCGTAAGCTTAAATTTTGAGGAATAGTAATAGTTTCAGCCGTGTTAGTAATTTGTTGTTGGTAAAAGCCAGTCCCGCCCACTACCACCAAAACTTCATTAGCTTTTAATTGTGATTTAATTTCAGTAAAAAGTTTTTGAAAATGAGCCGCAGACCACTCTTCGTTTGGGGCAATAATAGAGACGCCGTGCAGGAAAATATTTTCGGTAGAGTTAGTAAAATATGGATAGTTGAAACGACTACTTTTAGAAGTCGAAAAATCACTTGGCAAATCGGCTCCAGTCAGATTTTCTAGACCGCGATAAACTTGTCTAGAGTCTGCGGAGAGTAAATGCACAGTCTCAACCAATTTGAGGGCTAAGAGCTTTTCTGCTAAAGCAAGTGCGGCAGCAGTTTTACCGGTCGCAGTAGCTCCCACTATTGATATAATTTGATTTTCTTTGATATTGTTTGACATGTTTATTTTCGTCAAATTTAAGCTTGATACATCAGTCAAAAATTTCTATGATCCAGATTAGCAGAGTTCTATCTACTCTGCTAAATGGCTAAACTACTTTTGGACGTTCTCCTAAATGTTTTTTATTGATGATTTCGTCCAAAATATTCCAACGTTCTTTTTTGACTTTGTATGGAATATCGTCCTTGTATAATTTCTCCGACATGGTGCCAGGACGTGGTGAATAGATGTTTACAAAACCCACATGCCAACCAACTTCTTTAGCGAGTTTAACCGTGTCCTCGAACTCTCCATTTGTCTCACCAGGAAAGCCCACGATGATGTCAGTGCCAAGCACTAAATCTTTAACTTTTTGGCGCAACTTTTTGACGACCAATAAATAGTCTTCACGGGTGTAGCCACGGTTCATGCGGTGCAGAACACTATTACTGCCCGACTGTACTGGCAAGTGAATAAAGCGATCAATTTTTGGATTGCGAGCAATTTCATCAATTAGCTCGTCGTGAAAGTCCCAAGGATTGCTGCTTAAAAAACGGATAGTTTTAATAGTCTCAAATTGGCTAATGGCTTGTAACAATTTAACAAAAGGCGGGGTGCCTTCGATGCTCAAATATTGTGATTGATTGCTAGGTAGATTTTCCCTTTTGAGATCGCCGTGTAGCATCATTTTGCGAGCACTAATTCCCAATTTTTCTAAACCCCAAGAATTAACATTTTGCCCAATCAAAGTAATTTCACTGTAGCCGTCTTTGACTACTTCTTGGACTTCTTCCATAATATCTTCAAAGCTACGAGAAACTTCACGACCACGGGCAAAAGGTACAATGCAATAGGTACAAAAAGAATTGCAACCGGTTGAGATTGGCACGAAAGCGTGTCTTTTGTCTTTGCGAACCGCTCTTTTAGCGAAGGCCATTTTGTTGGTTGGCATGAACTCATCAACCATTGGCAACATTTTACGCAAACGTTCAACTCCGTGATGTAGCATGCAACCAGAAAAAACTACCTTAGGAACTTTCTTTTCTTCTTCTTGGTAATAACTCATTACTTTGAGCAAGAAAGCGCGCACTCTGTCTTCTGCTCTTTCTCTAATACTACAAGTCACTAAAATCAACTCATCACAATCTTTCCAATTTTCTGCTTCAACATAGCCATGATCAATATACATAGCGGCTAAGCGCTCGGCATCGCTTTTGTTGGCTTGACAGCCATAGATTTGAATAAAAAATTTCGGTGAGGACATGGGGATATTGTAACATTCAATGGATCAAGCCCAAACCATCCCTTCCTTTAGATTAAAAATCTATTAGAATACGAGTGTTGATATTTAACAATTTTATCGGCGCGATACCAGAGTGGTCCAATGGCGAGGTCTGCAAAACCTTCGTTCGTGGGTTCAAATCCCACTCGCGCCTCAACTTCCTGGTGTCAAAACCAGAAAAATATTAATTATTCATAGAAAGGTCTAATATGACTATTTCCTCGATTAATGCTCAAGAAATTTTGGATTCTCGTGGTAATCCAACTGTCGCTGTCACTCTGCGCTTAGATGATGGTACTGAAGTTTTTTCTGCTGTTCCATCTGGTGCTTCGACTGGTATTTATGAAGCTGTTGAATTGCGCGATGAAGACAAAAATCGTTATTTAGGTAAAGGCACTCTCAAGGCTGTTGCCAACGTCAACGATATTATTGCTCCAAAAGTGATTGGCATGGATGTCACTAAGCAAGCTGAAATTGATCAAGTCATGCTTGATTTAGACGGCACCAAAAACAAAGGTAAATTAGGTGCTAATGCTATTTTGGCAGTTTCCATGGCTTGTGTAAAAGCTGCTGCTATCGCTAAAAAAATGCCTCTTTATGCTTATGTTGCCGAACTTTTTGGTAACAGTACTTCTGAATTCACCATGCCTATCCCGATGTCTAATGTTCTTAATGGTGGCAAACATGCTTTAGGTAGTGTTGACATGCAAGAATTTATGATTTTTCCAGTTGGTGCTCCTTCTATTGTTGAAGCTGTCAGATGGAACGCAGAAATCTTTCACAACTTGGGCAAAATTCTTAAGGGCAAGGGTTTTCAACAAACCGTTGGTGACGAAGGTGGTTATGCTCCTAAGCTTGACTACAACGAAGCTCCTTTGGAGTTAATCATCGAAGCAATTACTGCCGCTGGTTACAAGCCAGGTGAGCAGGTTTGTATTGCTCTCGACCCTGCTTCCAGTGAATTTTATGCCGATGGTCTTTATGATCTCAAGATGGAAGGCAAAAAATTAAACAACAAAGAGTTGGTTGAAAAATATCAAGCTTGGGTAGAAAAATATCCAATTGTCTCCATCGAAGATGGTTTATCTCAAGATGATTGGGAGGGTTTCACTATGCAGACTGCCGCCTATGGCGATAAAGTGCAAATTATGGGTGACGATCTTTTTGTAACCAATCCAGAAAGAATCCAAACTGGTATTGAGAAAAAAGCTGCTAACTCAGTTTTGATCAAGCTCAATCAAATTGGTAGTGTTTCTGAAACTATTGCTGCCATCAAACTCGCTAAGAGTGCTGGATGGACTTGCATCGTTTCTCACCGTTCTGGCGAAACTGAAGATGCTTTCATTGCTGATTTCGTCGTTGGTGCTGGCACTGGTCAAATTAAGACTGGTTCTATGTGTCGCTCTGAGCGCGTGGGCAAATACAATCGCTTGATGATGATTGAGCGTGAATTAGGAAGTAAGGCTAAAATAGCCAATTTCCCATACAAGCGCTAAATTGTGAATAATTAAAGAGCCATCCCTAAAGAGATGGCTCTTTCTCTACAGTATATAATGAGGTCAATATGTCAAATTCTTCAAAAAAAATCGCTTTAGTTATCTTGGATGGTTGGGCCATCGGCAAAGATTATCCTGGCAATGCCATTGCTCAAGCTAGTGCTCCATTCTGGAAGCATTTATGGGCAGATGAGCCCCACGCTTTACTTGAGGCTTCCGGTGAAGCTGTAGGTTTACCAGAGGGGCAAATGGGTAATAGTGAAATCAACCACGCGGCGATAGGTTCTGGCAGAGTGATTTATCAGGATTTAGTGAGGATGAATAAAGATGCTCGCGAGGGCAAATTCAAGGATAATGAAGTTTTCCAAAAAGCCTTTGAGAATGCTAAGGAAAATGATTCTAGTTTGCACATCATGGGGATGTTGAGCCCAGGTGGAGTGCATTCTCACCAAAATCATATTTTTGCCTTAATGCGTGCTGCTGCAGAGAATGGTGTGAAGAAGATTTTTGTTCATGCTTTTAGCGATGGTCGTGATGTGTTACCAAAAAGTTGTAGCGATAGTTTTGTGAAGCTGGCGGAAGTTTGCCAAGAAACTGGGGCTCAGCTAGCTACGATCGCTGGTCGTTATTATGCGATGGATCGCGATCATAATTGGGATCGTACTGATTTAGCTTATCATGCTATTCGTGATCGCCAAGGAGTTAAATTCGGATCTGCCCAAGAAGCCATTGCTGCTACTTACAGTGATGATAAAAGTGATGAATTTATTATTCCTTGTTTAATCAAGGTTAGTGATGAAGAAACAGCCAAAGTCCACGAGCACGATAGTGTTATTTTTGCGAATTTTCGCAATGATCGTCCTCGCCAATTGACAGAACGCTTTTTAGAGCAAGGTCCGAAAAATATTATCTTTGTGACGGCAACTTTGTATAGCACTGACTATAAAAACGTTTTAGTGGCTTTTGCTCCTCAAGTAGTTAAAAATTCTCTAGGCGAAGTTTTATCTAGGCATAAAATTAAACAATTCAGGGTCACTGAGACTGAGAAGTTCGCTCATTTAACTTTTTTCATGAACTGCAAACGTGAAGAAGCCTGGCCGCTGGAAGATCGCTTTATGTTCGATTCAAACAAAGTGGCTACTCACGATCTCAAACCTGAGATGAAAGCCATGGAAATTGCTTCTAAAGTTGTTGAAACCATACAAAAAGATGAATACCCAATTATTATGTGTAACCTTTGTAACGGAGACATGGTTGGTCATACCGGTAATATTCCGGCGGCAATTAAGGCCGTGGAAACTGTCAGTAAGGCTTTGGAAATAATTACTAATGCTGCAGAAAAATCTGGTTATACTCTACTGATTGTTGCTGATCATGGCAACTGCGACGAAATGATTGATAAGGATGGCAACATCCTTAGTGAGCATAGTCTGAATTTAGTGCCTTTTATTATTGTTGATCGCGAATACAAAAAACTAAGCAGAGATCATGGCATTATGGCTGATGTTGCACCAACCATTTTGAGAATTCTCGACATTGAAAAACCAGAGGAAATGACAGGCGAAAGTTTAGTTTAGGCTACCCAATAAAATTGACACCAAGCGCTAAATAAGAGCACTTGCAACATTAAAAAGAATGCTAAGATCATTCTTTCTAATGTTGGCTTTTTATAGCTCATAATTGTCAAAACAATGAAGATTGGAAAGATTAATATATAGCGTAAATTGGAGATTACTGTTCCGGAAAAAAGTGGAATTAGATTGACGATATTGGCCCAAATAGCTAAAGTTAGAGGCAATAACTTAAAGGAAAAAAGAAGTATTACGATTGATAATACAGTAAATAATTTTTCCACAGGTGTAACATAGCCAATAAAATGCAGGGGCTCTAAAATACTTTGCCAGGGCCAACTCAACTGTCTACTCCATTGTGCTTGAGCATGTAGAAATGCCAAAAAATCTCCAGTTTGAATATAACAGTAATAGGCATAAGCTCCCAAGCTTAAAATCGGCATGAGGAAACTAAAAAATTGCCAATTAATTTTTGAGATTTGCCATTTTCTAGCCTGAAAATAGCTAATCAGCAAGGGTAGTAATAACAAAATTCCATAAGGTCGAGTGATGCTCGCCAAAGAAATGACTAAACTTGCTAAAAAATATTTTTGTTTTCTGATTAGAAAAAAGCTTCCCACAGCAAGTAAAAAGAAGACTGCCTCACTATAAGCACAAGAAAAAAAGAAACTAGTTGGGAAAAGTAATAAAAAGATTACGCTTTTGGAAGCTAAATTTTTAGCTTCTTTTTCCGTTTTTGATTTGTCCAGAAAAGTATTTTTAACCAGATAATAAAAAAGTATCAGACCAAATAAAAAACATAAATTGGCTATAGCTACGGCTAAAAATAACCAAACTTCTTGACTTAAAAACTGTTGTGGAATTATTAAACTAAATAATTTAATCAGTCCTGGATAAAATGGAAAAAATGCAAAACTATTTCCTTGCTGTTCACCTAAATTACTAAATAAGTAGCCTTGTTGAGCAATTTTTAAATACCAGCCACTATCCCAACGTCCCCAAACGTCTAAAAAGCGAAAACTACTAAAGGCAAATTGCTCGGTAACATTTTTAGTTGGAAAATATTGAGTACTTGGTTGAAAATATTGACTGAACCAAGCAATGAATAATAATATAAGTCGAGAAAAAATAAGGGGTTTGATAACTGCTTGCAAAATTTCTTTTTTGCTTTTTTGTTTGAAAAAAGTTATCATAAGCTTAACTTTATCTTGAAAGCTATTAATAGTAAAGAATTTAAAGAAAGGTTCATATGTCAGGTTACGGTATCCAATTAGAACAAGCTACTTTAGAGAACACTAACTTTAGAAAAGTTCTTTACACTGGCCCACATTCGCAATTAGTTCTAATGGCATTGCAGCCAATGGAAGAAATTGGTTTAGAAACTCACATGGAGCACGATCAATTTATTCGTGTTGAATCTGGTGAGGGCAAAGCTATTATTGGTGGCGAAGAATTTGCTTTGGCAGATGGTGTGGCCATTGTCATTCCAGCTGGTAGCGCACATAACGTGATTAACACTTCTAACACAGAGATGATGAAACTTTATACCGTTTATACTCCACCAGAGCATAAAGATGGTAAAATTCATGCCACCAAAGCGGATCAATTAAATGACCCTGATTACGCTGATCATCATTAAAGAATTGGGTTAAATTGAACAAAGACCTTCTTGCCAGAGACCTTTTTGGTTGCTCCTAGCTTCTTGTTCTGCTGCCTTTAACTTTTCTTGGTATTTTATATCTGGTGGATAGCTGGAGGCTGCAGCATAGCCTTCTCTGACCAGTTGCTCATTAATGGAAACGCCATTTTCTTCCAAATAAATATAGCGCAGTAATCTGCCATATTTGTCTGTTTCTGAAACATCTTTTTCTAGATAAATTTCTTTACCCTCTACTAATTGTTTGTTTTGCAGGCTTGCTTCTTGGCCAAAACATTGTGGATCACGACGAGGATCCACTGTTTCTGGAGTGTCGATGCCAATGTAACGAACTTTTTGTCCATTTTCCAGTTCAATAGTGTCACCATCAATAACGCGTAATACTTTAAATTTCTGCAAATTTTCTTTGTTAATATTTGCGGAATCGCTAGCAATCTCTGGAGTAGTGATTTGGACTTCGTTCGGTTGTTCTTGACCAATTTCTTTGGGTACAAAAATTGTCCAAAGTAAGATAACTACCAGGCTAATAAGCAGTTTTTGATTTTTTTTACTTAAGATCATCTGCATTCATTATATAATGGAGCTAATGAGATTTATAAAACGGATTTGGCCATTATTTTTGTTGATAGTTTTTTTAGGAGTTTTTGCTTTTTCCTTTAATGTGTTTAATGAAAATAAAATGGCTGTATCAAAAGTAACCAAAGTTTTTTCCAATTTAATTGTTTCTAAAAAAGAAGCCCCGCTGATTAGTTTTGCCAATGAAGAAGATTTGACATTTGCATCTACTCCATCTGCTGCTTTGACACCCACGCCAAGTAAAACTCCGACACCAGTGGATCCTTATGCTAATGACCCAGACTTAAAAGATGCTGCTTGGGGAGAAGCAGTGCAAGTCAGTGAAACTGGTTATCGCATGAAAGTAGGTTTTGATAGTGTAATGGGCACGGCAGAAGAAACTTTTCAGGCTCTCAATCTTTATCGTTATACCAAAGGTAAATCAAATTTAACTTGGGATAAGCGTTTGGCTAAATATGCCTTGGAGCGAGCTACTTATGTTTGTCAAAATGGTTCTGACGGTCATGCTGGCTTTAGTGATTATGTGGAAAACCAAGAGGGATACAAAACCTTGGGTTTTTATCAACTTGGGGAGAATATGAGTACCCACATGAAATTTACTGGCACTCACCTAATAGAATGGATGTATGCGGCAGATCCAGCTCATGATGGCAATCAATTAGGTAAGTGGAGTCACGTGGGAGTGGGTATTTATGAGGATTGTTCGGCTGTGATTTTTGGCAATGAGATGATTTAGAAATCGCGAACATTTAAATAATCAATGCCAACATTTTGTGCAAATCCTTTATCAGAGACGCTATCACCAACCATCAGATATTGTTTTTTATCGTTACCCTCGACATAAATTAACTCAAAAGGGATGGGACTTGGTTTGAAGTTTCTTACATCGTCGAGAGTAACTATTTTCGTAAAGTGATTTGTTATTTTTAATTCTTCCAAAATTGGCAAAACTGTTATCTTAGAATTAGAAGTAAGTAGATACAAATTTTTGTTTTGTTTGTGAAATTTTTGAAATAAGTCTAAGGTTTTTTGAATGATTTTGTAACTTTGATAATTTTTCTTTTCGAGGTTTATCTCAAAATTTACGTATTCATCGCGAAAAGATTGACCATACTGATTAATAAACTCAGAAACAGATTGCATGCTAAGATTGTTCACATCATCAAAACTTGGTTGATATTTTCTGACAATCTCAGCCACCCCCTTATACCAAGGTGACCAATCCATAATGATGGTGGCTAGAGTTTCATCAAAGTCAAAAATAACGTGTTGATATTGATCAAAGTTCATAGTTTGTATGTTACCACATGGTGTGCAATCCATGCTAATTGTAGTACATCATAATATTCCTTTTTTGATTATAAGGTTTTATAATCAGACCTCTTATGGTAGAGCAATCACGAGACCCCAATGATCCAAGACATTTTTTCGACCAATTAGAATATCCTAGAGTAAAAATTAGGCCTCTAGGTAGAGATTTACAAAAATTAAGTGAAAGTCTTGATGGTCTTACTGAAGAAGTGATTAAGTTGGCTCAAGATTTACAAACGACCAATGATGTGCTTTTTGATGTTGGCGATGTGATTTTTCATCCTAAGACACGACAGATTTATGAGGTAAATAAAGTTTTTGATAATAGTAAGCGCGCCAATCTAATTCTCGGCAGAATTAATTTAGAATGTAGGAATGCTAACGGTGAATTTGTAATTTTAGATGCTTTTACAGTTTTACATTTTGGATATCTTTTAGATGCCAAAGGAGATTGGGAAAGTACACTGGAATTTTCTAAGGCGTTAACTGCTTGGCTTGCAACAATGGTATCGATTATTCGAGACGAAGGACAAGAAAGTGCAGAAGACGATGACGATGAGTTAAAAGTGGACATGGGGGCGGCTTGGCAATCAGCCAAAGCATCTCAGGTTGAAGATCAGCTAAAAACAGAAACTCAACTGAAAGAAGACGATATAGTAATTGTTGAAGGTGATGAATATGCTTATAGTTTTGTTGGGATTGACGTGAACACTGGTTTGGCTGTTTTAACGAGACCTGGTATTAAGGAAAACGATGAGCCTGATGAAGTTATCAAAAATATCGAGTTCACCGAAGTAGTTAGATTGTCAAATATGCAACTTGCAATGGCAATGAATTCTAATAGAAACGTGCACATTATTCCTAATTTGCCAAAAGAAAAAAATCAGAATGAAGAATAGAAATTAGATCAGCGGTTCGTCTTTTGCTGCTATGTAGTAACTGAGAAATTTGTCTTTTCCAATTTTAATGCCTTTGAGTTGCTCTCTCCCCAATCTATTAAGTTTTGTTCTCAATCTACTAATCATAGCTTCTGCAGCCTCTTGATGTGGCATATTGAAATCCAATATTATTTCCTCTAAGCTACAAGCTCCAAAGTCTTTGAGTTTTTTGTATAACTTCAACTCTCTCATAGATAAAATTTTTTCTATGTCAGAAATTACAAATTGTTCTTTTTCCATATAGTTTTTTTTATCTTTTTGTGACCCTCCCCATGGGGAATACGAGCTTGCTCGCTCCACAAGCACAACTTCCGCTAATCACTACAGTTATTTTGCTTGTTCTCACCGCGCTTCCTCATATAATTGAACATAATGCTCCTCGCTTAAGCTCGTGTGCGTTATTAGCTCAATTGTCTGGACCTAAAAAGGCTGATCCTATTACGAGTTCAAAGCAAAAAAAAGAGTGGACAAATCCACTCTTTTTTACGCTGTGACCCCATGGGGAATCGGACCCCAGTTACCGGGATGAAAACCCGATGTCCTAACCACTAGACGATGGGGCCTTTTTATCAAAGGCCTAAAGCCAAGTAATATTCTCAAAGTGCCGTATTTCTGGTCGTTCTAAATTTCCAGAGACTGATATGATATCAAATCTATAGCTTTTTTTAAACTGCTTTTTTCTTAAATAGCTATTGGCGACTTTAATTATGCTGTTGAGCTTTCTTTGATCAACAGCTTGACTGCCATCTCCGTAGCTACGTGTTTCCCTATATTTGACTTCAACAAAGACAATCTCGTCAAATTCTTCATCAAGCATGACTAAATCTACTTCCGAGTTGGCTGTTCTAATATTTTTTTCCAAGAGTGAATAACCTTTATTAAGAAGAAAGGTTAAGGCGATTTTTTCTGCTTGTATTCCTTTGGAAAAATTAGGGAACTTTTTTTGTCTCGGTGAAAAGACTTTTTTCTTTAACTCTACTAGCTGCTTTACCGACTTTGGCACGTAAGTAGTATAGTTTACTTCTCTTGACTTCGCCACGACGTTTAACTTCAATTTTTTTGATACTAGGGATCATTAGAGGAAAGATTTTCTCTACTCCAATGCCACCAGTAGCAATTTTGCGAACGGTAAAAGTTTTGTTGACTTCACGATTTTTGACAGCAATAACTAAGCCCTCAAAAACCTGAACTCTGGTTTTCTTGCCTTCACTAATTTCTTGGTGGACACGAACGGTGTCACCAACATTAACTTCTTGATCGTTGTAAGTAAAATTCTGTGCCATAACAAGCGAGTATTGTACCAAAGGAAGTCATAAAAGTACAATGGGTTTATAAGAGAGAATATTAACTTTGGCTTTTCTTGTTTTTTTCTTCCCAAATAGTGCGTAAGTATTCAATAAAAATAGGGTGTGGTTTAAGGGGTGCAGATTTGTATTCTGGATGAGCTTGAGTGGCTAAGAAGAAGGGGTGGGTTTCTTTGGGTAGCTCAATCATTTCTACAAAGAAATTATCCGGGCTGGTTCCAGAGATGACAAAGCCCTTTTCTTCTAAGATTTGGCGGTAATCATTATTAAACTCATAGCGATGACGATGACGTTCAGAGATAAGATTTTTTCTTGAATCTTTAAAAGCATTGTGCTTTTTATAAATTTCGTGAGCCAAGGTATTGGGTTTGAGAATACAATCATAAGCTCCGAGTCTCATACTGGCGCCGTTGCCTTTGATTTTTTGATATTTGTCTTCAAAAGGAATGGCGTGAATGATTGGGTTTTTGGTATTTGGATCCACTTCCTGCGTGTTTGCATCACTTAAATCAGCCATATGACGGGCAAATTCCACTGAGGCTAATTGCATGCCATAACATAAGCCCAAATAAGGTATTTTATTTTCTCTGGCATAGCGAATAGCCTCTATTTTGCCTTCTACGCCACGACTGCCCCAACCGATTGGCACAATGATGCCGTCCACTTTTTGTAAGTCAGACAAAGTTTTTTTATCTTTTTTTTCTAAACTTTCAGCATTGATGAAAACTATTTCTACATCAATTTTCTCATGCCAGGCAGAATGGTTAATGGATTCTAGAAGAGATGTATAAGAGTCTTTTAATTCATAATCACCAGTAGCTATATACTTAGCTATAATGCCGATTTTGACCTTTTTATCTTTCTCAGCATAGATGTTTTGTACCATTGCTTGCCAATCGGTCAAAGCAATTTTTCTAGATTTTAAACCCAGCTTTTTAAGTACTTTTTGACTAAATTGTTGTTTGTTGAAAACTAATGGGATTTCATAAATTGATTTACAATCTGGGTTAGAAATGATGTCTTCCTGATTCATGGTGCAAAAATAAGCCACTTTTTCTTTGCGTTTTTCATCAATCTCCAATTCTCCTCTACCTACAATAAAGTCTGGTTGAATACCCATAGAATTCAGGGATTTGACTGAAAGTTGAGTGGGTTTAGATTTCAATTCATTGATGTGAGAAGGAGCTGGGAAATAGGTAACATGCAGAAGGATGACATCCTTGGGTAAAGTCATCTTCATGATACGGTAAGCTTCGTAGTAAATAATATTTTGATATTCACCAGCTGTTCCACCTAATTCAATTAACACAATATCGTGACCCACGGATGCCTCTTGAATTCGACGGATAACTTCTTCTGGCACATAGGGAATGGCGTCAACTGTTGCTCCGTTGTATTCCAGGTTTTTAGTGCGCTCAATAACAGTACTGTAAATTTGACCCATGGTAGTGAAATTTTTATATCCGACTTCTCTACCTAAAAATCTTTCATAAGAGCCTAGATCCAAATCTGCTTCCAAACCATCTTCACAAAGAAAAACATCTCCATGTTCAATAGGATTAATATTGCCAGAATCTAAATTGAGATAATTTTCACATTTAATATTAGTGACATCGTAACCTTGTTCTTTAAGTAGAACCCCCAAAGAAGCGGCAGTCACCCCTTTACCCAAACCTGAAAGGACACCACCAGAGACAAAAACGTACTTAGTGGAATGTTTACTATTGGTTTGTTTGAGGAACCCGCGTATGTCTATCATTACGGGATTTTATTCTAAGCGAGAGCTGATGATTTGGGTAGTGGCAGATTCTAATGCTAGAATGAGAGTATGAAAAAGATTTATACCAAAATGGGAGATCAAGGTAAAACAGCTTTAATCAATGGTGAGCGTTTGCCAAAAAATAGCCTAGTATTTGAAGTTTTAGGTACGCTTGATGAATTTAATGCAAGTTTGGGAATAGTAGTGCTTAAACTAAAACAGTCTGGGTGCACGAAAATTTGGCTCCAGGAATATGCTTTTTTACTTGATTTACAAAATGAACTTTTTAAATTGGGTGCAGAAATAGCAGCTTCTCCCAAAGTGCGTTTGGACGCAAAATTTGTGAAGCTTTTAGAAAAAGAAATAGATTTTTTACAAGAAGAATTGGGACAAGATTGGCATAGTAAATTTGTTTTGCCTGGCGGTTCAGAACTTGCCGCATTTTTAGATTTATCTCGCACTATTTGCCGTCGCTTAGAGAGAAGAATGGTTTCTCTAGACAATGAAAGAGATGTGCGTGAAGTAATTCTGCAATTTGTTAACAGAGTTTCAGATTATTTGTACGCCTTAAGAACTTGGGTTAACAAAGAACTCAAAACTAAAGAAATAGAGTTTAAAAACTAAGTTTAGTACCTAAACTTACGAATTAGTCCTACTACTCTGCCTTGAATTTGAACATTGGTCGCATAAATTGGGCTCATGCTGGAGTTGGCTGGCTCCAAGCGAATGCGAGTGACTTCTTTGTAAAATCTTTTCAAAGTGGCCAGGCCATTATCTAATAGAGCGACGACAATGTCCCCATTATTTACTTCAGGAGTTTCTTCAATTACTACATAATCACCATCATCAATATGGTCTTCAATCATGGATTTACCACGAACCTGTAACACATAAGCGCGCTTCTTGCCAGTAATCATCTCTGGAGAAACTTTGAAACTAGCGTTAGGATCACTATGAGGTTCAATTGGTGAACCGGCAGCAATGAATCCTAAAAATGGCAAATCAACGCTGTCAGTAATATTTAAGAAAGTACGATCAACTAGCTCAATGCCACGCACTGCTCCCTCGTGTTTACGAATGACCTTCTTGCGTTCAAGAGCCTGTAAGTGCTCATGGACAGTAGCTAAAGAAGAGACATTAATTGATTCAGCAATCTCTTTGAGAGTTGGTGAAAAACCATTTTTTTGTACATATTGCGCGATAAAATCAATGATTTGACGCTGTCTTTTATAGAGAGTAATGGCCATAGAAGTTCCTTTGCTTTTAAATTAAATAACGAAGATTAACCATAAAATAAACGAAAAAAAGGCAAAGGTCAACGGGTAAATTTCGGTTTTTAGATCAAACTTGCTGAAACTATGTTGGAGTCTGAATTTCGCGATTAATTTCTAGTAAACGATTATACTTGCTGATGCGCTCTCCTCTGTTAAGAGGTCCTAGCTTCACATAATTAGCTCCTACTGCTACTGCTAAATCGACAATGAAAGTTTCATTGGTTTCACCTCCACTTTGCGAAATAATTAAATCCATTTTTGAATCTTTAACTAACTTAACGCTTTCCATGACTTCACTGATAGTACCCAGATGTTTTGGCTTGATAACGACAGCATTAAAGCTTTGATCTTTAATGCCATTCTTAATGAGCGAAGCTCGAGAAGAAACGTTATTGCAGCCAGCGATGGTTGTGGTTTTACCAATTTCTCTCACTAGCTCTTGCCATTTTTCATCATCATTCTCAACGAAAGGATCTTCGATATAAATTAGTTTGTAGTTTTCCCTCATTTTTTTATAGAGGGCAATCAATTCATTAGCACTCATGCCTTCATTATTGTCACGTAAGCGATATTTTGAAGCTTCATAAATATCATAAGCGGCGCTATTGAGACCAAAGAACAAATCTTGAGCAAAGTTATAGCTACTCTGTTTGATAGCCTCAATCAATAATTCGAATGCATCAGTGTTTTTGTATAGACTAGGGCTAAATCCCCCATTTGAGCCAACAGAATGAATTGCGCCTTTACTAATTAATAAATCTTCAATCTTTTGTTTCAAAGTAATGGCCATTTCAATCGATTTATCTATGGACATGTGACTGGCGGGAATAATAAAGAATTCGCGGAAGTCTAAGTTCTTACCTCCATAAATGCCTCCGTCCAAAGCGGTAATAATACAATTGGGTAAATTAAATTCACTAATTAATTGATATTTTTTTTGAATATATTGATAAAGTGGTAAACCAACACTCAAAGCTCCAGCTTTGAGCACGGCTTGAGAAACGGCTAAAATAGCGTTAGAACCAAGCTTTTTTTTATTAGTCGTGCCATCAAGGTCGATCAAGAATTGGTCAATATCTCTTTGTTTGAGGACGTCCTTGCCAATCATTTGTGGAGCAATAATTTGATTAATATTGTTAATGGCTTTTTGTACGCCAAGACCGCCAGCTCTTTTCTCTAAATCTCTTAATTCCAAAGAATCGTGTTCACTCCTGGAAATCGCTGATGGCACAGAGGTAATTGTGGAAAAACCATTATCTAACCACAAAACAAGCTCAATTGTGGGCCAACCACGACCATCGAGAATCTCTCGTGCTTGCATTGCATAGATTGTTGCCATGTCTAAGAGTATATAAAATTGCCAACTACTTTTCTAGTTGTGCTTTAAACCAATCCACCATTGGAATAGGACAGGGATTAGTGCCTTCCAGATATGACAGGTAAAGGTTGGTAAAAGTTCCCAAGGTTACTAGCTCAAAAGCCTGCATCAACTTATTTTCAGATTCGAGTTTGATTTCAATACTTTCAATACCGATTTTTTCCAAAGCTTTTTGAGTGAGTGAAATTCTTTTTTGCACTTCACTGCGATATAAATCTGATTGAAAGAAGACAAAAAAATGATTCAATGCATTGCTCTTAGGAAAAGTTAAGCCTTCAAGTAAATGATGATTGAGTTCTGGAATCATTTTGTAGTCAGCAAAAATTTTAGCATTTTCGTTGAGTTGATTGGTGGCAATGTGCAAAGCACCTTCCAAAAATTCTGCTCCAACTAAAATGGGTCTTCTTTCTACAAACATGTAAGCCAAAATTTTAGCCTGATTTTTGTCTTGAGGTACTTCTACCAAGCAACGTTGAGCAGTGGCATTAATGGTATCTAAAATCTGATGGAAATCTTCTTCTCCAAACTTAAGCAATTGAAGCTTTTTCAACATGAGAATCATAGCCATAATGTTGTAAGCAGTGGCCATGCGTGGTTGATTGGAAGGATTAAATTTAGGATTAATGATGTAGCCCGGATAGTTTTTGTCTTTGGCTAATTGAGCTAATTTACCACCAGCGGTAATAACAGCGATCATCGCTCCTTTTTGTTCTGCTTCTTCGGCACAATTAAGGGTTTCTTCAGTGCTACCGGAATAACTGGAGAGAATCACTAAAGTATTTTGATTCACATAATTAGGTAAGGTGTAATCTTTGCAAATTTCCAAAGAAACTGATAGTTCGTGTTTGTAAAAACTGCGAACAAAATCAGCTCCAAGTGCTGAACCACCCATGCCAGCTACTACGACATTAGCGATATTTTTATAGCTGCTTAAATCAATCTGAGTTTGTTCTTCCCAAACTTGTCTGACTTGATCGGCGATGCTTTCTGCTGAAGCGAGGGCGCCATCTGGATCAATTTTTTTAATTGCTAATCGATCTTCTAAAACAGAATTAGACATAATGACCTTTCTTTAATCAATTAATCTAGAGCTTCAATATTAGTACCTTTTTGTAAATCAATTTCTGAATATTTACTCAAAATACTCTTAAGAATTTTTTTCAAATCATCATAACCAGCTTGAGTTTTAGCCTCAAATTTCACAGTGGCATAGGGGCCGTTTTGCGAGGCTCTAATAATCGCCATCTGATCTGACATATCCATTCTAATGCCGTCAATATCAATGTATTCAGCGTCTGGCCATTGTGCTTTAAATTCTTTGGTGATTATTTCAGCAATGAATTTAAATTTAATTTCATCGCTCAAGCCAAATTTAATTTCTGGACTGCTAATATATTTGGGTAATTCAGCCACCAATTGACTAAGTTTTTGATTTCTTCTTTCAAGATAAGATAGAAGACGTAGACAGGCATAAGCGCCATCATCATGACCATAAAAATTATCCATGAAGAAAATATGGCCAGAAAGTTCACCACCAAAAGGTGAGCGAGCCTCTTTGACTTTGGCTTTAATAAAAGAATGACCTGTCAGCCACATGACTGGTTTACCACCAGCAGCAACAATGCTTTCAGTCACTTGTCTTGAACAAAGTGTGTTATAGACAATTGGTGCACCAGGCATAGTTTCTAGAACATCTTTGGCGAATAAGGCGACGATAGTGTCCATCCATAAAATTTGACCTTGATCATCAACCACCGACATGCGATCACCATCTGCATCAAAAGCAAAACCAAGGTCGGCGCCGTTCTCTTTGACTCCTTTGGCTAGTCTTTCTAAAACTTTGCTTTCAGTTGGATCTGGATCACCTAGTGGGTAGCTGCTATCTAGGTTAGTATTTTGTTCAATGACAGTGCAACCAGCTTGTCTAAAAATTTCAGGATAAAACAGACCGCCGGTGGCATTACAGGTATCAATCACAATTTTCCAATTATTCTTCAGTTCAAATAATTTGAGCACATTTTTCATGTAGGCTGGAAAAATATCATCTTGTCGATTGCTGCCACGTCCTTCACTGAATTCACCTTTAGCAGCGATGTCACGAAGCTCTACGATTTCTTCTGTAATCATGGTGTCTGAATAACCGACACTTAATTTCAAACCGTTGTAATTACCAGGATTATGAGAAGCAGAAATCATCACTCCGCCTTTAGTGTGATATTCATAAGAAGAATAATAAACAATTTGACTCATACTGTAGCCAATGTCGATGGTATTAATGCCACCGTCATTAAGGCCAGCAATCATCGCTTTAGCATAAACTTCTCCATTGCGACGATTGTCTCTACCCACAGCTGCTTCTTTGATTCTGCGCTGGGTAAGAAAAGTTGCATAAGCTCGACCTAGCGTGTAATAAACATCCTCATTGAGATCTTCATCAATGACCCCACGAAGATCATAACCGCGAAAAATGTTGGGATTAATATTTTTAACGATTTGGTACATAAGCGTTTTACCTTTCAGTGCTAGTTAAACTAGCTACGCTAATTTACATATTAAAAAGCAAAAGGTCAAGTTCGCTCTCCAGGCTCAATAATCCTGTAGATTGTTTTTGTTTTTGGTCGATTAAATAGAGTTGTTGGTGCAAATCTAAAAGTTTTTGAAGAGAAAATTCTTTGGCTTGTCTGTTTAATTTGCTCAGCATGAACGGAGCCATTTTGGGAGGATTGTTTTCTTTGACTTGGATTAAGATTCTAATTTGACGAGCGATCATTAGAAAAACAAATTCTGCTCCATCACCTTCAACGCTTTCTTTGAAAAGTTTCATCATTGAAGTTTTGGCTTTGGGATTGGGAGAAAGAGTGTCTAAAAAAGACCACATTTTTGGTGTGATTTTAAATTCAAAATTTTCTAAATTAGTGGGTAATTTTTTGAAATCAGTTTTAGTGAGTGATTTTTTATCCCACAGAATTGTCTCAATTGATGCAGAAGAGATTAACTCTATGAACTCGTCTTTCTTCTTGGATTTGGGTAAAGAATATATTCCCTCAATAATAAGCAATTTCTCATTGCCAAAAAGATTTTCGCTAAGTAGCGCAGATTCTAATTTAGCACGATCAAGTTTCTCTGCACTCAGATTAACAATTTCTTTATTTTGCTTTTTGGCTTGTTCGATTAGCTCAACTAATTTTTTTCTGGAAGCAACTTGGTTTTCGCCGTGAATAACTTTTAACATACATTTTTACGCTAGTTAATTATACCGTTTTTTTCGCAATTGCCCTTTGTGGATTAGATATTCACTATCGTGTTTTTTGACAAGCTCCCAGAATTTTTTGGAATGATTCATTTCACGGCGGTGGGCCAACTCATGAATAATTACATAGTCAATGATGGCTGGTGGATAATGCACCAGTCGCCAATTGAAATTGAGGTTGCCGCGAGAACTGCAGCTGCCCCAACGGCTACTCTGCTCGCGCAAGGAAATTCGTTGATAACTAATGTTCATTTCTTTGGCCAGAATTTGCGCGCGCGTAGCAATATATTTTGAAGCAGTTTTCTTGAGGAAATCTTCAATTTGCTGTTTGATTTTAGTTGGAGATTTTTTACTTAAATTATTGACAAAAATCTTCTCTCCCCTGACAAAAATACCCATTTTATCAGCTTGATCGTTAATGATGATTTGATACTTTTTATCAAAAATATATAGCTCATCTGTTTTAACTGGAATTTGATTTTTTTTGACTTTGGCCAAATTATTTTCAATCCAGGTTTTTTGAGCTTCGACGAATTTGCGAATCATAAATTCAGGCATGAATTTAGGAGCGCTAACAATAACTTCTGCTTTGGCATTAATGCTAATGCGTAGTGACAGAGATTTACTTGATCTTTTGATTTGGTAATCCATAACTATATGGGTATAATATCATTTGTAAGCCGGGGTGGCGAAATGGTAGACGCGCACGTTTTAGGAGCGTGTGGAGTAATCCATGGAGGTTCAAGTCCTCTCCTCGGCACAATCTACAAAAAAACCCGCCAGAAGCGGGATTTTTTGATCTCAGAACGTAGATCCTGGTGAGGAGTAAACCTTCTGAGTTAATAGGTATTATAGCAATTATTATAAGATAGTCAAGTCTGGATTGATTGAAGGAAATTTATTGCTCTTTGGCAAATTCCAAAGCACTAGCATTATTTTCGTTTTCTCTGCCCATTTGGCGATCATCGAAACGAATTTCTGCCATCCATTGATTAACGGAATTCGCCCAAGAGCCATTGCTTGATGGAGTGTACTTACTTTCAATTTGTTCGACAGTCAATAAACCTTTGTCAATGTAATAAGCCTTAAGTTCACGACCTGCTCGCTCAAAGCCGGCTTCATAACTATCGAAATCAAGTGTTCCAGATTTGTGAATGCCAAAACCGAGACAATTTTTAGGAGCGCCTGGATTTTGATTTTTGCATAAATTCGATTCTTGCATGGCAATTGCTGGGAGCAAACGGAAATCTATCTGATAACGATCGGCGATTTCCACTAATTTCTTACCATAGAAATCATAAGGTTGCATGGGTGAACTGTGTCTTTCTAGAAATTGGGCAAGTAGTTGAGCTCTAGCGTCTTCGCTTTCTATGACACTAGTAACCAGCATGGAAGGACTTTTAGTTTCTTGTGGACTTTGGATTTTTGGTGTTTTAATTTGTTCAAATTTTGATGGTAGATTATTTTCTGATAAAAAATAAAAACTATAAGCGAAACTACCCACTAAAATTATTAAAGTAGACAATAAAAACCAACTAGAAATTAATAAATATTTCTTCATCTCTTTTTTTAGTATAGCATTTGTGTTAAAATTAGCCAAGAAAAATGGTGAAGCATCAATTAAAAATTCTCTGTGTATCGCTGATTTTTGCCCTTTTGTTTTTAGTGACTGATTTTGTTTCCAAACAAGTTAGAGCACAAACCCTCAATAGTCAAATTCTCGGTATGCATATTTTGCATCCGGATGAAATTAATCAATTCAGACAGATTTATAAGGACGAAGCCTGGCGTTTTGTTACAATTCCATTAACCCTGAATGATATTGGCAAGCATCAAGAATGGCAGCAGTTTTTTGATCAAGCTTATCAGTTAAAAGTAATTCCTATTGTTCGTCTATCAACCCGTTTTGACACTAACCTTAATGCTTGGCAAATTCCTAGTCGCAAGGATATCGTGAGTTTAGCTAATTTTTTGTCAAACTTAGATTGGCACCAGAATGAAAAATTTGTCATTGTCTTCAATGAAGTGAATCACGCTGCCGAATGGGGTGGCAAAATTGACCCCCTACTCTATGGAGGGACCTTGAAATTTACCAGTAGCTGGTTTCGTTCAGAAGGCAGAAATTACAAAATTCTGCCCGCGGCCATGGATTTAGCAGCTAACAACAGTCATGAAACAAGAGAGGCTTTTAGCTATCTCAAAAGTCTTTATGATTTTGATAACGGCATTTTTGATAGTATCGATTATTGGAATTCTCATTCTTATCCGAATCCTGATTTTGCCGCTTCGCCAACTAAAAAAGGCCAAAATTCCGTACGTGGTTTTACCTATGAATTGAATTGGCTTAAAAACAAAACTGGCAAAGATTTCGAAGTTTTCATTACCGAAACTGGTTGGGCCTCTTCGTATCTCACTAACTACTATTTGGATGATTACTATTTGTATGCATTACAGCATATCTGGAGCGATGCTAGAGTCAAAGCAGTGACGCCTTTTTTGATGAAAGGTAGCCCTGGTCCCTTCGCCTCCTTCAGTTTTTTTGATGCTGCCAATAATCCTACTATTCAGCTTTTTTCTTTGCAAAAAGCGATTAAAAACTTTGACACCCTAACTTTCTAGATACAACTTTATTTTGTATAGAGCATGAGGTAAACTATTGGGGTTGCTTATCAGTAGCACAAAAGTTTAAAATCTAAAACCGCGGGTGTAGTACACCGGTAGTATGTCTCCCTTCCAAGGAGAAGAAGCCAGTCCGATTCTGGTCACCCGCTCATTTTAAAAATAGCCCAGAAATGGGCTATTTTTAAAATGAAGTGGTAAAGCAAAAACGGAATTTTTTAAGTCTAGATTCTGGCGACGGCGAGTCGCAAATCAAGCGAAGCGCGATGCGCCCGCCTAGTCCTCGAAGAGGGCGACGGCAAAAGAGCGTGATACACCCGCCTAGTGCCCGCAGGGCGACACCCGCTTTCACATATGACAAAGATTATAAATTCTACATTATATGCTAAAATAGCAACATATGGCAGTTAAAACAGAGATTGAAGAAATTCGTGAAGAATTTAATAATTTGTCTCCAGCTGACAGGCTGGCGATTATCAATATTTTACAACTCGACAAGATGCTTGCACCATTGGAAAAGCAAGCGCTTGATAATACCAAAGCAATGTTTGGTGATGAATTGGGAGAAGAAATTTTTCGCCTAGGAACTAATCCAGATACAACTTCCGAGCAAATTGATGACCTTTTGAAAAAACTAAGTGAGTCTCGGCACAATCAATAAAGTGCTGTTACTATTGTTATACTCACTTCTTTGTATCTATAATCAAAGTTGTAAATCCACCATCCCTTGATTTTACATATGGAAATGAAGACTTTGCCACTAATTTTTGTGAGTTTTCATTTGCCCCTTTTATATAAAGTTTTTCATAACCAATTCTTCGACAAACATCAATCGCTCCAGATAACATAAGTTTGCCAAATCCGAGATGAGTATGTTGAAATTCTTCTAACCTCTCATTATTTCCACCACCGTTTATGTTTCTCGGGTTATTTTTCATTTCTTCTAACATTTCTATGAGTTTTGCTGTGCCATTTTTTTCTAATTTTGCAATAGTTTTATTTCTAGATTCTCTATATGTAGTGTCAGAACCTACTCGAATTGCTGCTAAAGGAATTTTCCTAGAATGAGGTGAATTGTGGTAGTCATCTTCTATTATCGAAAACAATGGATCTATTCCATTTGTGCCGTCTGGATTAGTAACGTGTGTAATCATAGAAAGCAGCCAGTTATCACTACATTCAATATGAGGCTTGTTGCCACCAACTTCTTGTAAAAATAAATAGCCGATTGGTTTAATATTTGTATTTTTATTAACTATCGTGCGATCTTCAAACAAGCCAAAACAAAAAATTCTAATTCTTTCATTGCCTTCTCCAAAATAATTATCAAAACGATCTAAATGCAAAGTTGATTCCTTTAGTGATAAAAATGTGGGAAATCCATACCCAGACTTCATTTTATTAGGCAGTCTAACTTTTTCTGCTAGTTTGTTGTTTGTGCCACGAGTTAGCCAAACTTCTTCAAGTATGGATTCAGTACTCTCTATCTCTTGCCCATTTTCAAGCATACGTTGAGTTTAGCAAGATAATTATCTTATTTCTACTGACTAAGCTGATTTACAATATTTCTTCCCCACCCAAAACAGCACTCCAATCACAAAAGCCGGTGCTGAAACAATCCATGATTCAAAACCAGATAAAAACAAAAGTATTCCTCCAACTAAAATAAAAAGTAGGCCTCCAATAAGCTCACGTTTCCAGGCAACAATTGTTATAGCAATTAAAATAAAACTGGGAATTAAATGCATTATTAAAGCCATGAGCCATTGGGCTTGTTCAAAAGCATCCAAAGCAAACAAACTAACGAAAGCAATAAACAAAACCGCCAAAACTCTAGGTAGTAAATAAAGAAATTTTTTCATAAAAATTTCCTTTCTTTAAAAATAACGACGTTTGTTAGCAACAGTGTCGGCACCAATCCAAAATAGTATTCCTATTGTAAAAGCAGGGATTGCCGAAATCCAGGATTTAAAATCTGGTAGGAAAATAATTATTAAGCCTGTCAGTATAAACAGCCAGCCACTGGCTAGTTTATTTCGCCAGGCAATTACCGTTAACATAATCAGAATGACACAAAAATTAGATGAAAGATTACGGGAAGTAAACTCTGAGATTCTCTCAGAATGTTCGAAAAACACAAGATTGAGCAACTTATGTAAATAATGTTAAGATTCTGGGCAAGCAGTGAAGAATTTTCTTCATAAAATCCTTTCTTTATACTGCCGAATCAGTCAAATTTATTATATCATCTTTTCTTTTAAAATCCAGCTTCTTCTCCCATCTTCAAAAATTTGCTTTAATAGTCTTATGTTGAATTCTAGTTTATTAGTTTTTATTCTAGGTTTACTTTTTGTCTGGCTGGCAGCTAACCTCATTACTGGAGCAGCTTCTCGTCTTGCCAAAGCTTGGGGTATGTCCGAAGCCTTTGTTGGCATGACCATTGTTGCCTTAGGCACTAGTTTTCCAGAGATCACTTTATCTGTAACTGGAGCAGTGCAAACTTTGGCAGGACAGAACACATCAGACATTGTAGTGGGTAATGCAATTGGTGCTTCAATGAATCAATTAATTTTAGTAGTAGCTGTTTCTGGTCTTTTAAAAGTAGTCAGATTTAAGAAAAAAAATGTTTTTTTTAACGCTGCCTTTGTGATCATTGCTGCTATGGCTTTCTATATTTTTAGTCGAGATGCTGTCATTGCTCGTTTTGAAGGGCTTGCTCTATTGGCTTTTTATGTGGTCTACATTCTTTATGCCAGTCGCCAAAGTTTTTTAGCTCAAGCCTCTGATCAAATTAAAAGCAAGTTAACTAGAAAAAAAATGAAATGGCTTGATGTAATCAAGTTATTAGCTGGTTTGCTAATTATCGTTAAAGCTTCGCAAATAGTTTTAGCTAAAGGAGTAATGTTGGCCACTCAATTGGGCATCAGTGAGGCAACGGTAGGAATTGTGTTGTTAGGCTTTGGTGTAAGTTTGCCAGAATTAGTGATTGCCATCACAGCTGCTCTTAAAGGTTCAAGAGATCTTTCCATGGGCAATTTAGTTGGTGGTACCGTTGTTAATCTTTGTGTGGCGATGGCTCTTGGTGCATCTATTAGCGGTTGGAATGTTGATCGTGGTTTGGTGCAATTCGACATTCCCTACTTGCTATTTAGTGTTATTATCGTGGTCCTGTTTATTGGGAGTCGCAATAAGCTTGATAAGAAGGAATCAATTTTATTGCTTTCCTTATATTTAGTTTATATTTCACTCAAAGCAATTAATCTATAAAATTATGAAAAATTGGCAAAAAATTAAGGCAGATCCTGGTCTTAAGACACGATTTTTGATTAGAGAAAAAGTAGTTGATGCTTTGCGACTTTTTTTTAAACAAAATAATTTTCATGAAGTTGAAACTCCGCTCATGATAAGCGTACCCAGTACTGAGCCATATTTTAATCTTTTTGAAAGTAAACTTCAGTTAACCGATGGTCAAGAAAAACCAGTTTATTTAACCACTAGTCCAGAGTATGCCATGAAAAAATTATTGGCTGCTGATTTTGGTAATATTTTTCAAATCTGTAAAACTTTTAGAAATCAGGAAAGTTTGGGTGGTTGGCATAATCCAGAGTTTACAATTTTAGAGTTTTACCGTGTCAATGCTAATTATTTTAAGGTGATGGATGATTTTGCGCACATGCTTAGTTTTGTTTGTCGAAATCTAGGAATTGATGAAAAAAAGTTTGTTTATCAGGGCGAAACTTTTGATTTAAGTGCTCCCTATCCAAAAATTAGTGTCGCAGAATTATTTAAAAAATATTTAAATTTAAATGAAGACCAACTTTTTGATTTACGCGCCATTTGTCTTAAAGCTCTGGAATTAGGTTATGATTTAACCGGTCTCAAGGCTCTTTCTAAAGATCTAATTTGGGAGGAAGTTTATAACCAATTGTTTTTAAACGAAATTGAACCCAAGTTGGCCGAATTTAATCAGCCAGTGATTGTTTATGATTATCCTGCTGCCCAAACAGCTTTAGCTCAGAGAACCAAAAAAGATCCGCGTTTTGCAGAACGTTTTGAAGTTTATTTGGCAGGTATGGAATTGGGCAATGCTTTTGGAGAATTAACTGATGCAGTTTTGCAAAAAGAAGGTTTGGAGGCAGATTTACTTTTACGTCATGAACTGGGCAAAAAATCACAACCAATTGATCAAGATTTTCTTGATGCTTTAAAATCTGGTTTGTCAGCTTGTAGCGGCATGGCGGTGGGAGTTGACCGCTTGGTTATGCTTTTTTCAGATGTAGATAATATTGACGACGCTCTACTTTTTCCAGCCAGTGAGCTCTTCCTTGACTAAAACAATACGCCAGGCGTAAAATACTCTAGTTATGTCAACCATCAAAGCCGGCAACATCAAAAAAGGTATTTATATTTTATATAAAGACCTTCCTCATTATGTAGTGAAGACCCAATTCGTTTCTCCTGGCAAAGGTTCTGCTTTTACCAGAGTCAAAATGCGCGATATGCGCAATGGTGCCAACATCGAATTTAACTTTAAATCTCACGACAATGTTGAAGAATTAGATGTTGAAACAAAAGAAATGCAATTTTTGTATTTGGATGGTAATGAAGTTGTCTTTATGGATCCACGCTCTTATGAACAATTATCTGTACCAAAACATATTTTGGGTGATAAAGTGCAGATGCTAACTTCTGAAATCAAAGTTTATTTAACTATTTATGAAGAGCAAGTAATTGGGGTAATTTTGCCACCTAAGGTTAGAATGACTGTGGCAGAAGCTCAAGATGCTGTCTCTGGCGATCGTCAGACTGCTGGTAAAAAGCCAATAGTGATGGAAAGTGGTTTGATTGTTCAAGCACCTCTTTTTATTAAAACCGGTGATACCTTATTAATTGATACTGAAACAGCAGCTTACGTTTCTAGAGTCAATGATTAATTAGAGGCTATAAAGTTTTTAAACTTTGATATAATAACTTGTTTTTTAACATGGGTCCGTAGCTCAGTCGGTTAGAGCGACAGCCTTTTAAGCTGTGCGTCGTGGGTTCGAGTCCCACCGGACTCACTTTATAAAAAATCACGCTGTAAGCGTGTTTTTTTATAAATGGAGCCGGTATAGATGAAAAGCCAAATATATGGGTTCCACCGTCAAGCGAGATTGAATTTTTGAGTGCCTTTTATTTACGAAGCGCGTGACTAGCACTCGAAGAGTGGAGCTCCACCGGACTCACATATAAGAAAAAGACGCAATTATGCGTCTTTTTTTACTCGTAAATAACTTTCTGGAATTTTTGCCCACTCAGGAATGTAGAGAATTTCGTTCCAGTAGCGTTTGGGATTTACTAGAAAATAAGGATCATCTAATTTAGCAATTTCTTCAATTGGGGCGGAGATTAAATCTTTGGCTATTTGCAAAACACTTTCTCTTTGACTAAGCCAAGTAAATTGGTATTTTTTAAGATTTAGTGGTTGATGAAAAGACAAGAGAGTGTACCTGCCATCAAAACCAAAATAAAATTCTTGATAACTAACTACTAAATCTCTAATGGTTTTATAAATTGGTTTTCTGTCTTTTAAGCCCAAAAATTTACTTTGAGCGATTGAACCAAAATAGTTGTTTTGTTTATATACGCAAAGAATGTGTTCCTCATCTCCTCCTCTGGCTTCAATTCTAACTAAGAAAACCTCAAGATTAGCCACCATTAAGCAAGTGGCAGCAAGTAAAGCTCCACCATAACATTCACCCCGCCCGTCATTTAGGATTTCTTCGATAGTTCGGTCTTCACGCTTTGTATCGTAAATAACTTTTTGATCGACAAAATCTTGGACTAGTTCCGGAGTGTTAAGTTTTTTAATGATTTTTTGGTTATTAACCGATAAAACCTGCAGAAATTCTTGGGACATATTTAGCTAAAGAATCTACTTTTTTAAGCCTCCGGTGTCAAGCAATATTTTTTTACTTTACCCTATTTGCACTCCCTTGCTATTCAAGTTATAATTTTGGTATGCCTACCGACACTCGTTTGCTCTATATTCTTTCTGATTTAGCTTACATTGCTAAATTAGTTCCTGGCAAAAAGGCTCATGATTTTACACTTTCCGACTTTCGCCAAATTAACGGTGAGTTTTTAGACGAAAATAATTTACTCGAGAGCAATTTAATTAAACTTTTTTCCAAATTAGAAGCTGGAAGCTACAAATTAGTTTTACCAGATTTTTTATTTACTAGCACCATTGTTAATCTCGAGTTGGAAAGCGAAGAAGCTGTCAAAGAACATTTAAACAATAAATTATTACCAGAATTAAATATCAACAATGAAGATTATTATTTGGACACGACAGTTCTAAGTAATTATAAGGGAGCTTTTAAAGTTCAACTAACTGCTCTGGAGAAATCAGTGGTTGTTCCTCTAACCAAAATTCTTGAAAGTCACAAAGACATTAAAATTGAATCCATCTCTCCATTGAGTTGGACTAGTAAATCAATTATTAGTCTCGAGCCATCGGTAGCGATTTTGCAAATGGGCAACCATTTATTTTTAGCCGAGCACTATATTGGCGTGGATCAGTGTTATTCTGTGGAGGTTGCCGAAGGAGAAAATTTTGCTGAAACTGTTAAAACTCTTAAAGGAGTCGAACCCAGCTTACAAACTGTTTATTTATTGACCAATAGTTTGGTTGACGATGCCATCAAAGAGAAACTTAAAGAAACTCTTCCAGTTCAGCAATTAGCTGATTTAGCTAGTGAAAACGAGAGCATGCCTTCTTATGTGAGACAAATTATTGAAGCTGGAGCTAAGACTTTTTCAATTCCAGAGTTCTTGTTGCCTCAATTTAATTTGGACAAAAATTATCAAGCTCAGAACATTTCAGTTGATGAAAAAAGCGAAGTAGAAGACGATTTGGAAGATGATTTGGATAATATGGTTAAACCAGCAGTGGTAGGTGAAGCTGTTTTACCAGTTCCAACGACTGTTACAAGCACTCCAGTAGTTGAAGTGGCAGTAGAGAGTTTGGATGAAGAACCGGCAGTAACTCCAGAAAAAGTGGAAATTCCCGACAAATCAGCTAAAATAGAAGAAGTCATAAGCGAAAAGGTAGATATGGCAGAAAAACAAACTCCGGTGGAAGAAAAAGAAGTTGATTTTAGTCAATTTGCTAACTTAGCTCTTGACCCTTCAGTTTTTGACAAAAATCAAGTTTCAAAAGAGTCTAAACAGACAGATGCATCTGATAAGAAATCTAGTGAATCCGCAAAAATCCCAGAAAAACAAGTAATTAAAAATCAGAATGATGGCTCGTCTGTGGCTAAAATGATCTTAATTGGTTTTTTAAGTTTTGTAGTAACTATTGCTTTAGGTGTAGGAATTGGTTTGGCTTATTTGCAATGGACCAATCACAAAACTGACAGTAAACCAGTGGTGGAGGTAGAACCAAGCGTCACTCCAGAGGCGACACCAACCCCTACTCCAACTATTGAAATTAACAAAGCTGATTACAAAATACTCGTAGTTAACGCCACCACTAAAGCTGGCTATGCTTCGACGATTGCTAACAAAGTCAAAGCTGCCAAATTTGAAAATGTAAATGCCAAAAACGCTAAGGGTATCTATGAAAAAGGCGACTATTTGTTAGTTAAAGAAGATAACGCTAGCAATGCAGCTTTACTCAAAGAATTAGAAACAGTCACTGACCTCACTCTGGCTCTAAAGACCGATATTGAGGATGAAGATAGCACTAATGCCTACAGCGCAGTCCTAGTACTCGGTCAGTAAAATTCAAGCTATTGCCAAAGACGAAAATTTATTTATACTAAGCAACTGTTATGTCAGACACAATTACAATTACTCAGACTGGTTACGAAGAGTTGCAACAAGAGTTGCAAGAACTCAAAACTGTTTCCATGCCTCGAGTGATCGAACGAATTGCCAATGCCAGAGAACAAGGTGATCTTTCAGAAAATGCTGATTATCACAGTGCGAGAGATGAAAGAGATATTTTACAAGCTCGTGTTAATGAAATTGAAGAGATTCTGGCCAAAGCCGAAGTCACTGCCGTCAAAAGCACTAGCACTGTTTCCTTGGGCTCTATTGTAACTGTAGAAGTAGTTGGTAAAAATAAAAAAATCACTTACCAAATGAGTGGTGAATATGAATCTAACCCAGCTGAAGGTAAAATTTCTGTTGAATCTCCAGTTGGCAAGGCTTTATTCTCCAAGAGTAAGGGAGATAAGGTTGAAGTAGAAACCCCGGCGGGCAAAATTACTTACAAAATTTTAGAAATTAAATAAAACAAATTAAAAACAAGAAAAGCCCCGCCAAAAGCGGGGTTTTTTAGATATAATAGGGTTTACAAACCAAGAACTTTAACATAAGACACGTTAGACGAAAATTATTAGCTTCTTTAAGTTAACGATCTTCTTCTACACTCATTGCAGTCGCTGTCTATAAACATGATTGTTTATTGATGTTTGGCAATCAGCTTCTGCAAATGGTCTTATGTTAAAGTTCTTGGTTTGTACAATACAATAGGAATTTTATGGAAAAAACACAAATACCACAAAGCAAACATTGGCTAGATAAAGTGGTTGATGGTATTTTGAAGTGGCAAGAAAAAACTGGTATTAAACGATTGCACGTAGACGATATGAAAACCCCTTCTGGTCGTGTACACACTGGTGCCTTACGTGGTGTTTTACTTCATGATTTAGTCGCTCAAGTTTTACGTGAAAGAGGCATTGAACCAGATAACACTTATGTTTTTAATGACATGGATCCAATGGATGGTTTGCCAGCTTATTTAGATGAAACAGAGTTCGGTCAGCACATGGGCAAACCTCTTTATAGAATTCCCAAACCAGCTTTAGATCAATGTGGCATTGATTTAACCCAGACTTCAGCTGCAGAATTAGCGGATCTTGAAAACGCAAAAAATTTTGCACAACTTTATGCGGTAGATTTTATGCACGCCTTCCGTTCTTTAGGATGTACTCAAGAGATTGTCTGGAGTCATGAGCTTTATGAATCTGGCAAAATGGACGATCTAATTCGTTTAGCTTTGGATAGCGTTACGCCACTTAGAAAAATCTATCAAGATGTCGCCAAATATGAATTACCGGAACTTTGGTATCCATTTCAAGTAATTTGTCCAGTTTGCGGTAAAGTTGGAACCACTCTGGTTACTGGTTGGGATGGTCAAGAAGTAACCTTTGAGTGTCAAGAAAATAAAGTCACTTGGGCCAAAGGCTGTGGACATAAAGGCAAAATAAGCCCATTTGGAGGCAACGGTAAACTATTATGGAAGGTTGATTGGCCAGCTCATTGGACGGCAATGGGTGTCAATATTGAAGGTGCTGGTAAAGATCACTCTAGTGCTGGAGGTTCAAGAGATATGGCTAGTGCTCAATGCCAACAAGTTTTTAATATTCCTGTGCCTTTCAATATTCCTTACGAATGGATTTTGATTCGTGGAGCTAAAATGAGTTCTAGTAAAGGTGTTGGCACCTCAGCTCGTGAATTTACCAAACTTTTCCCTCCAACTGTTGGGCGCTTTTTATTTGCCAGTCGTAATTATGCTCAGGTAATTGATTTTGATCCAAATACTATGGCAATTCCAGATCTTTTTGATGAATATGATCAAGGAGCACGCATTGCTTGGGGTTTAGAAGAAGGTGATCGAAGATTGGCCAGAGCTTTTGAATTATCTCAGTTTGGTAAAGCTCAACAAACTTCTTTCTTGCCTCGCTTTAGAGATGTGGCGATGTGGATGCAACATCCAGAATTAAATTTAGAAGAAGAATTTGCCAAAATTAAAGGTGAGAAACTTAATGATTTAGAAAAAGCTTTACTTGAAGAACGCATCAAATATGCTGAAGTATGGGTAAGAAATTATGCTCCTAGTGAGTATCAGTTGCGACCAAAAGCAGAAATGCCAGAGGAAGCTAAAACTTTGAGTGAAGAACAAAAAAGTTTCTTAAAAGAATTGCAGGTTATGTTAGCAGAGAAAAAAGATTTAGCTCCAGCAGATCTGCAGCAAGCAATTTTTGATTTATCCAAAAATAGTCTTGGCCCTAGAAAAGCTTTTGAAAGCATTTATTTATTATTGCTTGGTAAAAAAGCTGGTCCAAGAGCTGGTTGGCTTTTAAAATCTGTAGAAGGCGAATTACTTGATAAAAGATTCAAGGAAATGGCGAATTTATGAGTTTTCCAGACAGAAAATCTAGTGAAACATTGCTAAAAACATATATTAAAAATGAAGCTCTACTCCATCATTGCTATATGGTGGCTCAAGCAATGGAGGTTTACGCCAAGGCTTTAAATCAAGATGTGGAACTTTGGTACGCTACGGGGTTGCTTCACGATCTGGATTGGGAACAATTTCCCGACGAGCATCCGATGAAAGCCGTAGCAGAATTTTTTGGAGATTATCCAGAGGAAATGAAACAGGCAATTTTGGCTCATGCTCCAAGTCGCACCAATGTTCAAGCTGAGAGTTTGTTAGACAAATATCTTTTCGCCTGTGATGAATTAAGTGGTCTAATGCATGCTGTTTCACTGATGCGACCAAATGGTTTTGCTGATATGCAAGTCAAATCGGTCAAGAAAAAAATCAAAGACAAATCTTTTGCAGCTAATGTGAGTCGCGAAGATATTGCTTTGGGTTTTGAGCTAATTGAAAAAAATCCAGAAGAACATATTCAATTTTTAATTAATGTATTTGCAAAAGTGTAGAATAAGGAATTAATTATGCTAGACATCAATTTCATCCGCCAAAATAAAGAGCAGGTCAAAGAAGCTTGTATCAACAAAAATTTGGATTCCTCTATCGTTGATCAGCTATTGAAAGTTGATGAAGAGAGGCGCAGTTTACAAAAGGAAATGGATGTTTTACGTGCAGAAGCAAATACTAATGCCGATGAAATTAAAAAAATGGTAGCAGAAGGCAATCGCCCAGATGTTGCATTAGTTGAAAATGGTAAAACCATTAAAACCAAGTTGAAAGATTTAGAACCTCAAGAAAAAGAAATCAACGAGAAATTTTTTAATCTTTCAAGCCAAATTCCCAACGTTCCAGCTGCCGATGTGCCAGTTGGTAAAGATGAAAGTTCTAACCAAGTAGTTAGACAAGAAGGCCAAAAACGTGAATTTGATTTTCAACCAAAAACTCATGAAGAAATCATGAAAAATTTAGACTGGCTAGACACGGAGCGTGCTACCAAGATCGCTGGATTTAGGGGCTATTTTTTGAAAAATGGCGCACTCTTTTTAGAACAAGCTTTAATGCTTTATGCACTTTCCATCATGAAAAAACATGGTTTTACCGCCATGTCGGCGCCAATTTTAGTTAATAAAGAAGCCATGTTTGGTACGGGCTATTTTCCTTGGGGAGCTGAGGACCACTATTACACTCAGGATGGTCAAATTTTGGCTGGCACTGCTGAAGTAGCTTTAACTTCCTATTATGGCGGTGAGCTGCTTCGCGAAAAAGACCTTCCCATCAAGATTTGTGGTATTTCTCCTTGTTTCCGTCGCGAGGTTGGTTCTTATGGCAAAGATACTAAAGGGATTATTCGTGTTCATCAATTTAATAAAGTCGAACAGGTAGTTTTGACCGTGGCTGACGAAGAAATCACTCGAGACTGGCATCAAAAAATGGTTGGTTTTTCAGAAGAATTATTGCGTGGTTTGAATTTACCTTATCAAGTTTTACTAATGTGCACTGGTGATATGGGTGCAGGACAGCGTAAGAAATATGATCTTGAAACTTGGTTCCCAGGACAAGGCAAATATCGTGAAACTCACTCTGCTAGTTATTTCAATGATTTTCAGGCTCGTCGTTTAAACATTCGCTATCAAGCTAAAGATGGTAGCACTAAATTTGTTTACACTCTTAATAACACTGTGGCTGCTTCCCCACGTTTGTTGGCTGCAATCATCGAAAATTATCAGCAAGCTGATGGAACAGTGGAAATTCCAGAGGTTTTGCGCCCATTTATGATCTAGTCAATAAATGGTATAAGTAGGATCTTATGTTCAAATTTTTTAAAAATCTTTTTGACGAAGAAGCCAAAAAAATCAAAAAATATCAACTGGTTGTTGACCAAATTAATGCCTTTGAGCCACAAATGCAGGCTCTTAGTGATGACGAATTAGCTGCACAAACCGAAAAATTTAAAGCACAAATTAGTGCCGCACTTGAAGGAGTTAACCAAGCTGATTTAAGAGCCAAAGAGCAAGAAATTTTAAATGAAATTTTACCTGAAGCTTATGCCACCGTGCGTGAAGCCTCGCATCGTATTTTAGGGATGCGCCATTTTGATGTTCAACTTTTAGCTGGCGTTGCTTTACACAACAGTAATATTACTGAACAAAAAACTGGTGAAGGTAAAACTCTGACTGTGACTTGTCCACTCTACCTCAATGCTTTGCTTGGCAAAGGTGTGCAACTGATTACCGTCAATGATTATTTGAGTGAAATTGGTTTGGGTTGGATGGGGCCTTTATATCATTTTTTGGGTCTTAAAGCCGCTGTAATCGTGCATGATCATGCGAGGCTTTATAACCCTGATGTTGATAGCGAGGAGCGAGGCGACGAGCGTTTAGAGCATTTCGAAGAAATACAGCGTCAAGATGCTTATCTAGCCGATATTACTTATGGCACCAATAATGAGTTTGGCTTCGATTATTTGCGCGATAACATGGTGCAGAGCTTGGATCAAATGGTCCAACGTCAGGATACACCGCATTATTTTGCCATTGTGGATGAAGCTGATTCTATTTTAATTGATGAAGCGCGTACGCCTTTAATTATTTCTGCACCAGATAGTGAGCCGACAGATAAATATTTTGAATATGCCAAAATGGTGCGTTCTTTGGTTATTGATCAAGATTTTAAACTCGATGAAAAATCCAAGACCGCTACTCTAACCGATCTCGGTGTGAAACGTATCGAAGCCAAATTGGGAGTCAAAAACCTTTACGAAGAAAGTTTTGATACCATTCATCATGTCGAATCTGCTCTCAAAGCCAGCACACTTTATTTACGTGATAAAGAATACATCGTTAAAGATAATCAGGTAGTGATCGTTGATGAGCACACTGGTCGTTTGATGTTTGGTCGTCGCTACAGTGATGGTTTGCATCAGGCTATTGAAGCCAAAGAAGGTGTACCAATTCAACAAGAATCACGTACTTTGGCGACTGTTTCACTGCAGAACTATTTCCGCATGTACGAGAAACTTTCTGGCATGACTGGTACGGCTCTAACTGAGGCAGAAGAATTTAATCAAATTTATCATGTCGATGTTTTAGCTATTCCTACTAATCAGCCAGTGGTGCGTCAAGATTTACCAGATCAGGTTTATAAAAATACCGCTGCTAAATATTCAGCCATTGTCAAAGCTGTCGAAGAAATCCATGCTGATGGGCGTCCTGTTTTAATTGGTACGCGCTCTATCGAACACAACCAAATTGTGGCTAACTTTCTAAAGAGAAAAAATATTCCTCATCAAGTTTTAAATGCTAAGAACCACGAAAAAGAAGCTTTTATTATCGCTGATGCTGGTCGTCGTGGAGCGATTACTGTTGCTACCAACATCGCTGGTCGTGGTGTGGATATTGTGCTTGGTGGTGCTAAACCTGAATTAAAAGATTTCTTAAAGAAAGAGCGTTCTAAGAAAAAAATTGCTTTAGCTAAAAAATATGAGAAGCTTGGTTTGCCAACTTCCATTAATCCAGCTAATTATGATTTAGATGCTTACGCCACTGCTTTGGACAAATGGCAGACAGATCACGACGACGTTGTGTCAGTAGGTGGTTTGGCAATTGTGGCTACTGAACGTCATGAATCTCGTCGTATCGATAATCAGTTGCGTGGTCGTTCTGGTCGTCAGGGTGATCCAGGTACCTCACAATTTTTTGTGGGCTTAGATGATGAAATCATGCGTATTTTTGGTGGTGAGCAAATCGCCAAAGTCATGGATTTCCTCAAGATAGACGAAGATCAGGCGATTGAAAATCCAATGGTCAGTAAAGCTATCGAATCAGCCCAGGTCAAAGTCGAAACTTTCTTTTTTGATCAACGTAAACGTTTGGTGGAATTTGACGATGTGATGAATAAGCATCGTGAAATTATTTACAAACGTCGTCGTCGTTTATTAGAGGCTAGTGTTTTTGAAGAAGGCAAAGAAGATACTCTTAAAAATCAAATCATGGATTATTTAAGTAATGAAATTACTGGCTTGGTTTCCTTGCGTGCGCCTGAAAATTTTACCGAGGATGAATTTGAGGCGATCACCAAAGAATTTGTGCGCCTAATTCCTTTTGATGAAGCTTCACAAAGTCGTTTAACTAAAAAAATTAGTAAATTAACTAGCACCGATGAAATAGCTAGCGAGTTACTAGAAATCGTTACTAAAACTTATGAGTCCAGAGAAAAAACTCTTGGTGAAGACATTATGCATGAATTGGAAAAATATGTAGTGCTCTCCACCATCGATGAAAAATGGATGGATCATTTGGATGGCGTAGAAGATTTGCGTGAAGGTATTTGGTTGCGCGGTGATAAAAATACTGTTCTAGCTGAATACAAAAAAGAAGCTTTCATGATGTTTGAAAGTTTAATTACTAACGTTGAAAGTACTATCGCGGCTCGCATTTTCCGTGTTCAGCCTTTAATGAATCGCTCCACTATGCCAGAGAGAATTAATCTTCAAGCCCCTTCTGAAGCGACTCCAAACTTAGGACAAGCAGTGCAGGTAGAGCAAAGACAAGAAAGAGCTAGTTCTGGTGGCAACGGTGGTCAAAAAGGCAATGCCAATGATTTGGCTGCTGCACTGGGCAAAATGGGTGGTAGTACTAACGGTGGCTCTAATAGTGGCGGTGCAAACCAGCCAACTGATAAATATGCTAAGGTTGGTCGCAACGATCTTTGCCCATGTGGTTCAGGTCTTAAATATAAAAAATGTGGTTTGATTGGAGCAAAGGAACATAGGGATTAAATTTATGAAAAATGCCATTATTCTCCACGGAACTTCTTGTACACCAAATTCTTACTGGTTACCAAGTATTAAAAAGTTTTTAGAAAAAAATGGTTATGAAGTTTGGGTTCCAGCTTTACCAAATTCCGATAAACCAGATTTGAAAAAATGGTTGCCATTGGTTCTGGAGCAAGGAAAATTTTCACAAGAAACTATTCTAATTGGTCACTCTGCTGGCGGACCTTTTGTTTTAAGTATTTTGCAAAACATTAACGTACAAATTCACAAAGCGGTGATTGTGGCTGGTTATGACAAATTGAAAAATGAAGGTGACAATCCATTGATTTTACAGGATTCTTACGATTGGGCAAAAATTAAACAAAACGTTAAAGATATTATTTTTATTAACTCAACTGACGATCCATGGGGTTGCGATGACAAAGAAGGTTTAGATCTTTTTCATCATTTAGGTGGCACCCTGATTTTACGTGAAGGCGAAGGACACATGGGCTCAGATACTTTTAAAAAACCTTACACAACTTTTCCACTTTTAGAAAAACTATTGGAATTAAAATATTCTCGTAGTTCCATCGATGGTTCTGACCAAAAATAGAATATGCCCGAACTTCCAGAAGTAGAATCAATTCGTCGCAAATTAACTAGTATTTTAGCTAATCGTCAAATTCAACAAATCGAAGTTCTGCGGGAGAAAAGTTTTCTCGCCTTCCCTACTTTGAGTCAAGAAATTTTAGATCAGACTGTTGTAGAAGTGAAACGTCGCGCGAAGATTTTACAAATTGTTTTAAGTGGTCAACGTGATTTACTCATTCATTTAAAAATGACTGGCCAATTAATTTTTGTTGATGTTGATGGCAAAAGGGCTGGTGGCGGTCATCCAAATGCCGATTGGGTTAATGATTTGCCAGCTAAACATACCAGGGTCATTTTTAGTTTTACCGATACCTCAAAACTCTTTTTTAACGATATGCGAGTTTTTGGTTGGATCCGCTCGCCTCTTAAACAAGACATTGACAGGGAGTTTGTAAATTATGGTCCAGACATCAATGATCCAAACTTGACCGTCGATTATTTACTTAATGCCGCCAAAAAACGCCAAGTGCCGATTAAACAATTTATCATGGATAACAAAGTCATTTGTGGTGTAGGCAATATTTATGCCAGTGAATCGCTTTTTGCGGTTGGCATTAATCCGACCAAGCCAGCTAAAGAAATAAGTAAAAAAGAAATGACTGAATTGCTTAAAGCCATGCAAGCAATTATCGAACGCTCCACGGAATTAGGTGGCACGACTTTTGATGGTAAGTATGTAGGAGTTGATGGTTTTGCTGGTGGTTTTCAAAATGAACTTAAGGTTTATGGTAGGGCTGGTGAAGCTTGTTCAAATTGCGGAGCAAAAATAGAGAAAATTAAACAAGGTGGTCGTGGGACATTTTATTGCCCAGTTTGTCAACAAAAATAATTGCCAAAAGAGTGCTAATTGGTACTGCTAAAATTAGACCTATACTTCCAACTAAAGTACGAACTATCTCATCAGCAATAATTTCGTAATTAACAAGTTCGCTAAATGGTTTGGCTGCATCGTTAAATAACAACAATAATGGTAAAGAAGCTCCTGCATAAACTAACACTAAAGTATTGACCATGGAAGAAATGTGGTCATGTCCTACTTCCATGGAGCTTTTATATAACTCCCCAATTTTTAAATTAGGATTAGCAAGTTTTAATTGTTGAACAATGGAAACTTGTGAAACTGTAACGTCATCCAAGACTCCTAAAATACCAACAATTACTCCGGCTAAAAGTAATCCTTTCATATTAAAAAGTTCTGGATTGATGGTTTGTAGAAAACCTGCTTCTTCGGAAGATAAGCCAGTTAATTTGGCAAAACCAATAAAGAAACTGGCCAAAAAGCCAGTCATGATAAGAGCGATTAAAGTGCTGAAAACTGCGATGGTGGTTTTATGATTTAAACCGTGCGAAGGATAAAATGTGGCAGGAATAATCATTAAGGATCCGAGAACGGCAATTAAAATAGGATTAGCTCCACCAGCAATTTTTGGCAAAATAAAATAAATAATAACTAGGAAAGAAATAGCCATTCCCAGCAGAGAACCGAGGCCTTGCCATTTGGAAACAGCCACAACCAAAACAATAAAAATGATAAACAAAACTAATAAAGCGTTGGTTCTGACTTGGTCGGCAATTAAAAAAGTGTTGGCGTCAGCCTGATAAATCATTAATTTATCACCAATTTTATATTCAATACGCGGATCAATATTTTCAGCAGTAATTTTTTGTTGATATAAATCACCCTTGCCATTAATAATTAGTTCTAATTTTTGAAACATTTCTCCCGCGCTTAGATTTCCAGAAGTTTTCTTTTCTAGAATTTGTGTGACGGTAGCTTTGTAATTTTTTTGTTCGTTTTGAGTTTGAGCATTCGCTTTTATGACAGATGCTTGGAGTGAAAATAAAATAAAAAAGACGGTCAAAACAATTTTTTTCATGAATTCAATTTTTTCTTTTTTTCTAAAACTAATTTTATTTTTTTAATAATTCCTAAATAATCTAATCCATATTTTCTCAGTAAGTCGCCATCTTTGCCTGACTCGCCAAAGTCTTCTGTACCAATACTTTCGATAGCAATCGGTTTCTCAATTTCAGAACCAGTAGCTTTGGCAATAGCTTGAATCACCAAGCTATTAAAGCCTGAATTTATTTCGTGTTCACAAGCGACGATAACTGCACCAGTTTTATTCGCACTTTTGATAATACTTTCTTTATCCAAAGGTTTGAGAGTGTGCAAATTAATTACCTCTGCTTTAATGCCTAATTTTTTTACTTCAAAAGCAGCCTTGAGACTTTCTTGGACCATCAAACCACAAGCAAAAATACTTAAATCAGTGCCCTCTGTGAGGACTTGAGCTTTACCGATTTTTGTTTCAGGTGCTTCAACAAAATCACTAATTGTTGCTAATTTTTTTCTGCCAAGTCGTAAATAACACGGTCCGTTATAGGCGGCAATTTGTTCTGTGAGAATTTGACTTTGTTCACTGTCAGCTGGAACAACAACTGTCATTTTAGGCAAAGCGCAAACAATACTTAAATCTTCTAAAGCTTGATGAGTAGCTCCATCTTCGCCAGTGCTCAATCCAGCGTGTCCACCAATAACTTTGATATTCAAGTCACTGTAAACTGCTACTCTTAGTTGATCTAGGTTGCGTTCAGGATTAAAAGTGGCAAAGCTAGTAATAAAAGGAATTTTGCCAGCCAAAGCTAAACCCGCGCCAACGCCCATCATATTTTGTTCAGCGACTCCGCATTCCACATAACGATTTGGAAAATTTTTAGCAAATTTATCTAGACGCAAAGACTCGCGAAGATCGGCGCATAAAACGACCACTTGCTCATTTTCTTGACCAAGCTTTAACATTGCTTCGCCAAATCCATCTCTAGTAGCTTTTAGTATTGTTGAACTCACAATGATTTTTCCTTAATACTCATTTCTTTCATAGCTTGGTTGTATTCACTTTCTGTCGGAGCTTTACCATGCCAATCGTGACTGTTCTCCATAAAAGAGACACCTTTTCCAGGGATACTATTGGCGATGATAATAACTGGCTGTTTGGTTTCATTTTTTGCTAAAACAAATTTTGCAAAGATATCTGTAAAATCGTGAGCATCCATTTCCAAAACTTTAAAACCAAAACTCATCAGTTTGAGTTTTAAATTACCAAGTGAAAGAATTTGCTCCGTGGTGCCAGAAATTTGAATTTTATTGTAATCAATAATGCCGATGAGATTATTTAGATGATGATGAATAATGAATTGATAGGCTTCCCAAATTTGTCCCTCTTGTTGCTCTCCATCGCTCATCATACAAAATACTCTGTTTTTCTTTTGATCCATTTTTAAAGCCATAGCCATGCCAGCAGCTTGAGATAAACCTTGGCCAAGTGGCCCAGAGCTATTTTCTACTCCTGGTAAAGATTTTTTTAAATCAAAAGTAAAATGTGGATGTCCTTGCAAATGTGAATTAATTTGGCGGAAAGTTTTTAATTCCTCAAGCGGAAAATAACCATCTTTCGCTAAAGTAGCATAAAAAACTGGAGAGATGTGCCCGTTGCTCAGAAAAAAATAATCGCGCTTGTCCCAATTTGGGCGCTTACTATCGTGACGCAGGATACCACCAAAAAAAAGCGCAGCAAAAACATCTGCCATTCCCAGTGAACCAGCAGGATGACCACTTTGCGCCTCGTAGATCATCTGCAATAATTCGCGACGAATTTGCCAGGCTATTCTATTAATTGCTTGATAATTGGCAGGCATAATCTTTTTTAATTTAAGATTTTTTCGATTTCCTTGATTAGTTCTTCATTATAATTCACTTTATACGGTAAGACGATTCTTTCTGCTTTGGCACCATTAGGAATGACGATGACTACTTTTTCTTGACCCAAATTAGCTTTGAGCAGAGTGCCTAATTTTTTCAAAGTCTCTGGTGAGGTTTTGCGAGGGACGAAGATTTCTCTATAATCTTGATCTTTAGCAAATTCGACTTCTTCATCTTTGGGAATAATAATTTTTTCAGCGATGATCTTAAACTCTTCTTCCTCGTGCTGGACTTTGCCTCTCACTAAAACCACTTGATCTTGCTCAAGTTGAAAACCAAGCTCATTATAAGTACGAGGAAAAATAATCAACTCGGCTTTACCAGTTTGATCTTCGAGCGTGGCGAAGGCCATTTTCTGACCTTTTTTGGTAGTAATTTCTTTGAAGCGACTTAGCAATCCGCCAAAAAGAAACACCTGATCTTGGCTGAATTCAGGATCTAATTCAGCGATTTTCATATTAGATCTTTTACTGACTAAACTAAGAGCGTCGGCTAGTGGATGATCAGTCAGATATAAACCAAGCAACTCTTTTTCAAAGGATAAGAGTTCTGCTTCTGGATATTCTTTGAGTTTAATAAAACTGTCTTTGATTTCAGTGCTCTTCTCGCTTACGCTAGCAAATAAATGATCTTGCCCATCAATTTCAGATTGAAATTGACCAGCGTTTTGACGAATTTGATCGAGATTTTCTAGCATTGAAGCTCTTGTTGCAAATCGATCCATAGCGCCCACTTTAATTAAACATTCCAAGGTTTTTTTATTAACTTTACGACTATCTGTAGCCTGAATAAAATGTGTGAATGAGGCAAAATTCTTCTCTGCTTTTCTGACCTCAATAATATTTTCAATGGCAGCTTTGCCAACGTGTTTAATAGCAGTTAAACCAAAACGAATAGCCATGTTTTCTTTAGAATCTTTATTGGTTTCAATTGTAAAATCTTGAGCGGAAAGATTAATGTCTGGGGCTAAGATCTTGATGCCCATTTTGCGACAATCTTCGATGGCAATGGCTATTTTTTCATCACGATTCATGCCATGAGAATTTGATTCAACACTCATCAAAGCGGTCATATATTCCACTGGATAATTAGCCTTAAGCCAAGCTGTCTCATAGGCAATCATGGCATAGCAAGCTGCGTGAGCTTTATTAAAACCATAATTAGCAAAGGCTTCAATGAATCCCCAAATTTTTTCTGCTGTTTCTTTTTTGTAATTATTTTTAACTGATTCCTCAATGAAACGATTTTTGTTTTTATCAAGAATTTTCTTTTTCTTTTTACCAATAGCGCGACGCAACATATCGGCTTCACCCAAACTATAGCCAGCCATAAAGTGCACAATTTCTAGAATCTGCTCTTGGTAAACCATGATGCCATAAGTTTCTTTCAAAAATGGCTCAAGGGATTCATGAGGATATTCTATGGAAGCTGAATTATGTTTGCCTTCAATAAAACGTGGAATAAGATCCATTGGACCTGGACGATAAAGTGCCACCATAGCAGTAATATCTGAAAAAGCACTAGGTTTAAGTGACTTAGCCACACGTCTCATACCAGCCGATTCAAGTTGAAAAACACCAGTCGTGTCGCCGGAAGCTAGAAGGTCAAAAGTTTTTTTATCATCAAGTGGTAAACGATCAATAGCAATATCTTTATTCTTATATATTTTAATTAATTTAAGTGCCTCCTGGATGATGGATAAGTTTCGAAGACCTAAAAAGTCAAACTTCAGTAAACCAACTGCGTTGTCATCGATATTACAGTCGAGAGAATACATGTCTAATTGGGTAAGAGTTTTGCCGGAACGAGAGTCTTTTTGAATAGGAGTATAGTTATCAAGCGATTTATCAGCAATGATAATAGCGCAAGCGTGCATGCTTGAGTGTCTAATGGTGCCCTCAACCTTAGAAGCAAGGTCTAGTAGCCTTTTGAACTTATCTTGTTTATATAAGCTGGCTAGCTCAGGGATATTTTCGATTGCTGATTTGATAGAAACTTTTTTGCCTGGTTCATTAGGAATTAATTTAGCGATACGGTCGGGATCTTCATAAGGTAAACCTAAAACGCGGCCAATATCACGGACAGCAACTCTAGCTTCCATTCTTCCAAAAGTAATCACAGCGGCCACATGGTCTTCGCCATATTTTTTAGCCACATAATTAATCACCTCATCGCGTTTAATATCTGCAAAGTCCATGTCAATATCAGGCGGCGTGGGGCGTTCTGGGTTAAGAAAACGTTCAAATGGCAGACCATGCTCCAATGGATTAAGAGTAGTTATATTAAGGGCATAAGAAACTACTGAGCCAGCGGCACTGCCTCTACCTGGACCAACAGCGATGCCTTGATTTTTAGCCCAGTTCACAAAATCTTGAGTAATTAAAAAATAAGCAGGATAGCCTTTACCGTTAATAATACCAATTTCATATTCGAGTCTTTTTTCAATTTCTGGAGTGATTTTGCCGTATTTTTTCTTAGCACCTTCAAAACTCAACTTTCTTAGATAAGTATCGTAAGTCTCTCCTTTTGGCAATTCGTAACTTGGGAAAATTAAATGACCAGTGGGAATTTCTAGATTACAGCGCTCAGCAATTTTAACTGTATTCTCAATTGCTTCTGGAAGATCGCTAAATAATTCCGACATTTCTTCAGTGGATTTAAAGTAGAAATCTGGTTTATCTACCATCTTCATTCTTTTAGCGTCAGAAATGAGCTTGCGAGTTTGTACACATAAAAGCGCATCCTGAGCCTCAGCATCTTCTTTTTCTAGATAATGAGAATCATTGGTAGCAACCAGTGGCAAATTTAATTGACGAGCAACTTGAACGAGTTTGTCACGCAGAGTTTTACTCTCTTCAATGTGTGGAGAGTTTTGCACTTCGATATAAAAGCGATCTTTGAAGATTTTTTTATATTTTTTAAATATTTCTAATGCCTTCTCGTCTTTATCATCTAACAATAAACGGCTAGTTTGACTACTCATACAACCACTTAATAAAATGACGCCTTCACTGTATTTTTCCAAAATCTCATCATCAATACGTGGTTTATAAGAAAAACCTTCAAAATTGGCGATAGTTACCATTTTCATGAGGTTTTTGTAACCAACATAATTTTCAGCTAACAGGGTTAAATGAAATTGATCAGAACCAACGCGAATTTGTTTATCGAAACGAGAATTTTTAGCTATATAGGCTTCAACACCAATGATGGCTTTGATGCCTTCTTTTTTACATTCGTTGTAAAAGGCAATGTTGCCGTACATGTTGCCATGATCGGTAATAGCGACGGCTGTTTGTTTTAAATCTTTGACTTTCTTAACCAAATCAGGAATTTTACTTAAACCATCCAACATTGAGTATTCGGTGTGAACATGTAGATGAACGAAGTTTTGCTTAGACATATCTCTCGAGAAAAGTCTAGCATTAATTAGGAGATTTGTAAAACTGTTTTATATTAGTCGTGATTCAAAAGCTCTTGCATGCCCTCTGAAAGTTGTGGCTCGGGTTCTTCAGGGTTGTATTTTTTATCAAGTTGCAAAAGCATATTATTCACTTGTATGGAACTTTCTCCAAATCTATGAATAGTTAACATTAATTGGTTGGCTTCATCATCGTTTAATCTTTTGAAATAAGGACATAACAACACAGCTCGGCCCCATAATTCATAGGTATGATTTGCAAGGATATCTTCATCTCTATCTTGGGGGGAAGAAAGCTCTGATTGATCAACTTTTGGTAAGCCTTCAGTCATAATCGACCTTTCTTATAGCAAAAGCTATATATAAAAGTGGATCATAATTGGTTTATGGCGATTTGTCAATTTTTTTCGAGGAAAATAATCAATTCTTTTTTGACCAAATTGACGTCGATTTTTTTATTTAATTGACGCATAACTTGCCCAATTAAGAAACCGATAACTGCAGTTTTTCCTGCCTTGTATTTTGTGACAGCATCTTGATTTTGGTGTAAGACTTCTTGAATGACTTTTTGTAACTCTGCTTGGTCAATGTTTTCACTACTTGAATTCTCTTTAAATTTATTAAGAATTGATTCTGGCTTTTCATTAAAAGCAAAAACAATTTTTTTGTTTAGTAAGCTATTAATGATTTTTTGGCAATCTAAATTTTCTTTTTTAGCAATTTTCAAAATTTCTTCAAAAAATTCTGATTTTTGTTTATTGGCGACTAATTCTGTGGCTACTTTTTCATTGATACCATAGTCCCTAGCAAAACGAACGGCTTTTAACTCTGGTAACTCAGGTATTGTTTGACGAATTTTTTCAATTTCCTCTATCGTAAATTCAATTGGTGGCAAATCTGGATCTGGGAAATAGCGATAATCAGCCGCATCTTCTTTAGTTCTTTGTGAAAAAGTCTTACTAGTATTAGGATTATAACCACGAGTTTCTTGGACTGGTGTTTCACCATTTTGCAAAATTTCTGTTTGGCGAGTTATTTCGTAATGAATGGCGGCTTCCAAAAATTTAAAAGAGTTAATATTTTTGCATTCGACTTTGTAATTAGGAAGGTCTTGATGACCTTCTTTGCGTAGAGAAATATTTGCCTCCAAACGCATGCCACCCTTCTCCATGTCACAGTCGGCAATATCTAAATAACGCATGATTTGGCGCAATTTTTGGCCATATTCTTTGGCCTGGATGGCTGAAATGATGTCTGGTTCAGTGACGATTTCTACAAGAGGAACACTGCTACGATTGAAATCGATCAAAGTAGCTTTATCTAGTTTGCCATCACCATCTAAATCAATCTCCTGATGTGAAAGCTTGGCAGTGTCTTCTTCGAGATGAATACGATGAATACGCACGCGACCTTCAGTGGTGTCAATATACCCATCATAACAAAAAGGAATGTCATACTGACTAATCTGATAACCTTTGGGTAGATCTGGGTAAAAATAATTTTTGCGATCGAATTTTGAGAACAAATTAATTTTACAATTAAGTGCCAAACCCAATTTAATGGTCCACTCAATCGCTTGACGATTAGCAACAGGCAGAGCTCCTGGCATGCCAAGACAAACTGGGCAAGTATAAGTGTTAGGTTGTTCTGCACCAAAAGGATCGTTCTTGCAGGAACAAAACATTTTTGATTTAGTTTTTAGTTCAGCGTGAACTTCGAGTCCACAAACGAGTTTGTATGGCATTATTTATTTCTCCATGAATTCCATTTGCTGTTTTTTTCGAAAGCGTCAGCAACTTTAATGACTAAATCTTCTCGCCACATTGGAGCTATAAAATTAGCACCAAGGTAAAGATTGGTTTTCTCGTCACGATAAAAAGGCACGTTTACACCTGGTAAACCAGTGATTGAGCTAGCTTCAAGTAACATATCTTCTAATTCACCAAACATCGGTGAACTGAAAGAAGCGCCGACTTCTTTAGCAAAAGAAGGTGAAGTTGGTGAAACTAAGACATCATATTTAGCAAAGAGTTTTTTATAATCATTGAGATAAAGAGTGCGGACTTTTTGAGCCAAATTGTAATAACGGTCAGCATAGCCTTTAGTTAAAGTAAAAGTGCCCAGCATAATACGTCTCTTGCCTTCATCGCCAAAATTAGAACGATCATGTCCGTAGCGAATGCCGTCATAGCGAGCTAAGTTGCTACTAACTTCAGCCCTCTGTACCACGGTGTAAACACCAATAGCATGATGAGGGTCCATAGCCTGAACAATTTCTATTTCAGCTCCCATTTCTTTGAGAATATCTAATTCCTTAAGCAATTTTTCATTAGTTTCGGCTATTTCTTTAACATCTTGATAGATAACGCCAATTTTCATGCCCTTGATGCTTTGATTTAGGAAACTAGTAAAGTCAGGAGATTTTTCTTTATTACTGGTGCCATCTTTTTCATCTGGTCCAGCAAAAGTATTAAGTAAAATACAAGCATCTTCAACAGTTTTAGCAATTGGTCCTGGGCTATCAGTAGAAGATGCCATGGCGACCACGCCAAAACGACTCACTCTGCCATAAGTTGGTTTCAAACCAACCGTTCCACACCAAGCAGCAGGTTGTCTAATAGAGCCAGCCGTTTCACTACCAATGGCAGAAATAGCAAGATCTGCAGCAATAGCGGCAGCACTACCACCAGAGGATCCACCTGGCAAATGTTTAGGATTACGAGGATTAAGAGTACGACCATAGTCACTGGTTTCAGTGGAAGAACCATGAGCCCAAGCATCCATATTGGTCTTGCCATAAATCACACCACCATTTTCTTTTAATCTTTTGGTAACAGTGGATTCATATTGAGGTAAAAAGCCATCTAAAACTTTAGATGAGGCTGTAGTTGGTAGACCTTTAGTACAAAAGTTATCTTTAACAGCGATTGGCAAACCACGAAGTGGTTTGTCTTTGTTTTCCTTAGCTTTTTTTAAGGCATCAGTGTCAACACTTAAATAAATATTTAATTCCTTGTTTTTCTTTTGGTAGGCTGCGTCTAAGTCGCTATAAATTTCTTCAATAGTGACTTCTTTTTTATCTAGAGCGTCAATACTTTCTTTGAGAGTTAATTCATTTAATTTCATTACTAATTGTCCTTATTCTGTAAAACGTAAGGCACGACAAAGTAACCTTTGTAAGTCTTATGAGCATTAGCCAAAGCTTCCTTTTGAGTGAAGCTTTGATCTTCTTTAGCAACATCTTCACGGAAAACATTTTTGAAGCCTGTTACCTGGTGAGTGATTTCTACTTTAGAGACGTCAGCTTTTTTTAGTTGGTCTACTACTTGGAGAGTTTCACTAAAATCTTGAGCAAGCTTATTACTCTCCTCTTCACTAATGGGAATATTAGCTAATTGGGCAATGTGTTTTACTTGAGTATTGTTGACTGACATTGTTGCTTAGTTTAGCACATTCTTAAGCTTAAATCGCTTGCATTTCTTGAAGTGCCCTTATTCTTTCTTCAATTGGTGGATGAGTATTAAAAAGCTTGGCAAAGGCATGGGTTCCTTTGGCATTTTTTAGTGGATTGCTGATATACAAATGAGCAGTGGCATTATTAGCAGCTTCCAAAGATTCGCTGTCCTGACTAATTTTACTCAAAGCTTTAATGAGACCTTGTGGATTTTTAGTCATGCTGGCACTACCAGCGTCAGCTAAAAATTCGCGACGGCGAGAAATGGCTAATTGAATTAGTTGGGCAATAATTGGTGAAAGAATCGCTAAAATTATTGCCACGATAGCAATAATTGCTCCAATTTGACCGTTGTCATTATTGTCTCTTTTTTTACCCCCACCCCAAAAAGACATCCTCATCATCCAATCAGCTAACAAAGCAATTAGGCCAACTAAAACAGAAACGACGGACATGAGCAAAATGTCGTAATTTTTAACGTGACTCATTTCATGAGCAATGACAGCCTCAACTTCACTGCGATTCAAACGACTTAACAAACCAGTAGTGGCGCAAACCACAGCGTGCTCTGGATTGCGTCCAGTGGCAAAAGCATTCATAGCACTGTCCTCAATCACATAAAGTTTAGGCATGGGCATTTTTTGTCCTAGGCAAATGTTTTCAGTGACCGTGTAGAAGTCAAAAAATTCCTTTCGCTTAGCCTCTTTAGCTCCAGAAATACCAAGAATGATTTTATCTGAGTAAAAATAACTAAAGAAAGAAGTTGCTCCAGAAAAAATCAAAGCCCAGGCTACGATATCTAAAGAATAACCAAAGCCTTCTGCCATCAAATAAGAAGCTCCGACGATGAAGGCAATAAAGATGAAGATAATCAAAAAAGATCGTTGCTTATTTTTCGCAACTAACTGATAGTGAGTCATAAACTTAGAGGTTTACTTTAGGACTTTTCTCTTCTTCACTACTGACTTCCATGTGAGCGCCAGTTGTTGAAGTGGTAATGCCCTTTTCTTCTTTGAAGCCGAATAAATTAGCGACAATATTAGAAGGGAAAACTACTAATTTTTCATTAAAACTCTGAGACAGATCAATGACGCTACGACGTGCGTAAGTCAATTTATCTGCAGTATCAGTTAGTTCATCCATGAATTTGGTAATAGCTTCGTTAGCTTTTAATTCTGGATTACTTTCTACCATCACTTGAATTTGTGGGATTAAATTTTGGATTTTAGCTACTGCTTGATCAATATCTTTGGCTGAACCGGAAGCGTCAGCTTTATTGACCGATTTGCGAGCATCAGTAAGCATTTCGTAAATGCCTTTTTCGTGTTTGAGTTGACCTTTGACAGCAACTTCTAAGTTAGGAATCAAGCCTGCTTGGCGTTTTAATTGGTTGCCAATTTCTTGAATACTGGCTTTGATTTGAGTCTTGAGAGTTTGTAGAGAATTGTAAATTCCAACTACGTAGAGAACAACTACAGCTAAAATAATTAAGGCGATAATCATAGGTTCCTTTTTTATATATTAATGAGTTTTCATTGTAGCATTTTTGTGCAAATTTGTCTCGTTTTTTGACCGAGCTTTGCGAGGGAATGTCCAAAGTGTAGACGGAGGACGGACTGCAATAAGAAATATGAGGGCCTGAAATTCGCTAAAACATCTTTCATACCAACTCCTTTTTCTTGCTTTGCAAAAAAGGAGGGTCTGAAATATAATAAAGCTTCTAAATCTTTAAAAAGGCCTCGTGGTGTAGTGGTTAACATGTCTCCCTGTCACGGAGAAGATCGTCGGTTCGATCCCGATCGAGGTCGCAAAATAAAAATTCCAGACTAAGGTCTGGATTTTTTATTTTAAGAACTCATTGAGAGATCTAGCCATGTTCGCGCCGTATGGCGAGCACTGATGTTTTAAATTACGAAGCGCCAGACTAGTACCCGCAGGGTGATCCCGATTAGGCATTTTTTAATTGCTTGTTTTCTATGCGATTCATCATAATAACGCTGAAAAGTATAATTATCCCTCCAAAGATTTCTTTGGGAACTGGGATTTCATTAAAAATAATGAAAGCAAATATTGAAGCAAGAATAGGTTCAAGCATCAATATATTTCCACTTAAAACTGCATCAACACGAGCAAAACCATAATTTGAAAAGAAACTTGTTCCAGCATTTAAAATTCCACCTAAAACTAGAAAACCAACAATACTAAAACTCCAAGTAGTGTTTGGAATGCCCTCTCCTTTAATTATTGAAGCGAAGAAAATTTCAACAGCGGAAATTGAAAGAATTAGAATTGTTGTTTCTTGATCATTGAGAAATTTAGATTGCCATTTTCTAGATATTAGAGCTAGCGATATACATAATGAAGAAAGTAAGGCAAGCAATTCTCCGTATCCAAAAGAAAAATTTGAAAAATTATTTATTGATACAATTAAAACTCCGAAAAATGCTAAGCAAACTAATATAAATTTTTTTACTGAAAACTTTTCTTTGAGAACAATGAAACCTAATAATGAGGTGATGGGTAGAGCCCCAATAAGAGTGACGTTGCTGATTTTAGTTAGCAGAAGTGCTTGAGTATTCAAAACAACTCCTACTAGATAATAAAAAGTAGCTCTAAAAAGAATTAAAAATAAATCTTTTTTTGGTGTTAGTATTATTTTTTTAAGATTTATATTTTTTGAAAATATAAGCAAAGACAAAATAAGGCCGATCGACATGCGAAGATAGACTTGTTGAAACAATTTAAAATCAATACTTAAAAATCTTGGAATAATTGGAAGGATACCCCAAATTATTACTAATACAAAAAGAGCTACGATTCCTTTTTTTCTTTCAGAATATTGTAACTTCACCATCTCATCATAATTCTACTTTGTGTTTATGACAAAAACAATTCAAGTAGCTTTATAAAAATATTAATTTTAGTATTTTTATTACTTATAATTGTAATTTTTTATATGTTTGATAGACTAATATATAGTTAACCAAACTAAATAAAGGACACAAATGCTGGAAAACATGGTTATAACTGATGAATATCTTGAAAAAGCTTATAAAGAAAGAGTAACTGAAGAATCAGAAAATTTTGGAAATAAAACACTAGACGAATTAAGAGAAATAATTAACTCAATACAGTTAGCAGGTGGATTAAGTGATGAAGCTCTAGAAACAAATCTACAAGTAATTGCCATTAGAGCTCTGATTTCAAAAAAAGAATCTTCTAGCACTTGATTTTAAAGTATTTAAAGTTTGCTATAATCTTCCTAAACTTATCAATAGCGACCGTAGTTCAGCGGTAGAATACGAACTTCCCAAGTTTGAGGTGAGGGTTCGACTCCCTTCGGTCGCTCACATGATTACTCTTGCGCAGCAAGAGCAATCATGTGAAAGAGCGAGTGAAAGAAAAAGCTGAAAAGAGGGTTCCGACGGAGAGTGCGACTAGCACCCTCCTAGTATTCGAAGAGTGGACTCCCTTCGGTCGCTCAGATGATTAATCTTGCGTAGCAAGAGCAATTAAGTGATAGAATCTAGGTGCCAAAGTAGCTCAGTTGGTAGAGCAACGGTATCGTAAACCGTCGGTCGTGGGTTCGATTCCCACCTTTGGCTCAGCATATGTTTCGCTTTTTACAAAAACGTTCCTACCAGAACCTAAATAAAATTTCCGTTTCTAAATCTGCTCTACTCGCCAATCATCAAAAAATTCAAGCTCTCCATCAAGAAGCTAAAGTCTGCCCTGTTTTAAAAAGCAATGCCTATGGCCATGGTTTAAAAGAGACTGCCACAATTTTTGATGCCATGGGTAGCCCATTTTTAATTGTTGATAGTTTGTTTGAGGCTTACGAGCTTTACAAATTAAAAGTCAAAACACCAGTTCTGATCATGGGCTACACCGCTCCAGAGAATTTTAAAGTGAAAAAACTGCCTTTTGAAATCGCTGTTTTTGATCTAGATTTAGCGAAAATACTTAACAGATATCAGGCTAGATGTTCTGTCCATATTTTTGTCGATACAGGCATGAATCGCGAAGGTGTCAAAATTGCCGATCTTCCTCAATTTTTAGCCGAGATTAAAAAACTGCGCAACTTAAAAGCGACAGGTTTATGCTCGCATTTCGCTGATGCAGACAATCCGTCCTCTCTAGAATTTACTAAACAGCAAATTGAAACTTTTAAAAAAGCTTTAGAAATTATGCAAGAATTTGGCATTGATCCTAAATGGCGACATATTTCGGCTTCAGGCGGAGCCTTTAAAGTTAAAGATAAAGCTTTTAATATGCTAAGAGTTGGTTTGGCGCATTATGGTATCAATCCTTTAGCTCAAAATGATGCCGACAAAAACAAAATTGCACTCAAACCAGCCTTAGAATTTTCTTCCACCCTGGTGCAAATTAAAAAAATTTCTAAAGGTGATTTGGTTGGTTATAATTGCACTTTTCAAGCAAAAAAAGATATGACTATTGGTTTGTTGCCAGCTGGTTATTATGAAGGGGTTCATAGAGGGTTATCGAATCTTGGTTGCGTGAAAATTAGAAATATTTATTGTCCGATTATTGGTCGAGTCTCAATGAATATGACTAGTGTTGATATTTCTAAATTGAAAAATCCAAAAATTGGTGAAAAAGTCATTATTTATTCGTCTAAGATTACAGACAAAAACAATCTTCTTGAAAATGCCAAATTAATCAAGGTAATTCCATATGAATTATTGGTTAATTTAGCTGAATCTGTGAAGCGAGTTGTGGTAAGATAAAAACATGTTTAATTCTCGTCGCTATTCTTCAATTTATCAAAAAAAAGCCGATAAAAAAAACTTCGCTTCTTCTCGTTTAGTTAAAAGAGAAAAAAGTAAAATTCAAAAACAAACTTTTTATTTTCTATTTTTTGGTATTGTTATTTTGCTGCTATTTGTTTTTTTGATCATGCCTAGTTTAATTAGGTTATTTTTTGCCATTATCGATAAAGATTCTCCTATGGTGGAAAAGGACACTGTTCCTCCTCAAGTGCCAGTTTTAGCTAGCAATCCAGTCGAAGCGACTTTTTCTGCGAGTTTAAATTTGAAAGGTTTTGCTGAACCCAAAAGCAGAGTGATTTTTTTGCTTAATTCTGCCAAAAGTGCAGAAATCATAGTTTCCGAGGAAGGACAATTTGAGCATGAATTAGCCCTATCTGATGGAGAAAACGAACTGTCAATTTTTGGAGTAGATGAAGCTGGCAATGAGTCACTTAAAACTCGCTCTTACCTAATTGCCAAGGATTCTGAGTTACCAATTTTGGAAATTGAAGAGCCAAAAGATGGCGCCGTGATTGAATTGAAAAAAAATCGCACCACCACCATCAAAGGCAAAACAGAGGCGAACGCTAAAGTTTTGGTAAATGGCAGAATGGTTTTAGCTGACAGCGAAGGTAATTTTTCCACCAACTACTATTTAAATGAAGGTAAAAATGAGCTAGAGTTTGAAGCCATTGATAAGGCTACTAATAAAACACAAAAGAAAATCGAAGTTGAATTTAGATTTTAATCTCTCGAAAAATACAATCCTAAGAAGATTAGCACGACAAAACTTTGAGTGAGGCTGTAATTAAACATGGCATGAGTGGTCAAACTTGTTGTCAAAATTTTTTGTTCTACCGATTGGTTTTTAATGGCGAACTTGAAAAAAGATATTAATAAAATGGCACTGCCAACGATACCTAGATTACTGATTAGAAATACCAACAAATTATCAGCAAAATGAGAATGACTGGGAATATTTTCAGTGAAAACTCTATTTTTAGCTGGAATAAATAATCCTTGACCAAACAACCATTGTGCACCAGTCATACTTTGCAGAATTTCTTGATCATTGTTAATTCTTTTTTGCGCTGAAACAGTTCTGAGTAAATTTACTCCGTCTCCACCACTCTTTTTTGGTAAAAAAGGCATAGTCAAACAAAAGCAAAACAGAATTAAAAAGATAGCTTTTTTGCTAATTTCCTTGTTAAGAAAAATCATTAACAAGCTACTCAAGCCAAAAGCCAAATAAGACGCTCTTGAGTAAGTGAGTAATAAGCCAATGGCAAATAAGCCAATGAGTAAGTAATTTTTCTTTTTTTGCCACAAATAATAATTCAGGTTAAAAACAAAAATTAAGCCAGTGAAAGCTGGATCTAAGATGGTGCTAGTTAAACGATAAAGATGATCGTCATAGCCTTCATAAATTAAAAACCGCAAATCCGGCAAGAAAAAATATTGCAAAAATCCAAGCAATAAAATATTAAAAGAAATAATTCGCCACAATAAACTTTTATTTTTTAATTGCTTTTGTAAGATGATGATGAAAGCAAAATAAGCACTTAAGCGACTTAAATATAAAATTGCTCTTGGATCGAATCTATTTTCTAATAAAGCTAAGATCCAAGATAAGAAAACCACGATGAAAAAAAGAAAAATGATTTTTTTTTGCTTTTTAATTATTTTTTTTGCGTTTTCAATAATTTTTTTTCTTTGCAAATTTCCTGCAAAAAGTTCTTTTAGCAAAAAACCAACGATTAGTAAATCATGCAAATAAAATGCAAGATTATTGGTGATCTGAATTCTTTGTAATTGTCCCAAAGATAGTAAAAATACTAAACTAATTAGAAAGAATTTCATATTATTCTAAACTCTTTTTAACTCCAGCTAGAGCAATTGGTAGAGAGATCAATCTGGAAATAAAGATAGCATAAACAGCTCCCATTAGACCATATTTGTTGCCTAAAATAATGATTCCAGATATAAGTAAAGTTAAAGATACAATCATGTGAGCGTTTAGATAAAGATACTTTTTTTTAGCAATAATCAGAGCATAACAGAGGTTGGCCATAGTGTGCACTAAACCGGCCAAAGTTAAGATGCGCAAGATATCAATGGCCTCTAGCCATTGCTCACCTAGGAGAAAATTTACTAAAAATTCAGGAAAGAAGATGAGTGGGACAGAGATTAATGTCACAATTGCTAAAGTTGCAAAAAACGATTTAAAAAACGCTCTTTTAAGTCGCAAATTTTCGTCATTTTGTGTCATTTTGTTGAAAATGGGCATGATGCCATGATAGGCGGACTTAGAGAGTTCATAATTTACTTTATGACTGAGAGCATAGGCATTATGATAAATTCCCAAGCGATGAGTGCCTACAATTTTGCCCAGTAAAAAATCATCTACGTTGTCATTTAAATAGCTCAGCAAACTACTTAAACTTAGCCAGCGAGCGTTTTTGAAAATGGCCACGCCCCGACTCTTAATGTAATGAAAAACAGGTTTTTCTTGTAACATAATGAAAGATAGACAGACCTCAAAAATTGCACCAACAATGACTCCTAAAACCAAAGCCCAGACAGAGTGCATTAAAAATGCTAAAGCGATCTGTGCCAAAATTTCGACAGTCATCCTCAAAGAAGAATAAAAACTGTCTTTAGCAAATTCAAAGTTTTTTTGCCAACTAACGATTGCAGGATTAATGAAGCCTTTGATGATCGGTACTAGAGCAATGACTGCTATCATGGGGAATAAAGCAGGCTCGTGATAGTAATTGCTCATTAGATAGCCCATGACGATCATTAAAGAGCCAATCACAAAACCTCTAATGATGGCAATCACAAAAGCAGTATCTAAAAAATATTTAATAGGTTGCTTAGACTGTAAAATAGTGGTATTTACTCCGGTTTGAGTAATACTCTCAGTCGTTCCCAAAGCAATCATGATTAAAGAAAATAAGCCAAATTGCTCTGGACTCAGTAGTCTGGCTAAAATGAAAATTTTCAAAAAACTCAAACCAGTAAGAAAGATCTTTTGTAAGGTTTGCCAACTAAAGCCAGCAATAGCGTGTTTTTGATAATGCACAGGTCTTATTGTAGGTATAAACAATAATGCTTGCAAGCAGGCTTAGAAAAGTAGTAACATATTGGCTGTTATGCAAAACGTTTTTCAAAAAATTGGTGCCACTTTTCTAGACTTAATTGAAACCATGGCTATTTCTTTTTCGATTTTTTTGGTGGTTTATTTATTTTTCTTGCAACCACATCAGGTTAATGGTCAATCTATGGTGCCTAATTTTCAGGACGGAGAACATGTTTTAACCGATAAAGTGTCTTATAAAATGAGGGATCCGCAACGTGGAGAGATCGTGGTTTTTCACGCTCCTCCAGCTGCTCATTGTCCAGAAGGCACTGGTTGCGATTTCATTAAGCGTATTTTGGGAGTACCAGGTGACACTGTTGAAGTAAAAAATAATGCGATTTGGGTCAATGGCAATCAATTACCAGAACCATATATTCCTAGTGATTTCCCCATTTTACCTGGCAACGCCACTAAAGATAAAAGTGTTTATTTAGGACCCAATGAATTTTTCGTCTCAGGAGACAACCGTCCATATTCAAGTGATTCCAGAGCTTGGGGAGCGATTACTAAAGACGATATCATTGGCAGAGTCTTTTTCAGATATTGGCCACCGGCAGCCATTAGCGCTGTGACTAAAGCTAACTATCCCAATTAATAGAAATACTTTTTTTCACGTGAAATTTATCAATTTTGGTGCGACGTAGTATTGTGACGTGTGCTCCAACTTTTAGTTTTTCCCCCAAATCGTGAATGAGAGATCTGATGTAGGTACCACTTGAACAAGCAACCAAAAGCTCGAAGCTGATAATTTGGTTTTTCACGTCTTTCTTAAAGTCTTTGAGAGTTAATTTAGTGATATTGATTTCTCGACTTGGCAAGATAACCTTTTCTCCCCTTCTGGCTTTTTGGTAAAGTTTTTGTCCTTTAATTTTCACGGCGGAAAAAATTGGGACTGTTTGTTTAATTTTACCTTTAAACTCAGGCAGAATATTTAATAAATCTTTTTTATTAATTTGTTTTAGTTCTTGCCACTCTACTTGCTTGATTATTTTGCCAGTTTTATCGTAAGTATCAGTTTCAATTCCTAGTTGGGCTTGTACTAGATATTCTTTATCTTTTTTTAAATAAAGATTTTGTTGTTTGGTATATTCTCGACCGACGAGAATAATAAGTAAGCCGGAGGCAAGCGGATCTAGGGTGCCACAATGTCCCACTCTTTTAATGCCGCTTTTTTTTCTGAAATAATTAACAATGGCGTGACTACTCGGACCGCTTGGTTTATCAACCAAATATAAACCTGGTTTTATAATTTCCATTGCGCTCTCATTATAAACCTTATTTGTATAATCACATCTCGTGATAGAATGAAAAAGACTATGAATTTAGAACAGCTTTTTAAGCAAAATTTTCCTTCCCTAGACTTCCTTTTTAATTATCCGCTTGCCTCGAAAAGTTATTTCAAAATTGGTGGTAATGCAGAGGTTTTTTATAGTGCCAAGAGTCGCCAAGAGGCAGCAGATTTGTTATCTTTTTGTCACAAACAAAATATTAAATTTTATATTTTAGGTGGAGCCAGTAATGTAATTATTGCTGATGAGGGTTTAAGAGGTTTAGTTTTAAGCCTAGATTTTAAGGAGCTTGAGATTATTAATGACAATGATCAGGAATTGATTGTTCGAGCTGACGCTGGTATGAAAACTGCTTATTTGGTGGCGCAAACGGCTAATAGAGGTGGCAGTGGTCTAGAAGGTTTTATTGGTGTGCCAGGAACATTAGGTGGAGCGATTTATAACAATGCTCATTATTTGGACAACTTAATTGGCAATCATATTAAGGAAGTTGAAGCTTTTGACGTGAAAAAAGGAGAAATTGTTACATTTTCACATGAAAATTGTGATTTTGCTTATGAGCAATCCATTTTTCAAAAAAATAAAGATCTATTAATTTTTTCTGCAGTTTTTGCATTAAAAAAAGATGATCCAGAGAAAATTAAAACAACAATTAAAGATTCAATGGAAAGACGTGAGTCTCGCCAACCTCTAAATATGCCAAGTTGCGGTTGTGTTTTTCAAAATCCTCGTAATACCGATGAGTTAAAAAAACTTTTTCCGAAATTCAGCGAAGCGGAATTCATTCCATCTGGTTTTTTAATTGAACAAGCTGGTCTTAAAGGTACGAGAGAAGGAGGTATTCAAGTAAGTGAAAAACATTCTGCTTTTTTTGTAAATTTAGGAAATGGCAAGGCCAGTGACGTCAAGAAATTAGTAGCCAAGGTTAAGGCAGTGGTTTTAGAGAAATTTAATGTTATTCTAAAAGAGGAAGTTTTTTATTTAACCTAGGGTTTTAGAAGGAAAGAAAAATATGTCTAAAGCAAGCTTCATAGTTACGGGGGGAACTCCTCTTTATGGTTCGGTAAGAGTTGGTGGAGCTAAAAATGCTTCTTATAAGTTAATGATTGCGGCTTTGCTTGGTAGCGCTGAAAGTCGTTTATTAAATTTGCCAGATATTTCTGATGTTGATTTAGTGGCACAGATTATCAACGAGCTTGGAGCAGGGGCACATCGCGTTGGTGAGCGTACTTTTATTATTAATCCTAAAAATTTTCGTTTCTCTGGCATTCAGCAAAATCATGGCGAGCAATCTCGTGCTTCCACTCTTTTTATTCCAGCTCTTCTGGCTAAATTTGGTCATGCTGAAGTTCCACTGCCAGGTGGAGATAAAATTGGTAAACGTCCTTTAGAGAGACATATGATGGGCCTAGAATTAATGGGAGCTCAGTTTACTCAAGAAGATGGAATTTTAAAAGCCACTTGTAAACAACTTAAAGGTTGTACTTATCGTTTTGAAAAAAATACTCATACTGGAACCGAAACTTTAATTATGGCTGCTGTATTAGCCAAAGGTAAAACAATTTTGGAAAATGCTGCTGAGGAGCCAGAAATCGATGATTTAATTCTCTTCCTTAATCAAATGGGAGCTAAAATTCGCCGTCGCTCTTTTAGAAAAATTGAAATTGATGGCGTTGAAAAATTGAATGGAGCAATTCATAAGATTATGCCAGATCGCAACGAAGCAGTTAGTTATGCTTGTGCGGCTATTGCTAGCAGGGGCGATATTGTGGTGGAGAATGCTAGACATAATGATTTAAAAGCTTTTTTGAATAAGTTGGATGAAATTGGGGCGGGTTATGAAATTGGTGACTACGGTATTCGTTTCTTTTATAAGGGACCATTGCAAGCTACCGACGTAGAAACAGAAATTCATCCTGGATTTATGACTGATTGGCAACCTCTTTTTGCTACTCTGCTCTGCCAATGTCATGGTGAAAGTATTATTCACGAAACTGTGATGCAAAATCGCTTTCAATATGTGGAAGATTTAAAGGCAATGGGAGCTAAAATTGAATATTTTAATCCAACAGTAAAAAATCCAGAGGAACTCTACAATTTTAATTGGCAGGATCATCTTGAAAGTGATCGCCATGCCATTAAAATTTCTGGCCCGACAGATTTCAGAGGAGGTGAATTTACTATTCATGATTTGCGAGCTGGCGCTACTATTTTGTTGGCAGCTATTGGGGCTAAGGGCAAAACTATTTTGCATAATATTGAGCAAGTTGAACGCGGTTATCAAAAAATAGATGAAAAATTAATTTTGATGGGAGCCAAGATTGAAAGGACAACATGGGATCGCTAGCACTTTTTTTAGGGATTTTAATTTTTTCTTTTACTTTAACTAGTAGCGCAGTAGTGCCATTCATTAATTTACTTTATAAATTACGTTTTCGTCGTCAGGATCAAAAAACCTTAGATGCCTTTGGCAAACGTACGCCTATTTTTGATAAGTTTCACTCTAGCAAAGCTGGCGTACCAGTTGGCGGAGGTTTATTAGTGGTGATAATGGTTTCTTTACTTTTTGCTTTGATGATTCCAGCCCTTAATTACTTTGGCATTGAGGTGACGAGTATTCATCGCAATAGTCAAGCTGAAGTTAACATTTTGTTTTTTACTTTTTTATCTTTTGCGATTTTGGGTCTTTATGACGATATTAAAAAATTTTTCCGTTTCAATGACAGTAAGTTTTTTGGTTTGCGCATGCGTCAAAAATTGATTCTACAAGTAGTTTTGGCAGTTATTATTTCCTGCATGATTTATTTCCAGTTAGAAATTTCTATTTTACACATTCCTTTTATTGGCACTCTGCAATTAGGTTATTTTTATATTCCCTTTGCTGCCTTTGTAATTGTGGCTTTTGCCAATGCTGTTAATATCACAGATGGTTTAGACGGTCTTGCTTCTGGCTTATTATTGTTTTCTTCTTTTGGTCTATGGATTTTGTCATCAACAATTTTAGATGTGCCTCTGTCAGTGTTTCTAGCATTGTGGTTAGGAGCTTTAGTTTCTTTTCTTTACTTCAATGTTTTTCCGGCCAGAATTTTTATGGGTGATGTTGGTTCATTAGCTTTTGGTGCAACTTTAGCAGTGGTTGGTTTGTTATTGGGTAAAGTAGTAGCTTTAGTGATCATCAGTTTTATTTTTGTGGCAGAAATTGCCAGTTCTTTAATTCAATTAATAGCTAAAAAATATTTTAAGAAAAAAATTATGCCAGCTGCCCCACTTCATTTAACTTTTCAAGAAAGAGGCTGGGAGGAGCCAAAAATTGTACAACGAGCTTGGTTGTTGCAAATTATGCTGACGATTTTTGGAGTGTGGTTGGCGGTGATTTAAATAGCTGATTAAGAACCCATGTCATCATCTTCTAAATTTTTTTATTTTTTAGTCATTGCCCTTTCTTTGATCGGATTATTCTTTGTTTTTGAAGCGTCTACGGTGGAAAGCTTTAAGTTATTTGGACATCAATATCATTTTTTTAAGCAACAAGCTTTGTGGTTGGCGATTTCTTTTGTGGTGTTTTTCTTTTCAAGCAGAATAAAAGTTAAATATTTCGAAAAATTTGCGCTACATTTTTATGTTTTAAATATTTTATTGTTAATTTTAACTTTAATTCCAGGAATAGGTTTAAAATTAAATGGAGCTCGTCGTTGGATCAGTTTACCTTTTGGTACTTTGCAACCAGTGGAGATTTTTAAATTTGTATTGATCAATTTTTATGCTTATTTATTATCCAAAAAATTGGATTTAAAAAGTTTTCTGTTTTTTTTATTATGGCCAACTATTTTAATTTTATTGCAACCAGATTTTGGATCTTTAATGATTTTGGTAGCTAGCAGTTTAATTGTCTATTTCTTATCAGGTGCGAATATCAAACTTTTATCAATGGTATTTGCTGGCGGATTTTTATTAGCACTATTAGTGGTTTTATTTAGTCCTTACAGAAGAGAAAGATTGACGACTTTTTTAAATCCAGAGGAAAATGTTTTGGAAGATTCTTATCATGTCAGGCAAATTACTTTGGCTTTAGGTGGGGGTTCATGGTTAGGTAGAGGTATTGGTAATTCTCAACAAAAATATTCTTATGTGCCAGAGGCCAGTAGTGATTCTATTTTTGCTATCGTGGCAGAAGAAATAGGTTTTGTTGGTTCTTTTATCATCATTACTCTGTTTGCTTGTTATTTTATTTTGGCTAATGCTATGGTTAGAAATAAAGATTTAAGTAAATACGAACATTTACTTTATTATGGAATTTTAGCCTGGATAGCTATTCAATTGCTATTTAACTTGTCAGCTGTAGTAGTGCTACTGCCTTTAAGTGGTATGCCGCTACCCTTCTTTTCTCAAGGAGGATCTTCGCTTTTAATGCTATTTTTCGCAAGCGGAGTCTTACTCTCCATAGCAAGACATGCTAAACTTAAAAAATAGTAATGCTTAAGAAATAGAAATATGAGAATTTTATTTAGTGGTGCTCATTTAACTCCGGCCTTAGCGATGATTGATTTCATTCAAGCCAATCATTCAGAACATCAGCTATTTTTTGTTGGTCGTTTATATAGTCAAGAGAAACTTGGCCAGAAAGCAATTGAAAAAGAAGAGGTGGAAAAAAGAGGTGTTAAATTCATTCCTTTCACAGCGGCTAAATTTGTTAATTATTCTTTGTTGAGTCGAGTTAGTGCTTTTTTAATGTTTCCGCGCACTGTTGCTAGAGCTCGTAAAATTTTATTAGCTGAAAAAATCGATTTATTCTTATCCTTTGGTTCTTATTTAGCAGTGCCCTTTGCTATTGCCGCTAAGAGTTTGGGTATTGCTGTAATAACTCACGAGCAAACAGTGGTTTTAGGTAAAGCCAATAAATTTATTGCTGGTATTGCAGATAAAGTGGCGATTTCTTATGAAGAAACTAAGCAGTATTTAAAAAGATCAGATGTGGTTTTAACTGGTAATCCGATTAGGGCCAGATTATTTGCCAAAGATTTGAAAAGACCTAAGTGGCTGCCAACTTCAGCGAAAGACTTATTGTTAATCATGGGTGGCAATCAAGGTTCTTTTGTGATTAATGATTTAATTAAAAATAATTTAGAAAAACTTTTAACAAAATATTGCATTATTCATCAATGTGGTCGCGCCAACAAAATTAAGGATTCTTTTAAGGAGTTAGATGAAATTAAATCTCATCTGCCCAAGGCTTTACGAGAGAGGTATTTTGTCAAAGAATGGATTGAAGCAGAAGATTTGTTTTGGATTTATCAACATGCTAAATTTGCCATTTCTAGATCTGGCGCTAATGCAGTTTTAGAATTATCTCTTGCTCCCTTGCCAGCTATTCTGATTCCCTTAGCAAATGCTTATCAAAATGAACAATTAGCTAATGCGTTGGCGATGCAGAAGGTAAACGGTGCTCTAATTTTACAACAGACAAAATTAAATAATGTTACTTTTCTTGATAGTGTTGAATTTTTAGAAAAAAATTACAAAGAGATGCGTTTAAGCCTAGCTAAAAACAGTCTTTATCAAAATGCAAGTTCTAAGCTTTATCAACTTTTAGTAACTACTTACCAAAACAAGCATAAAGAAACAGCTTAATTGTGAAAATTCTGAGATTTGTTATTTTTTTATTAATTCTTTTTTTATTATTTCGTTTCGTTTTTGTTTTCAGAAAAATTAATTGTTTGTTAGAGAGCAATACCATAGAAACTGGAGTGTGCGAATTAATAAATGATCGATTAAAAGGGAAATCCTTATTTTTTACTGATCTAGAAAATGAATCTGTATGGGAAGAATTACTTGGTAATCAACAATTTAGTCAAGTTTATCAATATCAAAAAATTAAAAAATCCATGACAGGAACAGCTAATTTATCATTGATTGCCAAATTACCAGATTATCGTTTGGTTATCGGTTCAGAGCAATATTTACTCAATCAGAGCAACAAATTAAAAGATAATCAAGAACGCTTAACTTTACCCAGCATAGAGTTTATGGGTGATCCGAGTATCAAACAACACGGCTATCTTGAAGATGGCTATCATCAACAATTTTTGGCTTTAAGTCAGGCTTTAAATAAACAACAAATTATAAGTAAAAAAATTGTTTGGCAAAATGATTCAGAAATATATCTCTATCTTGATCAAATAGAGGTTATTATGGACAACACTAAAGACTTTGCTTATCAAGTAGAACGCTTAGCTTTGATTTTGAAAAAAGAAGAATTAAAAACTATTTTGCCCACTAAAAAAATTCTTGATATGCGTTTTAATCTGCCAGTGTTAAAAGAATAGACATTATCTCCAAAATTTTGTATAGTTTATGATGAGAGTGAAGTAAAAATATATGAGTAAAGAACAAGTGATAACAGCCATAGATTTGGGAAGTGATAAATGCACAACCCTAATTTCTCGGGTAACAGAAAGTAATAAATTACAGGTGCTAGGCTTCTCAGTGGTGCCTGCCAGAGGCATGAAGCGCAGCATGATTATTGATTTAGAACAAGTGCTTAACACTATGAGTCAAGGTTTGGATGCAGCAGAAAGAATGGCTGGTTTTAGTGTGAAAAATGCAGTGGTGTCTATTTCTGGAGTACATATTAAATATAAGAATTCCAGAGGGGTGGTGGCAGTGGCCGCTAGCGATCAAGAAATTACTCACAGTGATGTTGATCGAGTGATCGAAGCTGCCAGAGCAGTATCCATGCCAGCTGATCGTGAAATTATCCACGTCATTCCTAAAGATTTTAAAGTTGATTCTCAGGATGGAGTTAAAGATCCCGTTGGGATGACCGGAGTCAGACTGGAGGCTGAAGCACATATTATTACTGGTTTAACTACGGCAATGCGTAATTTAGAGAAATGTATTAACGATATGGGCATTAAAGTTGATGCTTTTGTTTTCTCTGCTCTAGCTGCTTCACAAATTGCTCTAACTGAGACTGAAAAAGAATTAGGAGCGGTTCTAGTCGACATTGGAGCTGGCACGACCAGTATGGTAGCTTATGTTGAAGGAACTTTAGCTTTTTCAGCGGTTTTGCCGATTGGTGCTAAACATATTACTCAAGATATTGCCTTGGGCTGTCGTATTCCCATGGACGATGCAGAAAAACTTAAGCTTTATTTAACTGATAATGGCGTTGACGATTTAAAACCTTATCCTGGTGAATCGAAAGCAGATTTTACCAAGAGAAAGCGTAAATTGGATTTAATTGATCCAGAAAAAGTTGGAATTAGTCATAACGATTTTCTATCTAAAAAAACTCTCACTAGTGGAATTATGGAACCTCGCGTCAGAGAAATCTTTCGTTTAGTGATGCAAGAGTTAGAAAAAGCGGATTTACTGACAGACAATAAAATTCCAGCCGGTTTGGTTTTAACTGGAGGTGGTGCCATGACTGCTGCTTTGACAGAGGTGGCCAAAAAAGTTAGTAATTTGCCGGTGAGAGTGGCGTATCCAGAGGAAATTGAAGGTTTGACTGAGGATATTAAAAAACCTAATTTTGCGGTTTCAGTTGGTTTGTTGGATTATGCTCTGAAGCAAGGTAATGTGACGGCAGTAAGTGAAGATTTTAATTGGCAGGCTCTTTTACCGAAAGATTTATTTAAAAATGTTTTTGATAAATTAAAAAAATCAACTAAATCGATTTTGCCTTAAAATAAACTTCAATTTGATTATTGCCAGTTTACTTTTTAGGAAAAATCAGCTAATTTATGTTGTAGTTTGATATCTTAAGAAAGACTAAAAACCATGGGACTCGTTAAACCTTCAAATACTACTTTTGCCAAAATTAAAGTGATCGGTGTGGGCGGTGGCGGTAGCAATGCTGTCAATTCCATGATTCTTTCCAAGCAAATTAATGGGGTGGAATTTATTACAGTTAATACTGATGCTCAGGCTCTTTTAACCTCCAAAGCAGAAACCAAAATGCAAATTGGTAGCAATTTTACCAGAGGTTTGGGCGCTGGTGCCGACCCAGAAGTTGGTCGCACCGCTGCTGAAGAAAGTCGTGAGAAACTCAAAGATTTGCTCTTTGATACTGATATGGTTTTTATCACCGCTGGTATGGGTGGTGGCACTGGTACAGGTGCTGCTCCAATTATCGCCGAAATCGCCAAAGAAGCGGGTGCGCTGACTGTGGCTGTCGTCACCAAACCTTTTGCTTTTGAAGGTATTCGTCGTATGCAAACCGCTGATGAGGGTATTGAGGCTTTAACTGACACTGTTGATACTTTAATTGTTATTCCTAATCAACGCTTATTAGAAGTGATTGATAAGAAAATGACTTTTATCGATGCCTTCCGTTTAGCTGATAATGTACTTGGACAAGGTGTGAAAGGTATTTCCGACTTAATTACTATTGCCGGTATGATCAATGTTGATTTTGCTGACGTAAAAACAATTATGGTTGATTCTGGTTCTGCCCTAATGGGTATTGGTGAAGCTTCTGGTGAAGATCGCGCTGTAGTGGCTGCTCGCATGGCTGTTTCTTCCCCACTCTTAGAAATTTCCATCGATGGGGCCAAGGGTATTCTTTACAACATTACTGGTGGTCCAGATATGGCGATGAGTGAAATCTCAGATGCTTCGGCGGTGATTGCTGATAGTGCTGATCCAGATGCCAATATTATTTTCGGTGCCACAATCGACGAAAATATGGGTTCCAAAATTAAAATTAGTGTCATTGCTACAGGTTTTGGCGATAGCTATTCTGGTTCTGGTCCACGAGCGATGTTCGGAGCTTATAGTCGAGAATCTCGCCGTAAAATGAGTGGCCCCACCGCGACTTATAAAAAGTCAGATGAGGAAGTTGAGGAAGACAAAATTGATCGCACTCCCAGTGGTTTTACTCAGCCACAAATAGTAACCGCAAAGCCTAAGAAGGAAGAGGTTGAAGAGGAAAGTCATAATCCTTTTGTCAGGTCAGCTCTCTTCAATTTACGTAAAAAAGATGAAAAAAAGCGCGATGATCAAAGTGATAAAAAAGAAGATGTTGAAACAGAAGATGAGTTTGCAGAATTTGATGTTCCAGCTTTTTTGCGAGATAGATAATCTTTTTTCTTTCGTGTTATGCACAGCATCTTTTGCACCATCTGCTTTTTGCTTTTGCAAAAAGACAGGGTTCAAAATATAATTTCCTTAGTATTTAAAACCTTTTTAGCCGCTATCCACGGTGAGGTGTCTGCAGAAAACTTTTTTGAAATGAAAAAGTGAGTAAACCAGATCGGTTGAGCCCGTAATCACTCCAAATCAAGTATTAGCAAGGCTGGTACCTTCGTCTAGTAAAAAGATGAGCCTGCTTAAAAACGATAAAAATTTCGTTTTTGAGCAGGCTTTTTTAGTAGTAAGAATACCATGGTTCATAAGGAAAAAATGAAAATTACAGATTTTAAACAAGTACCAAACCTTCCAGAGTTAGAAAGTGAAACTCTTCAGTTTTGGGATGATGATCAAACTTTTCAAAAATCAATTGATCAAAGAAGCGTCGACAACTCATTCTCTTTCTATGATGGTCCTCCATTTGCGACTGGTTTACCTCACTATGGTCATTTAATGCAATCAATCATCAAGGATCTTATTCCTCGTTACCAGACGATGAAAGGTAAAAGAGTCCGTCGTGTTTGGGGTTGGGATTGTCATGGTTTACCTGTCGAAAACATTATCGAAAAAGAATTGAATCTAGATAGTAAGAAAGACATTGAAGGCTATGGAGTTGATAAATTTAATGAAGCTTGTCGTCAAACAGTTTTAACTTATGCGGAAGAATGGAAAAAAACTATTCGTCGCATTGGGCGTTGGATTGATATGGATCACGCTTATAAAACTATGGACAAAGATTTTATGGAAACAGTTTGGTGGGTCTTCCGTCAACTGTGGGATAAAGGCTTAATTTACAAAAGTCACAAATCCATGCACATCTGTCCTCGTTGTGGCACGCCTTTGTCAAATTTCGAAGTGACTCAGGGCTATAAGGATGTTAAAGATATTTCGGTTTTTGCTAAATTTAAATTACATGGTGCCATCACAAAACTAGGCGTCGATACTAATGAATCAATTTACGCTGTAGCTTGGACAACTACTCCTTGGACACTACCAGGTAATGTGTTGTTAGCAGTTGGTGCAGATTTAGATTATGTTTTAGTTAAAGTTGAGGAAGAAAATGGTTTATTTGTAATAGCCAAAGAACGCCTATTAGAAGTCATGGCGGATAAAAAATTTGAAATAATTGGCCAGAGTTTTAAAGGTAGCCAGTTAGTTGGTTTGACTTATGAGCCAATTTTTCCCTATTTTGCTAAATGGAGTAATGCTTTTCGTGTTGTTGCTGGAGACTTTGTGACTTTAGATGATGGAACTGGAATTGTGCACATCGCACCTGCTTTTGGTGAAGACGATTACAACGTTGGCAAAGCTGAAGGTATCGAGTTGCTACAACACGTAGGTATGGATGGTCGTTTTATTAACCAGGTGACTGATTTTGCAGGCATGGAAGTCAAACCAAAAGATAATCCTCAGGGAATAGACATAGAAATCATTAAATATCTAGCAACTCATGGTAATCTTTTTGCTAAGAAGAAAATTGAGCACAGCTATCCACACTGTTGGCGTTGTGATACCCCACTCCTTAACTACGCAACTGATAGTTGGTACGTTAAAGTCAGTTCTTTTAAGGATCAATTGTTAGCTAATAATGAAAAGATTAACTGGGAGCCAGATCATATTAAACATGGTCGTTTTGGTAAATGGTTAGAAGGAGCCAGAGATTGGGCGATTTCACGCAATCGTTATTGGGGTACTCCTCTGCCAGTTTGGGAAAGTGAAGCTGGCGATTTTATTTGTGTTGGTTCTGCTGAAGAGTTGGAACAACTTTCTGGTCAAAAAGTTAGCGATTTGCATAAACACATCGTCGATAAAATCGAGTTTAAAAAAGATGGTAAGACTTACCGTCATATTCCAGAAGTTCTGGACTGCTGGTTTGAATCAGGCTCTATGCCTTATGGTGAGTTGCATTTTCCTTTTGCTAATCAAGAGGCCTTCAAGCGTTCCTTCCCAGCTGATTTTATTTCTGAAGGACAAGATCAGACTCGTGGTTGGTTTTATACTTTGCATGTTTTAGCTACGGCTTTGACTTTAACTAGTGAGAAAAAAAGTAGCGCTTTCAAAAACGTCATGTGTACTGGCTTGATTATGGCTGAAGATGGCAAGAAGATGAGCAAGCGCTTGAAAAACTATCCAGAACCAGGAGAAGTTTTGGAAAAATATGGAGCTGATGCTCTACGTCTTTATTTAATGTCTTCTCCAGCAGTTAAAGCTGAGACACTTAATTTTGCAGAAAAAGATGTAGTTAATTTGCGTCGTCGAGTTTTCGTGATTTGGTGGAATGTTTTGGCTTTTTACAAAACTTTTGGCAACCAAGAGTCTGGCTTCTTTGATTTAGAAGCTGGCCAAAAACCGAGCAACTTATTAGATCGTTGGATTTTGAGTCGTTTGCAGAGTGTAATTCGAGAACTCACAACACAATTAGATCGATATGATGTGATGAAAGCTAGTCGTTTATTGGCTCCATTTATTGATGAATTATCGACTTGGTATTTGCGTTCTTCCAGAGAAAGAATCAAAGCTAAAGATAATCAAGAAGTGAGTCAAGTTTTTGCGACTGTTCTGTACGAAATCGCTAAAGCTTTTGCGCCAATTGTGCCATTTTTTACGGAATTAATTCACCATAATATGATCGATGAAAAAAGCTCGATTCATTTAACTGATTTTCCCCAATATCGAGAGCAATTTGTTGATTTAGAGTTAGAAAACTCAATGTCAACTTTGCGCAAAATTGTGGAGGTAGCTCACGCCTTGCGTAAACTTAAGCAAATTAAAGCTCGTCAGCCTTTGGTGAGCTTGAAGGTTAGTGGTTTTGGTAAAATGGTTTATCGTAAAGAATTAGAAGAGTTGTTGAAGGCAGAAATTAATGTTAAAAATGTGGAGTGGTTAAAAGAAGCTGGTGATTTGGAAGTTGATTATGATTTCAATTTAACCGCAGAATTGAAAGCAGAAGGCGAAGCTAGAGAGTTGATCCGCCAGATTCAAGATCTGCGCAAAGAAGCCAAATTAGATGTAAATCAAGTTGTTGATTTGCAGTTAGCTAACTGGCCAGAGGCTTTTAAACAAGAGATTGAAGATAAAACCAATACTAAAATTAAGCAAGGTATAGAGACAAAATTATTGCTTGATTAAAGTAAAAAAATAAATGCGCAAATATTTTTTGTTTGGAATACTGTTTCTTTTTGCAGTGTTGTCTTTAACGACTCTGCGCAGCATTGTGCCAAATTTGCTTTATAAGCAAGCGATTGCTTTTGGACTGGCTTTTGCAGTTTTCTTTCTCTCTAGTAAGTTGCCGTTTACTTTTCATGTGGGAATATCCAAATGGCTTTACCTATTTCTCAATCTGTCTTTGTTGTTTCTATTGGTTTATGGCTCAATTACTAGAGGAATTTCTGCTTGGATAGTTTTACCTTTTGGTTTTAAATTTCAACCTTCTCAATTGGCGGTGCCGATTACTGCTTTGTATCTGATTAATTTTTTCAAAAAGAAGCAAAAATTCAATTGGTCACTATTAATTCAAACTTTGGCTATTATTTCTTTGCCGGCAATCTTAATTTTATTGGAGCCCGATTTCGGCACGGTTTTGGTTTTTTCTGCTGCTTTAGCAATTTTTCTATTTTTTAATAAACTCGACTTTAAACAAATTTTAACCCTATTTTCTATAGGTTTTTTGGCCTTAATGGCGCTTTGGTTTTTGGTTTTCAAAGATTATCAAAAAAATAGACTGTTAGGGTTTTTACATTTACATCAAACTTCAATTGATTTGCAAGCTGATGTTAAAGAAAGCAGTAGCGCTTATAACGCGCGCCAAGCCTTGATTGCTGTTGGTAGCGGTCAATTTTGGGGTCGTGGTATTGGTCAGGGGGTACAATCACATTTACGCTTTTTGCCAGAGAGGCAAACTGACTTTATTTTTGCCTCTTTTGCTGAAGAATGGGGTTTTGTTGGGGCTAGTTTTTTACTTACTTTATATTTTTTATTATTATTTTTTCTTTTATCTTTGGCTTACAAAATAGACGATTTTGGCGAGAAGCTTTATTTATTGGTTTTATTTATGATGTTTTTGATACAAATTTTTATTAATGTAGGTATGAACTTAGCAATTTTGCCAATTACCGGCATCACTTTGCCATTTCTTTCTTATGGAGGCAGTAGTGTTATTTCTTTATTTTTTGCTCTTGGTATTGCTCAATCTATTGCTAAAAATTTTAAGAAAAAGCCAAACTTCATTTTTTATTAGTATCTGATATAATTCAACCTCGTTATGTCAAAGTACGCAATCATTCAATTACAAGGAAAACAATTCATGGTCCAGGAAGGCGATGAATTTTTGGTTGATCAATTAGATAAAGAAGTTGGCAGCAAATTTGATGTCAGTGATGTTTTATTAGTGGTCAGCGAAGCAGATCGTAAAGTCGGTCAGCCTCTAGTCGATGGTGCTAAAGTTTCTTGTGAATTGGTTTCCAGCCAAAAAGGCGAGAAAATTCGTGTCGCCAAATATAAATCTAAATCCAGATACCGTAAGGTGCAAGGTCACCGCCAGTATCAGAGTACTGTCAAAGTTCTTAAGATTGCTTAAGAATTAGTACTCAACTGTCCGTTATGTCTAAATTCCTAATTCTTTTTGGTAACACCACTCTTTTATCCAAATTAGAGTTTGAATCTGTTTATCAAGATTATCCTCTCACTCAATTAGACAAACACCTTTTCCTTTTTGAAGGTGATTCTGATGTAGCTAATTCGATGATCAGTATTTTAGGCGGTTCAGTTAAGTTGTTTGAAATTGTTAAAGAGATTGATAATCAAATCGAAGATGAAAAACTGGTTGAAGAGATAGTGGCTTTGTTACTGTCTCAGACAGATGCGCCATATTTTACTTTTACCCAAATTGGCAAAGGTCAAAAATCAATTAGTAACGCTGATATCAAAGATTTAATCAAAGAAAATGGTAAAAAAGCTCGCTATTTCTCTGGTGATCCAAGTGAGAGTGCATTACTTTCTCATAAATCAGAGGCTACTGAATTATTGAGTTTTAATTTAATTGAAGAAGGTAAGTTGTTGCTGGCTCAAATCAGAGGTGTTCAAGACATTGATGATTGGACTAACCGTGATCGTGCCAAGCCCTATGCAGATCGTAAAAAAGGCATGCTACCTCCTAAAGTAGCTCGGATGATGGTTAATATTGCTTTAGGCTTGTGGCAGGAAAAAAACACTGGCAAACCACTACTCTACGATCCATTTTGTGGCACTGGCACTGTTTTACTTGAGGCAGGCATGAGACATTTAGATATTTATGGTTCAGATATCGATCAGAATGCAGTCTTTGGCACTCGAGATAATTTGGAATGGTTTAAAAAAGAATACTCCATTGATATAGAAAGTAAAGTTTTTTATATGGATGCCAGTCATATCAATCCAGAAAATTTCGCTAAAAAAGTTGATCTTTTAGTCACTGAGCCATTTTTAGGCAAACAAACTCCAAAAGATCAAGAACTAGCTAATGTTTTTAAAGGCCTTGAAAAGATGTATTTAGGTTCTTTTAAAGCTTTTGCTAATATTCTCAATGATGGGGCTGTTGTGGCCATTGTCTTTCCAAAAGTGCAAACAGATAAAAGAATTTATTCTCTTGAGAGCTTAATTGACAAATTAAAGGCAAAAGGATACAATCTTTTGGTCGATCCGGTCCTCTATGCTCGAGAAGGAGCAAGAGTGGCTAGACAAATTTGTTTGTTTAGTTTCAACCGTTTAAAATAATATTTAAGAAAAAAAGGTAAATATGGCACACGTTAAAGGTTCAGGTAGCGTTACTCAGCATTCACAAGGCGCTCGTCATGGTAGACGTTTTGGCGTCAAGAAATATGCTGGTGAAAAAATTACCGTTGGACAAATTATTGTTCGTCAAAAAGGCGCCAAATACAAAGCCGGTAAAGGTGTCAAATTTGGTCACGATTGGACTATTTTTTCTATGATTGATGGCGTTGTCAAATTTGGCAAAAAATTTGGCAAAACCGTTGTCAACGTAGTTAAAGCTTAATTATTTCTCAAAATAATTAATAAACATTTTTTCTTTAACCTTAGCTAGGGTTTCTTTTGCTAAAGTTCTGGCTTTTTTGGTACCCTCAATGAGGATGCCCTCAACTACTCCTGGATGTTGATCAAAATAAGCACGTTTTTCTTGAATTGGTTTGAGTTCTTTGATGATAGCTTCAGCCAAAACTGGCTTGAGTTCTGAGTACTTGATGCTACCATTTTGGAACTCTTGATTGAATTTTGTAATAATGCTTTGATCGGTCTCAAATTGCTCAAGCAAATTCAATAAGTTTTTGGCACCAACTTCATCAGTTAAAGCGCCTTTAATCTTACTTTTAATAGCTTCATCAGAATCGGTAAAAGTAATTGAGTTATTTAAGCTTTTACTCATCTTGCGACCGTCCATGCCCAGCACCCTTGGAAAGTCACCAACTTTAGCTTTTGGTTCCTTTAGAGTTTCGCCATAAATGCTATTAAATTTGCGCACAATTTCTCTAGTCTGTTCAATCATGGGCAATTGATCTTCACCCACTGGTACTAAATCTGCTTGAAAAGCAGTAATATCTGCAGCCTGACTAACTGGATAACCTAAGAAACCAAAAGTAACATCGTCTTTGAATAGAGCTTGTTTTTGTTTGATTTCGTCTTTAACAGTCGGGTTTCTTTTAAGGCGATTAATAGTGACTAAATTTGAATAAAAGACTGTTAATTCAGCTATTTCTGGTATTGTTGATTGAATGAAAAGCACGGTTTTTTGAGGATCGATGCCAACAGCTAGATTATCTTTAGCTACCTCAAAAACATTTTTTCTAACTTTTTCAGGATCATTGAAGTTGTCAGTTAAAGCCTGCACGTCAGCAATCATGATATAAGTGTTGTATTCATCCTGCAAAGCAACGCGATTCCTCAAGGAACCACAATAATGACCAATGTGTAGTTGGCCAGTGGGACGATCGCCGGTTAAAATGTTTTTTTTCATAATTTCTCCTATTTATTTTTATTATTCATTAATTTTTAATAACTTACCAACGTAATCTAGGTCTTTGTCTCCTCGACCAGAGAGATTAACAATAATAATCTTATTTTTAGCCAAGGTCGGTGCCAATTTCATTGCATAAGCAATGGCGTGAGCACTTTCCAGAGCTGGAATAATTCCTTCGATTTTGCTTAAAAATAAAAAGGCTTCCAAAGCTTCTTTATCATTAATAGTAACATATTTTGCTCTGGTTTGATCTTTTAAATAAGCATGTTGCGGGCCCACTCCAGGATAATCTAAACCAGAAGCGATGGAGTGAACATTAGAAGGTTCTCCTTTTTTATCTTGTAATAGATAAGTGAACATCCCATGTAAAATGCCTGGTTTACCCAAAGTTAAAGTGGCAGCGTGATCACCTGGTTTGAAACTTTTGCCAGCTGGTTCAACGCCAACCATTTGTACCTGATTATCATTTAAAAAAGCGTGAAACAAACCCATGGCATTAGAACCGCCACCAACACAAGCCACTAAATAGTCTGGCAATCTATTTTCTTTAAGTAAAATTTGTTTACGAGTTTCCTTACCTACCACTGATTGAAAATCTCTCACTATCATTGGATATGGATGTGGTCCAACCACTGAGCCAATTCCAAAAAAAGTGTTTTTGTAATCATTTAGATAAGCAGTAAAAGCACTGTCCACTGCGTCTTTAAGGCATTTGCCACCACTTTTTACTGTAATCACTTTTGCGCCTAACAATTGCATACGCAGAACATTGGGGTATTGTTTAGCAACATCAATAGCACCCATGTGAATTTCACACTTAAGTCCCACTAAAGTTGCAGCTGTTGCTAGAGCCACGCCATGTTGACCAGCACCTGTTTCAGCAATGAGTTTTTTCTTGCCCATTTTTTTAGCCAAAAGCGCTTCACCTAAACAATGATTAATTTTGTGTGCACCAGTGTGATTAAGATCTTCTCTCTTGAGGTAAATTTTAGCGCCACCTAATTTTTTACTTAAATTTTTAGCATAAAAAAGTGGTGATGGTCGACCCACGTAATCTGCTAAAAGAGTCTGATATTCTTTTTGGAAATCAGGATCTTTTTTGGCAATTTCATAAGCAACAACCACTTCTTTTAAAGCTTTTTTTAATTGTGGTGGCACAAATTGTCCACCATATACGCCAAAAAAACCTTTGTTGTTTGGTAGGTTTCGATAATATTTTTTTTGTAATTTAATTTTTTTCATAGATTTTTTCTTTTTTCTTAATATTTAATAATTTATTTTTGAAGGAAAGTTTTTCGGTCCTCCGTCTCTACTTCTGACACTTCTTCGCTTTTGAGCTCAGTCGCATAAAAAAACCGCCTGTTTGGCGGTGTTTTCTAAGCAAATGAATACAGAAAGAACTACCGCCAGAGAGAGGTAGTCCACCAGTTGAAGCTAATTTGCATTAAAGTTGATTGCATTGACGAGCATATTAACAAAGAAAATTGCTTGTGTCAAATATTTTCCTTTGTGAAAATCTCCTTGTGAAAATTTTGATCTATTGTGTTATAAATAGATCTGCAATAAGATAAAAATCACAGCTCTTTCATATCTATTTATGCCTTTTTGTACGTTAGAGCTTTGCTCAAGTAGTATTTAACTACTATCGCAAATCTCTGTCTTCAAAAATTCATAAATATATATAAAATTATCAATAATTTTTATCTTATTGCAGATCTATAAGCTATGACACAAAATGTACAAAAACTCGCTATCAACTATTTGCAACCCAATCCTTTTCAACCTCGAGATAAAGTTAAAAAAGAAGACATTGAAGAATTGGTGGAATCGATTCGTATTCATGGTGTTTTAGAGCCTTTAGTTGTTGCCGAAACTCCTGCTGGTTACCAAATTATCGCTGGTGAACGTCGTTGGCGAGCAGCTAAGGTGGTAGGTTTAGATGAAGTGCCTGTTTACATTAAAAAGACTAGTCCGCAAGGCATGTTGGAAATGGCGATTGTGGAGAATGTGCAACGTTATGATTTAAATCCAATTGAGCGTGCTCAGTCATTTCAAAGATTGCAGAGGGAATTTAATTTACCAACTAGCGAAGTGGCCAAAAGAATTGGTAAGTCCCCTGCTTATATCAGTAATAGTCTCAAGTTGTTAAGTCTTCCTGACGCAGTCAGCGATGGTTTATTAAGTGGTCATATCAGTGAAGGACATGCTAGAGCTCTGGCGAGCATTAGCCCTCAGGAAAATATGATTGCTTGTTACAAAATAGTACTCAAAGAAAATGCTTCTGTCAGGCGTACTGAAGAATTGGCTAGACGTTTTAAAAATAATGAGTTAGTGACTGATAAAAAAGACGAGGGTCGCGGACGTCCACTCAATCAGGACGACCAACAAGTAGCAGTTTGGGAAAACAAATTACAAGAATATTTTAAAAATAAATCTACTCTAAAAGTAATTCGTTCTCGTAAACAAACTAAAGTAACTATTATTTTCAATGGTTCTCCAGACAAAACCCAAGAGGATTTACAAAAGTTGATGAAAATTACTGAAAAATAAAATTTAGTGAATTTTCTATTTGTCAGGCGTAATATTTAAAAGAATCATTAATTTATCTGCTACTTTATACCACAATGGAGCGGCAGTTTCTGCAGCCCAGGGGCTAGATTTGGGATTTTCTAATTTTACCAACATTGTGAAACGTGGATTACTGGCTGGCGCAAAACCAATAAAACTAGCAATGGTTTCATCTTCCTTATAGCCACCGTTTGGATCTGGGACTTGAGAAGTGCCAGTTTTGGCTGCCACAGTGTATTTGTCTGAGGCAATCCATTGTGCCTCTCCATGAAGAGCCGCTTCAATCATCATTTCTGTGACGGTCTTGGCGGATTCTTTGGAAATAATCTGCTCTCCCTCTTTAACAGGTGAAATAATTTCTTGTTGATTTTGCTGATCAAAAACTTTTTCTACAATAATTGGTTGTAAAATGGCACCCTGATTGGCAATAGTGTTGACTGCACGTAAAAGTTCTAAACTATTAGTGCTAATACCCTGTCCAAAAGAAATAGTGGCCGTTTCTACTGGACCAATTTTATTTGGAAAAGGAGTGCGAGTATCATCTTGTAAATCAATTTCTATATTATTGCCAATGCCAAATTTCTTGAGGTAATCAATAAAACGATCGGTGCCAAGTAGATCGCTGATAAAAATCATCGCTGTATTATCTGATTTGGCATAGCCATCAACCATTGCGATATTGGGATTATAAACATCATTCCAAGTTTTAATCGAATAACCAGCAATTTGTCTAGGACCAGCGCATTTAGTACAAATTGTATCTTTTTGAATCACTCCGCTATCAATGCCAGCAGCAATAGTTAGAGTTTTGAAAGTTGAGCCAGGCTCATAAAGTCTAGTTAAGCTAGGATTTTTTAGAATTTCTCCAGGATATTCATAATAATGCCATTGTTCATAGCTTGGCCAAGTAGCTAAGGCCAAGATTTTGCCAGTTTTACTTTCCAAAATAATAATTTCACCACGATCAGCCTGATACTTTTCGATGCCAAGTTTTAAATTTTGTTCAACTAGGTTTTGTACGTCGCGACGAATGGTTAAGGTTATATCGCGACCATTGAGATTTTTGCTATCATATTTCTGTCCGGCCAGCAAAAAACCAAGAGCGTCCATTTTTAATAAGTTGTTTTCAAAGCGCGGCTTAAGCTCATCTTCCAAAGCTCCTTCAATGCCATAGCGACCAACTTCATTAGCGTTTTCATCTCTGCCTACAAAACCAGTTAAATGAGCAGCCATTGAAGCTTCAGGATAAAATCTTTGGTAACTTTCATCAAAATACAAAAAGGGATTATTTAATTTTTCCACCTCTTTTTTACTTGTTTCACTGAGTTTATCTAACAGTTTAGGCCAATTACCCTTACTAGAGAATTTAACTAGAATTTCCTGCTCCAGAGTTTTCCTCAAAGCTTCTCTGTCTTGGCTACTTAAATCTCCCAAGTTTTCTGATTCCCAATTATCTTGAATAGCAATTTCACTTAGCTTGTAGGCTAAATAACCAGCATCTCCTTGAAAATTTTGTTTATCTAGTTTGAGGTCATAAACTAATTCGTTGCCCACGAGAAGATAATTATCGCTAGTAAAAATTTGTCCTCGCAGACCCTTGTTTTCTAATTTACGTAAAGTTTGAGACTCACCCTCTTTTTTGAGAATTTGACCTTTGATAATTTGCCAATAAAAAAGTCTCACTAAAATGATACTCAAGGCTAAATAAAAAACCGCAAAAAAAATGTTTTTTCTTGAATGATGAATAATGACCTCTTGTTCTATCATGAGCGATTTTATCTAAGAGCTAAGCTGTTAGATTCTCTATCAACTACAATGACATCAGCGATAGCGACAAAATCAGGGTTTTCTGTTTCTTCCAGTTTATAAATAGCAACTTTCTGAGCCAGCTCTGTTCTAAGAAGATTAGCTTGGCTTTCTAAGCTATGTTTTCTATTTTCTAAAAAACTAATTTTTTGACCATAACCAATATTTTGACTCAAACTAAAAACAGTCACTAAAACTTGAGCTAAAACTGTGCTAGCTAATAATCCGTAATATATTTTTAAGTTTTTTTTCATTTTTTCTTTAGAGAGCCAAAGCTCTTAATTTGGCGCTTCGTGAGCGAGGATTACTGGCAAGTTCTTCCTCTGATGCTCCGAGAGCTTTTTTGTTAATAAGTTTGCCGAGATTATTTATCTCGATTTGTTTAAAAAAAGTTTTAACCAAGCGATCTTCACCCTCATGAAAAGAAATGCAAACCATTCTCTTATCAATGGCTTTGCTTTCTTGCAGGATTTTAAAAGCTTTAGGCAAAACGCTTTCAATATTGCTTAGTTCATCATTCACAATAATGCGTAATGCCTGAAAGGTTTTAGTGGCGGGATTAATTTTTTGACCATAGCGGTGACTTTTAACTCGTTCAACAATATCTGTTAGAGTCCCAACCTTGTCCAAACTGTTAGGGTCTTTTTTGCGTTGCTCGACAATTTTATGAGCGATAGCTCGTGCATCAGTTTCGCCGCCATATTCAAAAAGCATTTTGGCTAATTGCTTTTCATCCAGCAATTTAAGCAGATCGCAAGCTTTAACTCCCAAGCGCTCGTCCATGCGCATATCCAAAACTTCATCTTTAGCATCAAAACTAAAACCACGTTCTTTAGACATCAGTTGATCAGTAGAAGTCCCAAAATCAAATAGAACCCCACTTACTTCTAGGTTCAAACTTTTTTTAAGGTTCGACAAACATTCGTCCATTTTGTTAAAGTTTTCTCTAATCAAAATGAGTTGCTTGCTGTCAATTTCTTTGGCAAAAAGCTGTTTAGCCGTATCAATACTTTGTTGATCGAAGTCAAAAGCAATTACTTTGGCTCCTCTTTTCAAGATTTCTCTACTGTGTCCTCCTCTACCAAAAGTAGCATCAATGTAATAACAGCCAGCTTGAGGATTTAGAGTTTCTAAGACTTCCTTAATCAAAACTGCTTGGTGTTGTGAATTATTTTTAGTCATCTAGAACGATACTTTCAGCAATACTTTCAGCTTGATCTTCAATTTGATCAATGTATTGGTGATACTTGTCTTGATCCCAAACCTCTAAATGGTTGAGACTACCAACAATCACCAAGCTATTTTTTAGTTGCGCAAATTTAATCAAGTAATCGGGCAGATTTACTCGACCATTTTCATCAGCGGTTAATTCTTGCGCTTCATTAGTCATCAATCTAAGCAAGTCACGGTTAGCTTTTTTTGTCAAAGAGCCTTGAGCAATTTTTTCTAATTCTTTTTTAAAATTACTCTCTGGTAATAAAAATAAACAACCATCCAAACCTCTCGTTACAACCCAATCCTTGTTCACCGCTCTAAACTTAGCTGGAAGCGAGATTCGACCATTGGCTTCCAGGTGATGATAATATTTACCAATTAACATTTTTTAATCTTATAAGCCTATTTACCATTTATTACCGTAATCAAGTTTATACAAGAAAAAAAGTCTTGTAAATAGGAAGTTTTGTTTTGGTCTCGAAAACAAGAAATTGACGGCCTATAGTTCTGGCTATTTTTTTATTAAGCACGGTTTCAATTAAGGAAAAAGAATTAAAGATGGTTAAAGACTAGTATCAAACAATATCAAACAACATCAAAATACATCTTGATACATCAATCAAAAAAAGTTGAGGATGAAATTAGCAGAGTCCTGCTTTGACTGCTAAGTTTAGTTTTTAACTAAAAGATAAACGTCCATTAGAGGAGCAGTAGCTTTGACTACTCCGTTTTCATAAGTACTGTCTATTTTTTGCCATTTAGAGCCGTCGTAGCCCATCATCTGTCCTGCTTCATTAGCACGAATGCTGACTTCAAAATTACTGCTTAAAAGCTTCAAAGAATTTTCAGCAGTTACAGTATATGGGTCGGATAATAATTCGCCTTTGATTTCTCCAGGATATCCAGGAGAGTTGTAGATGACAATGTAAGAATATTTACTTAAGCTCTGATTAGCAATACTAAATTTAGTATCTTGAGAGCTAAAAGTAGTAGCCTTGTCACTATTAGTAAAATAGCGCCAAGCTGATTTGACGGCATAATTTTCTGTACCAGTAAATTGGGCTAATAAATTACCGCCCTTAATATCTTCATGGTAGGTAATGGCTCCACCAGCTGATTGAGAGCCAAAAAGTTTCTTTTCTGAGATTGGTAGTTTGCCTAGTCTGATCAAGCCACCAAAACCTTGTAGCATAGAACCAGTTTGGTATTCCATTTCATATTCTAATTCGGTAGCTCCCTTTTTGACTTCCTCGATCACTATAGTGATGTAGTGACCATCAGCACTGGGTTCTAAACGCAGGTATGGTCTTTCTGCAACAGGGATGAGATTGACGGGACTCTGAACTTTTTTCTTAGTAGTGGTTGGCTCAGCTACTTTATCTGTGTCTTTATTTTTATTAAGCAAGAAAATTGCTCCAATGATCACTAAGACGATGATTGGTAAGATGATTAATAATTTTTTTTTGGCTTTGGCTGTCATTTGCATAATCAATAGACTTCCATTTTATAACAAATTTGCTAAATGTTCTTGTAGTTTATCTAATTTAACTCTTTCCTGAGAAGCGTCGTCACGATGACGAATGGTAATGCTATCAGATTCTAAAGTTTCAAAGTCGATGGTCAAACAATAAGGTGTACCAAGCTCGTCTTGGGATAAGTAGCGTTTACCGATGTTGCCTCTCTCATCCCAAGCGACTCGGTAAGTCTTTTGCAATTGTTTAAAAATCTCTCGAGCTTTTTCAACTAGTTCGTCTTTGTTTTTCAATAGAGGGAAAACTGCCAACTGATAAGGAGCCATGTTTTCTTTGAGCTTTAACACTAAGCGATTTTTGTTATCATCTTTTTGATAAGCATCACAAAGCACCATTAAAAATAAACGATTGATACCAACCGCTGGCTCAATGACGTGAGGGACAAACTTTTTCATGGTAAAAGGATCGGTGTATTCCAAGCTCTTGCCAGAAAATTTCATGTGCTGTTTGAGATCGTAATCAGTACGATAGGCAATTCCCCAGACTTCTTTCCAACCAAATGGATAAAGGTATTCCAGATCGTAGGTGTCTTTACTGTAAAAACTGCGCTCACTATCTTCATGACGGCGCCAGCGTAGACGTTTAGCGTCAACGCCAAGAATTTCAGTGACGAAATACCACATTTTATCTTGCCAATCTTTGAAAAGTAGCTGCCAATCGTTCTGGTCTGGATCGAAGAAATATTCAATTTCAGCTTGTTCAAATTCCAGGGTGCGAAAAACAAATTGTCCGGTGGTGATTTCATTGCGGAAACTTTTACCAACTTGGCCAACTCCGAAAGGCAATTTTACACGATTGGTATCGAGAATTTGTTTAAAGTTAGAAAAAATACCCTGAGCAGTTTCACCACGTAAATAAACTTTACTGCTTTCACCAGCGACCACACCAATAGAAGTCTCAAAAAGCAAATTAAAGCTTCTCACCTCGCTAATTTCATTGCCATCAGGAGATTTGACTTTGTTGTCTTGTAAAAAGCGATTCATATCATCGATTTTCATCGCTTCTACCACTGGTGGGTTTGCCAAATGATTTTTTTCTAAGAAGGTCTCAATCAAATGGTCGGCTCGGTATCTTTTATGATTAACTTTGTCCTCCACCATTGGGTCGGCAAAGGAACTAACGTGTCCAGAGGCCTCCCAAGTTTTAGGATGCAAAATAATCTGACTGTCTAAGCCCAACATATCTTCTCTTTTGCTAATGAAAAAATCCCACCACAGATTTTTGATTTTGCGCAAAACCTCTACGCCATTTGGACCATATTCATAAGAATTAGCCAGACCACCATAAATTTCTGAAGTTTGATAAACAAAACCACGACGTTTAGCCAGGGCGCTGATTTCTTCAAGAGTGGTGGTGGGAGTAATATCTGGCATAAGGTGCTTTGATTATATTTCGGACCCTGTCTTTTTGCAATGTAATTGCAAAAAGCAGCTGGTACGAAAGATACCTTGCGTGAATTTCGGACCCTGTCTTTTTGCAATGTAATTGCAAAAAGCAGCAGGTACGAAAGATGCAAAGCGATTTCGGACAAGCAGGTACGAAAGATACCTTGCGTGAATTTCGGACCCAAAGCATAGCTTGCAATAAGAAAGACAACTTTCTTATTTTTTTGCAATGTAATTGCAAAATATTAAACTTTTAAAAAGTCAAAACTCTTCATTTTTTTCTCAGTAATTTCTGCTACGTAATCCAAAATATTTGAATAAGCTGTTGCTTTAATATCTTGGTAGCCTAAATTTTTAATTAAATCTCTAAGCAGAAGTTTAATTTTATTATTGTTTTTATTTTGACTTAATAATTCTTGGTGAATATTAAAAGCCAATTGGCTAGTTTCTTCTTCGATAAAGTCCTCTACAAAGAGTCGATCAAAAATTTCTAAAATTTGTGATAATTGTGAAATGCCAGTTAAAGACTGACGTATAGTATCGGCTTCTTTAATAAGTTTGCTTTGAGTTAAGATGGGTAAAGATTTTGTTTCGATTAAAAACACTTCTGCTAGATTACCAGGCTCAAGAGTAGCGCGATTACTTGATTTAAGTTTGCGTACGCCTTTAGCGACACAGACAATTTTGCCGTGATCTTTAGAAAGCAAAGTCACAATGCGATCAGTTTCGCCAGTATTAGTTCGTTTGAGAACTATGGCCTCTGTTTTAAATGAGTGACTCATAATGATTAAAAAACAGTACTGTAGTCTAGATCTTTGCTAAGAAGTAGTTGTTCTTCTCCACCGGTGACGTCGATTAGGACTGGTACAGCATCGATACCACCCTGTTTCCACATCCTGAAATTGTAATTGACGGTTTCTGTATAAGGTATGGAATAAGTGAGTTTGATTTTCGCCAAACCCATTGGTTCCAAACTGAAATAGCCATCAATCACTGTTAGATTAGCTTCATCATAAACACTGGCTTCGTTACTAATTCCCTGAATATCAATGAGTTCTGTACCAGCTGGCACATAAATTCTGACCCAATCGTTAAGAGTGGCATTCAGGCATAATTTTCCAGCTTCTAGGTTACAGTTATCTGCTTTACGAGTGTTTTTATAAGTAATTTCGACAGTTTTTTCTAAACGACCATCCACTGGAGCACTGATGGTTTGTTTAACTTCATAGTTGGTAAATAAATTTGATTTGGCACCACCTAAATTAGCGTCGACAATCGCCAAAAAGTCCATGTTGTTACCCATTTGCCAACCTTTAAGATTGTCTTTGAGTTCGTAAAGTCTGCCACCTGCATTAATTTGTTCAGTAGCCATTTGAGTAGTTTCATCCATAAAATACATTTGGAGATGACGGCCCTCAATACCACTCATGGCGATTGCAAAAAGTTCCGGAAATCTAGCTTTATCGAGATCGAAAGTTTTAGCCAGCACAGCCTTCATCAGCGGCCCTAAAACACCCTTACGATCTTCACGCATATAAGGAGTGGGTTTAGTAATAATTTCTGATAGCGCATAAACCACTTGAGGGCAATCGCAGCGAATATCATTTTCAGCTGAGAAAACACCGTATCCTGGAGCTTCTACAGGACCAATGACTTTAAGTAATTCACTTAAAATATGAGTATCTACGGCGATGATGCCGTCTAAATCATCTGGTTCTCCTCTAACAGTGGAATAATTGGTATAAAATTCTTCCATCGAAGCTTTGAAGTCTGGGGAAATATTCATATCACGCAGATGATAATACTTCTCAGTAGTAAGATATTTACCCAAGACGTCAGGAATGGCAATTCTCTTATTGAATTTCTGGTCTAACTCATAAATGTCATCTGACTTTTCAGAATTAACCACACCTTTGTCAACAGTAATGATGGCGTAGGCAGTCAAGAAACCACCGGTGGGACGCAATTCATTATCATTTTGGAATAAAACCAGATATTTTTGCGGTTCATCTGCTCCAGCCATTTTACCTAAAGAAGCAATGACTGGTTTATAGTCAGAAAAAGTTTGACTGGCTATATTAGCGGTTTTTTGAATTTCAATAATTTTGTTTCTAATTTCTTGATCTTTAATTTTTTGAGGATATCTGCCTGGATTAATTTCATTGATTAGACCAGATAAAGTGTGTATTTCTTGTTCAATTTCATCTATTGTTGGTTGAATTTCTTTAAGTGTTGCCAAAATCAAAACAATACGATCTTGAGTTGTACCACCAGTGAAAGAACCTTCTCCTTGAAAGCCTAAGATATCAGCATAAGGAATAAGAGCATTAAGACCTTTTTCTGCAACGCTAATACCATAATCTGCTGCTTGGAAAAGTTTTTCGCCATCAAGATAATATTGTTTCAAAAAAGGAATTTTGCCATAAAAAGCTAATTTTTGGTAACTTGTGTAAACTTGTTCTTTGCCAGTTTTAAGCTGAGCGACTTTTTCTGGTAAAGCCATAATGTTTTGACTTGCGAGAAGAGCCTTGGCCTCAGACGCTATCGGAATTAATTCATCGGCATGTTGTTTTATTTCTTTAGCGATGAAAACAGTGTAGCTAGCCAGGCTAGTTAATGAAACTAAGAAAACTAAGGCTAAAATGAAAACAACCTTTTGCCATTTCTTTAAAACAACTCTTTTCTTTTTTTTAGTAGGAGTGGTTTTACTTGTAGTAGTAATCACGGGTTCTTTTGTGGGAAATAAATTTTCTATTTTTACTTCCTGTTCATTATCGGGCAAAATATTATCCATAGAAATTTAGTATAGCAGATTCAAATTAAGAGAACTACCACTTTGACAACATGGCTTTGGGAGTGCGCAAAAGAATCAATATATCTTGAGTAATGTTTTTATTTTCTGCATATTCAGAATCCATTGCGGCTCTCTGAACAAAAGGAATCTCGTTGCGCCCGCTAGTTTGCCAAGGACCGGTAATGCCAGGCTTCACAGATAAGATATGGGGAATATATTTTTTAGTTTCTGGATATTTTTTGCTTTGTTCTTCTAGCTCTTTACGCACATAAGCCCTGGGACCAACCATACTCATTTGTCCTTTTAGGACATTAAATAGTTGAGGAAATTCGTCAATGGTGAGAGATCGCAAAAATCTTCCAAGTGGAGTAATACGAGGGTCATCTTTAGCGGCAATTTTCCAATCGCCATTTTTAAATTGTCTGAGCAGCTTATGATTTTTTTGGTGCAAAATCTCATCAGCATTAAGAACCATCGAACGAAATTTATATAGTTCAAAATCGATGCCATTCTTGCCGACTCTTTTATGGGTAAAAATAACTGGCCAACCAGAGTCGAAAAAAATTAATATGGGAATTAAGATCCAAAAGGGCAAAAAAGCAATGATAAGAATAATTGCTACAAATAGGTCCAAAATTCTCTTTTTTTGATCGTAAGACATAGGTTATAAATATTCTTTTTTATTTTCTTCTTTGAGACGTTCGACCATTTTCTTGACGTCCTGACTTTTATTTTTGGGACAAATCATTAAAATTTCGTCAGTATCAATGACTATTAAATCATCAATTCCACAAATTGCTACCAGACGTCCATCAGCGTGGATTAGATTGCGGTGAGAATTGATGGACAAGGCATGAATTTCTTTTTTATCACCAAGCATGACATTACCAGATAAATCTTTTTTACCTAGGTCATAAACTACTTTCCAGTCGCCAACGTCATTCCAACCAAAATCCCCAGGTATGAGAACAAGATTATCAGCCTTTTCACTAATGGCATAATCAATAGAAATGCTTTCAATTTCTTTATAAACTTTAGGCAAGGCCTGATGGAATTCTTTACTGTTAAGTTTATCCAAGTCCTTGCATAGCGCTAACATATCAGGCATAAACTTAGCAAAGGCACTTTTAAGTTCTTTGGCTGACCAAACATACATATTGGCATTCCAAAAATATGCCCCAGTGGAAATGAAAGCAATGGCAGTGGCTAAATTTGGTTTTTCAGTAAAACTATCCACTTGAAAAAGTGTTAAGTCACGTTTGATTTTTTTAATATCATGACCAACTTTGATGTAACCGAAGGCACTAGTAGGATACGCAGGTGTAATGCCGACAGTTACCAGATAAGGGTTCTCTGCAGCTGTTTCCACAGCCGCATTCATGACCTTAATAAACTCGGACATATTATCAACAATGTGATCTGAAGCAGCGTTAATAACTACTGCGTTTTCATTTTTGCTTTTAGCATAAAGCGCTCCGATTAACATAGCAGCAGCAGTATCGCGTTTTTCTGGTTCAGCAATGATGTTCTCAACTTTAATTTCAGGAAGTTGCTTTTTGACTTCTTCAAAATAAAGTTGATTGGTTACTACAATAATATTTTCCCAATCTACTACTTTATTGATACGAGCAGCAGCAATTTGCATCATGGTTTGTGGACCAGTTAATTTGAGAAATTGTTTAGGAGTTTTAGTTCTCGATTTGGGCCAAAGCCTGGTTCCTCCACCTCCGGCTAACAAGACGGCATAAATTTGTTTTTTATCGATCATAATTTTCCCTCTTTTTTTTCTTGGTAAGCTTTGTTGACGGCAGAACCGAAATTAAGGACAAATTCATTTGTATCATATTTTAGCGCATTTTTGCGTAGTGTTTCGACTTCAAAATTGATCTTTGGTAATTGTTGAATCTTTTTTACCAGATTAAAGCTGATCTCTTCCACAGAATTATCGGCCTGATAGGGTAAGTGTAGTCCATGAATTTTGTCAGTGATCAGTTCGGCTGCGCCAGCTAATTGATTAATAATTACGGGTTTGCCAAATAAATTGGCTTCCAAAGCGATAATGCCGAAATCATCAAGACCAGGACTCAATACTGCCAGACAGTGTTGATATAAATTAGCTAATGTTTTATTGCTTACTTTTTTCTTAAAAATAATTAGTTGATTAGCTAGATTACGCAAATGCTTTTCCTCTGGTCCTTCCCCCACAATCACTAATTTTTTACCTAATTTTTGACAAGCCAGAATTGCAGATACAATGTTTTTATATGGCACTAGGCGACTGACTACAAGAAAATAATCGCCATCTATCATAGACACGGAAGTTTTATCTTGATAATTAATTAAAGTAGTATTAATTGGTGGATAAATGACTTTTTCTAATTTAACTTGAGGATAATATTTTTTTGCTCTTTCTTTAACAATTTGCGCAATAGGGATAATGAGATCAGGACGATAAATAGCCATTTGATCCCATTTTTTCAAATAATTTAAAGCACCTTTGGCTAAAGAATTGATAAGTGGTAACTGCAATAATTGATTTTGTTTTAAATATTCATCTTGATAATGATAAAGATAGCGTGGAGGACTGAGTAAATAACAGAGATGCAATTGATCTCTTCTGGTAATGACACCTTTGGCTTCAGCGCTAGTGACAGAAATGATGATGTCATATTCAGCTAAATTTAAATTTTCGAAAGCAAGAGGCATGAGTGCTGCTAAATAGCGATGCAGTGCAGAAGTAAAGGGAATTTTTTGTAAAAAAGAAGTTTTGACTTCTTTAAATTTTTTAGTCCACTTGGCTTTTTGAGGATTATAGACGGAACTAAAAAGTGTGACTTCAGGATAAATTTTTTGAATGGCTAAAAGCACTTGCTCTGCTCCACCGTAAGCAGTATTGGCGCGATCATAAATAAGAGCGACGCGACTTTTCATAATTGCTTAAGTAGCTCTGTCCAAATTTCTTGAGCCATCTTGTCAAAACTGTATTGTTTGGCGATTCTAAGACCTCGTTCAACAATTGTTTTTCTATTAGCAATTTCTAGTTCACTGAGTGCTTTGAGAAAATCCTCACAAGAATTAGGGTCAAAGAAGAAAGCCGCATCTTGATAAATTTCTCTAAAAATTTTGATATCTGAAGCTAAAACTGGTAAACGACTAGCCATAGCTTCAATGCCGGTTAAACCAAAACCTTCAGAAAAAGATGGCTGAACTAAAGCCATGGACTCTTGATAAATAGATAAAAGCTTTTTATCGTTTACAAACCCCAAGAAAACTACTTGCTTTTTAACCTTATAGCGTGATACCAAAGCTTGAATTTGGTCTTGAAAAATATTTCTAGAAGAAGCGATAAGGAGTTTGTACTTGGGAATTTTACTGAGACTTTTAATAACGACCTTAAGATTTTTATGAGGATAGAGAGAGCCAGTATAAATTAATTGTTTTTTAATGTGATGATTAATTGAAGAATCTGTTTGCAAAACAAATTCGTAAGCATTGGCTAAACCCTCTTTACTGACAATAATCTTGTTTTTTGCAAAAGGATAATAGTTGCTCACGGTTTTTTTAATTGTTTCAGCAGGAACGAAAATAACTTGAGCTTTTTGAGCGATTTTTTTACTGATGTATCGATAAGCCAGATACTTAAAATAATATTGCCAGGCCTTTAATGTAGTGGCCTGAGTACCTTTTTGTTCATGCCAAAGTAGGTCATGAATAGTGATCGCTAATTTACCTCGATAGAAAACTGGAACATTCCAATGAGGAACATAAAGTAAATCCAATTTGGCTCGACGATAGATTTTTGGCAAGCAAAGCTGTTCTGCAAAACCATAGTGCTTAATACGAGCAATAACTATTTCAATATTATTGACTTCATAAAATTCACCCAACACTTCTTTGGCTTGCTGCGCATCGAAAAAAAATAAAACAAATTTAATTGGTAGTTTTTTTTGTTGTTCCAAGCCGAGTTTGATCAATCGTCTAATTAAATTTTCACTATAACGACCAATGCCAGCATGCTTTTCACCAGATAAGCGTGCATCAATACCGATAGTATAAGTTTTTTTAGCGACCATCTGTTTTAATCAAAACAAAATATTTGACAATTCCCCTCAAGAATTTAGGGTATTTATCTTTGTAATGTTTATCGTAATATTGCAGCATAGTTTTGTAAAAATACTGCTGAGTAATTGAAGCGGTTTTTTTATTACTGCTTTTAATTCCTGATTTGTATTTATGATGAATAATTTTAATTCTTGGATAAAAGACAATGCGATAGTTAGCATCGCGAAAGCGTTTGCACCAATCCAAATCTTCAGCGTACATAAAGAAAATTTCATCGAGCATACCGATTTTTTTGATAGCGCCATTGCGTACTACCATGGCTGCACCAGTGCAGGCATCAACTTCATGGATAGTATTTAAATCTTTGTAACTTTGGTGATAGCCGGCAAAAAGTTTGCATTTGGGGAATAACTTTTCTAAACCCAATAAATAAGCTAAACTTGCCCAAGGAGTAGGTTCGCCGCGGTGGGAAGCTGGATCGAGGCTGCCATCACTTAATTCAACTCGAGGTGATACCATGCCAACGTCGGTATTTTGGTCCATAAAATCAATGATTTGATCAAGATCGGATTGGCCATTTGGTAAAAATTCAGTGTCGCTATTTAATAACATCACGTAACGAGCATTATTTCCTTTAATGGCAACGTTATTACCGAAGGCAAAGCCGCCATTGCGACCAGACTCAATAGTCGTTGCCCACTTAAAATCGCGACGCATGAGCTTAACGCTATCGTCGGTGCTATCGTTATCAACAACAATTAGCTCCACTTGGTATTTACTCTTATCCATGTAGTTTTTTTTGAGGGTGGGTAAAAGCTTTTTGAGCCAAAATTGGCCATTATAATTTAGAACGATAATGCTCAAATCTATTTTAGTCTTACTTTTTTGCATAATTTCCTATTTCCTGATAAATTCTGTCTAACTTTTGAGAAATTAATTCCCAATCATAATTTTTGGCTACAAATTCTTTGCCGTTTTTGGAAAGTTTCTGCCAGAGATTTTTATCATTAAGTACTCGAACTGTCAAATCTGCCAGATCAGTAGCTTTGTTGCTAGTCAAGAGATGAACACCGTCAGTGATATTTAAACCTTCAACAGCGATTTTACTAGCTACCACTGGAGTGCCGCTGGCCATGGCCTCCAAAATTTTATAACGAGTGCCTTTACCACTAAATACCGGGGCTAATAAAACATGGGCGCTGCCAAAAGCGTCGCGAATATCCTCTACTCGGCCAGCAACGGTGATTTGTGGATCACTTTTACCATAAGAAATAACTTTTTCGGTAGGAGCATTACCAACAATTAACAAATTAGCATTAGCCACGGCTTTTTTAATTAAAGGCCAAACTTGATTGACTAAAAAATCTACGGCTTCGATATTAGGCAGCCATTTAAAAGTTCCTACAGATAAAATAGTTGGTCGATTAGCTAATTGGCGTTTTTTTTCAGCAAACCATTTGGTATCAACGCCATTGGCAACTACATCGATTTTTTCTTTATCCAGATCTTTGGCAATAAATTGGCGATCTTCTTCGCTCATAACGATTAAGCGATCCGCTTTCTGCCAGTAATGTTTCTCCCAAAGATGAATCTTTTTAACATCAGCATTAAGTAGAGGTTTTAAGAGAAGAGGTGCCTTTTTGGCATAACTTTCATAGCCCAAATATTCAATGGTCTGTTCCACTAAAATAATAGGAATTTGACACTCAGGAATATGAGGCATCATGTAAAAAGTTTCAGCATGAATTAAATCATAATTTTCTTTGGCAATTTCTTTTTTGATAGCTTCCAAACTACCTTCAGCTTGATTGCGGATCACTAGAAAAGGAAAACCAGAAAACGCAGTTTTAAAAATATTCTTGAGAGTAAAAGGTTTTTCACTGCGTTTAAAAACTCTGACTTTATGGCAATATTTTTCCAATTCACTGACATATTGCTTTTCTTCCTCATTTTTAATCAAAGCAAACAAAGTAATTTGGTGTTTGTTACTTAGTTTCTTGAGAAGATTGTAGGTACGAATTTGCCCACCAGATAAAAGTGGGTATGGCAAATAAGGCGTAAGCATTAATATCTTCATGGTTTTTTAGCTTTCAAATCGATAATAATGTAGTCAGCAGTGTGAGCAAGTACTTGGTATTTTTCTGCTAATGTTTCAGCCTCCCAATCATAACTGCTAGAGACATAAATATCAGCCCCTTTATTAATTTTATCTTCAATTTCAAAACCAATTGGCCAACCACGACGATTAGTTTGAAATAAAAATTGTGTATCTCCCATAGCAGGAGCAATTACCAAAGCGTTTTTGTCTACCAACTGATCAACAGCTGTGCCGGCTTTAACGTATTCCCAATGATTGACATTATAATAACCAGCAATTTGTTTATTGGCAAAAAATAACCAAAGTACGAAGATTAAAGACGTTGCCGCGAAAGCAATTTTTTTATTTAATTTTTCGTACACAATGAGCATGCCTCGCGCAACTGAAATGGTCACAATTGGTGAGATGAGATTCTGGTAATAATCATGCTGAACATTACCAGTAGCAATGACGACAAAATAAATAAGAACTCCTAACCACCAAGCTCCATAGATTAACATCTCCTTATTTTTTTTGAACAAATTAGCGAACAGAAAAACAACTCCAAAGTAACCTAAAAATAATTTTGTTAAACGTTCATAAAAAAGCCAACGAAACCAAGCTGGTCGCAAACGAATTCCATTACCATTTAATAACCAATCGGAATCCGGGATACCAGTTGGGAAAGCTTTAATCCATTCTCTCCAAGCAAACATGGGAGCAAAAGCAATAATTGGCAACAAATAAACCCTTGGATCTAACAAAAGCTTCTTTTGGCGAAATTGCCAAAGAATAGCTAGATAAACTGGAGCTAAAAAAACCACAAAAGGTTTCAATAAAGCTGCTAAAGCCAAACCAATGATGCTGAAAAAATATGTAGACCAAGAGCGATGTTTGGCAAATAAATAGAATTGCCATAGAGAAAAAGTAGAAAAAAACAAAAAATAAGGTTCTGGCAAAATGACTCGTGAATAAAAGACACTATAGGGTAAAACGGCATAGCTGAAAGCACTAAGTAAAGCGAGTTTTTGACCAGAAACTTCTTTTACTAATTGATAAAGCACCACGATGGTTAGCAGTGAAATAAAAACCGAGGCTAAGCGGCTAAAAAGCACTAAATCCAAACTTTTGAATGTTTTTAAGATAAGTGCCAGTCCTCCATTAATGAAGGGAAATTCAACCATGCGGTAGCCCTCTAAGTTATCTGAACCAGACTGAATATTAGATAAATCCTGATAATGAGGTCTAAGTAGATCGATTTTATCTGCTTTAACATATTCTCTAGTTACTGAAGCGGTGTCAGCTTGACGAAAAGCATGCCAATCAGCGACGGGATTATTAATTCGATAGAAACGTAAACCTAGAGCAAGTAATAGAATTAAGCTCAGTAAAAAAGATTTTTTTTTAAGAGCTTTTTTTAGTAGTTTTTTTAGCATGTTTAGCACTGGCAAGTTGGTTGTAAGCTAGAATCGCACCTGATAATGCCCAATAGGTAAAAGCAACTTTGGAAGAAGCAAAAACGTCAATATAACTGGCATTAAGTAGCAAACCAATAGAAGCGGCAATAAAGGCTAAATTGGCAGTTTTAAGTTGCCAGTCTCGACTCTTTTTTTGGTTTTTATAGAGTATAACCAGAAGAGTGGTAACTGCGCCGTAAAAAGTAATAAAGCCTAGTAAACCAGTTTCACCCAAAGTGCGCAAGAAATTATTATCGGTACTTTCGGCTTCGGTGAATTGTGAAAATTCTTTTTTATTTAAAGTAGCAAAGCCAGAGCCAAGCAAAGGATTACGCATTAAACCTTTAATGGCATTTGGCCATAATTCATCTAAGCGAATTGCCAAAGATAAGCCATACTTCATGGCATTAGCTGACCAAGTGCGAGGCTGCTCTACGTAAGTTACATTGTTATTGTCATCCACAACAGCAACTGTATCTGGTACATCGACATAAACATCCACCGGTCGAGTGCTAACAGGTACTTCGTCAGTAGGAGTCAAAGTATTATCGAAGGCAATACCATTTTCTGGTTTTTTACCTTCTCTTAATTTTTTGAAATATTCATTAAGATCTTTAGTCTGTTGAATAGCTGTTTTTTGAGCATTTTCATAAACAGTGAACACCTCAGGATATGCTCGTAGGACTTGTTCAAATCTTTCACGCATGTCATCGCCAAAGGAATACATCATGACTGAGACAATGAACAAATAAGTAAAACTTTTTCGCAAGAAGTACCAAATTTTCTGATACCATTTTTTTTGTAAAGCAGCGAAAAAACCCAAGCCTATTAAAACTCCACCAATATAAGCAGCAAAAGAAGTGCGAGAGGCACTCATGACCAGGAGCCAAAGCCCAAGTAAATGTATCAACCATAAGCCATAACGTTGCCATTTATTTTTTAAATTAATGGCCATTAAATAAAAGATTGGTAAGACAATCACCAAATAAGCGGCTAAATCATAATGACCACCAAAAGTAGATTGAACGCGGGCATGCTCAGTTAAATATAGAACCATACCTTTACTAAATTCACGATTCATGGTCGAAAAAACTGGCCAATACCAATATCTTTGACCATAGCCGTAAATCGTAATCGCTAAAACAGTGAAAGCTAAAGTATAAAAAACTAATTTAACGTCTTTAGTTTTTTTAATCGAAGAAAACATAATGAAGAATAAGACGAAATACTCGGTGTATCTGAATAAATGCAAAACAGACTTTCCGACGTGAATTAATTCCAAAGGAATTGTTTTGATGAGGAACATGGCAGACAAAATAGAGAGACTGGCAACGCCAAGATAAGCAAAGATCCAAGGAGTAATTTTGTTTTTGAAATCAACCTTTTTTCTAAATATTTGCACCAAATAAATTAAAAAGGCTAAAAGCACCAAAATATCTTCTACTCTCACTCTGACGATATAACCGGGAATAGCTTCAAAAAGAGGGATTTTGGGATAAAGAGGAATAAAAGCCAAAAGAAAGCTAGCGATGATGAGTAAAAAATTCATAATCTTATTTAAGCAGAGCTCTAGCCTCTTTGTAAATGGAAGCAGGGATTTCTCTGCCTCTTATTGTGTAAATCATTTGGCGCAAAAAGGCACCTAGCCAAAGAATGGTTTTGAGAATGGGTAATTGCCAAGTTGGCATGTGCTTTTTCCAAATATAGAGATAACCCTTAAATTCACCATGAATGGCATTTTTTGATGAAGAACTAGCGCAACCAAAATGAGTAATTTTAGCTTTAGGATGAATGGCAATGTCCCAATGATGATTGCGAGCACGCATGCAATATTCCTGATCTTCACCATACATAAAAATATTACCGTCTAGCATGCCAATATCATCAATTAACTCACGACGAATCATCATTGCTGTGCCAGCGATCCAGTCTTTGGAAATTAATTTGGGAGTATTTTCATCGTAACTAGCAAAAGCAAAGTCGCTCATACCAGTATGTTGAGTAGAGGGAAAGAATCGCCCAAAGAAAGGAATATCATCCAAAAACAACATTTGTGAAGCAACAGTACTCAAGCTTGGCAAAGAACCACCTTGATTTTGAATACTACCATCTGGATTAAGTAAAGTAGGAGCAATAATGCCCAATTTATCTAATTTACCACTTGATACTAAATTGGCGGTTTCCTCTTTAATGCCACCTTTTTCCATGGCTTCAACTAATAGACTCAGGCCGCCCTTGTGGGTGATGGTGTCAGAATTGAGTAAAATAATATATTTGCCTTTGGCAACTTCGGTGGCTTGATTATTGGCGCGAGCAAAGCCTAAATTTTCATGATTAGCAAAAACTTTGTAATGAGGGAATTTAAGTTTTTTGAGTAAATCCTCACAGGCTTTGGGTGAACCATCTTTGGAATCGTTATCAACCACAAAAATTTCGGTTTGATCCTTGAGAATTTTAGAAGAATTAATTTCTTTGATAGCAGTTTCTAGAGTCTGAAGAGTGAGATCTTTGGTGTTATAGGAAACGGTAATAAGAGATAAATTCATTTGATTCCTTTAATTGCTTGCAATTTATTTAGACTCAACTTTATTCTATCAAGCAGTGTAGCTTTTTCCGATCGAATACTCAAGATAGTGCCACCAATAGATAAAGTCATGCTGATTAATAAGATTAAAGAAAGTTTTTCATCGTAAATCACAATGCCTGCCAAAGCGGCAAATTCTGGAGAAAGCAAAGAGCTTAGTGAGGCATTACCGACAGATAGATTTTTGATAGCTAACTGTGCGAAATAGGTAAAAATCAGAGCAACTAAGCCAATGAGACACAATATTGAAATTGATTGGAGATTGATTTGCGATAGTCCATGTGCGTAGAGTGAGTAAGAGGCTAATGGCAAAAGCAAGAGTGACATAAATAAATTAGTGGTAATGATCATTTCGATAACAGATAATTTTGCACTCAACTTTTTGGAGGCAATTAGATATGAAGAATAACCAAACATGCCAATAAAAATCAAAAAATTACCATAAAAACTACCCAAAGACATTCTTTCCTCTGGTGACCTGGAAAAAATAATTAAAATGAGGACGCCGATTAAGGCAAGGCTCATGCCTAAGATTTTTTTGCTGGTGATTTTTTCTTTTAATAACAAATAAGCCAATAGACTAGTGATTACTGGAGTGGCGACGTAAATTAACTGCGAAGCAATTAAAGTAGTGTGCTGTATGCCAAAAGAAAACATAGTGACATTAAGGCAAAGTCCTAAGGCTAACGGTAAAACAAATAGCAAATTCTTACGATCAAAAATTAATTTAAGATTATATTGACCTCTGAAAATTAATAGCATGATGGGCAAGCCAATAAAAACCCTAAACCAGTTTAATAAAAAAGGATGTACTAGTTCTGTTCCCCAACGAATCAATGACGGTAAAAACGCTCCGCCAATAAAAGCAGAACCAAGAAGTCCAACTAAACCTAAAAATTTGTTTTTACTCATGATTATTGGAAAAGTCTAGGGCGACCTAGTTTGTAATTAAGATTTTTACTTTGACGCTCTCCAATTTCTTTGGCAGGTACACCGGCGACAATTTTCATCGCAGGCACATCTTTGGTGACGACTGCTCCTCCGGCGACAATGGCGCCTTTACCGACATTCACTCCAGGCATAATGATGGCACGAGGGCCAATGAAGACATAATCCCCAATGGTAACTTTTTCTTCAATGGTGGCCATATTGTTGCTGTGGATGTCATGTTGACTAGTCCAAATCATCACCTCGGAAGCGATATCGACATGATTGCCAATTTCTAAACCACCATGAGAATTTTTGAGTTGTCTGCGACCGTCTAAGGTAGATTTCTCACCGACTAAAGTGCCTTCACCGATTTTGATCCCACTTGGATAATAAATACGAGCTCCCATGTGTAGTGTCGATTTACGACCAATTTTCATACCAGCGAGGCGATAACAAAAACGACGAAAGCAATGACAAGGAATGTAGCCTACTAACCACCATAATAAACCTGTAACCAATTCTAGATGAATAGTTTTAATGCGAACTAAAACTTTTTCAATAACTTGTGAAGTGGAAAGGGTGTTGCCGTCTTTGTCTGTAATTGCCATGAGTTTAGTATACATCAGCTGGAGGTTTTATGCCAAAATGAGCATAAGCTTTTTGGCTGAGTATTCGGCCAGATGGTTTACGTTTAATAAATCCAATTTGTAATAAATATGGCTCCAAGACTTCTTCAACGGTGCCAGGATCTTCATTGATCGAAGCAGAAAGAGTTTTAAGTCCCACTGGTCCACCGTGATGTTTTTCAATCATCGCCATAATTAAGCGACGATCATTTTCATCTAAACCGAGTTCATCAATTTCAAAAATACTCAAAGCTTGTTGAACTAAAGATAAATCGACAACATTTTTTTCCAAAACTTGGGCAAAATCACGGACTCTTTTGAAAAGCTTCAAGGCAATTCTTGGTGTGCCTCTAGAACGCTGGGCAATTGCCAAAGCTGCCTTGTCTTCTAATTTAGTTTCCAGTTTGGTACTGGCAATTTGTAAAATACTAGCCAATTCAACTGGTTTGTAAAATTCTAAGCGATGTATCAAACCAAATCTGTCTCTAAAAGGGCCAGTCAATAAACCAAAGCGAGTGGTAGCGCCCACTAAAGTAAATTTAGCCAAATCTAAACGCACAGTGCGCGCTGATGGACCTTTGCCAATCACAATATCTAAAGCAAAATCCTCCATCGCTGGATAAAGAGTTTCTTCAATGGCTTTGGGCAAGCGGTGAATTTCATCAATGAATAAAACATCGCCATCTTCTAAGTTAGTGAGAATCGCGGCCAGATCGCCAGTTTTAGATAAAGCGGTGCCGGAAGTGACTTTAAAGTTACTGCCCATTTCTTTAGCAATAAGCTGAGATAAGGTAGTCTTACCCAAGCCTGGAGGGCCATAAAATAGAATGTGATCGACAGCCTCATGACGTTGTTTAGCAGCTTTGATGGCAATTTGTAGAGATTTTTTAATATTTTCTTGACCAGTAAATTCCTTCCAGTCTTGAGCACGTAAGGAAGTGAAAAGCATTTCTTCGTCAGTGGTGGAAACAATAGGATTAGTTTTGGTCTTTGACATTGATTTAATTTTTATTGTTACTCATTTTAATAACGGTTTTAATCGCCACTTGTAGATCCATGTTTTCTAAATCCAGTTGTGACAAAATAGTTTGGACAGCATTTTCCTCGAACCCAAGACCAAGCAAAGCATCCATGACGTCTTGAGCTTTGGGTGAGAGAGTTCCCAAATTAAGTTCTTTGAGACTACCCAATTTACTTTTGAGTTCAATAATAATTTTTTGGGCTAACTTCTTACCAACCCTTGGTACGCTGGTAAAAAAACTAGTTTGGGCTTGTTGAACTGCCTCGATGAGTTGATTGGTGCCGGCATTAGCTAGAGCAAGGGCAGTTTTAGGGCCTACACCGGAAATAGCAATTAACATTTTGAAAATTTCTAAGTCTTCTTCATTTTGAAAGCCATAAAGTTCAAAGCGGTCCTCCTTAATATGGCTATAGATATAAAGAGCGATTTGTTCACCATCGCTAGTGAGAGCGTGCAAAATTTTTGCACCTACAAAAACAAAATAGCCTACTCCACCCGTGAGTACAATCAAATGGTCTTTTTTGATTAAGGCTTGTCCATCTAGATAAGCGATCATACTTTTAACTTTCTGCTGCATTCATGACAAATCATCGCGGCTAATGCATCAATCGTATCATCCATAATTTTACCGGATAATGAAAGTTCCATTCTCACCATCTTTTCTACCGCTTTTTTATCAGCTCGTCCATAGCCAGTTAGACTCTGTTTGATCTGCAATGGTGTATATTCAGCGATTTTGATCTTTTGACGCAAGAGTGTGGCAATAATGACGCCTCTTGCTTCGCTGACATCGAGAGCGGTACTTTGATTTTTAAACCAAAATAGTGATTCGATGCCGGCTTCAGTGACCTGATGTTTGATGATTAATGTCTCTAGTTCTTCAGTAATTTGTTGGTAACGCTCGAAAAGCTGAGCTTTTTTATCGGTTTGAATACAAGTGTAGGTCAAAACTTGCCATTTAGAATCAATTTTTTGGCCAATGGCCACACCAATGCGATCATAGCCTGGATCAATACCAACAATAATAGGGTTATTTTTCATGTTCGAGCACTTTTAAAACGGTTTTCGCCGACTCTTGCCAGTCAAACTTTTTGGCTTGACGGCGCATGGCAGTTTTATATTTTAGTAGTTCTTTATATGGCATTTGATAAATAGTTAACATGGCGTCGCTGATTTGATGAGAGTCTTCTGTTGCTACTAGAAAACCAGCTTTTTCTACCACCTCTGGTAAACTGGAATTATTAGCCACAATAGGAATAGTGCCGGCTTGCATGGATTCGAGTGCCGGGATCCCAAAGCCTTCATAAAGAGACAGTAAAAGACTGGCGGTGGCGTTTTGATAAAGAGCACGTTTGAATTTATCTTCCACGAAACCAGTTAAAATGATTTTTTCTTTAGCTGGTGAGTTAGCTATGCGAGCTAAAATATCGTCAGCTAACCAGCCAATTTTTCCGGCAATGACTAAATTTGGTTCAACGAGTTTTTTGGCTTGTTTATTTTTGGTTTTCAAATTACTAGCCGCTAATTTACGCAAAAATTCTTCATAAGCAGTAATGATGCCAATAATATTTTTACGTGGTTGTAGTGTACCTAAGTAAAGAAAATATTTATTTTTAATTTGTTTTTCTTTGAAAAAGGCCTTAATTTCCTCAAGAGGAGCATTTTCACCAAATTGAAAAGAAGGATAAGCAATAATAATATCCTTGCTTTGACGCCCGTAATGTTTTTCAATTTCTTTTTTAGAAAACTTGCTAATGGTGATAATTTTGCGAGCATTTTTGACACTATACTTGGTCCAACTTTTCAGTTGCAAGAGATCATTTGATCGAAATTGTTCTGGATAATGAAGATAAGCCAAATCCATGACGCTACTGACATAAGGCACGCTAGAAATTCTTGGAGCATAGTGAGATGGTGTGAAAAAAACTTGATAATCTTTTTGGTGTAAAAATAAATGAATTGGCAAAGCCCACTGCGTCCAAAACTTCTTGGGTCCAAGGACCATGTAGCGCCAGCTATTTCTAGTTGGTGGCAAATCAGCGACTCTTTTATTAGATAAAAGGATGGTAACATCAATATTTTTACGATTAGCAGTTAATTTATAAAGCTCACTAATCACCATGAAGGCATAGGTATTACTGCCGACTCGATTTTTAACATTAGCTTCGTTACCGTCAATGGCGATTCTCATCATATTAACTTCCAAAATTATCTATCGCTTTTTGATAAACAGCCAAAGTTTGCAAAGCAGTCTTCTGCCAATTAAAAAGTTGCAAACGAATAATCATTTTTTTCATGCGTTGTTCGCTGTCTGATTTTTTTTCATTGAGAACTTTTTCGATGGCTTGATAAATAGATTGTTCATCTAAAGGATTGCAAAGCTCTGCCGCATTGCCGGCTACTTCTTTAATGGCAGGAATATCTGAGCTAACCACCGGCACGCCATGGGCGAAGGCTTCTAGAACTGGCAAGCCAAAACCCTCATAGAGGCTGGGATAAACAAATAATTCAGACTGATGATATAAAACTGCCAACTCATAATCGCTCACACGGCCCATGAAACGTAAATTAGGATTTTGGCTAATTTTTTCACTACCATCCCAAGCCTGTTCACCAGCGATGAGTAATTGATAATCATTAGCGAGAGGCAGCCAAGCCTTAATGAGGCGAGCGAGATTCTTGCGCGGTTCTCTAGTACCGACAAATAAAAGATAGGGTTTATTAAGTTTAAGTTTTTGTCTCAGGAAAGCGACCAAATCTGGTTTGTCAGCTAATTCTCGACTAATTTCCGCCACTTGAGTGGGCAGGGCTTCATGAACAACACTGATGTTTTTTTCTGGAATTTCTAAGTAACGTAAGATATCGTTTTTGGTTGACTGAGAAACTGCAATGATTTGAGCTTGGCGATCACGCAAAATTTGCCACGAATGTTGATGCATCTTCAAAACTTGAGGATGAGCGACTTCTGGATAGCGAATAATAGCAAGATCATGAATGGTTGAAACCAAGGGAATATTTTTATCTGGTGGTTGTAACCAATCCCAACTGTGAAAAACATCTAGTTTAGGAAAATGTTGATTGATTGGGTTAAAACCAAATTGCCAAAGTTTAGCTAAAAAGGATGGTGGAAAATTTTGCAAACAAAGGTCATAACGATCAGGAGTGACATTACGCAAGACTTTGCGTAATTCAGCTTTGAGAACCTTTTGTTGACGCATTGAGCTGCCATAGAGGAAAAGTTCAGCATTTTTTTCTTTAGCTAGAGCTTTAACTAGATCGCCAGTATAACGAGAAACGCCGCGTTGGTAAGTTAAGCTGGAGATGTCGATACCGATTTTCATTTTTATTTCGCTTCCGCAATAATAATGTTATTCAAAGTATAAATACGCACAAAACCGATGTTAGGATAGTCTAACACGCCAACCTCTTTGAAACCTAGATCTTGAACGGTTTTGAGCAGAATATTATCTGGATCGGTGAGATCTCGCAGATAATCAAAAACCAAGACGTAGGAATAATCACTTAAGCCCTTGAAAGTTTCAGCAGGGTTTTCTAGATTGTTGGCGTAATAAATTCCAGAGCTAAAAGTTTTAAATTGGGTTCGATCATATAATTCCCAAGGAGCGAAAGGATGAGCGAAAGAAAAAACCACCGCAGTTTTGTCTTTCGGAAATTTGGCAACAATTTCTTGATGAAGAGCGCGCCAGTTTTCTCGCTGCAATTGAGGTTTAGTCCAATAAGCTAGGGTTGAAAAAATATTAATGATCAAAATTGCCGAGACGAAAATTCTGACTAAATGAGGTTTTTGTTTATAGTAAGTCATGGCTAAAAATGCCTCGAGTAAAGTGAAAATTGGCAAAAGGAACAAAACTCTTTTAGCTTGAAGCACTGGGACAAAAAAGGAGACGAGCCAACTAAGTAATAAAGGTAAAAACAAAAGACAAAAGAAGAAATTTAAGCTTTTTTGTTTCTGACGTAAACTTAAAAATAATAGATACGTCAAAGGGGCAAAAACGATCAGAGCTAAAAATGCATAAGATAAATTCATTTCCAAATTACTAACACCAAAGACAAACTTTAGTGGCAAGATCAGGGCAGTTTTAAAGATGGGCAGACTGACGGTTTCTGACCAACCAGGCATACTTAGACGCAGGGCTTGGCCAGCTCGCAACTGTTCTAAAAACTTGGGCAACCAAGGTAAAAAGCCAGCCACAATCAATCCACCACTGACTAGAATCTTGGAAAAAGCTAACTTTTCTTTGAGTAAATAAGCAAATTGACCAATCAACAAAAATGGATATAGATAAGACGAATAAAGTCCGAGAATGGAAAAAATGATAAACAAAATTAGTGGTTTTTTGGCTTTGTTCTTGAGCATGAGCAACATCTGCCAAGTAGCTAAAATAGCCCACAGCGCCGGCAAACTGTAAGGACGTAATTCCTGAGAATAGAAAATATGAAAAGAAGAGGTAGCCACAAAAAGACTGCTAAGAAGGGCAATTTTACGATTAGTAAGAGTGAGCGCCAAACGATAAAGTGCCCAAATAGTTAGAATTCCTGGAATTAAACTGGGAATAATGCGCAGCCACCATTCAGTTTGACCTAAGCCAAACAAACTACCTAAGCGAATACTAAAGAAAGTTAGCAAATGCATTAAAGGTGGCTGAAAATCATCAACAATATTTAACTGTTGTGATAATGGTCGAGCACTTTCTAGAAATTGAGCGGCTTCATCAAGCCAAAAAGAACCATTAAGTAGGGGGAGACGCAAAATAAAAGCTAGAATTAAGATGATGTAAATCATGGCTGATTTTTATTATGCCGTGATTTAGGTTGAAAGCCAAGAGGATAACGTAAAAAGCGACCCGTTGGGGTCGCTTTTTGTTCTTAAAATTTGCGTGTTACTGCGGTGAGGAAATCCAGAGAACATGAACTCCTATCTCTTTCTTAACCTCTTCTAGGTTGTCTTTTTCCCCTAGCCAGCAAAAATATTGGCTGGGACCAATTAACCAGAACAAGTCTGGAGGATTCTGGTGACCAAATAGGACCCCCAGTTGCTCAAGGATATTTCCTATTCCTCTTTCTTGAGTATCTATTTTTACAGTGATTCTATCGTCTTTCCACTCTGCTTCGACAACTGTCGCCGTTGATTCTTTAGCGACGACAAAGTGAAGCTGGCTGATTTTTCCCCCTAAAAAGGGGATTTTTTCGATAATCTGTACTGCATTCATATTTCCTCCAGTTAGAAAAAGTTTATCCGCTTCTTTATAAAGCGGGACGACAATTTAAAAACAAAATTTATTTTCAAATTGCCATCTCGCTTTATATTAAAAGCTTCGCAAATTTTAAAGAACGGTTTGAATGAGGGTTAAAAAGCTAGATAGCAATTATCTAGTTTTATCTTCTCATCAGTATAAAATTATATAAGAATATATCAAAATAGCAAATTTGTGGAAACTTTGACGAGGATTATTTACTCCAAAATTCTACTCTCCTCCGTCTTAAAGTATTCGATGGTTTTACTTAGACCGGTGCGGAAATCGACCTCGGGGGTGAAATTGAGCAATTCTTGAGCTTTGCTAAGATCTGGTTTGCGACGTGTTGGATCGTCAGAAGGTAAGTCGGCAAAGATAATATTTTCTTCTCCCACAGCTTCATTAATGATTTTTTGCACCAAAACAGCAGTTTCTAGGACAGTAAATTCTTCTGGATTGCCGATATTGACGGTTTGGCCTTTGAGGCCTTCACCACTAGCCAGCAATAGAATGCCACGCACTAGATCATCAACAAAACAATAGGAGCGAGTTTGTTTGCCATCGCCATAAACAGTCAAGGGATTTTTAGCTAAGGCTTGATTGATAAAGTTTGGCAAAATACGGCCATCGTCATAACGCATGCGTGGGCCATAGGTATTAAAAATACGGACAATGCGCACATCCATGCCATAGTCACGTTCAAAAACCCCACAAATAGTCTCGCCTAGACGTTTAGATTCGTCATAGCAGGAGCGCTTGCCATTAGGGTTGACGTTGCCGAAATAGTCCTCTTTTTGAGGGTGTACCTGTGGATTGCCGTAAACCTCAGAAGTGCTGGCAAAAAGAAAGCGAGTCTCTGGGCTATTGGCATGTAAATAACTAAGTAAATTATGGGTGCCAGAAGAATTCACTAAATAGGTTTCGACTGGGCTTTTTTGGTAAGCTGGTGGTGAGGCTGGCGAAGCAAAATGCAAAACCAAATCAATTTTAGCGAAAGCAGGATTTTCAATTTTAAGGGCTTCTAGAAAATTATCCAGATAACTAGCAGTAGGCAAACTGATGTTAGCTTCTAAGAAACGAAAATTAGGATTATCTTGATAGGAAGCTAAATTAATGCGACGACCAGTAATAAAGTTGTCGACCGCAATGACGCGCCCACCAAACTTCAGAACTTGATCGACTAAGTGTGAGCCAATAAAACCAGCAGCGCCGGCAATGAGGACAGTTTTGTTTTCAAAGTATTGCATAAAGCTGATTCTAGCAAAAATCACGGTTCTTGTAACCTTGGACTGCTATAATCTAAATAGATTGGAACAATATGCCAAACAAAGCTGGTTTATATGTTGATGCACAGAACATGTTTATGAGCGGCAAATCAATGGGTTGGATGATTGATTATCAGAAATTAGTTGAATATATTGAAAAGAGATTTGATGTTAATCTTGGAATTAAGGCTTATTATTCTCCTGCTGGTTATGAGGTTGGACCAGACAGAAAGTACCTCAAAGATCAATTTGGCAAATATATTCCAAATACCAAACAGCAAAAGTTTTTTAAGTTTTTAAAAGGCATTGGTTTCAGAGTGAACACTCATCCACTTAAGCTAATTGAAGGAGATATAAAAAAGCCTAAAGATAAATCAGACACCTTTCTGTTAGCAGACGCTATTACAGAAATGAATTCATTAGAAGTTTTATTTTTATGTGCTGGCGATTGTGATTATGAGCCATTGATTATCAAAGCTGTTAACGCTGGATTAGTAGTTAGAGTCTTTAGCTATAAAAAGTTTATTTCTTGGGAAATAAAAGATTTAAGTATTAATAATTTAAACGTACATTTTACTTATCTTGATGATATTAAAGACCAGGTTGGTTTTGTGAGAACCTGAGTCACGGTTGACATAATAAAAACAAATTGGTATATTACTAGCAATGGAATTCACCCGCCGCAAGGCGGGGTCTTTGTTTTTAGAGCTCTAAAAACATTGAAAGATCCCCTATGAAAAAAAGAAGGACCGCAGTAGTTGGAGTCATTGATTTTGGCGTATAGCCAAGACCTCGTCCGGTACTTTCGATCCAATCTTTAAAAAATATTATACATTTTTAAGAGTATTTTTGTCAATTTCCCTCCTTTCCCCTCTCTTGTCAAAAATGATCTCATTTGATATATTTTCAGGATAGTTAAAAGCCAGGCTAACAAAATAAAAAACAAAAAGGAAAAATGGGCACACCAGAAAAATCAGGCAAAATAGAATATTCAAATAGAGAAGTTTTGCGCGAGATTTTTAAGAAATTCAAGGAGTTAAGGAGAACAATTCCTCTTGGAGCAACAGCCCATTTAGTGATTGATAGTAAATTGGCAAATAACTTAAAGATTCGTTTAAATGCCAAAAAAATTGGCTATTCTCAAGAAATGTTGATGCAGGCTAAGGTTGTAACTTATCTAAAACTAGGCATACCTAATGCAAGTGCTATTAAATTGATAAATGGAGAACTTTTTACTTTGTTTGCTGGTGATAAAGGAGTATTGCCACTTAGCTGCATTTCTCTATCCCTTTCAGGATTGACAGTAGAGGGAGACGCAAATCATTCAATTTATTTGGCGCAACTCGACAAAGAAGGTGTTTTTAATATTAAAGCACAAACAACTCTTGAGAAAATCTAGCTACTTCTTTCCAAATTCTCGCCTGTAATTAATCCACAACATTGCCCAAGTCAATAACAATAAGGTGGTGCGAGCAGCTAAACGAGTGTAAACACTAGCAGCGAGACCAAATTGTGGAACGAAGATGAAGTTGCCAACAAGCATGATGGCTAATTGCAAAATAGCGGAGATGGAAAAATAACGATTGCTCTTGAAAGCATAAAAAGTGGCAGCAAAAGGGGTGACAATAACACTTAAGAAGCCAACTGCTAACAGAACTGTCAAGCTATCCAAGCCTGCCAAATACTCTGCCCCGATCGTCCATTTAACTAAGAATGGAGCGATGGGCAAAAAAATAAAAAATCCCAGAACAGACAAAACAGTAATTGCCCAGGCTTTTTTAAGAAAGGCATTAAAATCTTTCTGTTTATGATAAGCAGTCACTCGAGGGTTGAGGACGTTTGCAAGAGAGTAAGCTACTACATATAGTAGCATGGCAATGCGGCTCACCCCTGAGAGTAGTCCTGCTTCATAGTTAGACAAATAATGCTTGGCAAAAATAATGTCGATATTGTCGATCACTCCAGCAGCGATCAGGGCAAACGCTGAATGTTTAAGCAAATTCAGAATTTGTTTAGGTTCCTTAGTATAAATTTCGGTAAGCTGATATTTGATCCAACGCGGCTTGAGCCATTCAGCGACGATCAATCCTGGCAAACAAGTAAACATGTACAAAGATAAAATCAAAGGCACACTCTCAATTTTCAATAAATAAACTGTCAGAGCCATTAAAAACTTCAAAACAGAAGGTATTAGATAATTATAGGCAGCTAATTTGAATTTAGCTAAGCTCTGTAGGGTGACTTGAGAAATTTCAAAATAAGAAACCGGCAAACTAGAAAGAAAAGTCAAAGGAATTAACCAAGGATTAGCAATTTGTAGGTAAGTGGCAATGTTCTCAGCAAACAACAAGCCAATTAGTAGTAAAACCAGTGAAATCACCAGACGATATTTAAGAACTAAGGATAAATAGGCATTAATCTTGGGACGACGCCACTCTCCTCCAACAATTTTTTGAATGACAATGGAAAAACCAAAATCATTGAGACGATTCAGAATCAAAGACAGTGAAAAAGCCACTGAAAAATCCGCAAAATCTACTGGCCCTAAAAGACGAGAAATCAAAATCACCGCTAAGGCAGAAAAAGCTGAAGCGAAGCTATAAGAGAAAATAGTCAGCGCTGAATGTTTAAGACCCTCCGATTGACGCAGTTTAGCGACTACAGAAAACATATAGATTTATGATAGAGAGTTTTGGAGAGCAAGACAAGAGAGAGTAAAAAGGGAGTTATGACATTTCTTGCAATATAGCAGTGAGAAAATTATTTTGCGGGCCGGATTGCTGGTGCATAAGTGAATCCGCGAAATTTGCTTCGGGGGTCCTGCCGCCAAGAGCGTAGCTCCTGGGTAATACCCGAAGGGTGAATTCCCCTCCGGTCCACAAAAAAATCACAGTTGAAAAAAAGAACAAAATTTGATATAAATGACTCATCGCGGATTCGCTTGGGGTAACCCTAAAAGCAAAGCAAAAGCCACTTAAAAGGTGGCTTTTTTGTTTGTTGCGCTCAATTAAAATCTACCTTTTTCGACGATAACTAAATGGTTGCCATGACTTAAGTCTACAGAAATTTTTTCTCGCGTAATGGGATTCTCGATAGTATGAGTTTTACCAATGGAATCAATCTGTACAATGAAGTTGCCAAAGCGAAATTGATTATTCTTATCTATTTCCCGATTATATTTTTTCAAAGTATCAAAAATGGCAATGGTGAGTCTGCGAATTTCTGCATCATTCTGCTCTAGCCAAATTTGTTCAGCAAACAGAGAAGAAATATCGGCATAAACCCGTAAACGAGGCATTTTGTCTAAAGTATGCTCTTTTGGTTTTAGATTAATTCCGAGTTGCTCTAAGATTGACATGGGAGGGATTATAACATTAAGTGCTTATTTTATTGTTTACTGTCACATTTATTTTTATGCTGTGTTTCTAATTTGTTATAAAATTTAAATATGCTAGAGTTTTAATATGTATTATGAATAATATTAAAAATGTAAATGATCAAAAACAAATTTATGTTTGCTTTACAATAGACAATAATTATGTTCCTTATTGTATGACCACAATAAGATCAATTTTAATTAACTCCACTTTAGAAAATAATTTTACTTTTATTATTGTAAGTAAAAATATAAATTTATTTAATAAAATTAAGTTTCTTTTATTAAATAAAATAAAAAAATCAAAATTCATTTTTATAGAAATTAAAGATAAAATTTTTTTTCTAAGTTGCCAATTCCTAATGGTACGCATTTTTCTGAAGCTAATTATTTTAGATTAGTTTTACCAAATTTACTTCCATTTTTAGATAAAGTTATTTATTTAGACTCAGACACTTTAGTTTTAGGAGACATACAAGAACTTTGGAAAATTGATGTAACAAATTTTTACTTAGCTGCTGTTAACAGCTTAAATTCTAAAAAAAATATTTTAAGATTAAAAATATCCTCGTCTCAATATATTAATTCTGGAGTGATGCTCATGAATTTAAAAAAGATGAGAAATGATAAAGTAAGCGATGCGTTTTTATCATTGATAAAAAACACAAATATTAAATTATTAAATGTTGATCAAGATGTTATAAATTTATCATTAGATAAAGGTGTTAAGCTAATTTCAAGAAAATGGAATTTAGAATTGCGAAATGATATGGGAACTCACTACGAATCGTCAGTTAAAAAAGTAATTAATCCGGTCATATTGCACTTCTTGACATCTGATAAACCGTGGCTGAATAAAAATCATCCGTACAGATCATTGTATTATAGCTATATGTAATCAAATGTATCACAAGCGAGATAATATGGCTCTGTATTTTTTCTATTTTTTTGTTCGCTTGTGACGATATTCTCAAATTTCTTATTATAGGACTATTAAAGCAGAAAGATGAGGATTTTGTTGGCTAAATATGATATACATATACTGTTATGATGGAAAAAAACTCAAAAATTTACGTGGCTGGTCACCGCGGACTAGTAGGTAGTGCCATTGTTAGGGAGCTAGGGGCTCAGGGTTATACCAATATTATTAAAAGAACCAGAGCCGAACTAGACTTAATGAACCAGGAAGCTTCAGAAAAATTTTTCAAAAATGAAAAACCTGAATATGTCTTTTGTGCGGCAGCAAAAGTTGGTGGCATTGGAGCTAATAAAAGCCAAAAAGCTGATTTTATCTTTGAGAATCTTCAAGTTCAAAATAACTTAATTAATAATGCTTATAAATTTGGAGCAAAGAAGCTATTATTTTTAGGTTCATCTTGTATTTATCCTCGACAATCTCCTCAGCCAATTAAAGAAGAATATCTTTTAACTGGTCCACTTGAAGAAACCAACGATGCTTATGCTGTGGCTAAAATTGCAGGGATTATCATGTGCCAAAGCTATAATAAACAGTATGGCACCAATTTTATCTCGGTGATGCCAACCAATCTTTATGGTATCAATGATAACTTTGATTTGGAAAACGCTCATGTTCTTCCTTCCCTCCTCCGAAAGTTCCATGAGGCAAAAATTAACAAACAACCTAAAGTAGAAGTTTGGGGCACTGGTAGTCCAATGAGAGAATTTTTATATGTGGATGATTTAGCCTCAGCAGTAGTATTTTTGATGAATACTTACGATGGATCAGAAATTGTAAATATTGGTACTGGTGAAGACTGCACGATTAAAGAGTTGGCAGAAATGATCAAAGAAGCAGTTGGCTATGAAGGTCAAATTTATTGGAACACCAGTAAACCAGATGGTACTCCTAGAAAACTACTTGATGTGAGTAGATTGGCCAAGCTTGGTTGGAAATATAAAACTGATTTTAAAACAGGTTTGAAGAAGACATATGAGTGGTATACAAAAAACTTTAATTAACGAAAAGAATCTTGCTCCAATAGTTTTGTTTGTCTACAACAGACTAAAGCACTTGAAGGAAACCGTTAAGGCTTTGCAATTAAATGAGCTAGCTAAGTCTAGTGATCTGGTGATTTACTCTGATGGACAGAAAAATGTTAGTGATGGTGTTTTGGAAGTTCGAGAATACTTAAAAAAAATTAATGGTTTCAATTCAATTAAAATAATTGAAAGTGAAAAAAATAATGGATTAGCATCTCAAATAATCGGTGGTGTAAGCGAGATCGTTAATAAATATGGAAAAGTGATTGTTTTGGAAGACGACATTGTTGTTTCTCCGTATTTTCTTGATTATATGAATCAAGCTTTAAATGTTTTTGAAAAAGAGAAAAAAGTTTGGCATATTTCTGGTTGGAATTACCCAATTTTAACTGGAGAAATGAACGATGCAGTTCTTTGGAGAATGATGCACTGTTGGGGTTGGGCAACTTGGAAAGATAGATGGCAACATTTTGAGAAAGATCCAAATGAATTGGTTGAAACCTTTTCTGAAGAAGATGTTCACAAATTTAATCTAGATGGTTTTGAAAACTTTTGGCAACAAGTCTTAGATAACCAAAGTGGTCAAATTAATACTTGGGCTATTTTTTGGTATGCCAGCATATTTAAACATCATGGATTGTGTTTAAATCCAGTTATTAGTTTGACTAAAAACATCGGCTTTGATGGCTCTGGAGTACATTGTAAGGTAAATAATGACCTGTTTGACTTTGGAGAATCACTTAATTTAATACAAAACCTTAATTTTCCAAAAAAAATAATAGAAAATGACATTGCTGTTTCTAGAGTACAGAGATTCTTGAAGTATAACAACTTAATAAGTAGCTTTTATCAAGTCCAATCTGAACTAGAAAGTTTAAAAAAGAATTTAATTGAAGCAAAAAGTCTTTTAAAAGAAAAAAACAAAAAATTTGTGTTAACTAAAAACAATCTGGAAACAGTTGAGGAGAAGTTGACTGATTTAAATAAAAAATTGACCGATTTAAATAAAAAAAATGTAAAATTAAGCAAAGCTATAATAATGATGCAAAATACCAAAATGTGGCGTTTGGCTGAAAAAATTCGCATAATTGCAAAATTATTTTTGCCAAAAAATAGTTTACAAAGAAGATTATTTAAAGAAATATATCATTTATATTTATATCTTTTTCAGTATTTACCCATGTTGTTTAAAGTTGGGTTTAAGAATTTTATTAAGTATTTTAACTCTGACACAAATAGAAAATCTAAAAAAATTGTCTACATAGGTCATTCTTATCATGACAAAACACAGTCAACTGCTTTTTTAATTAATTACTTAAAAGAGTATTTTGAGGTAACCGTTATTCTAGATGAAACATGGCAGGGAAAAACTCCTCCAAACCTTGATTTTATTGACGACTCTTACTTAGGAGTAGTGTTTTTTCAAAACATATACTCTCCAGAGGTTCTTGCTAAAATTAAAAATAAAAACCTTATTTTTTGTCCAATGTATGATGGGAGTGGTGCTTTGCCAAATGATTATTGGTTGCAATATAAAAATATCAAATTTCTCAATTTTTCCAAAACTCTACATAAAAAATTGATTAACTTAGATTTGAATTCGTTACATTTGCAATATTTTCCAAAACCAAATAAGTTTTATGCAGGAAACACAAAACAAATATTTTTCTGGCAACGACTTACTTATATAAATATCAATACAATCGAAAAGCTTTTTGACAAAGAAAAGGAATTAAAAATTCACTTGCACAAGGCAATTGATCCAAGTCATACTTTTGTTAAACCAACAAAAGGGCAAGAGCAAAAATTTTCAATTAGCTACTCCACTTGGTTAAAGAATAAGGAAGACTTAAATAATTTAATTAAAAAAGCTGCTATTTATGTGGCCCCCAGAGAACATGAAGGGATTGGATTATCATTTTTAGAGGCTATGGCCATGGGTAAGGCCGTCATTGCAGTAAATAATCCAACCATGAATGAATATATAAAACATAATAAAACTGGCTATTTATTTGATTTAAATAGTGTTAAGTCTATTAATATAAATAATCTAAACTCTATACAAAAAGAATCTTACAAGTTCATGCTGTCTGGCTATAAAAAATGGAAAAAAAATAAAGTAAAGATTATTAACTTTATAAAAAGATAAAATGCAAAAACCTTTAGTATCTATTATCACTATAACATTCAATTTAGTTAAAAATAATAGGATTAATACTTTTAGACAATGTCTTCAATCAGTTCATGACCAAGCTTATAAAAACATAGAACATTTGGTTATTGATGGCAATTCACAAGATGGAACTAGAGAAATATTAGAAACATACGAAAAAAAAGGTTGGATTAAATTTGTATCCGAACCAGACACTGGTGTTTATGACGCCATGAATAAAGGAATTTTACTGTCAAAAGGAAAATATTTAGCTTTTTTGAATTCTGATGATTTTTATCATGATAAAAACGGAATAAATGAATCTGTTAAATGTTTAGAAAAAAGTAAGGCTGCTTTTTCATATGCTCCCGTAATTAATTTAAACGAAAATACCAAAAGGAAAGATGAGATAAAACCAAACATCAAAAATATTTTTTTTACAATTATGCCTAACCACCAAACAATGCTATTTAACAAAAGAATAATTGTTAAAGAAAATTGTTTTAATACAAAATATAAATGTGTTGGCGACTATGATATGACAGTAAGACTTTGTTTAAAGAACTATGACAGCGTCTACGTCAAAAATTCTTTTGCAACATACAGACTTGGTGGGTTTTCAGAATATGCAACAAAGAGTGGATTAGTTTTTAAAGAGGTCTCTAATATTTACTACGAAAATTATAAGAAGCTTTTTCCAATTACACTGAAACAGTCTGAGAAGATTTGCGGAGATATTTATTCTGGATCTATATTAGATATTCCAATTCAATTAGCAATCAAATTAAAACCTCTAAAACAGTATTTCAATTACGATGAATATATGCTGAAAATTGAAGAACTTAGAAATAAAAATGTTAACAATTGCAAAAGAGAAGATTTTGTTTATAAACAAAAATTAGATGAAGTTATAAACTCTAAATCTTGGAAAATTTCTCAAATGATCAGTAAGGCATTTAAAATTATAAGTTTTCGTTATTAAAATATATTTTGACGCTTGGACTTATATCATGCGATTTGATATTGTTGTCCTTTTTAGCCTGTTCCTTATCATAAAAAATAATTGCTGGTTCATCAGCTTTATCAAAAAAATTATCTTCCACAATTTTTATATTTATATTTTTATCTATTTTTTTTAAGATTACCCACCAGAGATATTCTGTACTATCATACCCTAAATTTAGTCCAACTTCTTCGATTTTGTTGTTTTTAATAATTTTTTCAATAGATTCTAAATTTGGTAATAAAACTTTTCTACTATAAAAATATCTTTCAAACCTACTTTCTTTTCCAAATTCTGGTAATGGTAAAATTTGTCTATTGGATTCAATTGAAGTAGGTAGGCTGCCAAAATATTTGCTACTTCCAGCTACAAATGGCCAAGAACAAAATAACAAAATTGAAATAAGCAAGAATATTATTTTATTATTTTTTACAAGTTTATTTAAAACACTCGTAATAAGTGGAATAGAAACCAGGAGCCATGGGAGTAAAAGCCTACTTCCCCATGGTTGCCATTTTAATAAATAGTTAAAAGTTATCCATCCACCAATTATGGCAAATCCGTAATACATTTTTTGTTTTTCTCTGAAAATAAATAAAAAAGAAAATATTAAAAGTATTGTTAATAAAAAGTTACCCGCAAGATCTTCGTGAATTGAAAATTTAGTTTGATAAGTCATGGAATACCAAGAATTTTTTTGGTCATTGATGCTTAAACCTAATTTTTTATGCGATTCATAAATAACTTCATCAATAAATGAGTTATATCTGCCATATGGCAAACCAAGTTGCAAACCGATATTTCTAATAACATTAGATGTAATAATTTTTGTTTCATGATCGTTATTTAAAATTTTTTCAGACATGTGCTTTGGTCCAACTGGTGAACCAAATTCTTGATAGTTTCTATGCCAATGCATCAGGTTAATAAAGATTACGCATAATAAAAACCATAAAAATAGTAATAAAGCTTTCTGTTTATATTCTTTAAGCCACTTAACACCAAAATAAAAACAAAAAGGTAAAGCGAAAATGGCATAGGTGTTTTTGGTTAACATTCCTAAACCAATTGATAGACCAAAAAGCCACCAAGCTTTTTTAAATCCTAAATAAATCGTTGCCAATAAGATTGAGGACACGACTAGATCATTTTGTGTACTACTAGCCTGCATAATTGCCATGGGAGTTGTTAACACCAAAACTATTGATAGCAAATTTGTTTTTTTATCTTTAGATAAAAATTTGGTAATCAAATATGAAGAGCAAGTTGTAATGATAAGAGAAAAGTATTGCACTAAATTAGAAAATATGTCCGAATTTGCCAATAGATACCAGTGTAAAATCACATATTCCGCCAGTGGGCCATTAAATAATTGCCTATCATTATGAGTAAAGTAAAAATTGACATTCTTATTATCAATCCAATGCATGATTCTCGCCATGTGATAAGTCATAGAATCCCAATTATTAGGTGGATAGTAGAGAGCTGTAAAAAGAATTGGCAATAATATGGTTAAAGTAACCAATAAAAGAATAAGTTTTTCGCTTTTCTTGATCTTTTTTAAGGAATTGAAATCAATTGTTATTTTATTTTTAAGTAAAAAAATGAAAATCAATAGAGCAATAATAGAATAAATAATTATTATTGATGTTCTGCCAATTAGATTAAATAAAGATAATATTTCAGTAGTCAAAAATACAAAAAATAAATAGATAATCCAACTTTTGACGGATAAATCTAGAAATTTCTCTAAGCTTATTTTATGTTTAAATTGCACAATGTTTATTAAAAAAGATTATATTTGATAATTTCCCAAATAGCGCGAATGCCGTCTAACCAATTAATGTGCTTACCTTCCTTATATGTTCTTCCGTAATAAGAGATTCCGACCTCATAAAATCTGACGTCTTTTATTTTTGCTAGCTTAGCTGTGATTTCTGGTTCAAAACCAAATTTTTGAGATTCTAATTTTGAGGCTAATTTTCTAATTAAATCGCCTCTTATGACTTTATAACAAGTTTCCATGTCAGTCAGATTAATACCAGAAAGCATGTTAGAAAAGGTTGTTAGCCAATGATTCATCAGGGAATGCCAAAAGTATAAAACTCGATGGGGTCTACCTCCTAAAAATCTAGATCCATAAACTACGTCTGCCTTATTATTAATAATTGGTTCTAACAAAATAGGATATTCTTCTGGATCATATTCCAAATCAGCATCTTGAACTAAGACAATGTCACCAGTTGAATTAGTAATTCCTGTTTTTAAAGCCGCGCCTTTGCCTTGATTTTGTTTTTGAAAAATTATTTTAAAATTTTTCCTTGATTGGTATTTTTTTAGAATTGTTCTAGTTTGGTCAGTACTCCCATCATCTACTATGATGATTTCTTTTTTTAGACCTAAGCTATCCGCTTTTAATATCTTTGATATAATTGTTTGAATAGTTTTTACTTCGTTATAGCAAGGTACAACGATTGATAATGTGTTGTAATTTATGTTTTTCATTTATTGATAAAATAAACTCCTATAAATATAAGTAATATTCCAATTATCTTTTCAAAATTCAAACTTTCTTTAAAAATGAATGTACTTAATACGGCTACTATTATATAGGTTAAAGCTAAACTCGGATAAGCTACTGACAAAGGAAATCTTTGTAATACAAACAACCAGATTATTGATGATAAACCATAAATAAAAAAACCAAAAAATATATATGGTGTAAAGATTGTTTGTAATATGGAGAGTATATTTGGAGACAATGCCGAGCTAGTGATTCCTTTCTTAAAAAAGATTTGTCCCAATACTGCTAAAGTCATTGATGAAATCAATAAGATGTATTTAATCATTGTTATTTAGAGTTTATTTAATTTTTTTTCTAGAAATATGAGTATAATGATCTAAGCACAATATCTTGATTAACTCAATTGCTGAATGTTAATTTATGAAGCTAAGCATCATAACCGTTAATTTAAACAATTTCCGAGGTCTTCAAAAAACCTTTGCTAGTATTTTTTCTCAGACTTTTACTGATTTTGAATATATTGTTATTGATGGTGGTTCTACTGATGGGAGTGTGGATTTAATTAGAGATAATCAATCTAAAATTTCTTATTGGCAGAGTCAAAAGGATAATGGTATTTATCAGGCCTTAAATCAAGGAATTAGACAGGCTAAAGGTGAATACATTTTATTTTTACATAGCGGTGATTATTTTCTTGATTCAGAGGCTTTAAATCGTGTTTTTATAACTAAACCTGATACTGACATCGTTTATGCCGATGCCAAGCGACTTAATTTGGACACTAAGCAAATTGAACTATATTTTCAACCAGATCAGTTAACAAAGCTCTTTTTTTATCGCTATTCTCTTTGTCATCAATCAATGTTTTTTAAACGAGAACTTTTTCAAAAATTTGGTCTTTATCGTGAAGATTTAAAAATTGTCGCTGACTTAGCTTTTAATTTGAAGCTTTTCTTAAGTCAAAAATGTACTTGGCAGCATTCAGCCACTTCCATTGTTTACTTTGATCAAAGCGGCATTAGTTCTACCAATTTAGCCTTACTAAATCAGGAACGAGAGCAAGTTTTGCGAGAGCTTTTCTCTACTCAAGAACTTGAGCAGCTACAAAAACAATTTAACTTTAGACAAAGTTTACTGGGCAAAATTTTTATTAACTTGGGACTGATAGAAAGATATTAATGTCAAAACCAAAGTTATTATTAATCTCTGGCATTTCCCCTTTTCCGCAAACTAGCGGTGGAGCGACGAGAATCAAACAAACTTTAATCCATTTAAGTAAAAAGTATGAAATTCACTTTTACTTTTTTCTTTCTAGTGACCAACTATTAACAGCGGAGGAAAAATCTTTTCTGAATCAATACACGGTTTTTTTTAAGTCCTTTTCTTTGACAAAAAAGTCTATTCTGCTCAGTTTGAAACTTGCTCTTCCCTATCATTTTTCAAACTATTTTTCTCAAGAATTAATTGATGATTTTAAAGATCTACAGGCTAAAACTAGTTTTGCTCAAATCAGAATTGAATCAACGCAAATTCTTTATTTAGCTAAGTATTTATTAAAAAATCAATTTAGTAAATTTGTAGCTTTAGATATTTCTACAATTTCTTTTTACAGAAGAGCCTTTGCTTCTAAAAATCCACTTAAAATCCTTATTAGACTATTGAGCTGTCTGCAAGTTTATTTATATGAAAGAAGTTTATTGAGATTTTTTTCAAAGATCGTGGTTATGTCTCAAAAAGATGCTTTCTTTGTTAAAAAACTTTTTGCTCTAGATAAAGTTCAAGTTAGTCCCAATGGTATAGAAAAAATTAATTTTTTAGCCCCTCGAACTGAGAAAAAAATAGCGATTGGTTTTGTTGGTTCAGTTGATCACACTCCCAATCGCCAAGCTCTTGATTATTTGCTTTTAAAAATCTTACCAGCCTTAAAACAAGTTCAGGCTGAATGTGAAGTGATTGTTCTGGGCAAAGGCAATCAGGATTTTTACCCAAATCTACCAGGCGTTAAGTTTCTTGATTATGTCGCTGATTTGCAAAGTTTCTATAAACAAATTGACATATTAGTAGCCCCAATTTTTGCTGGTTCCGGAACTCGTTTGAAAGTTTTAGAAAGTCTGTCTTATGGTAAACCAGTTGTTACTACGGAGGTCGGAACTGAGGGAATAGAAATTAACTCGAAATTATTATCTATTATTTCTAAATCAGATGATTCGCAAGCCTGGGTACAGCAAATTATTAAATTAGTTAATAATCTGGAATTTGTAGAAGTTAGCCAAAAAGACTTAAGAAATCAATTAACCAAATTTACTTGGGACGAAATTTTCTCTAAAGAATAAAGTTATTTATTTACTGCATCGGCTTGATATTTATCGCACACCTCATCTACATTGCCCTGGGCAATAAGCTTACTGTGATTAATATAAATTGCTTTATTACAGAATTCTCTCACTTGTCCTAATGAATGCGACACAAAGATAATGGTTACTCCATTTTGTTTGAATTCTTCCATTTTTCTAAAACATTTTTTTTGGAAAGCATCGTCGCCCACTGCCAATATTTCGTCGACGATTAAAATTTCTGGATTAACGTGGACAGCAATCGCAAAAGCCAAGCGCATATACATCCCAGATGAATAGTGTTTAACTGGTTGATTAATAAACTCCTCTATTTCTGAGAAATCGATGATACTTTGCAGATTAGCATCAATTTGTTTCTTTTTAAGACCCAGAATGGCACCATTTAGGTAAATATTCTCCATACCAGTCAATTCTGGGTGCATACCAGCGCCTAGTTCAATTAAAGGTGAAATTTGCCCTTCAACCTCAACTTTACCCATCGTTGGCGACATCACTCCAGCGATTAATTTAAGAATGGTAGATTTTCCAGAACCATTTGGCCCAATAATGCCAATGCTCTCACCTTTTTCAATTTCAAAACTAATATTATCAAGCGCAGTAAAACCTTTACTAGTTTCTTCACCTCTAATTAAAGCTGGCAAAAATTCTTTGAAAGTCTTTTGACTTTGAAAAGCAAATTTCTTAGTGACATTTTGGAATTTAATAACAGTATCTGACATATTAAATATTATCCGAAAAGATTTTTTCTCTAGATTTAAAGTAAGAAAAACCAACTAATAAAACTAAGATTGAAACTACTAAAGCAATACTAATGCTGATTAGGTTCGGCATGCCCCCACCTAAAATGGTTTGGCGATAGGCATTAACAATGACGGACATTGGGTTAAGTTGAAAAACAAACTGATAGCGTTCTGGTACCAAATCAGCTGGATAAATCACTGGTGTTAGGTACATCCATAGAAGTAAAAGTAAAGATAATAAATATTGAATGTCGCGATAAAGCAAATTAGCCGCTGCAAAAAATAACGACAAGCCCATGGTAAAAATTTGTTGAATCAAAAATATCGGAATTACCCATAAAATATTGAGGTTAATTGGTAGCTGATAAGCAATCATATAAACGACTAGCACGGTCAGAGCCAAGGCAAAATCAATAATTTTAGCCATTACAGTCGATAAAACCAAAATAGTGCGTGGGAAATAGACTTTAGTGATCAATGAAGCCGAACCAACTAAAGATCCACAAGCAGAACTTAGTGAGTTGGAAAAGAGATTCCAAGGTAACAAAGCTACAAAAAGAAATACCGAGTAAGGAATGTTATCCGTCGCATTGGTCGGGATGCGCATAATAATCGAAAAGGCAAAACTCATCACTAACATTTGAGCCAGAGGATTTAAGATAATCCAGAAATAGCCTAAGATCGATTGTTTATAACGTGCTTTAACTTCACGGCTAACCATTTGTCCAAGCAACTCACGCCACTTAATAACATCACGAATCTCTTTAAAAATGGCTAACATTGCTTCATTGTATAACATCTGCTCTTAATTTTGGAAATGGAGTTTTTTGATCTATAAAACAAAGACCCCGCCATTTAGGCGGGTGAGGAAATATAGTTCAATGTTAGCTTATTTAGAGTATTTTGTCAAATTTATTTCATGCTTTAAAACTAGTTTTAAACTATCTAACTTGGTAAAAGTAACAAAATTAGATTCTACAGAGAGCATTTTTAACTCATGCGAAATTCTTGATCCAAAACTAAAAATATGAACCGTCTTTTTTAGTGAAGCAATTTCTTTTACTAATCTCTCAAAATCAGAATCACCACTCATTAATATTAATTCATCCCACTTTCTGTGATCCAATAACGCCTCAATCATAATATCACCATCTAATTTATTAGTGGCGATTGATTCATTGCTCTTGATGAATTTTAAGGGTTTAGAGATTACTTTTATTTTTAATTTTCTTAAATAGTTTTCAAATCTTAGTATAGCTTGATTAAAAATATATTCTCCTTTTTGATCCTTAATATATTTTCCATCCTTACCTCTCTCATAGCCAATTGAATTGTAATAATTAATCACCGCAATTTCATATTTTCGCTCAATAAAAACCTTCACTTTGGCATAATTTAATTGCCATCCTGCTTTAAGCCCACCATAGTAGAGATTTGAGCCATCAATATACACACCTACTCTTTTTTTCTTTTTTATTTCGCTCATTAATGAATATTATGTAGTATTAAGGTTGCAAAAAGTGTCATAAGACTTGTTTCAGTTGTCTTTTGGGTTTTATTTTGGTATTTTTAAATAAGGTAAAATAGTAATTATGTCTCGCATTCTAATCATCGGTGCTGGTTTGTCTGGAGCGACTTTGGCGGAGCGTTTTGCGAATCTCGGTGATTCTGTCTTAGTCATTGATAAAAGGACTCATTTAGCGGGTAATTGTTATGATCATTTGGATCTAGATACTGGCATTCGGGTCTCCAATTATGGTGCTCATTTATTTCATACTAACAGTCAAGAAGTTTGGAATTATTTGAGAAGCTTTGCAAAATGGCAGGACTATGAACATCAAGTTCTAGTCAAAGTTAAAAACCAATTGCTTAATTTACCGATCAATTTAAATACTGTTAATCAATTTTTTCATCAGAAGCTCAAAAATGCAGAGGAAATGCGGGCTTTTTTGGCTAAGAAAACTAAAAAACTCAAAGACGTAGCTAATAGCGAAGATTACGTTTTATCTCAAGTGGGCCAAGAACTTTATGAGGCTATTTTTCAAAATTACAGTCTCAAACAATGGGCGCTTGATCCTAGTGAGCTCGATGCGGCGGTAATTAAGCGCAATCCTTTGCGTTTTGATACTGATAATCGCTATTTCACTGATCGCTATCAGGCTTTGCCAGTTAGTGGCTTCGCAGGGCTAGTTTCTAAAATGTTATCGCATCCAAATATTGAGTTACGACTTAAGACCGACTTCTTTGTTTTTCGCGAGCAAAATGATCTTAGTCAGTTTGATCAGGTTTTTTATACCGGCGCTATCGATCAATACTTTGATTACGCCTTCGGCCATTTAGAATATCGCTCTCTAGATTTTCACTTTGAAGAACATGACCAGGAATTTTACCAAAGTAATTCTGCTGTCAATTACCCTTCTCTAGACTACCCTTTCACTCGCATCATTGAATACAAATATTTTTATCCACCCAAAAAATCTATCAATAAAACCATCATTTCTAAAGAATATCCCACTTGGGATGGCGAGCCTTATTATCCAGTACCTAGAACTCGCAACCATTTGTTGTTGAGGAAATATCTACGCGAGGCTAAGAAATTAGAAGCCTCTGGTATTCACTTCGTTGGCCGTTTGGGCACCTATCGCTATCTAAATATGGATCAGGCTGTGGCGGAGGCCTTGAAGTTGTTTAAAAAAATTAATTCTGCTTTATAAACGAAAAAGCGCCATCGGTTGTTACCGAAGGCGCTGATCCTTGTTGCTTATCTATCCCATTTTAAGTATTGGAACTTTTCCCCCGAGACCGCTTAGTCCTGGGGCCATCCAGGAATTAACGATCACTAAAACCGGAACAATTATGTCAAAAACCTCAAGGTTTTCAACGATAATTGCCTCTACTACTTCGGCTCCTTTGACAGCCCACTCCCACTCTTTTTGAGTGGGGTGTTCGCCAATAGTGAATTTATCCCAGAATAGTAATTTGGATAAGTTCGTTTTTTCATCAAAAAATAATTGCATTGCAAGGTCGTCGCCTATGACAACGGTTTCGACCTCTTTACTTTGTCTTAACCAGTCATAAAGTTGACCAGTAAAGAATTCTTGCTTGTCTACATAAGTAGACCCAGACAGGTTTCTTTCGATCCCCTCTGGAACTTTTTTCCAGGTTCTCTCGAACCAGGAAATGCTTGTTTCAGTTGCAACAACTTCTAACATTTGATTTCCTCCAAATTAAAAAAGATATCACCAAATAGGTGACTCACTTTAAGTCCTGATTTTGGGCTCAAGGTAAGTCACCTATTTTATAAAGGAATACTTTAATGAGTATTTTAAAGAACAAGGATTTGTATCATATCGACACCAGTTGAGGACAGCGATCGTCCGTTAATAGCGTCAATACAAGGCGTAATTTTATCATTTTGACCTATTTTAGTCAATTATAGGATGTTTGCTACTCATGGCCTCAGTGCTGGCTTTATTTAAAAAACTTGGCTAAAATAGCTTTTGAACTTAAATTTATGAAAGATAACAACAATTTTTACTTTCTTTTGACTCTCCTAGCCATGCTTTTGGCTGGTTTTTTACTTTTCAAGATTTATGATGCTAAAAAAACTCAACAGAACTTGCAAAAAGAATATGAGAGTTACAAAACTGAACAAGAAAAAAAAGAAGAGTGGGCTGAGGCTCAGTATTGGAATTTTGCTTTTAAATATCCCTATGGTTGGCATGTGGCTCTCTTTTTTACCAACGATAGTCGTCAAACTAAAACCTATGCCATCAGTCCTTACCCAATTAATATGGCTTCAGTTGGTTATTCCAAAGGAATTTATGAGTTAACCATTTATGAAGATCCTAATTTATTTAATGATGAGTTTTGGAAGAAAACTCAAGAGGATTATCTCAAGGAATTAGATTTCATTGAGTCAAGAGAAATTGAGGCTCCTTATGGTCATATTAATTACTACAAAGCTAAGGAAGGGCAAGACACAGCTCCTGGTCAAAATGTGGAAGCTTATTTTTACAAATTTACCTATTCAGATCAAAAAGATGGGGGGAATACTCAAACTACTATTTATTTGAAGCTAGAACTGCTCTATATCGAAGATGCTTATCTTACTCAAACCATGAAAGAAATTGCTTTATCGATCAAGCCCATTTAAAATTAGCCAAATGCCAAAAATTCGTAATCTCTACTTAATCTCTTTTCTTTTAAGCTTAATTTTTCTTTGGACAAGATTTTATAAAATTGATACTTCGCTTTTGTTTTTCAATGATATTGGTCGAGATTTTTTAGTTCTTTTTAAGTGGCAAGAGTCTGGCAAACCACCTCTCTTGGGTCCTCAGACCAGTGCTTTACCCTTTAATCAGAGTGCCATTTATTTTTATTTACTTTATCCCTTTTATTTATTGACCAATCATTCGCCCTACGCAACTCTGATTGCTGGCAGTGCTTTTTATTTGATTAGTTTTACCCTGGGTTTGTATTTTTTGCGCCATTATCCGCGTTTAGAAAAATCTTTATTATTGGTATTTTTACTAATCACTGTGCATCCACAATATATTATTCAGGGTCGTTTCATCTGGAATCCGTCTTTTGTTACTCCTTGTGTGTTGGCTGCCTTTTATACTTTGGTGGTTTATTTGGTGCAGAAAAAACCGAAGAAAATTCTATTGATGAGTAGCGCTTTTTTTGCTGCTTTAGCCACTGGTTTTTCTTATTCAGCCGTACCGACCTTATTAGTTTACTTAATTCTAGTTCTCTATCGTCGCCGTCAGGTTTTTATATCTTATTTGTTATATGTGATTGCTTCACTTGGTCTAGTGAATCTTTCAACTATATTTTTTGAGTTGCGCCATGGATTTTTATTAAGCAAGATGATGCTTTTTGGCGACAAACTTGAGCAAAGCAACAATTCTTTTCTCACCCGCTTACACAACTTAAGCGGATTTAGTTTAGCCACCACATTACCTTGGGCAATATTTTTTATACTTTTTTTAATTTTATTTACTTATCTTTCTCGCAAAAGAGAAAAGAATTTATTTTTAGAATATAGCTTTTTTGCCTTTATCTTGACTTTGTTCTTAACCATCTTGATGCCGGTTTCTTTTCACGCCCATTATATTTTTGGGCTTTTACCACTTTTGTTTTTATTAATCAGTTTCCTACGAGCGAGATATATTTATCTAGGAGCTGTTTTCCTTTACATCACTTTTTTGCAATTTGCTCTCAAAGCTAACTATTTTGCTCCAGCTGTATATAGCGTGGCAGAATTGCAAGCTTGCTCTCAAAGTTTTTGTGAAAAGTATCAAGAGCCTTTATTTATTAGTAATCAATCTGTTCGCCATCCTTATCACAATGCCACAGAGTTTCAATATTTAATGAACGAAGCTGGTTGTCAGGTCAAAGATATTAATACAGAGAATGGCCAGGCTAATATCATGGCAATTGTTTTGGATGATAACGTCTATGAGCACGGCAAAACTGCCTATTACGAACTAACTCTCTTTGGTGAATCCAAAGAAAAAGAACGTTTCAGGTGCAATGAAACTTTAGAAATTGTTTTGTTGGAAAAATAGCTTATCTATTTTTATACCAAGCTACGACTCTTTTCACGCCTTCATCGAAATCAACGCGTGGTTCCCAACCAAGAATTTCAGTGGCTTTGCTGTAGTCAAGTGAACTAGTCACCTGTTCACCAGGTCGTGCTTCAGTGTGTTTTTCCTCGATGTTGACGCCCATTTCATTAACAACTTTACGGAAAACTTCGTTGGTAGAAATTTCGGTTTGAGTACCAATATTCAATTCACCCACAAAATCACTATTTAGAGCCAAAACATTAGCTCTGGCGACATCTTCTACATAGACATAATCACGAGTGTGAGTGCCATCGCCATTAATTGCTGGACTTTTACCGTCGGCAATCATTTCCGTAAAAATAGCGATTACTCCAGATTCACCGTGAGCATTTTGGCGTGGGCCATAAACGTTGGAATAGCGCAGAGAAATGAAAGGAATTTGGTAAAGTTCATGATAATAATTCAGATAAAGCTCGCCAGCGCGTTTGGAGATGCCATAAGGGGAAAGTGGCTCAGCTTTCATGGTTTCATTGAAAGGAGTTTGTTTATTGCCATACATCGCTCCACCTGTGGCAGCCATAATGACTTTTTTAATCGGTACTTCTTTGGCAGCTTCCATAATGTTTAATAAGCCAATGATGTTATTTTCCGCATCAAATTGAGGATTCTTAACGCTGTAACCAACTTGAATATGGGCTGCGTGATGATTAATTACCTCTGGTCTTTCGGTTCTAATGATTTCTTGAATTTTTTCTTTATCGGTAATGTCAACTTCGATAAATTTAGCCTTAGGGTTGAGATTATCTAGATTACCAGTTGAAAGATTGTCGACAACGACTACTTCGTGGCCCAACTCAACATATGCATCAGCGACGTGAGAAGCAATAAAACCTGCACCTCCAGTAATTAAAATTTTCATAAATATTCCCCTTTCGTTATGATGTTTTATGCCACCCAATAGCCTTGGGTAAACAGAATTAAGTTGATTATAAGGAAGATCAGGCTAATTGTCAGGTAGAAGATCTTTTTAGAGCCTGGCTCTTTTTTTAAAAGAAGGCTCAAATAAATAAAAAGTGGAAAGCATATTAAAATATAACGAGGCATACTCGAAAAGTTACCAGTGAGCGTAGGCAATAAATAAGCTCCCCAAGCAAAAATTAAATAAGCCCAATTCATCTTGATTTTTTTCTTGAAATTCTGCCAGGTTGCCATGACTAACCCAAAAAACGCCAAAATAGATAAGATAAATTCTTGCACATAGGCATAATATTTCCAATCGATTGGTCGCACTGTATAAAAAATCTTCAGATAGCGCCAAATTACTTGAGGAAAAGTCACTAGTTCTGTTTGACGACTAGCCCCAAATTCTGCTTGCACATGAAAGAAATATAAAGGATCAGCAAAATGAATTTGTAAATATAGCATATAAATCATTAAACCCAAGGCACTCAAAGAAACAGCTAAATAAGCCCACCACTTCTGTCGATCTTCCAAGAAAATCATTAACAAGAGACTCGGCCAAATGAAAATTCCTACAATTCTAGTTGCGCTAGCTAAGGCACCTAAAATTCCAGCTAATAAATATTTTTGCTTTTTAGCGGCGATCAAACTGCTTAAAATCAAAGTCAAAAACAAAGATTCGTTATATAAACTTCTCAAGTAAAAACTGCTCATGAAACAAGCGAAAAAAACCAAACTCCAGCTAGCAATTTTTTGTTTATGTTCCATTTTGACTAAATAATAAAAAGCATAAAAACTAGTCAGAGCAAAAAAATGGCTGATCAACAATCCACTAATTAAATGATTATTTACTAAAATATTTAGCGTTCTCATTAAGAACGGATACAAAGGGAAAAAAGCTTGTACCAGTCCTGTTCCTAAATAGCCATTTTCGCTAATGCCGAGATAGTGCACGCCATCAAAATTAGCTAATCTTTCGAAAAAACTATGTAAGTTGTATTTAGCAAATTCGTAAGCATAAGGAAAAGTTGGTTTAAAAGTAAAAATTCTTTCTGCCCAAAAACTCACTAAACTCAAGAAAAATAACCACAAAATAAAAAAACCAAAAACTCTCAGAATTTCTTTTTTACTCATTGTTTTAGCACTTCTTGATAAACGTCAATCGTATTTTGGGTAGTTTTCTGCCAGGTAAATTTTCTCGCATGAAACATAGCCTGTCTAATAAATTTATCTCGATCTAGCTTTGACCAAGCCAAAATTTTTTCTACTGCTAAAGCGAAATTTTCGGCTTTGGCTTCTTCCACCAAGAGAGCTTTGTTGAGGGCTACTTCTGACAGAGAGGAATTATTAGCGCAAACAACCGGTGTTCCACAACGCATCGCTTCCAAAACTGGCAAACCAAAACCCTCGTAGAGAGATGGTTGGATATAAGCGAGAGCACCGCTATAAAGAGCTGATAATTCTAAGTTACTTTCACTGCCCAAGTCAGTAATAAATTTAATTCTATTGGTTACGTCACTTAAAGCAATTTGCGCTTCAATCGCTTTCCACTCTGGAATATCTTGAGGAATAAAGTTTTTGCCAACGCAAACTAACTTTATTTCTTTGGGCAAAAACTTCAGGGCTTTGATTAGTTGAGGAATATTTTTATTGTAGTTGATATCGCCTACATAGAGTAAATATTTTTTTGCCAATTTATATTTTTTGGTAACTTTTTTAATTTCATCTTCGCTCGCTGATCTTAAATTAGGATTGGGAGCCAAGGGCACAACGTAAATTTTTTCTAAAGGAAATCTAAAATATTTAGCAATATCAGTTTTTGAATTATTAGAATCAGTGATGACCGCATTGACACTTTTAAGGGCCACTTTCTGTCTAATCAGAGCCAGTAAACCTTTTTTGCCAATTGGGTAAAATTTAGGAAAAAGTAAAGGAATGGTGTCATGAATAGTGACAATAGTTTTGCCTTTGTTAATCAATGGCAGGGTTGAAAAAAATAGATCAAAAAATGGATAATGGGTAATTTCTGCTTTAAAATCTAGATTTTTCTCTGAACTAAGGGCTAGTTCGACACTCGAATTTTTTGCTAGAGATTCTGCTAAAAATCTAGTATAAGCTCCGACGCCTCTGATGGCGTTAGCATTTTTAAGTGGACTGTCATCAAGTAAAACTTTAATTGGCATATGTGATTTTCATAAATTTAATATAAGCGATTGCGTGGTGCAAAGCACTGAAAAAAGCAAAGACGAAGCCTTGCCAGCCGTCAACAAAACCCTTATGACGCAAGTAAATTAACAAAAAAGTTTGTAGTGGTTTAAAAAGCAGATATTTTATTAAAGTGACGGGATTAATTTTCAAATCTTCATCTTTTAATTGCTGTGCTTTGAAAGAGGTGTAAGTTTGGAATTTACGCCAATAATCATTAAAGCTGGGGTTACTGTAATGCAATAAATGACCCTCTGCAGTGGCTGTTTGACCATTGACTTGCATTTGCTCATGAACATCTTTAGCTGGCAAATAAGCCTTGTTCTTGAGGTAAAGACGAATGACTGGATCGGGATATTGGCCACCTTTACTTAACCAGCGATTACAAAAGAAATTTTTGCGTTTAATCCACCAAGCTACGGCGTCGAGCTGTTCATTTTTTTCTAGAGAGCCTAGTAATTTTTGAATAAAATTTTTTAATTCACTATCAACCAATTCATCCGCATCTAATTGGAGAATCAAGTCACCTTTGGCCTTATCCATAGCCATTTGTTTGTTGATGTGAAAGTTTTTTTTATTGGTGGTTGAAAAAATTTGAGCACCAAAACTTTTCGCAATTTCTAGAGTGTGGTCAGTTGATTCGCCATCCACCACAATGATTTCGTCAGCCAAACTCTGAATGGATTCTAAACACTTAGCCAAATTTTTTTCTTCGTTGTGGGTAGCCAAAACTACTGAAAACATATCTTTCATTATAGCCTAAAAAGACTACATTTTTTCTAAAGTATTTATCCCGAGCAAATTCAAGCCTTTTTTAAGGATTATAGCCACACCCTCGACTAAATTAAGCCGAAATTGACGTTCTAGTGAGCTATTCAAGATGGGATATTTATTATAAAAACTATTAAAAAGTTGTGCTAACTCGAACAAATAGGTACAAAGATAATGTGGAGCGAATTCACTGCTTGCACGCGCCGCAACTTTGGCAAAATCATTTATCGTGTTCAACAAAGTTTTTTCTAAGTCACTCACTACAAAATCAACGTTTTCTGTTTGGGTTAAATTAAGTTCTTCGGCTTTGCGCAAAACGCTTTTAGCTCGCGCATAACTATAAAGCATGTAGGGCCCAGAATTGCCTTGCAAATTGAGGATTTCATCCCAGTCAAAGTTAATATTAATTTCTGATTTTCTTTTTAGATCATTCCATTTCAAGGCAGCCACGCTCACTTTAGTCGCCACTTCTTCATCACTAGTAAAGTCTAAGGCTTTGGTCTTAGCTTTTTTTAGTACTTCATCTAACCAAATCACATTGCCTTTGCGCGTGGACATCTTACCCTCTTTAAAACGATAGAGACCATGTTTAACGTGAACTCTTTGACCTTTTGGATACCAGCCTAACAATTCTTCAGCTAAATAAAGCTGTTGAAAATAAAAAGCTTGCTCAGCCCCTACCTCATTGACTACTAAAGGAGCACTGTCGTCTTCGTTTTGATAGCGAGGGTTATTTCTGCGCCACTCGTCAGCTGCCAAATCTCTAGTGGCGTAAAGGGTGCTGCCATCTTTTTTAGCAATCATCAGAGGAGATAATTTATCTTTAGGAAAGAAAAACAAAACTGCTCCTTCTTTGCCTTCTCGCGCAAAGCCAGTGTTTCGCAGTTTTTTGATTAGATCTTGCAGCATTGGTTCAAAATACGATTCACCATAACCTTTGCCATCATTTTCTGTGAATTTAACTTGGAGATAATCATAAATTTTGGCAAATTCTCTGAAAGACCAATCAATACATTTTTGCCATAAGTCACGAGCTTCCTTGTCACCATCCTCTAGTTTTTTGAACCACAATCTAGCTTCATCTTCCAATTCGGGATTTTTTTCTGCTTCCTCATGAAATTTTACATAAAGAGCCACTAATTTTTCAACCGGATTGTCAGCTAGAGCAATCTCACTCTCATTGCCCCATTTTTTAATAGCTACGATTTGTTTACCAAACTGAGTGCCCCAATCACCCAAATGATTATCTCTGAAAACTTTATAACCACTTGCCTCAAGTAAATTAGCTACACTGCCACCAATAATGGTTGAGCGCAGATGACCAATGGTAAATGGCTTAGCAATGTTTGGCGAAGAATATTCAACAATGGCTTTTTTGCCTTGACCCAAATTGATTAAGGGAAAATCTTTATTAGCGACAATTTCTTGCAATTTACTGATTAAATGATCATGGCCCAATTTAAAATTAATAAATCCTGGTCCAGCCACACTAATTGTTTCAATAATATTTGCTCTATCAGCTTTTTTAATTTCTTGAATCAAAGCCTCGGCCAGTTCTCTGGGAGAAGTAAATTGATCAGTTAATTGTTTGTAAGCCACTAAAGCAATATTGCTGGCTAAATCGCCAAATTTTTCATCAGCTGGTTTCTCTAGTTTGATTGGTAAATCTAAAGCAAAAGTATTTAAAGCTTGCTTCAAAATAGCTGTCAGTAAGAGTTCTTTATCCATGAAGTTTATTATAACGGCAAATAGATAAAAAATCTGCCTTGACCATCGCTGCCTTTAATAATATGGTCTGCTTGACGTTCTCCCATTTGATCAAATTTACTAGCTACCACAATGGTATTAGATTTTTCTAGATCACCGGCATCGATTTTATCAGTGAAGAAAAATAAATTAAGAATACCACCTTGATAAGCGATAGGACTAACTTCAAAGGCAAATAAAGCATAAATATAAGCTTGCTGATAATCATTGGTAAAAACGATTTGTTTGACATTACTACGATCTAATTGGCGCAAGTAAGTCATAGTTTCTAAATAACCATCCAAGAAGTCATCGGCATTTTTTTCTGGATAGTGACGATAATAATTGATCTGATAAAGTCCTGTATAGGCTAAATACAGAATGATTAGAGTGCTAAAAAAGATTTTCCTATGACTTTCTAAAACAGTATAAATAGACCGAATTGCCAAAATGGTGAGAAAAATAAATCCTGGTAATGCCAAAAGACTTCTATTGCTACTGCTTTGACCATCAGCCATGATGGCTGGTAATAAACCACAAAAAATCATCATCAAAGCTGTTGGAGCCAACTGACTTTTATTCTTTTTGAAAAACAAATAAAAAATCATCAGAATCAAGGAAATTGGTTCAAGTACACCAAACTTACCATCACCGTGGCGATAGTTGCCCAAATTTTTACCAGAAATTAAGAAATCTAAAGAGAAATAACTCAAAGTATTGCCAATTAATTTTTTAATTAATTCTAAAGCGGTGTAACCCTGAGCAAAAATCATCGATGAAGCTCTGGTTAGACCGGCCCCAAAAAAAGAATCTTTCAAAAATGGATAAAGTAAAACAAGCGTAAAAACACCAGCGATAATCAAAGCACTCATTCTTTTTTTGAATAAATTTAGGTTTTTAAAAAACAAGAAAATAAATAATAAAGGAATAGTAACTTTGCTGCTGTGATAAGCGTAAACTGCTAAAACACCGCATAAACTGGCTATTAATAGGTTGGGTAATTTTTCTAAACGTACAAAACGAAAGAAAAAATATAAGCTCCACAACATTAAATTTAGAGCTAAGCCAGATTCAAAAGCCAAACGCGAATAATGCAAATGCCAAGGCGAAATGCTTAATAAAAAAGCAGCCAAGAACGCCCATTTTTCTTGATTTTTGTCTTTATAAAACAATTCTTTGAATAGCAGATAAATCGCCAAAACTGCTAAAACACCATGAATCGCAAAAGGCAACCTCACTGCCCAAAGATTCATGCCAAAGAAATAAGTAAAAAAACCACTTTCATAAATAGCCAGAGGAGCTTTGTAATCTCCAAAAGAACGAAAGCTAATTGGTAATCTCTGCAACCATTCGTCTCTTCTAGTAGTAAAAATGGCAAAGCCATTGTAAGCAATCGCCGCCTCATCCCAGGCCATGCCGTGAGGCACTTCAGCGAGTTTATAGAAACGTAAAATAAAAGCTAAAAGTAAAATTAAAAATAGTGTGCCAATTTTTTTTAGCATTTTTTAACGCATTTTAATCAACCAATAAGGTTGCCAAAGGATAAAACTAATTTTTTGCCAAATATTGCCATTTTTCCAAGTAAACTTTCTGGCATTCCTCCAGCTCATTTCATTGATTTTCTTTTCACCAAAAACAGACTTATTAGTAGTTTCATGATTATGATCTACTTGAGCTTTAGGTTCAAAAAGAACTAAAAACCCGCGTTTTCGAGCCTGAAAAGATAAATCAATATCTTCCCAATAAGCTGGATAATAAAGCTTATCAAAACCGCCAATTTTTTCAAAAATTGATTTGCGAAACATCGCGCTGCCACCACTCGCCCAAGCAGTTTCTCCACCGGATAAATCTTTGTAACGACTGTGTAAAAACATACCTCTTTCAAACCATAATTTATTACGGCCACCAATTTCATTGACGTGTTTTTCATGCTCCAAACAACCCACGGCAAAAACTTTTTCATTATCGAAATGCGGAATCAGATATTTCAAACAGTCTTTATATGGGGCGACATCATTATTAATCAGAAAAACTAATTCGTTTTGTGCCACAGCAAAGCCACGATTGGAAGAAGCGCCAAAGCGTTGATTTTTCTGATTCACTAATAAAACTATTCTTAGATTTTTGTTGGTTTCATGATATTCACCCACGTAAAAGTCAGTTTCTTTAACGGGGGCAGTACTCTGTTTTTTAATTTTAAATTTTTGTTCAAACCAAGCAATCGTGTTATCGTCTGGACCACTGGCATCATCAACCACAATTAACTCATCTTGATCTCGCATGCAATCTAAAACAGCTTGCAAATTTTTTTTGTAAAGATGGACGCCTTTATAGCTGGGAATGACCACCGAAATATTTATCATGCTTTTCCTATCATACTTAGCAAAATGTTTTTAAATTTTGCTTTGGAAAAAAGAAGGCTGCGCTCTCTAGCCAGTTGCCCTAGTTTTTCTTGTTCTTGATTATTTTTAATCAATTTTAAAGTTTTAGCAAGACAATCATCTTTGTCTGTCCATAAACAACCTTGCAAACTTTCTCCAAGAATTTCTTTTTGTCCGCCTTTATTAATTACAATTGGCACAACTCCAGCAGCCATTGCTTCTAAGGTTGCAATGCCAAAATGTTCCACTTTCTCAGGATTCTCTTCTTCATCAACTTCAAAACCAGAGGCATGCCAATAAATGCTAGCTTTTTGATAGAGTTTTAACAAAGTTGCGCGATCAGCTTCATGCAAGATCTCAATGTTTAAATTTTTGGCTAAATCACTAACCTTTTGAGCAAAAAGTTCATCTTCTTTTTGACCAAGTAAAACCAATTTCCAATCTTGTAGAGCTTTTAAGTCAAGTTCGACTAAGCTTTTGAAAAAATCCACTAATACATCTTGTCTTTTGCTATGTAACTGACAGAAAAATCTACCTACCGAAAGAATAATTTTTTCTTTTTTTAAGTTAGTTTGAAATTCCTCGCTATTAACATAGGGTTGATGAACACAATCAATTTTGGTTTGCCAGAATCGTTCAATATATTTTTTGGTAAATTCTGAATTAGTGTTTTTAATTTGCCAATTAGCTAATTTCAATCGTTCTATTAAAGAAGACTTGTCTAGTTTGAGAGGAATTTGAATGTGCAAAATATTTTTCTTAGCCAGGGAAAAGAACAAGCTACCATCAGTTTGGTAATACAAAATATCGAATTGAGCTGTCCATAAGAGTTTTTTGAAAAAACTTGCTGAAGTAAAAAGAGGGGCAGAGATAAATTTAATATTTGCCAGAGAATAATTTAAAAAATTCTCATACTTTTTTCTTGTTTCTTCAACTAACTCTGAACTTAGTGAAGCGTCATTTGAAGTAATAGCAATTGAGACATCATGACCTTCTTCCGCCAGTATTTGAGCACAATCAAATAAATATTTTTCTCCACCTCCAGCGTGTTTGGGTAAATAAGGAGAATAAAGGGCTATTTTCATAAGTTAATTTTGCCCTCATTTTTCCATAAACTCTTGATATCTTGTTCAATTTTTTCATAACGCGTCACAATGCTTGGTTTTTGTTGTAACTCCCAAACTTGAATGTAAACAATCATGCGATTAAGGGCTTGCACCAAAGCCTCTACTAATCCAGGCATACCATCCTTATAACCCTGATGCTTGAGGGCTCGACGGTAAAATTCCATTATTCCTTTGCGTAAAATCAAAGCTAAAGTCACTTTTTTGACCATAACTGCTTCTAAAGCTCTAGCTTCTTTAATTGTCCATTCAGCACTTTTGCGAAGATTATCTTGCGTACTTCGATGAGTTAAATGAATTAACTCATGTCGCAACTGCACTACTTGTCCATCGTAAATTGGACTCTCATGAATTTCACCCTGCCAACCCTTGAGATTATTTTTTTTAAAGATTCTGGTTACTAAATCATGCTGCCAATTACCAAAATTAAATTTTGTTCCATAGCAAATATTTTGACGACTCAAAGTCATGATTTGGCAATCATTTTGCTCAATGTGTAATAAAATCTCCTTGGCTAAATTAGGAGTTACTCTTTCATCTGCATCAATGTAAAAAAGCCAATCTGTTTCTACTAAGCTCAAGGCTTTCTCACGCAATTTAGCAAATGATTCATGAGCAAAACCAACCACCTGGCAATTGTAGTTTTCAGCAATTTTGGCAGTTTGATCGCTGGAACCAGTGTCTAAAACAATAATTTTTTGACAAAAAGATAGGGTTTCAAGACAAGCTTGAAGCATCTTCTCTTCGTTTTTAGCAATAATTAGTGCAGTTAAATTTGATTGCATATTAAATAAAAGCTTGCTTTCCCATACGACCAATAACTAAATCCCAAACTGCTTTGCGTTCACTTTTATTACCGCTACGCAAGATGTTTAAAATTAAATGAACAGCGGTCAACTTACTTCTCATAGGCGCATGACGAAAAGTTAAAAACAATCTATTTCTAGTTTGATAGTATTGTTGCAAGGGTGAACCGGCCCCACCAGTTGATCTGCCAATTTTGTGATAAACCACTGATTCTGGGCAATACATCACCTTGAGCCCTGCTTCTTGCACGCGCAAACTAAAGTCAACGTCTTCGCTATATAAGAAAAAGTGATCATCTAAGCGGCCGACTCTTTCAATCACTTCTCTACTAATCAGCATCGAACAGCCAGTTGCATAGTCCGTTTCTTTAGCTAGATCAAAATGACCGCGATCAACCTCATCTATTCCAATGTGATAAGACAAAAGATTTGTCCAATCTACTTTGCCACCAACGTACCAAAGTACGTGATGTTTTTCAGCCTCATTGTAAGAATTTTCGAAAAATTCATAGCCTCTATGAAAATAAATTTTGGAACAAGCAAGACCAATCTTAGGATCTTTCTTCGCCATGTCATAGAGAGCTTGCAAAAAGTTTTTATCAACTACAGTGTCAGAATTAAGTAATAAATAATAATCGCTATCATAATGATCAATAGCATGTTGAATACCTAAATTATTGCCACCTGAAAAACCCAGATTGCTTTCACTACGCAATAAATCTACTTTAGTATTCTTTTTAAGAAATATTCTGCTGAAATTAAGGATTTCTTTAGAACCGTTATCTACCACAATAATACGATAGTCAAAACCGCTATGATTAATTTTACTCAAAGACTGAACAGTAGCTTTAGTGTCATCTGGAGTATTGTAGTTAACAATAATAATAGAAATATGATTCTTCATAAACTAAGCTTTCTTTTTAAACTCACCCAAAAGCGACTTAGGCCTTTTTTCTGCTTGATTTCCAGATCTCCTATCCAGTAGTTTAACTCTTTTTGAAAGTGACGCAAATCCTTAATTAAATCTTGTTGTTCATTCTTTTCTAAAGTTTTTTTATTAGCCAAACGATCAAAAATTTTCATTTGAACAGTCATTTGATAAACGGCTTGCATTAAACTTAAATAAAATCCACGTACGCCATCTTTATAACCTTCCCGAGCAAAGTATCTTCTCAGCCAGTCATCGCTAAAAGCTTTTAATAAAGCTGATTGCGAAATAGAAAACTGATCAGCTAATTCATGGGATTTTTGTTCAGCCTCAATGTCTGTGTAGCGATCGAAACGCAATAAATAATCTTTAGTATCTTGATAATTGTGATGTAAGATTGCCATTTCCTCTGTAGCTTCTAATACACTAGCTTTGTATCCATCTGCCACTTGTGCTTGTCCATGAATTTTATTTCCCCAAGTAACCAAGCCGTTTTTGAAAAAACGCAACTGATAATCAGGCCACCAACCGGTGTGCTGCATCCAAGTTCCGCTAACCATATTTTTTCGTGGCAAATAATAGACATCTCCTAGATTTTTTTGATCAATTTCTTGCAATTTTTTGGCCAATGATTCGGGAATTTCTTCATCAGCATCCAAAACTAAGATCCAGTCTTTTTTAGCCTGAGACAGAGCAAAATTGCGTACTGGCTCCACAAAAGCGGAATCCTGACCATAATTGCAAACCTTAGTGCAGTGTTTTTTTGCAATTTCAGCGGTTTGATCAGTGCTCTTAATATCGACCAAAATTACCTCATCGGCAAATTGCACAGACTTTAAGCTTCTCTGAATAATTTTTTCGGCGTTCTTGGCGATTACTACTGCTGAAATGGACATAATAAACAACCTTTTCTTTATTTCGCTATAGGTCTATTAATAGTATGATAACAGCTGTCATGAAAAAACTTAAGTCTCTCTCTGTTTTTTTTCCTGTCTATAACGAAGAGGCTAATTTGGAAATTCTCATTAAACAGGCAGTTAGAATTATTCCTACTTTGGCTTCCAGATATGAATTGCTGATTATTAATGATGGCAGTACTGATGACAGTCTTAAAATTGCTAAAAATTTGAGAAGCGAATATCAACAAGTTAAAATTTTTTCTCATAAATATAATAGAGGCTATGGTGAAGTGCTTAAAACTGGTATTAAAAATAGCCAATATGAATGGATATTCTGGACTGACAGCGATCTACAGTTTGATTTATCTGAATTAGTTCGTTTTGTGCAAGAAACCAATAAATACGAAGCTATTATCGGTTATCGAAAAAAAAGATCGGAAGGTTTAAGAAGACATATTAATACTAGTATTTTTAAGTTGTATATTGACCTTCTTTTTCGTTTACACGTTAGAGATATTGATTGCGCCTTCAAATTATTTAAGACCTCGGCTTTAAAAAATCTACATCTCACATCAGGCAGTGCTTTCACTAGCGCAGAAATTCTTTATCGATTAAAAAAGAGAGGTATTAAATTTAAAGAAGTCGCCGTTAATCATTATCCACGCCTTTATGGTCAAGCCACTGGAGCTCAATTCAAGGTAATCGTCAAGGCTTGTTATGAAGCTTTAACTACATATTTAAATATTAAGTTTTCTTCTTTAAAATCTAATTAGTCATGATAAATAAAATTTGGCAATTTTTAGTTAATTTTTTAAAAAACTATTTTGTTGCTTTTGCTTTAGTTTTAGTTTTTGTTTTGAGTAGTTATTCTTTTTTTCACCCTAGTTTTTTTCATGTACACGATTTTACTCATGCTGCCAGAATTGCCGAAATGGCTCATGCTCTAGATGAGGGGCAACTACCAGTTAGATGGAGTGAGAATTTTGGCTATGGCTTCGGTATGCCATTATTTAATTTTTATGCACCACTGCCTTATTTTGTGGGAGCTATCTTTTTCAAAATGGGTTTTAGTGTAATTGCTAGTCTTAAAATTTTAGGTTTATTAATTAATCTAGTAACTTTAATAGGTGCTTACCTGCTCGGTAAAAAAATGTTGGGTCGTTTTGGTGGATTACTTTTAGCTGCTGCTTATACTTTAGCTCCTTATCGGGCAGTGAATCTTTTTGTTAGAGGAGCTTTTAGTGAAGTTTTTGCCATGGCTTTTTTGCCATTAGTACTTTTTGCTATTGTCGCCTATGTTAAAAATCAAAATAAAAAATATTTATTATTGTTGTCTCTAGCCTTATTTGCCATTGTTTTATCACATAATTTAACTGCCATGATGTTTATTCCGTTGGCGGCTCTTTTTACTTTTGTTTATCTTCTATACCAGAAAAAGATCAAGTTACTTTGGATCATTGCTAGCCAGTTTTTCTTAGCAATGGGCTTGTCAGCGTTTTATATGATTCCAGCTTTTATGGAAAAAGATTTAACTATTATTAATAAAATTTTCTCTGGCTATTTCCATTATTCTCACCACTTTCTTTACATCAGACAATTTTTCCTGGATCGCTGGCAATACGAAGGTGGTTCAGCTTGGGGCCCCAATGATGGCTTTTCTTTTTTCTTAGGTAAAGGCCAATTACTGAGTTTGGTAGTTTTAGGTTTGGCTGCTTTATATCACTTGATCAAAAATCGTAAAACTTTTATTAGAAATCAATTATTTTTTTACATTTCAGTTTTTTCTAGTTTACTTCTACTAAGTCTTTTTATGAGCATTTTAAAAAGTAAATTAGTCTGGGATAGTATTAAACTTTTACAGTATATTCAATTTCCTTGGCGCTTCATGTCTATGGCTTCTTTGTTCCTTGCTCTCTTAGTGGCGCTATCAATTTATCTGATAAAGAATAAAAAAATAAAGTTTTTATATGGGGTGTTTTTATTTCTCTTTTTATTAAGCAATGCTATTTATTTCAAACCGAAGGGATATTTGGATGATGCTAATGCTCTTTACTATACAGATGCCGTTAGAATTCAGAATCACATGAGCGAAACTTTGCCAGACTACATTCCTACTCAAATGGCTGAAGAAAAAACGCTTTTAGCTAAAAATCAGGCATTAGGCACTTTTTGGTTAGCAGATATTCAATCGGATGGTAAAGCAACTTTGCTTGTTGATCGCGGTTTCGAAAAGTTAGTTTCTACTGATTTCTTTAAGGCAGAAACTTTGAATTTTAAGGTTGCTAATTTTGCTGGTTGGCAAGCTGAACTAGATGGTGAGAAATGGCAAATTGATACTAATCAGGAGCTTGGCAACATCCAAATTAGTGTTCCTGCTGGACAGCATAAAGTAGGAATTTACTTTACTGAAAATACTCTAGCTCGCAAATTAGGTGACTCGATTTCTGCTTTGGCTTTATTTATTAGCCTTTATTTTTTCTATCCTTTTGCCAAAGATAAAAACCCAAAGAAAAAAGCGCAAGTAAGCTCAAAGCGCTAACGCTATTACCAACTAATCTGGGCCAAGTCCTTTGAGTGAAACGTGTTACTACTTCATAGTTTCCCGGTTCCAAATCATAAGCAATTCTACCTTTAATTATGTCGTTGTCTAAATAAGTTATTTTTTGATTATTAACTTTTGTTTCCCAACCTGGGAAATAGGCTGTCGACTCAACAATTGTTGATTTTTCCTCTAGACTTAATGAGTAATAACGAGAAGAACCATTGAAGTTTTTAATATTGATTTGTCCTTTACCATTTAAAATGAAAACTGACGCTGGTCTCTCAGTAAAATACTCAAAAGTAAATAGCCGTGGCATATTTTCTTGGTTAACAGATGTAATACCTCCATAAGTTTCATAATCAATGTTTGTTTGATGCTGATAATCGATTGGTTTAACTTGTAGAAACTGTATTAATTGCAGAAAAACCACCAAAACAAATACAAATTTAACTGGTTTTTTCAGATAAGTAAAAACCAAGGCTGAAACTGGTAGCAAAACTATAGAAATCAAAAGAGCCAAACGCCAAGGAAATTGAATAAAGTTGGCAAAGGGAATTAAATCATAAAGTGGTTTAGAAAAGCCAAGTTGAGCGATTAACAAAACAAACAAAGCAATGAAGAAAACCAGATTTTCTCTAGGTTTTTTCTTAAATAAGTAAACTATGGCAGCTAAAATAAGTAAAATTTGTATGGCACCAAGCCCAAGTGACATTGAATCAACTTGTCCCCAATATGAATAACCAAATTCAATCGGTAAACGCAATAGCTGATTGAAGCTTAGAAAATGTTGCGTGTAATTAAGGGTTAAATCCACATTATCTAGAATAACCAAACCCTTTTCCATAATTGCTGGTAACCAGAACCATAGAGTACAGACAAAAGACCAAATAAAGCTCAAAGCAAACTTCTTGATAAATTGCCAATTATTCCAATAATTGAAAATTAAATAAAAAATCAACAAAATGCTAGCAAAAAAAGCCATGATATTGTGCGCTAAAAATAGCGCTAACATAAATAAGGTTAATAAAAAGAAATCTTTACTAAAAAATTTTTTACTAAATTTAATTTTTTCTAAATAATAAAAAATCCAGGGTAAAATACCCCAAGCCATAACTTCACCAATATTGCCTCTGAAAATAATGCTCGTAAAAATATATGGATTTAAAGCCAAAACAAACAAGGCAAAAATTCTAGAACCTCTTGAAAAATTTTTAGCTCTTAAAAATAAATTAGCTCCAATTAAAGCTAAAAAGACAAAGCCTGATGTAATAATTTTAAAAGTGAATTCATAATTAAAGTGAGCAATTGAAAATGGCAAAGATAAAATATTAGCTAATGGGTAATTATAATTAAATACTGGATAACCATATCTATTAACTAAATTTGGAGCAATGCGTGGCGGAATTTGCAATTCTCTGACTGCTATTTTGTAATTAGCAAAACGTACTAAATGATTATTACCATCATGAGTAATGGGTACACCTAAATGAAAAAAGTAACGACAGTTAATTAAGGTCAATAAAACAAAAAAAATGATTTTTATAAATTTTTTCATAAATTATTTTCTTTAATCACTAGAATCAAACTGGGTTCTCCATTCAAGAAATTAAAATTCTGAGTAGCGACGAACCCCTCTGGGATAGCATCTTTATAGTAAATAAATTTCCCTCGTTCTTTATTCGAATCATTTTGATCGAGTAAAAGTGCGAAAGGATCTTCCAAACCAAAGCCAATGGTTTTACTTCTTTGATTCAATAACTCTGGAAATTGATAATAAACAAAGATATTGGGAAACCAATAATGTTCGCTAATTTCTAGCTTAGAAAATTCCTGATAATGATCTTTAATGTATGAAGCTACTTGGTTATAGCTATAAAGCCATGCTTCGCTAGATCTCTTTACATAATTAGTAAAATAATCTGTATAAAAAATAATTGCATTAACTAAAAACGCTAAAACAATTATAAGTGAAATTATTTTTTTCTTAAGTAAAAAACACTCATTAATACCCCAGGCAATTAAGACAGAAAAAGGAATTACTAAATAAATTGCTCTCGATGCATGTGGCACCTCATAAACCATGGCTGCTGGAATTGGTGATAAAAACATAAAAAATAGAAGGAATATCGTCAACTTGCTTTTGAAGTTTTTTAATAACAAAAAAAGCCCTATTAAGAAGAATGGTGAAGTTACTACAAAAAATTCTCCAGAAAATCCAGAGTGATGGCGCAAGTTGGTATCTCCCTTAAAAAATAAAAAGTTGGGAGTGAAATGAGCGCCCATATTAATCATAAAATCACGCGCAACAAAAATATAACGATGGTAAATTATTCTAGAAAACAAGCTCGAATGATATTTTTCTAAATATTTACTTGATTCCTCAATTGCTTGCTGATGATTAATTAGATTATTATTATTTAAACGATAGCTCTGACTAACCGCGTAATAAGGAGATTTTAAAATTGGCAACATCCCTAAAACAAAAAAAGTCATTGAAGCTACTAACCAGAATTTTTTAACCTTAATTTGTTTGAAAAACAAAATAACTAAACTTAAGCAAAGTAGGGGTACGATTACACGCAACGAATAATAAGTATAAGTTGCTAAAACAGCGAACACAGTACTAATCAAAAAATAATAACCTTTGTTTTTAATTGCTTTGACAAAAAATAGCAAGGCAATTAATAAAAAACTCATTGAAAGGCTAGATTCGAAGGCAATACGGCCAAAATGTACCGACCAGGGAGAAATCGACAGGATAAAAGCCGTCAAAATCGGCAGTAATTTATAACGTCTTGTCAAAGTATCGCTAAAATTAAGTAACTCTTTGATCAATAAATAAACAAGATAGATACTAAACACAGAAAATAAAGCAACTGGTAAACGTACGGCAAAGGCATTCATGCCGAAAATTTTGACTGATAAACTGGCTAGCCAAATCAATATTGGGGCTTTAAAATCACCATAAGAAATCAGAATTGGTTGTAACCAATTCTCGCCATTAATATCTTTGCCTGTTTCAGCAATACTGCGAGCATCCAAAGCAATTGCTGTCTCATCCCAATACAAAGAAGCTGGATTAGCAGCAAATTGAAAAAAGCGTAAAAAAACTCCAGTTAAAATAATGAAAACTAAAAGTAAAAACTCTTGCTTTTTATTCATAAACAACTAAGCCTAAATTTTTAGATAGAACCACTTTCTCATCGTTATTTCGATCTTCTAAATTTTTAATAAAGTGATAATTAAGTAATCTTTCTCCATAATAAAAATTAATGCGATCTGCTTGCTGATATTTCATAGTAGCGAAAAAGTTTTGACTGGGAATTTTTAAATACCAAGCTGTCAAAATATATTGATAACCACCTTCGTCAATGATTACCACAGGTTGCTTGGTATATTTTTCATCAGCGTCAATAATGAACTTTTTGAAACTAGCAAAAAGAATTTTTTCTTGTGACTGAGAATATTTGAAAAAATATTTGTGATAATAGAAAAGACTTTCTGTAAGCAAAATAGCTAAGCACACTATAAGAATTAATTTACTTTGCTTAACAAAAATTTTGGCTAATTTATCTAAGAATAAAACAGCTAGGGATACAAAAACAAAAAAGAATAACAAGCTGCGCGTAGCGTGTGGACTATCGACAGTCACAACAGATGGAGCCAGAGAAACAACTAATAAATAAAACAAAATTAAATGTTTTTTCTTAAATGATTTATCAAATAGAGCGATAATAATTTCGCCTATTATGTCGATTAGCATGCAAATCGCTAAAAAATAAGTCAAATAAAACAAATGACCATAACCTGGCAGAGCATGCCATGGATGGCTGCCTCCATTTTGTACTAAAAACTTCAGTGAAAAACTCTCTAACAAATTTTGCCACATTACTTGTGTGTAAAAAACGTATTTATTGCCCAAAATAGCTTGCCAAAGACCGCTGAATTGAGCTCGATAAAGAGCAAATTTTTCCCAAGTAGTTGAGTCATTAAAAATTGTAATGGCACTTTTTTGGGTGGTTAACGAATAAAAACTTAAAATTCCCCACAACAAAATTAGAACTAATAGTAAAACTGGTTTAAACCACCTCTTTTTGTTTTTCCAGCCAATTTTATAGATCAGAAGCGGAATTAAAAATGGTAATAATAAAAGTGGTGTGTTGTAAGTTAAAACTGCTAAAAAAATAAAAAATCCTCCTAATAAAGAATTCTCTTTTTCTTTTAACAAAAAATACAAACCACAAACAAATAATAGCAAGGCAAGATTCGCTTCAAAAGCAATACGCGAATAAAAGAAAAAAATTGGATTAATGGCAATTAATAAAGCCATCATTAAAGAAGATTTATTTTTAACTTTCAAAACATTTTTTGCAAAGAAAAAGGAAACTATAATTAACAAACTACCTGCCACAGCAGAAGGCAGACGAGTAGAGAAATCATTAATTGGCAAAATAGAAAATAAAATTGCTAATAAATAAGGATATCCTGGTAATTTATAATCTCCAAAAGACTTGAAGGTTAACGGCCATTTAGTTTGCCATTCATCTTGTGAGCTTTCTTTAATTAATAAGGCATTGTAAGCCAAAGCTGCTTCATCTCTGTTCAAAATAGCTGGCAACTCAGCTATTTGAAACAAACGTAAACCCAGTCCGAAAAAAAAGATTACCGCTAATAAAATTTTAGTTGATTTCATAGAATGACCAAATATTTTTGCTAGCAGTATCATTTTGATAAAAACTTGGAGAGCTAATTAATAATGCTTTTTGATTGGTATTGATTTGTTCTATTTTATCGATAAATTCGATCTTTTGAAATTCTAAAAACTCTCCTTGATCTTTTCGTGCTGATTGGTTGGCGGATTGTACTAAGCGAGGGTCAATCTGCGCATAAAAGAAATAATACATGGCTGGTCTGCCCTGTTCTCTGGTAATATAAATTTTTTGATACTTATCTTGAATTCTAACCAATTTATCAATCATTTCTTGATAACCATATTGCCATTCTTTTTTGTACTGATCTGGATAAACATTGATTAACCGATTAAAAAACACCATGAAAAAAAGCAAATAAATTAATATAAGCAACTTAGCTACAATTCTTTTAGCTTTGTCGTTTTTAAATAATTCTAAAAATTGCCAAATACCAAAACTTAAAAAAATTATAAAAATAGGTAGGGCTGCTAAAGTTCTCAAGGCGTGCGGTGTAGCCTTAGTAAAAGAAGCTGGCAAGATCGCAGCAAAGATAATAAAAAATAAAATTCCGCTGGCTATATTTCTTCGTTTTAACATAAAAAGTAAAGCCAAAACAAAAAATAACAAATCTAAATAATAAAATTCACCAAAACTTTGTAAGCTATGTCGCGGATTATTATCTCCATTAATAAATAAATATCTGAAATTAAAGTGATCTAGGAAATTTAAGCTTGCTTCTTTGGCAAAAAACCAATAGCGATGATAAATAATTTTGCTTAATTTAGTGCCGCCATGTTTTTCAATCGCTGCATTGCTTTGCTCAATAATAGAAATATCAGTAAAAATACTGGTTTCAGCAATGCGTTGTTGACCAATTGGAGCAAATAGAGATTGCACAATTGGTGCAAAAAGCGCCAATCCAATCAATCCTGACAAAAGTAGCGCTTGCCAATTAAGCTGATTTTTTTTAACAAGTTTGGAAGTCAAATAAAAAACAATTAAAGATAAACCAATCAGCGGAGCCGTTACTCTGGCTGCATGATAAGCATAAGTTGAAAGCACTAAGAAAAAACTAGTCAAAACCAGCCATTTGCTTTTATTAGAAAAAATAAAAAATAAGAAAAAGTTAATTCCCCAAACAATTAATGCCGTCGCCAACGTACTTTCCCAGGCAGAACGAGAAAACATTAGTAGCCATGGTGAAATACTGGTGAGAAACAAGGTTAAATGATAAATAAAGGTTGCTGCTTTTAGATTCTCTTTGACATAAAATTTTTTAAATAAATTTTTTGCCAAAATAGCTGTTCCAAAAATAATAGCTATTGAAGCCAGAATAGTAGGCAATCTAACAGCAAAAATATTTAAACCAAAAATCTTAATAAAGGGCACGGCCACATAAAAATACAAGCTGGGCTTGTAATCACCAAATGATTCAAAAGCGGCTAAAGGTAAAAAATGACCATGATGATCTCTGGCCGTTTCGGCAATACTGTAGGCATCATAACCTAAAGCAACTTCTTCCCAATAAGGACTAGGTGGCGAAAGATGAAGAGCGAAAAACCTAGTCAAAACAATCAATAAAATAATCGCTAAATTAGTTTTCATAAGTTTCTTTTAAGGCTTTGTATCTCTTCTCGCAGTCTTTTTCCAGATATCAGCAAAAATACGGCCACATAAAGCAAAACCGAAGCAAATCCTCCCAAGAAAAAATTACTATAAGCCTTGCCCCACCATTGAAGACCAATTAAACCGAAGCCAGCCATACAAAAACTCGCTACCAATTGAGGCCAAACATTCTTCATAATTTCTACTGACACATATTTCTTAATCATTAAAACTGAAAAAATTGAGGTAAAAGAAATTAAGAAAGCAGCAATGGCTACACCATTAAAAGCAAACTTCCAAACTAAAATAGGTGTCAAAACCCAAGTTAAAATCGTCCACATCGTCATTAATTTTAGCGTTTGGTTAATTTTGCCAATCGCATTTAAACTATTTACTAAAGGCGTAGAAATTGCTGACCAAGCCACACTTAAAGAAAATAAGATAAAGCTAAAAATAGCTGGTTGCCATTTGCCGTATTTACCAACTAATTCAGTCAGTGGATAGATAAAAATCGACATACCCACTAAAATTGGAAAAATAAATAAAGCAATAAAATAAATTGATTTTTCAATAGCTTTTTTAAGCAAATCTTTGTGATTCTGCAGTCTAGAAAAAGTTGGAAAAGTGATCGACATAACATTTTGTACTGTTAAATTGTATGGATACATAGACCAATTTTTAGACCACTGTAAATAGCCAAAGTCTTTAAGTGGTAAAAATGCTCCTAAAACTAAAAAGTATAACTGATCTTTAATGCGAGCCAAGAAATCATTAAGCTGAAACTTAACTCCAAAATTCAACAAGCCTTTCAATGAGGCCTTATCAATTAAAAACTTTGGTTTCCAAGGTTGCAAAATCTGCATGACTAAAAGACCAATTAGACTACGGCAAATAATGGCATAAAAATAAGACTTTACGCCAAAGCCTTTCCAAGCCAAAACAATTAAAATTGAATGAAAAATAAATTGTTCAAAAATTTGCGGCAAAACCAATTTATTGAAATCTAATTTTCTTTCCAAAATAATTGAAGGGATCGTTTTGAAGGTAGCTAATGGAAAAGAAATCGCCAAAGCTAAAAGAACCAAGATCCCGTCATGACCAATTTTGACATTTAATAAACCAGACTTAATTACAATGAGAACTATAAAAAATATTGCCCAAGCCAATAGCATTTGAATTGTAAAAGCGGTTTTATAGTCCTCTTTGGTGGGTTCATTCTTTTTTTGAATTAAAGAGGCAGCTAAACCAATATCTGAAAAGAAAACCAGTAAAGCAATGATTTGCGTGACGATGCCAAAAACGCCAAAGTCTTCTGGTGATAGGAAAGCACTCAAAACAAAGGCAGATGCTAGACCAATGCCCTGTAGTAATAATGTGCGCAAAAAAAACGACACTACTCCTCTGACAGATTTTTTTTTGATCAAAGCAATATCCTCTGCGCTCAACTCCTCGTCCAGTTCATCATTAGGCAATATATTTTGTTCGTCCATACAAGATTCATTCTAGTCGACTTTTTTCTCTTTGAAAATAAGCGACTTTTCCAATATACTTGGAGCCAATGAATACTGATTTAGTTCTCTCTCTCGAGTATAAAAAACCAAAACTAATTTTAAAAGTTTTTCTTTATCTCATCTTGGCTTTATTATTGAGTATTGTTGTTGGTTTTACTTATCTCACTATTAAAACTAATCAATTCATTAAAGAGTTTGCCGGGTCGGCTAATTTAAGCAAAGAAGAAGTTTTGAATACTCTTTCACTTTCCATTGATCAATTTCAAAACAATTATCAAAATATTGCCGAGTTGCCAAAAAAATATAATTTTTTATTACTTGGCACCGATAAATTGAGTGGTAGGGACGGAGATCCAGAATTAACGGACACTATTTTATTTTTGCAAACCGATTTTAATTCTGGAAAAATTAAAACTCTGACTTTTCCGAGAGATTTATATCTTGAAGATTACCAAACCAAAATCAATGCTCTTTATTTTTATGGTCACGACAAATATCCAGAAAATCCTAGTCAATTTCCTCAAGAAATTGTTGAGCAATTGAGTGGTCAAAAAATTGATCACACAATTGTACTTGGCATTGAAGACTTGGAAAGATTGATTGACATAGCTGGAGAGATAGAAATTGATGTTCCCACTTCATTTACAGATTCTAACTTTCCAGTGCCAGGAATTGACGTGAGCATAGTTACTGATCCCAAAATTCTTTATGAAGAAATAAGTTTTACCAAGGGACTACAAAAAATGGATAGTTCTACCGCTCTTAAATACATGCGCAGCCGTTATAGCGAAAGTGATGAGGGCACAGATGAAGCCAGAGCTTACCGACAGCAATTAGTTTTAGAAGCTTTATTTGCCAAACTTTTAATCACGAGAGATCCTCAAAAATTAGGTCAGCTCTATCGTTTTTATTTGGATTATTTTGCAACTAGTTTACCTTTGAAAGATATCGTTCAAATTAGCACTGCTTTCATTAATTATATGGGTCAAAAAGATGCTCAAATGATTTTCGAAAAACATCAACTTAGTATTTACCCGGAAAATGAAAATGGGGTAATTTATAATCCTCCACTCTGGCAGAGTAAACAACAATGGATCTATGAAATCAAAGATCAGAAGAAATTTAGTGAAAGTATTCATGCTATTTTCAACTAAAAATTTAACTCGTTTATTATGGTTAATCATTATTGTTTTAGCTTTTATGGTTGGCTATTTTCAATCTTCTCTTGAAGTGGAAAAAAGAAAATCCAAGCGTTTTGAAAAACAAATTCTGCAGTTGGAAAACCAAATTAAAGAAACGGAAATATAATTATGCAAAATCAAAAAACTCTTTTAGTAACTGGTGGAGCTGGTTTTATTGGCTCAAATTTCGTTCATTATTATTTAAAAAATCATCCAGAAAATAAAATAATTAATTTAGATTTACTAACCTACGCTGGTAATTTAAGTACGCTTCAAGATGTTGCCAATCACCCTAATTACAAATTCATTCATGGCGACATTAGAGATGCAAATTTGGTAGACAAAATTATGGCTGATGTTGATACTGTTGTTCATTTTGCAGCTGAAAGCCACGTTGATCGTTCGATTATGGAACCTGCACTTTTTTTGGAAACCAATGTCATGGGTACACAGGTTTTGTTAGATGCAGCACTGCGACATAAAATAAAAAGATTTCATCATATTTCTACAGATGAAGTTTTTGGTGCTTTGGAACTAAACACAACTGACAAGTTTAACGAACAAACTCCCTATCAGCCTCATAGTCCATATTCTGCTTCTAAAGCTGCTTCTGATCATTTAGTACGCGCTTATGGCGATACTTACGGCTTACCATTTACTTTAAGCAACTGTTCAAATAATTATGGAGAATATCATTTTCCAGAAAAAATGATTCCTCTAGCTATCACTAATTTAATTGATGATCAAAAAGTACCAGTTTATGGTGACGGGCTTTACGTGCGCGATTGGCTATACGTTCAAGACCACTGTAGAGGTATTGATTTAGTTCTACAAAATGGCGAAAATTCCAAAACCTACTTATTTGGCGGACTCTATAAGGATGTTAATAATTTAGATCTTATCAAGATGATTTTAAAGATCATGAACAAAGATGAGAGTTACATCGAATACGTTAAAGATCGACCTGGCCATGATCGTCGTTATAGTGTCGATTTTTCTAAAACAGCAGAGTCTTTGGGCTGGCAACCGAGTGTTGAGTTAGAAGAAGGTTTGCAAAAAACTATTAACTGGTATAAAAATAATGAAAATTGGTGGAGACCTCTGAAAGAAAATAATCAGACTTATTTTAATAAGCAATATGTGGAAAGGTAAATTTCAACTATGAACAGCATTCCTTTGTTAGGGACAGGTTTAAATGGTTTGGTAGGTTCTAAATTTGTCGCTGATTTCAAAGATACATATGATTTTGACAATTTAGATCTCAGAAATCCTCTTAGACCAGTTGACATCACTAATGAAAAACAAGTTTTATCAGTTGTTTCCAATTCTGAAGCTCAATTTTTAGTTCATATGGCTGCTTTTACTGATGTGACTGGAGCCTGGCAACAAACTGGTGACACCAATGGCCTTTGTTATCAAGTTAATGTTAAAGGTACAGAAAATTTAGTTAAAGCTTGTGCTCAAACTGGCAAACATTTAATTTATCTTTCCACTGCCTATGTGTTTGATGGTGAGAAAAAAGAGATGTATGTCGAAACAGACAAGACCAATCCTATCGAATGGTATGGAAAAACCAAGGCTTTAGCTGAAGAAGTTATTCAAAATAGCAACATTAACTGGACAATTCTACGCATCGATCAGCCTTTCAGAAACGATTCCTTCAGTAAAGTTGACACCTTACATAGAGTACTCGAGGGAATGAAAAATAATAAACTTTATCCACAGTTCAGCGATCACTATTTTGGACCAACTTATATTAATGATTTGGCTAAAATTATTGATTACGTGATTCGTCAAAAAGTGACTGGACTTTACCACGCTTCTTCTGGTGAATCTTGGACTGATTTTGAATTTGCTGAATTTATCAATCAAAAATTTGATTTAAAATTTGATTTAAAAAGTGGTTCTTTAGCCGAATACTTGAAAACTAGTAATCGACCTTATCAAAAAAATACTGCCCTAAACACTGACAAATTGAAGTCAGGTCTCGATTTTGCTCTGAAGAGCATCAAAGAGGCAATCGGAGAAACTCTCATATGATATACGTAGAAGGCGGTAATCCACTTTTTGCAGAAGCTCAAAAGATCCAACAACAAAAATTTACAGAACGAACAGCAGACATAGCAAGAATAATCAAGCTACTAAACGATGTGGGATCAGAAGTACCAGAAAGACTTAAGAATCAATTAAAAAGACGGGAAAAATTAGAAAAAGAAGCTAGTTAAGGTTCGTTACCAGTGTCTCTCCAACTCTTTATTTTTTCGTGATTTCCAGAGAGTAACACATCTGGCACCTTGAAGCCCTTATAATCAACTGGTTTAGTGAATTGTGGATGTCCCATTTTCCCAGGTCGACTATGAGATTCGTTTTGGTTGCTATCTTCATTGCCTAAAACACCTGGAACTAATCTGATAACTGCATCACTCATTACCAAAGCAGCTGATTCGCCACCAGTTAAAACATAATCGCCAATTCTCATTTCCTCATCAATTAAATACATAGCTACACGCTCATCAACTCCCTCATAATGACCGCAAATAATAGTTAATTCGTCCAAATTAGCTAAATTTCTAGCTGTTTCCTGTGTAAATACTGAACCTTTAGCAGAAGTTAAAATAATCTTTTTATTCTGGTCTCCTTTTTGGACTCCTAAATGTTTCAGGGCTCTGTCGATTGGCTCAATCATCATGACCATTCCAGGACCACCACCAAATGGTCGTTGATCGGTAGTTTGATGCTTATCTTGAGTAAAATCACGCAAATTTAAAACATTAAATGTAACTAGGTTTTTATTAATCGCTCTTTTTAAAATTGAAGTTTCTAGAGGATTGATAAAGAAATCTGGGAAAATAGTTAAAATGTTAATTTTCATAGAATCGTGATAAATTAGATGTATTCTTTGCTATTATACAAGATAAAATAAAATAGAAAGTTAATCCATGAAAGTTACGGTTATTGGTACAGGTTTTGTCGGAGTAGTCTCCGCCGCAGTTTATGCCAGTTTTGGCAATCAAGTTATTGGTTTAGATATTGATGAAAACAAAATTCAACTTTTACAAAAAGGCCAAGTGCCTTTTTATGAGCCGGGACTTGGAGAGTTACTATTAGAGCAGCAAGCTAAGAACAATCTCAGTTTTACCACTTCTTATCAAGCAGCTATTCAAGATGCAGAAGTTATCATTATTGCAGTCGGCACCCCCTCTGCAGCAGATGAAACTGCCGATTTGCGCTATGTTTTTGCCAGTGCCAAATCACTAGCTCCTTATATTAAGGAAAACGCTATTGTTGTTATTAAATCAACTGTTCCCCCTGGAACTTTAGAAAAAACCATTGAAATTATTAAACAGGAAATTTCAACTAAATTTTATGGTGCTTCATTACCAGAATTTTTGCGTGAAGGTTCAGCCGTTCACGACACTCTTAATCCAGACAGAATTGTGATTGGCGCTGAAGATGACTTTGTTTTTAACAAGTTAGAGGAATTGCATCAATTCCTCAATGCTCCAGTGATTCGCTGTCGAGTTGCTTCGGCACAAATGGCTAAATATACCGCTAATTCATATCTTGCTACTAGAATTACCTTTATTAACGAAATTGCTAATCTTTGTGAAAAAAATGGTGCTGATATTGATGAAGTTATTAAAGCTATTGGCTATGATAAGAGAATCGGTCAACATTACTGGTATCCAGGCTTAGGTTATGGTGGCTCCTGTTTTCCTAAGGATGTCAAAGAATTAGCAGCTTATTCACGTAGTGTTAATGAAAGCGGAAATTTGCTTAATCGCGTCAACGAAATTAATAGCCACCGCATTTTTTATTTATTAGAGAAATTCGCCAAAGAAACAAACGGTTTTGAAGGAAAAACCATTGCTGTACTCGGTTTATCATTTAAACCTAACACTGATGATATGCGAGAGGCTCCATCCACTAAAATCATTCCTTTTTTAAGCGAACAGAGTGCTCAAATACAAAGCTATGACCCTATGGCTAAATATCCTGGAGAAATTAAAAATCATCAGCAATTTCAAACTATCGAAGAAGCTTGCAAAGATGCTGATATTATTATGGCGGTGGTGGAATGGCCAGAAATCACTGGTTTTGATTTTTCTTTGGTCAAAAATTCTAAAACTCAATTTTTTATTGATTGCAGAAATCAATTTAGATCAGATGCTATCAAGAATTGGAATTATCAATATATTGGTATCGGTAAAAGGTAAATTTATGAAAAGTATTTTAATCACCGGAGGCACTGGTTTTGTCGCCTCTCACTTAGTTGAGGCACTTTATCAAAAAGGCGAACGAAATATTCATTTGACTTCTTATCGAGACGAAGGAGAGTTTGTTAAACAATTTGTCGATGTAAATAACATTCATCAGATTAATTTAACCGACTATCAAGCTACACAAGACTTAATTGCCAAAATTAAACCAGATGAGATTTATAACTTAGCTTCAATTGCTAATGTTGGTGATAGTTTTGAAAAACGCAAGGCCATTTTGGAAATGAATACTAGTTTGCAATTAAATCTTCTAGAGGCAATAAAAAATAATGTCCCAAATAGCAAAATGTTGCATATCAGTACCGCTCTTGTTTATGAAGCTAGAAATCAAGCTGTTGATGAACAAGCAACCTTGGGACCAGATAACCCTTATGCGCTATCTAAGCTCGTTCAAGACATGATGGTTCATTACTTTACTCGCAGTGAAAAACTTAATATTGTACGAGTACGACCTTTCAATCACATTGGTGAAAGACAAGCTCTGGGATTTGTTGTGGCAGATTTGGCTGCTAATATTGTCAAAGTGGAAAAAGGCTTAACTGAAACAGTAACTGTCGGCAATTTAGATAGCGTGAGAGATTTTTCAGATGTCAAAGATATTGTCGATGCCTATATTTTACTGATGGAAAAGGGTCAAAGTGGTGAAGTTTATAATCTTGGTTCTGGTAAGGCTTACAGCATCAGGGAAATTTTGGAGATTCTCAAATCTAAAGCCAATAAAGATATTAAGATAGAAATCGACTCTAATAAAATTCGCCCTGTTGACCTTCCCTATCTTGTTTGCAACAATGAAAAGATTCTAAAATTAGGTTGGCAGCCCCAACATCAATTAACAGAAACATTAGAAAGAATTTTAAATTATTGGAGAGAAAATTTATGAAAAAAGCTTTTATCACCGGAGTTACCGGTCAGGATGGTTCTTATTTAGCCGAACTTTTACTGGAAAAAGGCTACAAAGTTTATGGTTTGACTCGTCGTACTAGCACGCAAAATTTCGAACGCATTAAAACCATTATTCATCATCCCAACCTAGAGTTAATTTCAGGAGACTTGATTGATCAACATTCAATTACTTTTGCCCTGCAAGATATTCAGCCAGATGAGATTTATAATTTAGCAGCTCAATCTTTTGTTAAAGCTTCTTGGGAGCAACCAGTTCTAACTGGTGAGTTCACCGCTATCGGTGTTACTAAAGTTTTAGAAGCAATGCGCTTGGCTTGTCCCAAGGCAAAGTTTTATCAAGCTAGCTCCAGTGAAATGTTTGGCAAGGTCAGAGAAGTTCCACAAAACGAAAATACTCCATTTTATCCTCGCTCTCCTTATGGCGTAGCCAAAGTTTATGGCCATTGGATCACCGTTAACTATCGAGAATCTTATGATTTGTACGCCGTCTCAGGTATTCTTTTTAATCATGAGTCTCCTCGTCGTGGTTTAGAATTTGTGACTCGTAAAATCAGTAATGCTGTAGCGCGTATCAAACTTGGTAAACAAGATTGCATTGAATTGGGTAATCTAGATGCCAAGAGAGATTGGGGCTATGCCAAAGATTACGTTGAAGCCATGTGGTTAATGCTTCAACAAGATAAAGCTGACGATTATGTAGTTGCTACTGGTGAAACTCATAGCGTACGTGAGTTTTTGGAAATCGCTTTCAGGGCAGCTGGTTTAGGTGATTATGAAAAATACGTCAAACATAATAAGAAATATGATCGCCCTGCGGAAGTAGATTTATTGATCGGCAACCCAGAAAAAGCCAAAACTGTTCTTGGCTGGAAACCATCAGTTGATTTTGAAGGCTTAGTTACTCTTATGGTTGAGAAAGACCTGGAATTTGAAAGCAAGAGCTCTAAATAAAATGCAAAAAGCTATCGTCATCATTCCTACTTATAACGAAAAAGACAACATTGCCAAAACCATCGAGTCTTTGGTGAGGGTTTTTGTTGGCGTTAAAAATTGGCGCATGAAAGTTTTGGTGGTAGATGATAGTTCTCCTGATGGCACAGCTGAGATTGTGAAGGGCTTACAAAAAAAATATAGCTTTGTGGAATTATTAGTCAACAAAAGAAAGTCTGGTTTGGGCGGAGCTTATCTAAGTGGTATGAATCAGGCTTTTAACGAACTTGGAGCTGATGTGGTTTTTGAATTTGATGCCGATCTTTCTCATGATCCTAAAAAAATTCCAGCTTTTTTAAAAAAAATTGATGAAGGTTATGATTTTGTCTTAGGATCTAGATATATTAAAGGCGGTTCCATCCCAGGAAATTGGGGCTTACATAGAAAATTTTTAAGCGTTGTGGGTAATCTTTTTATCAACTTTTTAATGCTCGACTTTTCCATTAGAGACTGGACCACCGGCTTTAGAGCCATTAAAAAAGAAGTTTATTTAGCTGTAGAAAAAGATTTGCATAGCGAACGTTTTTCCGGCTATACTTTTCAAATTGGTTTCTTGCATAAGGCCTTGCGACAAAATTTCAAGATTGCGGAAGTAGCTTTTCAATTTAAAGATCGAGTATTAGGTAATAGTAAAATTGGGCCAGAGTATATTAAAAATACTTTGTTATATCTTATGAAAGTGAGAATTAAAGAAATTCTAGCGATGAGAGTAGTTAAGTTTGCTATTGTAGGAGCTTTTGGTGCTATGGTGCAATTAGTGGCCTTACAACTTTGGCGCTTACTTTTCTCCACTGAGAAAACCTTCGTTTTAGCTAATTTTCTGTCCATTGAAACCGCAGTTGTTTCTAATTTCATCTGGAGTAATCTCTGGACCTTCAAAGATAGAAAGCTTAAAACTAACCAGATTCCGTCAAGTTTCATTAAGTTCAATCTTTCCTCTGCTGGATCAATTTTAATTCAAAGTGCTATTGCTTATCTCACTTCGGCCACAATTGGGTTAAAACCGGTTTTTACTTTACCAATCATTAACTATGTTGTTGATACTGGAGTGATTTCTGCAGTCATCGGTATTTTAGTTGGCATGTTTTGGAATTTTTTCGCTTACAACACTTTTATCTGGAAAAAAAAGAAAAAATAAAACGAAATGTGGAAACTAATTAAAAAACAAGTCAAACTAGAAAACTTGTTTCTGATTTTAATTCTTTGTGTTGCTATCTTTTTAAGGTTTTATAACCTTAAAAATACCATGATGTTTCAAGGAGATCAGGGCAGAGATGCTATGGTCGTAGCCAATATTTTTAAGAATTTAGATCCAGTTTTTATTGGTCCAGTTACTAGCATTGGCAACATGTATTTAGGACCATTCTATTATTATTTCATGCTGCCATTTTTATTTTTATCTTATCCAAGTCCTATAGGTCCAGTTTATGCCGTGGCAGGTTTATCGGTTTTAACCGTTTTGCTGCTATTTAAAATTACTCAAAAAGTTTTTGATCAAAAAACTGCTTATTTAGCGACTATTTTTTTTACTTTTTCTGCCGGAGTTGTTAACCTGGCTAGATTTAGTTGGAATCCCAATCCAGCCCCATTTTTTAGCTTATTAATGTTCTATTTCACTTATCTTGCCTGGAAAAAAAACACTAAGTATTGGTTGCTTGTTTCAGTTTGTTTCAGCGTTTTAATTCAATTGCATTATGTCACTTTACTCTCTCTGTCAGGTGCCGGTATTATTTTTTTACTCCAATTAATAGAAAAAATTAAGAAAAGCCAAAAGAAATTTTTTAATTTAGAAACAAAGTTTATTAAGCACATTGCCATAGCAATTGTGATTTTTATCATTTCCTTAACTCCTCTCATGCTTTTTGATTACAAACATGATTTTTTAAATGCCAAGTCATTTACCAAAATTTTAGTTAAAGAAGAAAGTTTTGACTTACAAAGAAAGAGAGGACGTAAAGGTTTTGCAGCAATCACTAAATTGGTCAGTATTGATTTGAAAGATCGTGCCTCCCAGGTACTATTTGAGCCAAGCTTTGCTATTAATAAAGTCAATCATCCTTTACTTTTCGTGGTCTTGATTCTGTCGATTGTTTATTTAATTAAAACTAAAGCGAAATTGAAAGATGGCGAAAAAGTACTTTTAGCTTATTTAATTCCTGGAATTATTGGTATTAGTATTTATCAACATCAAGTTTATGAACATTATATTGCTTATTTATTTCCTTTTACTTATATTTTTTACGGAATTTTCTTTAGTAAATTCAAAAATAATTATTTAAGATTACTTTTATTAATACCCTTCTTTAGCTACTTCGTCATCAGCAATACAAGTAGGTACTCAATTAAAGACAGCGATTGGACAATTACTGATATTAAAAGAACTACCGAAGAAATTTACTCAAGAGTTAAAGAAAATGAAAAATATAATATCGTTTTATTAGCAGCATCTAAAGATCTTTATGGTATGAATTATCGATATTTCTTAAGCACTAACCAAAACGAACCAGTTAAAATTGAAAATCACCATACTACCGAAAAGTTATTTATCATTAATGAGGAAAAAACTGAAAAAAATGTTTTAAATTCAGAAATATATGAAATAGTAGTTTTTCCAAATAAAAATATCACCGATACATTTCAAATGGAAAATGGTCCAGAAATTACTGTTTTATCTAGCTATAATAAATAAAGAATATGAAACCCTATTTATCCATCGTTTTACCATCTTACAATGAATCAAGAAATATTAATCGGGGTGTTCTTGAGGAAGTTTACCAATTTTTGCAAAATTACGAAAAACCTTGGGAATTAATTCTATCTGATGATGGAAGTAATGATGGCACCGATTTAGCATTAAAAGAATTTAGTAAAAAAGACGAACGTATTAAAGTTCTTATCAATCAACATAAAGGTAAAGGTCCAACTGTCAAAGCCGGCATGCTTAAAGCTCAAGGTAGCTGGAGGTTGTTCGCTGACTTTGATCAATCAACACCACTAAGAGAAGTAAGAAAGCTTTTAAAGTACACTAATCAATATGAAGTAATTTTTGGCTCAAGAGAAATCATTGGTGCCAAAAGAGAAAAAGAACCATTTTACAGGCATTTGATGGGTCGTGGCTTCAATCTAGTTGTTCAACTTTTGGCTGTTCCGGGTACACAAGATAGCCAATGTGGCTTTAAATTGTTTTCAGAAGCAGCAACTGAAAAATTGTTTGCCAACTTATATGTTTATTCTGGAGAAAACGAACGCCAAGACGCTTTTACTGGAGCCTTTGATGTTGAGCTTTTATACTTAGCCAAAAAATATGGTTTCAGTTTAAAAGAAGTGCCAATCCTGTGGAAACATTTTCAAACTAATCGAGTTAATCCATTACGAGATTCTTTCTTAATGTTTGCCGATATTTTGCGCATCAAACTAGCTGACTGGACAAATAAATATCCAAAAAAATGAAAAACATTTTATTGATTAGCTATTTCTTGTTGTTTGTAATTTTTGCGCTTTTTTCTTTTGTTCTCACAGATCCTAATTTAATTCTACTTAAGTCTGATTATTTTATCTCTTTTCAAACTTATTTATGGAAAAATATTTTGCCAATGCAAAATTTTAGAACTATTTTTTATGGAATATTAATCATATTAATTTTTGTTAACTATCTGTTAATTTTAAAAAATTGGTCAAAACTAAATCTTAATACTCGAAAAAGTTTCTGGAAATTTTTAATTTTAATTAGTTTGCCCTTGGTATTTTCTTACAATGCCCTCTCACATGATCTCTTTAATTACATCTTTAATGCCAGGATGGTAGTGGAATTCGGAGCCAATCCTCACATCAAAACAGCATTAAATTTTCCTGATGAACCCATGCTTCGTTTCATGAATAATATCCACACTCCCGCTCCCTACGGTTATGGTTGGACAGCACTGTCCATATTGCCATATTTAGCTGGTTTTAGTAAATTTTTCTCCACTTTTATTATCTTTAAATTTTTTGCTTTACTTTCCTTAATCTTTGCTTTATTGGTTGTTGAGAAACTTTCCAAACAAAACAATTATTCTAAGATCGCTCTGTTTTTTTTAAATCCACTTCTCTTAATTGAAGTTCTCAGTAGTGCTCATAACGATTTATGGATGCTTGCTCCAGCATTATTAGCGATTTATCTTGCCAGCAATTTTCAAAATAAAAAACTTTTAAAAATATTTTTAATCATTCTTTTAATGGCTGTATCAATTTCTATTAAATTCGCTACGATTGCTCTGTTACCTTTCATAATTTATTTCTTATTTAGAAAACAATTGGAAAAATTGATTAAAACTTCATATATTTTTGATTTGGCGGCTATTGCTATGTTTGCACCCTTATTAATCGAGCGTTCAAAATATTTTCTGCCTTGGTATTTACTCTGGTCACTGATTTTTTTACCTTTAATCAAGAAGAAATTTATTAGAAATCTTTTAATTGTTTTTTCCTTGTCTTCATTATTGCGCTATCTCCCTTGGCTCTATTATGTCCCGTGGATGAGTTTTCATCTGGATAGCAGCTCGCTTTTCCCATTACAAAAAATAATCACCTGGTCTATCCCTGGCTTCTACCTCTTGCTTAGTGGGGTTGTTTTCCTATTTAATAGAAGACGTGAAAAATAAAAATTTATTTTTGTTTGTTTTGTTGTTGGCTTTATATCTCGGCTTAAATTTTTTTAAATTGACATCTTTGCCAGTTTTTGCTGATGAATCAATCTATATTCGTTGGTCACAATTAATAATTGATGACTACAAGCGCTATTTCTTTTATCCCATGAATGATGGCAAAACTCCACTTTTAATGTGGCTTATTGTGCCTTTTTTGAAAATTTTTAGTAATCAATTGTTTGCTGCCAGATTTTTATCTTTGTTAGCTGGGGCACTAAGCACTGTTTTTATTTATTTGATTTTAAAACAACTTAAAGAAAAAAAGGCAGCTTTAGTGGCAATGTTTTTATTTAGTGTTCTGCCTTTTACTTTTTTTCATAATCGCCTAGCTATTACTGACGCCTTGCTATTTGCTAACCTAAGCATTGCTTATTATTTTAGTTTAAGAATTATTAAACACAAAAATCCTTGGTCAATTTTGGGCTTAGCCTTCTTCTTTTTACTCAGTATTATGAGTAAAACTCCAGCTTTGTTATTTACTCCTGTATTTTATTTAACTATTTTCTTTGAAGAAAAAATTAATTTAAAGTTTATTTTCAATAAATTTTTCAAAATTAGTTTTGGTGTATTAATTGCTGGCCTTAGTTTCTACAGTTTCAGAATCGTGCCTCTTTTCACTCAACTATTTGCCGTAGGAGGAAATTTTTTACAAGATCCAAAAACTGTTTTTTCTTCAGAAATTTTGCATATTATCATTAGAAATAGCACTTTTTTTCTAGAACACCTTTGGCTTTATTTGGGACCCATTGTTTTAATCTTATCTTTACCACTTTTCAACAAAACTAGACGAAAACAAGCCGTTTTGTTTCTTTCAGGTGTTGTTTTCTTATTACCCCTAATCTTTTTAGGAAAAATTCTTTATTCTCGCTATGCTTTACCAAGCAGTCTGTTTTTCATTACTTCTGCTGCTATTTCAATTCAAAATTTAAAAAATAGAAAAATTTTACAATACCTAGTCTTCTCATTAATCTTAATTCCCAGTATTTTATTCATTAAAAATGCCTACTTTGACACTGACCAATTACAGCTTAGCAAGGCAGATAGGTCACAATATCTAGAAGAATGGTCGTCTGGACATGGCATTAAAGAAGTCACTGCCTTAATCGAAGAACTGGCTAAAACTAAAAAAGTCGCTGTCGCCACCGAAGGCTATTTTGGAACTCTCCCAGATGGCATACTCCTAAATTTACACAATAAAAATGTAGAAAATATTTATGTTGAAGGCATTGGGCAGCCAATCAGAGAAATCCCCAACTTTTTTTGGCAAAAAGCCGACAAATTTGAGGTTAAATTATTAGTGGTTAACTCACATCGCTTAAAAATGGATCTACCTGAATCTGACCTCTTAGCAAGCTTCTGCCGACCCAACCAAGCCCCATGTTTGCAGGTTTGGGAGATAAAAAAGTAATAACTCTCAAAATTGACTTAGTCCTATATATTTTTATATATAGATATATAATTTACAGTTCCCCATATTTAGTGTCATAATTCGCGATTAGTTTTTGTAAAAAAAAGGAATAACGCCAAAAAATTAGTTTGGCAAACTAGAAGCGGAAAGAAACTAATCCTCTCCGCTCCCATCATTTGTTGTAATTTTATTATCTATAAAATGTGTTTGTATGTAAAGAGGATGACAAATAGACCATTTAAAAAAGGGGTTATGAACGCGAACCAAATTATTACAGAAATTATTAATTATCTAAACATAAAAAGAATATCAATTGAAAATTGTTATGTAGGAATAACTAATAATGTCGAACGAAGACTTTTTGAAGAACATTGTGTGAATAAAAATAGTTACGGATGGATTTATAGAGTTTCAAGTAATGAAGAAGAGGTTAGAATAATTGAAAAATATTTTTTGAGCTTAGGAATGAAAGGCGATTCTGGAGGAGGAACAGAAAACTGTAACACCGTTTATGTATATTTAATAACTAACGATACCATCCAAAAAACCTAAATAAATTGAGGGGATAAATAATTTATCAATGATTTTATCCCCTCAAGAATTAATTCCATGTTTACTAATATTTGTTATATAATCAGAAGGTAAAAAAACATAAAATTTACCCTCCCGGGTAGTGAAATGGCATCACCATTGACTCTGAATCAATTATTCTAGGTTCGAATCCTGGCCCGGGATCACCAACCGATTTTGAACCCATAGCGACTCTAGGTCCATCGCAGATAATTGAGAAATATAAAAAAAGATAAATATGATAGGCAATGACGATTTTGTGATACCGCAGCTTTCAGAAGACGAACTTATACTCATCGATAAAATGTATACCTTAAGAGAATTGTATTGGCCCCACTATACTTGGCTCGCCCAAACTAACTATTTAAAAATTTTGGAAAGAAAAAAAAACAATTTAAAAAATAATTTAGTTGATTTAGATCTCTTCAAAGGTCAATTATCAAGCCTTTTCAACAAAATTAACGGTAGTTTTTATCATCTTCAACGAATAAAAGAAAATGAAAAATTAATAATAGACTTGGGTACGGAAGTTGCTAGAAAAAGAAAGTCAAAAATTCCAGCTAGGACCTGGGGTAGTTTTGGTACAAGTTACGAACCAATTGGATATGACTATGAAGCAATGCTTGTGACACTAAGAAGTTCATTGGATATTTTGGCGATTATTTTTTCATCAATAATTGGTTTTAAGTCAGACAACATAATGAAATTAATCAATGAAATGAATCAAATTGATAAAGTTTCAGGATTCGGGGCTCAAATTAAACAATTTCTCGATTCTCAACCTTTTCTTCAACTCATCAATGAGTTTAAGAACGACAATGGGACTAAATCTAGAAGGAATTACGCAGTACACGCTGGGTCACTTTCAACTGGCACGATAAATATTCAATTTGTTCATGATAATTCAAAAATTGGAGTAATCAAATCAAAGGCAATGCCAATTAAAGTCAATAATCGGCCATTATCAAAAGAGCAAGATTTGGATGATTTTTGTACAACAATTTTTTATAAAACCTGTGACATATTACTTTCTGGTATCGGGATTATAATAGAAGAAAAGTTGCCAGTGGGTGAGCAAAAAAGTATTTTTGAATTAAAAAGAATTAAGAAGCAACAGCGAGTATAGAAAAAACTCTAGAGATTTTACAGCTAAGTAAAAAAATTACCTGATGATTTAATAAATAGAAAACTGAAAAATAATTATGTCAAGTCAAAAACTTAATCCATATGATGAACTAAAAATTTGTAGTGATAACTATTACGCAAATCAGACCAAAGAGAATGGAAAAATAGTATTCAATAAAGCCATAGAATTGTTACAAAATCAAGGCACAGGGTTGAGACCAGCAAATCATAAAATTGTTAATAAAAGCTTTTCAATACCAATCTCAAGAAAAAACTGCTTTGTAATTGGTATTAGATATATAAAACCTAATGGTACATATACAGAGGACCATTTTCTATTTGAAGAAGGAGAAACTGAAATAAAAAAAGGCAATGGGAAGAAAAAATGGCTTGAAAAGATACTGCCAGAATACAGGAGGTCTCACAAACTGCAAATTTCTCAAAACTAATTGTCTTTATCTAGAAACGCCTATCTCTCTTATCACTCTGTTCCAGAGTTACTGAACTGGCGCTGGATTAACACTTTGCAAACTAGCACTAAAAACTGTTGTTTCAAATACATTTTCAATCGAACCAGCTATGTTTTTTGTTACTTTATTAAAAATATTTAATAAAGACTCTTTTTCTTTATCTAACGTTTTAAATTTTTTATCAAACTGCTCCCCAACTTCTTTGCTTGTTTCTGCCAAAGCAGGCATTCCTTCAGCTTCCGCCTTTGAATTTTTCAAAGCTTCTTCATGAGACTTTTTTTCTTCTTCCAATGAGTTAATTCTTTCAGCTAAAAAAAGTTGAATCATATAAAGCAAGCGATTGTTAATTTGCTCCCAAATTTGAGACATGGAAATTGACTCTTCTTTCAAAGAAACCTTGGAAGCAACCTCTATTTTTTCTAATTCGACAAAAACCGGCATAGCTAATAAAGACAATGGTTTGCCAAACATTTGTCTTAATTCAATGGCAGTTGCTTGCTCAACAGCTTTATTTTGTAATGAAACAATTCTGGAATCCAAGCTGTTCATTAATCCTAACCCTGCTTGAGCCAGAATTGTATTCCACTGCAAATCACTAATGTTAATTTCTTTCCCCAAATCTTTTAGTGCCGACGATAAATTAATACCATTAAGCGATCTCCATTGTTCATTCATTTGTGTTGGGTCGACCCCAATACTTGCTGCCATTTCGAGAGCTGATCTGTTCATTTCTACCTTTCTTAGCCTCATAGAGAAATAGACTCTATGAGGATTTTTATAATTACTAAATCGTTGCGGAATGGTCTTTGAACAAAAAAGCTCCCTCTAGGGGAGCATCGATTCTAAAAAATATCACTTTTCAATTTACTTCGATGCTCGTCAAGATTTCTTTTTTGCTGAAGATCGGACTAATCTCTTAATGAGAATCACCGTTGCGGCACAGTCGTAGATTTTCACTACATTCCACAGCAACAATCAAACTAACAAAAATGAAAAATCATTGCAAGTGGCAATTCTTACAATTCATTACTAATTACTCCTTGATAATTATTTTCTTTTCCAAACTGGCTTGCAGCTTATTTTTAAAATCAATGTCATTAAAAAAAGCCTGAGTTGGACTCAATGAAAAACTTTCTTTGCCAAAAATAGCTAAACGATAAATTCTTTGTACAAAAAAGAATAGTTGATTGATCAATGAAAAAGACTTGTTTTCCTTATATTCGCCAAATTTATAATTACCATAAAAAGCTAAGTATTTTCTAAGCCAATTGTTAGCATTTAAAAAAAGTTTTTCATATCCACCACGATCAAAAACAAATTTCATCTGTAGAATTTCATAAGCTTCATATAATCCTCTTCGCTCATTATCTAAAATTAAATCATGCTCATCTAATAATAAATTTACGCACCATGCTCCTGGCTTATTAACTTTTGGTCTTTTGTTTTTTAATTTAATTAAAAGAATTAATAAAAAACGTGTTAACCAAAGTGTGTTACTTTGGCAAATAATCATGAAATCTAAATCATCTTCTTTGACAGCATTACCAACAGCCGCTGATCCAGTTAAAGCTACTGCTTTAACAAAAGGAATATTCTTAGCTATTTTTACAAAAGTCATTGCCTCTTCATTTTTCAAATCGTAAAAAGCTGTTCTTTGTTTTCTATTTTGCAAGTCTTTTTTTTGTAAATAAAAATATTCACCATCAGTTTTAATTAATGACAGCTCTAGCAATTTTTTTAAAGAATTATTTATTTTCTGCTCTGAAATTAATATTTTTTCTGGAGACTTGCTCTCTCCATCAAATAAATATTTAAGGTTGGAAGAAAGAGGTAAACGCCTGAGAATCTCACTTTTATTTAAAGCAAATGAAAAACAACTGCTATAAGCAATGGTTAAATAAATTAAGCGATCAATTTCGTTCATAAAACAACGTCTTAAATATACGCTATAATCCATATTATATGAAGATTTATTCTTGGAATGTAAATGGTATCCGCGCTGCTTTAAAAAAGGGTTTTCTTACTTGGATGAAAAATAGCGATGCTGACATTGTTTGTTTACAAGAAACCAAAGCTTCCCCAGATCAGCTTACTTTTGATCTAACTAATATTGATTCCTATCATAGTTATTTCGCTTGGGCAGAAAAAAAAGGATATAGTGGTGTAGTTACTTACACTAAAAAAGAACCTGAAAACATACAAGTTGGTCTTAAAGAAAATAAATTCGATCGTGAAGGTAGAACTTTGATTACTAAATACAAAGACTTTACTCTTTTTAATATTTATTTTCCTAATGGCAAGGCTTCTTCAGAAAGATTGGCTTATAAAATGGCTTATTATAATTTTTTACTTGAGTTTCTTAAAAAATTATTAAAAACAGAAAAAAATATTATTATTTGTGGCGATGTTAATACAGCACATCAAGAAGTTGATCTTGCCAGACCAAAAGACAATGAACTAATTTCAGGTTTTTTAAAAGAAGAAAGAATGTGGATTGATAAATTATTGGAATTGGGTTTTATCGATAGTTTTCGCGCTCTTCATCCAACTCAGAAAGATCAATATACCTGGTGGAGTCAACGTTCTGGAGCTAGACAAAGAAATGTGGGTTGGAGAATTGATTATTTTTTCATTAGTTCAAATCTTAAAGAAAAATTAAAATCAGCAAAAATTCACAGTCAAATCCAAGGTTCTGATCACTGCCCTATTTCGATAGAAATAGCTTAGTGCTAGAATGTTCACATGATTGATGAAAGATTTATTATTTTAGGAGCCCTACTTTCTTTTAGTGGAGGTCTTAATTACCTTATTAACACTATCAAGGGCAAAACCAAACCTAATAGAGTAAGTTGGTTTTTATGGGCTTTAGCACCAATGATTGCCTTTGCTGCAGAGTTAGATAAAGGAGTGGGCTTAACTTCATTGATGACTTTTATGACAGGTTTTAATCCACTTTTAATTGTCATTGCTTCTTTTCTAAATAAAAAATCTTATTGGAAACTAGAAAAAATGGATTATGTTTACGGCTCCATTTCTTTGTTCGCCATTATCATTTGGCAAATTACCGGTGAGGGTAATTTAGCGATTTTGTTTTCGATTTTAGCGGATGGACTTGCTTCAATTCCAACTGTCATCAAATCGTATCGTCAACCAGAAACCGAAAGCAGCTTAATTTTCTTATTTGGTATGATCAATGCTGGGATAACTTTATTAGCTATTAAAGATTGGACTTTTGCCCACTGGGGATTTCCTGTCTATATCTTTCTTATTTGCGTGATTCTTTACTCACTGATTAAATTCAAATTAGGCTTGCTGATCCAAGCTAAAATAAGACAAAAGGTCTCGTAATAATTTCTTAATTTCCAAGTCGGGAACGTCGTTATTATCTAGAACCCATAATTTTCCCTGTTGATGCTGCTTGATTTCTGCTTCTAAAGATTTTTTCTTACTAGCAAAATCATATTGACTCATCAATCTTCTTTTAATTTGTTCTTGGCTCAAATCTCTGTCAGATAATCTTTGGTTTTGGCTTTTTTCTCCAACTGATAAAAGAATGGTATTGTAATTAGATAGCTGACTCATTTTTGCCTCAGCTAACAAAGCGGCATTTAAAAAAATTAATCCTTTTTTGTTTTTTAATTCTCTACGCAAACGCACTAAAATTGGAGTTTCCATAATTTCATTGAGTCGCTCTAGTTTTTTTTGATCAGCAAAAACAATTTCTCCCAAAATTTTACGATTGATACTGCCATCTAAATTGGCTACTTCTGCTCCAAAAGTATCAATAATTTGTTTTCTGACTATTTCGTATTTTTCTTCTTTTAAATCAGATTGAATTTGCCAAGACAAATGGTCAAGCTCAATGTTGTGAGCATCTAAATTTAGATTTCTAGCCAACTCAACTAGTTTTTGTCCAACATAAGATTTGCCTGAACCAATTTCGCCCGTCAAACCAACAATATATTGGCCACTTAATTTAGCCTCTACACACTGCTTCACATAAGCTGGTACATAGTCTTGAATTAAACCCTGACCTTCTTGAATCTCTTTGACAGCTCCAGAGCTAATATGAGCCAAGCTTGGTCTAGCAAACAAAATAAAAGTATCAATGCCAAGTTTTTGACTTTCTCCTAAATTATGTAGACTCATTTCATATTCAAAATCATGATTACTGCGCACACCTTTAACAATGACATCAATATTGTTTTCATAAGCAAAGTCAACCAACATGCCACTGAAAGATTTAACTTCAACATTTTTCAAGTCAAAGAGAGATCTTTTAGCCATCTCTGTTCTCTCTTCTTGAGAGAAAAGATATTTTTTGGCTGGATTTATCCCAATTGCTACCACCACACGATCAAAAACAGCCGCAGCACGTTTGATAATATCAAGATGACCAAAAGTAATTGGGTCACCAGAAAAAGCGTATATAGCTGACTTCATAAGGCAAGCAATTATATCATTTACTCTATAACAACTCTTGTGTCCAGCACTTTCACCCCATCTGCATTTGCTAAAAGAGGATTAATATCAAGCTCAACAATTTCTGGAAAATCGTTGACTAACTGCGCTAAACGACCAATCGTTTCAATGAGAATTTCTTTATCGACTGGTTTTTCGCCTCTCACGCCCTCTAATAACTTACTAGAACGAAGGCCATTGATCATGCTTAAAGCATCTTCTCTGGTTAGCGGAGCAAAAGCAAAATTCACATCTTTAAAAACTTCTACATAGATTCCACCCAAACCAAACATTAACATGGTGCCTAAAGAGTTTTTATTGATGCCTAAAATTAGTTCTGTGCCTTTTTTAGCCATTTGCAATAATAAAACGCCTTCTAACTTTGCGTTGGGCTTATTTTGTTCCACTCTTTTCATCATCGCCTCATATTCATCAACTACGGTATCAACGGTCACATTTAAGCTGACCCCACCGACATCACTTTTATGTAAAATATCTGGTGAAACAATTTTCATAGCCACTTCACACTTAAATTCCCGCATCACTTTTAAGGCCTCTTGCGAGCTTTTAACCACCGCAGATTTCATTAAAGGAAAATTATATGCTCTCATAATTTCCATCGCTTCTGCCTCTGGAAAAGAAGTCTGTTTCTTAGCTTTGGCTTGAGCAAAAATTTCAGCTACCTTATTTTTGTCAACGTCATTAAAACTTAAAATTGTTTCGTTTTGTTTTTTGCTCCAATTAGCAAATTTAGCAAATTTACCCATAGCCATAGCTGCTGGTTCCGGAAAAGCAGTGGCAGCAATTTTTTGCTCACGCAAAATATTAACGCCTTCAGCTACCAGCTTTTTACCCATCAAACTAACGACTATTGGTTTTTGGCTAAGGTGGCGCATAGCTACAATCGCTTGAGCAGTTTCTACTGGCTCTGTCATTGATTGAGGCGTTAAAAGCACGATAATAGCATCGGTGTTCTTATCTTTAGCTAAAACTTCAAGTGTTTTTTTATAGACTTCACCAACCGCATCACCCAAAACATCAACTGGATTATGCGTACTAGCAGCGGCAGGTAAAAAGCTTCGCAATTCTTGAACAGTTTCTGGTGCAAGCACTGCCATTTCTAAATTATTCTCTATCACTGCATCGGTAGTCAAAACTCCTGGACCCCCAGCATTAGTTACAATAGTTATATGATTCACTTTTTGTAAATCATTCATTGAAAAAATTTGCGCTAAATCAAAAAGTTCGCTAACGCTATTGGCACGAATCATGCCAGCTTGAGCAAATAAAGCCTGATAAGCACTATCACCACTACTGAGTGATCCTGTGTGAGAAGCAATTGCTCCAGCTCCAGCAGCAGTTTTTCCTGATTTAAGAACAATAATTGGCTTGGGGTTTTTGCCTCGATTTAACTTGCGCAAAACCTCTATAATTTCCGGCGCATTTTCTAGTGATTCTGCATACATACAAATCACTTTAGTTTTTTTATCAGCATGTAAATATTTGATGAGATCTAATTCATTTAAAGCAGCTTTATTACCAATACTAATAAATTTGGAAAAACCAATTCCCAAATCTTTGGCGTAATCTAAAACTGCAGTGCAAAGTGCGCCACTTTGTGACATGAAGGCCACATCCCCAACTGGCGGCATCACACTAGCAAAAGAGGCATTCATTTGAATCTCAGCATTAATAGTTCCCAGGCAGTTTGGGCCCACCAGAGTAATATCCAAATCTCTACAAGTTTGGGCTAATTCTTTTTCCAAGTCTAAATTACCAGCCTCTTTGAAACCAGCTGAGATAACAATCGCTGCTTTGGCACCTTTTTTAGAGGCTTTCTTAATCTCCTCTGCTACAAATTTAGCTGGAATAGCTAGCACCAATAATTCGATTTCATCATTATCAATTTCTTCAATTGAAGGATAAACCCTTAAACCGTAAAGTTCCTCTATTTTTGGATTAACTGGATAAATTTGGCCAGTGTAACCCTGCCTCACTAAATTTTTAACTACATCATTACCCACTGTTTTTTCTCGACTAGAAGCACCAATAATGGCAATGGCTTTGGGATAAAAAATAGCATCAAAATTCATAATTTTCTTTCTATGTGTTGAAATGACCTAAACCACTACAACTTTCTTACCTAGATACTTTACAAAAATTTGTTCTGCTTTGGCAGTCTCAGTTTTATTCGGTGGTTCTACGCCATCGAGCTCATATTTGCGACCCAAAGCCTCATATTTAAAAACCCCTAATTTGTGATAGGGAATAATTTCCACTCTTGTTACTGATTTGTAATCAGCAAAATATTTAGCCCAAGCTTCTAAATATTCTTCCTGATCTGTCCAGCCAGGCACCAAAACATAACGCAGCCACATTTCTTTACCACTTTGTTCGCGGTAAAGAGCATTTTTCAGAACGTTATTATTACTAAATTTAGTTAGCTTTTCATGCCAAACTGGATCAATATGCTTAACATCAAGCATCACCACATCTGTTAAATCATAAAGTTGATTAACTGTTTGATTAAAAACAGCACCACAAGTATCTAGGCAGGTATTAAAACCACGTTTTTTACATTCTTGAAAAAGCTCGATTAGGACTGAAGCTTGCAAAGTTGGTTCACCACCAGAAACAGTTAAGCCACCAGTTTTACCAAAGTAAGTTTTTTCTTTTTCTAAAAGCTCAAGTATTTCAGACGTTTCAATTATTCTCATTTTGCCTGTTTCCAAATCTTGAGTATCTGGGTTATGACAATAAGCACATCTGAAAAGACAACCTTGAGTAAAAATCACCAAACGAATACCTGGACCATCATGGGTCCCAAAAGTATCAATTGAATGAACTTTTAATTTACATGCTGGCATGGAATGTTCTAGCGATCACCTCCAGCTGATGAGCTTTACTTAATCTAATAAAGTTGACTGCGTAACCAGAAACGCGAATGGTTAATTGTGGATATTTCTCTGGATGAGCCATGGCATCTTCCAAAGTCTCACGATTGAGCACATTCACATTAAGATGATGAGCACCTTTATTAAAGTAACCATCCAACATTGCTAATAAATTCTTGACTTGCGCCTCTTTATTTTCACCTAAAGTTTTAGGCACAATGGAGAAAGTATTAGAGACTCCATCTCTGGCATATCTATAATCAATTTTAGCCACTGAATTAAGTGAAGCGATTGCTCCCGAATGATCACGACCGTGCATGGGATTGGCACCAGGAGCAAAAGGTTCTCCAGCCTTGCGACCGTCTGGAGTAGCTCCAGTTTTCTTGCCATAAACCACGTTGGAAGTGATAGTTAAAACTGATAAAGTTGGCGTTGCATCACGATAAATATGTTGCTTAGCTAATTCAGTATTAAAGTCTTTAACTAATTGCTGAGCAATCGAATCGACCTTATCATTATCATTACCATACATTGGATATTCGCCTTCAACTTTAAATTCCTTGGTTAAGCCACTTTCGTCACGAACAGCAGTTACCTTGGCAAATTTAATGGCTGAAATAGAATCTGCCACCACACTTAAACCGGCGACACCAAAAGCCATGTTTCTTTTGACCTTAGTATCCATCAAAGCCATCTGAGCTTTTTCGTAATAATATTTATCGTGCATGTAATGAATCACATCCATGGTGTTGACGTAAGCTTTAGCTAGATAAGCGACAGTTTTCTTAAAACGCTTATTAAACTCCTCATAATCAATTGGTCCATCAGGCATTTTAGCAATATCTGGCACAATTAATTCACTACTTTTTTCATCGCGACCTTCATTAAGAGCTAACAATAAAGCTTTGGCTAAATTACAACGAGCCCCAAAGAATTGCATTTCTTTACCGGTTTCCATCATCGAAACACAACAAGCAATACAATAATCGTCGCAACTGCTGACATCGCGCATTAAGTTGTCATTCTCATATTGGAGCGAAGAAGTATCAATCGAAACCTGAGCACAAAATTTCTTGAAACCTTCAGGCAATTTATCTGACCATAAAATGGTTAGATTTGGCTCTGGAGCTGGACCAATGTTGTATAAACTTTGTAAAAATCTGAAGCTAGTTTTAGTGATTTTATGTTGACCATTGGCAAAAAAGCCCCCAACAGCTTCAGTAATCCAGGTTGGATCGCCAGCAAAAAGCTCATTATAGGCATCCATACGTAAATGGCGGATTAAACGACATTTCATGATGAAATGATCGATTAATTCTTGAGCCTCTACTTCCGTCAGACTACCATTCTCCAAATCTCTCTCGATGTAAACATCAAAAAAGGTACTGACATTACCTAAGCTCATGGCTGCACCATCTTGTTCCTTAAGAGCAGCCAAGAAGCCAAACCAGGTCCATTGAATCGCTTCCTTCGCATTTTTCGCTGGTTTGGAAATATCAAAACCATAACTAGCTGCCATCTCTTTCATTTCTTTAAGAGCTTTGATTTGTTCACTGACTTCTTCACGCAATCTAATCACATCATCAGTCATTACTCCATCAATAGCATCTTTATCTGCGCTCTTAGCCTCAATCAAGCGATCGATACCATATAAAGCTACACGACGATAATCACCAATAATACGACCACGAGCATAATTATCTGGTAAACCAGTTAAAATTCCGGTTGAACGTAATTGGCGCATGGTTTTGGTATAAGCGTCAAAAACACCATCATTATGAGATTTACGATATTTATTAAAAATTTCTGAAACACCTGGATCAACTTTATAGCCGTTCTCTTCACAAGCAGCTTCGACAACTCTGATACCACCATAAGGTTTCATGGCTCTTTTTAAAGGTTGATCTGTCTGAAAACCAACAATTTTTTCTAATTTTTTGTCTAGATAGCCTGGTTTATGGCTAGTGATTGAAGAAATGGTCTTGGTATCTACATCTAAAACACCACCATTTTTGATTTCTTGTTTAAGCAAATCGCTTGATTGCTCCCAAAGTTTTTTAGTCGCGCTTGTTGGTCCTACAAGAAAAGATTTATCTCCATCATATGGGGTAAAATTATTAAAGATAAAATCTCTAGTATTGATCTCTTTTTCCCAAATACCGGATTTGAATTGCTTCTTAGAAGACATTTTGTCCTTTCTTTGATTTTCGAACTCTTTTGAAATGAGCCTTGTTAAAGACGCATGTAAGTATAACACTAAACGAAAAACCTAGCTAAAAAGAAAAATAACAGTTAAAATAATTCAATGATTAAAATCGCTAAAGAATTCTTAAAAAAACAAAACACGCTCTACAATGTCAGCAATTGGACTATTGTCAAAAAAAATTTTGTAGCTGGCATTGCTCGTAGCGCTGGAGTTTGGTTTTTTAATATTATTATTTTGTTACTCTTAGCCAAAATTCTCGTTCCCTTACTTGGTCCTAAAGTTAACCAAATTTTGGACAAACTTCCTAAAAACATGAATGATATCGTGGTGCAAATCGAGAAGAAATAAGATTTAACCTTTTTTGGCAAGAATTAAAAAACGATGTCGTCCAAACTGATCCTCAACTTCTTTAATTGAAAAGTTTTTTTCGATATTTGGAAAATATTTTCTGACAAACTCAAAATCATGAGTTTCGTGAACTTCCAAAAATATTTTACCTTCGCTAGCTAAAACATTTTGACTAGTAACTTGCTCCAAAAACTGATTAATCAAGTCAAAACCAGTTGACCCACCATCTAGAGCCAATAATGGTTCATAATCTCGCACACTTACATCTAGACTTTTAATTAAACTTGATGGAATATATGGCAGATTAGCCACTATTAAATTAAATTTATTACTTGCGAAACCATCAAGCAAATTACTTTCTAGAAGTTTAATTTTCTTTATCAACTGCTGATCAAACAAATCATAAAAGTTTCTTTTTGCCAAAGCCAAGGCATCTTGAGATATGTCGCTAATTAGAAATTGATCGATTTGAGAAATCTTTTTCTGTTTTAATAAAAAAGCAAAAAAAGCCAAACTAATGGCGCCACTACCAGTACCCACTTCTAAGTAAGAAAGATTATTTTTCAAAGAAATAGAAAAATCGCTGATCAATGCAACTAGATCTTCACTTTCAACTCTTGGAATTAACACTTTACGATTAACTTTAAGTGTCAAACCACAGAATTCAACCAAACCAGTTAAATATTCAACCGGTAATTCACCTTGAGTCAATAGATCCTGCTCCTTAAAACCATACTTTAAAAGCTGATTTTTTTCATAAATGCTCAAGAACCGATTTTGTTGCATGTAATTTCTGCTTGTAAAATGTTTACTAATAAGGCATATTGTAATCTACTTTTATTATAATATTTATAGAAAGGCCTTATGGCAAAAAAAACTCTAAAAAAAGATGCTCCTAAGAATACAGCGTCCACTTTGAAGAGATTTTCTTTCAAAGCATTTAGCGATTTTGTGAATAGCAATTTTTCTTTAATCATTCTATTAGTCATTGCTTTCATTTTAGGTTTTCTAGGTGGTTCTCTCTGGAAGGAAAATCAGATCTTAAAATCCAGTGGCACTAATCAGGTGAAAAACGATGATCAAGCCGCTGCTGAAGCTGCTGCTGCTAAAAAACTAGAAGCCGTATCAGCTTTTGATCCTAAAACTGATCATTTTCGTGGCAATGAAAAAGCTAAAGTAGTTTTGATTGAATACTCAGACTACGAATGCCCATACTGTAATAAATTTCATCCCACTATGGTTGAGTTGATGAAAAAATATCCAAATGATATTGCTTGGGTATACAGACACTTCCCCTTGTCTTTTCACCCCAATGCTCAACCTTTGGCTGAAGCCAGTGAATGCGTTGCCACCTATGGTTCTAATGAAGCTTTCTGGAAATTTTCAGATAGCGTCTATGAAAAAATGGCCGATGGCTCTATTTACGGCGCTAACGTAGAAAACAAAAAAGTTGATCAAGAAACCATTTTGGCTTTGGCTAGTGAAGCAGGAGCCAATCGCAGTCAGGTGAAAGCTTGTTTAGATAAAGGTGAAATGAAGCAAGTTGTTAAAGATGATGCCGCTGGCGGATCCAAAGCTGGCATATCTGGTACTCCAGGAACAATTATCATAAGTAAAAAGGGTGGTTTTGAACTTATTCCAGGTGCTCTACCTATCGAACAAGTGGAAACTATGTTAGAGAAACATCTTTAAAAATTTTCTCACTTTAAAATTTGAAAAACCGAGGCTATCAATGCCTCGGTTTTTTGAAATCTCTTAAAACTAATTGCATCTTTTCAAGATCACGGTAGACGTTAAGTTCTAAGGTCACTGCTAAATCGAAATATCCATTAATTTGGAATTCCGAAAGTTTACTGGCTTGCCCCCAAGCTAATAACTCATATTCTTGCTCGGAATCGTCGAAAACAATAGTTAATTTCAAATGTTCTTGTTCTCTACCTAAAAGTTTATAGTTTTTAATTAAAGCTTTTTCTAAAACAAAAATCGGCTTAGAGTTAGCCAAACCAAAGGGTGCAAATTTATCTATTAATTTGATAGTTTTTACAGTCAATAAATTTGTAGGCAGCACGGTCTCGACTTCAAGAGTTTTTTCCAAACACTTACCTGTCAACAACTCATTTGCTTTACTCTGCATAGCTTTTTTGACTAATTCAATTTTTGAGGTCTCCAAAGCAAAACCAGCTGCCAGAGGATGTCCGCCAACCTCTAACAAATCTTTTTTAAATAAGCGAATGAACTGCGTAATATTAAAGTCAGCTAAAGAACGAGCAGAAGCCTTAGATACTTCTTCGCCTACGCTAACAACAATACTTGGTTTAGAAAATTTTTCAGTCATCTTGCCAGCAATTAAACCAATGATTCCTTCATGATATTCTTTGGAACTTAAAAAGATTAAGGTCTGATCTTTTTCTTCACTAATAATTTTTTCGGCTTGTCCAATTGAGTCAAAAGTCAGGTTTTGTCTATCTTCATTAGTATTTTGTAATAGATCACTTAGCTCATCGGCTTTTTTTTCGTTTTTAGTGCACAATAAGCGCAACGCATCCATCCCATCAGCTAAACGACCCATAGCATTAATGCGTGGCCCAACTTGAAAACCAAGCGTATAGGCATCAATTTTTGATACGTCGATTGAAGCCTTACTAAATAATCTTTTCAGGCCTAAATTTTGATTAGCTCGCAATACAGCTAAACCATACATTAATAAAGAACGATTTAGTGATAAGAGCGGCATTAAATCTGTCACCGTCGCAATCGCTACCAAACCCAGTAAATCAATTAATAATTTTTTTTGCGCTTCTGTACTTAGCTCTCTGGCTAAAAACCAAGCTACAGCACAACCACAAACTTGACTTGAATGAAAAACTGCTAAAGCATTGATTGCTTTGCCATCACTCTGATGATGATCGCTAACAATCACATCAATATTTTTTTGTGCCAAAAAATCAAGGGCTTTATGCGCCACAATGCCATTGTCAACCGTGAGCACTAAGCTGATTTCGGGCTCTTTGATCATTAAATCATTTAGAGCCTTAACTGATAAACCATAGCCATGTTTAAGGCGATTAGGAATAAAGGGTAAAACTTGATAACCCTGATCATGCAAAACTTGCCACAAAACAGCCGTCGCACTAATTCCATCTGCATCATAATCACCAAAAATAACAATTTTTTCCTGCTTTTCTTTAGCCCGAGCTAGTCTTTTTTTTATTTTACTTAGCGCTGCTTGCTTAATTCCTAATTCTTCTATGGAAATTTTAAAAGGCGACTTGCCCTTAAAAAAATCGTCCACATCTTGAATGGAACGATTTTCTAAAAGAATTTTCTCAAGCTCAACTGAATTTCCAGGAATTTGAGGGGATTGAATATGCCATTTCATGATACTTAGACTTATAATAAAGCTATGAGCTTGAATTTACCATTTGAAATTTTATACATCCTTCATCTTTTAAATAAAAATGGTTTTACTGCTTTTTTGGTCGGAGGAGCAGTGCGCGATTTAGTGATGAATTGCAAACCAGAGTTAATTAAGGATTATGATTTTACTACTGATGCAACTCCTGAAAAAATTCAAAAAATCTTCATAGATAGTTTTTATGAAAATAAGTTTGGTACCGTCAGCATCACCCATGAGAAATTATTAGAACTCGTCGAACAAAACCATCAGTTGCCTGTTAAAAATCTCAGTCATCTATTTGTGCAAGCCGCTCCCTCAAGTAATAGAATTATTGATTTAAAAAACGCTAAAAAAATTCATATCTCGTTAAAAGACAAAGTTAACAGTGTTGAAAATGAAGAAAAACCAATTGCCAATAAGCTAACACCTTTTGAAATTACAACCTTCCGCAGCGATGGCGAATATTTAGATCATCGTCGTCCTGAAGAGGTCACTTTTGGGAAAAATATTAAAGAAGACTTAGAAAGAAGAGACTTTACCATTAATGCCTTGGCAATTGAAGTTAATCAAGAGTATTTACAGCAAATTTTTAAAGAAAAAGCACTGCAAACAAATTATCTAATCGAAAAAGAGCAATTTACGCTAATTGATCATCATCATGGTCAAGATGATCTTAATAAAAGAATTATTCGTACTGTTGGCAAACCAGATCAAAGATTCGCTGAAGATGCCCTGCGCATGTTGCGCGCTATCCGCTTGGCTGTCCAACTCAATATGGACATCGATACAGAAACCTATTTTGCCATCAAGTTTCATAAAGATTCCTTAAGGTTTGTAAGTTTTGAAAGAATTAGAGATGAATTTCTAAAAATTCTAAGCAGTGAAAATCCTGCTAAAGGTATAGAAATGCTCCATGAAACTGGCTTGTTAAAACAAATCATACCTGAACTTTATCCAGGTATTAATATGCAACAAAAAGGTCACCATACCACTGATGTTTGGACTCATAGCATTGATGCACTGAGATATTGTCCTTCTAAAGATCCAGTTGTACGTTTAGCAACTTTATTACACGATATTGGCAAACCACCTTCCTACAAAGAAGAAACTAACGAAATTACTTTCTATAATCATGATATTTTAGGTTCTAGATTGGCAAGTAAAATTGCTAATCGCCTGAGGTTGTATAAGAAAGAAGTGCAAAGAGTTTTTATTCTCGTTCGTTATCATATGTTTCATTATCAAGAACACCACTCGGACGCTTCTATTCGTCGTTTTATTCGTCGCGTTGGATTTGAAAATATCGATGACATTCTTGATTTGAGAGAAGGCGATCGCTTAGGTAGTGGAGCAAAAAAAACTAGTTGGCGTTTAGAAGAAATGAAACAGAGAATTATCGAGCAACTAAATCAACCAATGGGCTTAGATGATTTGAATATCAATGGCAATGATTTAATGAGCGAACTAAATTTAAAACCAGGACCTATTTTGGGAGAAATCCTGGATAAATTATTAGAAAAAGTGCTAGAAAATCCAGCGTTAAATTCCAAAGAACAACTACTTGAAGAAGCTAAAAAACTACTTAGTTAATTTTTTTCTATTAACTACTAAAAGCAATGGTACAGCCGTAAAAGTACTAGAATAAGTACCGGTGATAGCACCGATTAATAAAGCCATTGAGAACCAACGGATCGTATCCCCACCCAAAACAACCAAGCTTAATAACATAATAATAATGGTCATTGAATTATTAATCGATCTACTTAAGGTTTCCAAAACTGCGGCATTGGCAATTTCTTCTAAGTCAGAGCGCGGATGTTTGCGCTTTAATTCTCTAATGCGGTCATAGACCACAATTGTGTCGTGGATAGAAAAAGAGAGTGTGGTTAACAAAGCAGTAACAAATAAAACGTCAACTTCGACATCAAAAAAATGACCCAGCAAACTAAAGGCACCAATTAAAATCAAGGAATCATGCAACATGGCTAAAACTGCACAAACGCCGTATTTAAGCTCACTAAATTGTTTCCACACATAAAAAGTAATAATGCCAGCTACTAAAACCACTGCCACTAAAGTTTTCTTTAATAATTCTGCTCCCAAAATAGGCCCGACAGTTTCAAAACGTAGAACCTCCAATAAGCCATAACTTTGACTCAACTTATTAATAAGCTCATCCTTCTCTTGATTATTAATTTCCTTACCCTTAATAATCATTTTATTTTCTCCAGAATTTTGGACCACATTAGCTTCATAAAATTGCGACAAAGTATTTTTAAAATCATCTTCTTGCAAAGTGGTTTTGCTTTGATCAGTGAAATGTAGCTCCAACAATGAACCTCCGGTAAAATCGATGGCTGGTTTTAAACCAAATAACAATAAAGATATTATTCCTGGAACTAAAAAAGTTAAGGAAATTAAAAAATAAATTTTTTTGAATCTCATTAATTTCATGCTCAGGGTTCCTCATTTTTTCTGCTTAATTTCAAAAAAATTGGCAAGAAGGCTCTTAACAATAATCTACTAACGACTACACCTGTAAATAAACTCAAAAGCGTACCAATCAGAAAAGTTAGACCAAAACCTTTGACCATGCCACTAGTATTTAAGAAGGCAAAATTTAATGGATTGATTAAAACCAAAGCGGTGAAAATCGAAGCTAAATTAGCATCTTTAATACTATCCCAAGCACGACCAAAACCTAATTCCATGGCTCGAGCATAAGGATGACCCACTCGCAATTCTTCTTTCATTCTCTCAAAGATTAAAATATTAGCATCCACCGCCATGCCAATCGTTAAAATCAAGCCAGCTATGCCTGGTAAAGTCAAAACTACGCCTAGAACTTTGTAGAGGGCAATGGTCAAAATGGCGTAAATAATTAAGGAGAAACTGGCTACAAAACCTAACCAACCATAATAAAGAATCATGAATAATAAAACTAAAGACAAACCAATCAAACCAGCTTTGACACTTTTTTGGATGGATTCGTCACCCAAGCTAGCACCGATGGTTTTTTGTTCCAAAACTTTAATATTAACAGGCAAAGCACCAGCGTTTAATTGAATGGCTAGATTTTTGGCTTCTTCGACACTAAATTCACCATTAATGACTGCCTTGCCATCTAAAATCGGCGTAGAAATGACAGGAGTCATAATTGGCATACCATCAACAAAAATAGCCAAAACTTCGTTAACATTGTTTTTGGTAATATCAGCAAATAATTCTCGACCTTCTTCATTCATTTCCAGAGAAATAATCGGTTTAGAAGTTTGTGGATCTAGTTGAGCCTGAGATTTTTTTAACTGTTTGCCAGTTAATCCTGTATCCACAAAAGAATTGAGCCAAATTTGTGGTGATGCAGTCGCCTCAATGCTTTCCTCTTGAGTAAGTTCTCTTTGTAACTTAAATTCCAAAAGAGCGGTGCGCCCAACTAATTCTAAAGCCTGAGCCGGATCAGAAACGCCAGGCAATTCAATAATTAAACGATTTTGTTCATTAGCTCTAGAAGTTTGAATTGATGATTCGCTAATACCATATAAATCTACTCTTTTAGCAATCACCTCACGAGCAGATTCCAAAGCAATCTCTTTATCTTCATCAGGAATATCATTCATTTCTGCTTCCAAAACCACTTGCATTCCTCCCTGAATATCTAGGCCTTTGCGCAGCTGATAATCTTTATAAATGTGTTTTCCCCAAAAATAAAAATCTATTTTAGGTTTTTTAAAATTTCCAAATTGATCTGGCAAAGCAATAAAACCAGCTGCAACAGTTAAGAAAAAAATTAAAAATAAAGGCTTAGTTAAAGATTTTTTCTTCATATGTGGCAAATATTAAATGGTAGGTAATTCTCGATGACAAAATTCCAATTCATCTCCAATAACCATTACTCTCACTCCGTACATAACTTCCATAATGAATGGGTCTCGGCGAGTTTTACGAAATTCAAACTCTTCCGCAGCTAAAACTGCATAGTTAATTTCTCGACCAAATTCTTTCTCTTCTGCTTTTATTAAGGCTTCTAGTTCAGGCAAAACCACTTCACCCACTACCAAAATGTCTAATTCATCTTTATTTAATTTTTCTTGATTCAAAAAAGCCCCAGTAAAAACAACATAATTAACGTCACCTAATTTGCGTCTATATTTTCTAATTTTTTTGCCAAGACCAGTAGTTTTAATAATCATTCTTTGTAACTCTTGAAAATAGAGGTACTTTTTGTTGAGATAATAATAGAGACGATTGGCACGCTGCTCACTTTTCAATAAGCCACATTCCAACATGCGATCTAATTCACGACGCACTGCATTAATTTCTTCTTTGATCAAACGAGTGATTTCACGTACATAAAACATGTCGCTAGATTTTTCAAAAAAAAGCGATAGCATTTTTACTCTTACTTTGGAAACCAATAAATCACTTAAGTCTGCCATAAAGAATCCTTAATTGAAGTCAATTTGTACTCAATTCAAATAGTAACAAAAAAAGCTGGGGAAGTAAATACTACTTCACCAGCTTTTAATTTTTTAATTTATGTGACTAGTAGATAACTTCAGAACCAGTGGCTAAAACTGAAATCCAAACTTGTCCTCTAGCCAACTCTACATCTTTGCCGCGTACATCAACAAATTGCAGTTCTGCTTCACGAGTTGCTTTGACCCAATTAGCTTCAATAGGTGCCTGACCATGTTTAAAAATCAAAGCTTTGCCGCGACCAGTAGTGCCATAAAGCATATGTTTCTTTTCATTAATCGGTCCTTTTTCTGTAGTCAACAAAATTACCACATTTTTACTAGCAATTTGTTCATTATTATTAATATCAGTAAAAGCTTCACCAGCATTATTTCTCTTATAAGCATCGGCAGTAGCATCATAATTCCACTCAACTGAATATTGATTGTATCCAGACCAGAAATCGTAGGCAATTTTGGTGGTTGAACCTGCAGCTGGAATTTCTGTTTCATAAATCCATCCCTTGTAAGCACTGCTCCAAGAAGCAGCTGGAATTGTTCTTCTAGCTACCATTCTCTCTGGAGTAATATTAGTCCAATTACGTTTGGCGGCCACTGCCCATAAAGCTTCCGTAGTGGTTTCCATGGTGTGTTCCGTGGCAATTTCTTTACCAGGAATACGATTGTAATTGCGAACGAAAGTTGGGTAACCCACTGAAAATTGATTAATATCGTTTTGACCTTCCCATCCATAATCTCCAATTTGACCAAGAGCATCAGTTGGTCCAGCTACATTAGCTCCACCAACATGCACATACATTGGCAAATTGAATCCTGATGCCCAATCAACAAAATAGGTACGAGCAGAGCGAATTGGAGCCAAAGTTAGCTCTTGATATTGAGCTGCGCAATAAAATAAAGCTCCAAAACGGGTCACTCCTCCTTCAGCCACAGCTTCAAAAACTACGTCTGCACGACTCAAGCCAGCTTGTGGACGAGAATCTGGGGTGTTTTCAATCATAACGTAAAGAGGACGACGTGTTTCCCAAGCATTTTTTTCAGTCGTGGTGTAGTAAGCACCATTCAAGGGACAAGCCTGGTCTTTAGCTTCGCCGGGAGCTATATTAAGCAAGCTAGTAAGCAAAGTTTCTTCTGGCTCATTGGTTTTTTTAGTGTTGAGACTACTGGCAAGGGTACCCTCACCAAAAGCAGAAAAGGCAAAAAAAGACAGGCCAGCACTCACTACGTACAAAACTAAGGCAATAATCAATTTTTTCTTTGGCATTAAAAACCTTTCTTCATTTTTTCATTTTAAAGTTAAGCCTCAAGTATATATTAAAGCAATGCTTAACAAAACAAGTAAAATAAATATTACTAATAAAAAAGTTTTTTTCAAATCTTTAGCAATTAATTTAGGACTATAACTAAAAATTTCTTCTTGACTAGCTTTATCGAGCACAGTCTTTTCAGAATTCTGACTCTCCAACCGCACAGTTCGATGCTCTTTAGCACGAATACGAAGTTTTTTAGTACGATGTTTTGCCATAAATCTATCTAAAAATATTTCTTATATCATTAAAAGAAACTACGACCATTAAAGCAAGTAGAAAAATGTAACCAAAATAATTTAAATAGTGCGCAATTTTGTCTATTTTTTTTCTATCAAAAACTTTTTCCAATAAAACCAAGACCGCTCTACCACCATCTAGGGCTGGGATTGGCAACAAGTTCATAATACCCAAATTAATTGATAAAAGAGCGGCAAAATTAAGAATGCTCAGGAATCCACCCTCGAAGAAACCATAGGTACTGGCTTGATCTATAATACCAATCGGACCAGCCACTTCTTGTTGCAATCCGCGCCCAGCAAACAAATCAAGAATTAATTTCCACAAAGACTGAAGAATTAAGATTCCAAGATCTATTGATTGCTTAAAAGCATAAAAAATTGTCATAAAAGGCATGAGGTACCAAGGATAATGTTTGAAAATTACGTCAGTAAAAATAATACCCATCGAACCTTCTCCTTCAGGAGTTTCTGCTGCCGTCCTTAAATAGATTTGTTTTTCTTCATAAACCGAGGGACATTTTTCTTCTTTACAAAGCAAAGAAGTTTTAATCGATAGATTTTCTCCCAAGTGATGGCTCGCAAAATCTTGTATTTGAGATATATTATTCATTTCTATCCACTGCTCATCTACCTTGAAGGCTATAATGTTGGTATTAGCCTGCAGACCAGCTTTTGAAGCTGGTGAATTTTCAGTGATTTGACTAATACGAGCCTGATTTGATAACTGTTTAGGAATGCCCAGTTGATAAAAAACAATGGTGAAGGCTAAAATACCGAAAATAAAATTAAACAACACTCCTGCTAAAATTACTTTCAACCTTGCTTTCGCTGATTTGTGATGAAATGAACCACTTTGATCATCATTTTCTTCTGGTCCATTTTCTCCTTCCATTTGCACAAAACCACCAAAAGGAATCAAGTTAATAGAAAAAACAGTTTCTTGATGACGGAATAACTTGAAAAGACGAGGTGGATAGCCAAGTCCAAATTCATGAACTTTAATTTTATTTTTTTTAGCGAAAAGAAAATGACCGAACTCGTGGATAATTACCAAAACAGATAAAATGACAATAAAAATTAAAGCTGTCATAAAAGTCAGCATTCTAAATACTTAAAAGCTCTTGCTCTTTACGCTTAGATAAATCCTCTAACTTGCCAACATACTCTTTAACAAAAGTGTCTAACTCTTCAACTTCTGTCTTAATGTCGTCTTCACTTATACCAACAGAACCTTCTTGTTTTTCGATTTCTTTGCGACTCTCAGCACGAATATTGCGTAACATAATCTTCACTTCCTCTTCTTTTTGATGCAAAGATTTAACCATTTCCAATCTTCTTTCTTGAGTCAAAGTAGGTACCGCAATTCTAATAATATCGCCATCAACAATCGGATTGAGATTGAGCTGTGCTAATTGAATACCTTTTTCTATCTCAGATAAAAGACTTTTGTCCCAAGGCTTAACAACTAAAAGTTGAGTATCAGGTACAGAAATAGATGCCACTTCGTTCAAGGCCATTTTCGTTCCATAAGCTTCTACAGAAACCCCATCTAAAAGTTGGGCACTAGCTCTACCAGTGCGTAAAGTCGCAAAATCATTTTGCGCAAAAGTTAAAGTTTTTTCAAATTTTTCTAGATAAGAATCTTTATTAATTGACATAGTTTTCTTGAGAAGCATTCTAATTGATATTAAATTCTAAATCAACCTGAGGAAATGGTAAGCTTTGTTTGGTTGGGTTGTGTGTTTTAAGATTTTCTTGCAATTCATTGACTCGCGATTGCATGGGGTCAACTTGGACTTCTTCTTTAACTTCTTCTGTTTTACCTATTTCTGCTTGATCACCTGGCAAAAAAGCCTTCAAAATAACCACAAGTAAAAATAACAGAACAAAAATAATTAAAATAGAAAAAGGTAATAAATTTTTATTTTTTTTCAAATTACGAAAATCCAACAAACCTGTGCGTTGTTTTTCTAAAAACTGAGCTTGATCAACAAACTCCGTTTGATTGCTTGATTGAAAATCTTGACGTTCAAACATAATTTTAGATATCTAATAATTCATTTAAATAAGATATGGACTGAGATAAATTGACATAAATGGGATTAAGCGTCCTCGGTAAATCATCATAAAATCTAGACAAATACCAATTGGTTTCATTTCTTTTCAAAGTTTCCGCCCAAAAAGCGTCAAGCTTTAACTTCGCCGAGCTCAAGCTGCGATTGGTCTCATCGCTAGCCCTACCTATAGCAGGTAGGCTTAAGGATCCTTGAGTTTCTAAAAAAGTGTCCATATCCTTTTTTAGGATAATTGCTTTGTCATAAATCATTTGTAAATTACCAATGGCTAACAAAACTAGTACTTCCTTGGCTTGCTGACCTAAATCTTTTTGATCTTTAGCAAAAGTACTCAAAGAGATAGACACCGCATCTCTATCATTGAAATTTTTGAGATTTTCCTGATGTTCTTTAAGATACACAATACTTGATTCGAGTTGACTTAAATATTTGCTCTTCAGGGATAACTCTATACCTTCTGTAGCAATTAAGTTCAACCTTAATAAGTCTAAATAGCTAATCAGTACTTCATCTCTAGAAAGACCTAAGGCTTTGGCTTTTTGAGTTAAGTCTTCAATCGAAACCAAGGTTTGTAACTGCTTATGTTGATCGTAAGCAATTTTATACAGCTTTTCTTGATATAAATAATTTTCTAACTGGGTTTGATAAGTTGCCTTCAAGGCAGATATTTCTCCATCTAGTCTCTCTTTTTGCCAAATCAAATCAGTTTTTAAAACCTCATTGTCAGCAATGCCTTGTTCATCTACAACAGTCTGGGCATAAACTGGAGATATCAATAGAAAAAATCCAAACAAGCAGGCCAACAATCTTTGCATAAAATCATTTTACAGTGAGCTAGCTTCTTTGGCTAGATAGCGATCTCGCGCAAAAGAAATTGCCTCATGCATCGACTCAAAAGTTCCAGTGTCGAACCATCTTCCTTGAACGAATGCCACATCCAATCTACCTTCTTTAAGATATAAATTATTGATGTCGGTAATTTCTAATTCGCCACGATGTGAAAAGGCCAAACTTTTTACTTTATCAACCACGGTAGAATCATAAATATAAAGACCAGTCACTGAATAGTCTGACTTCGGCACCTGAGGTTTTTCTTCAATAGAAATAGCTCTGTTATTCTCATCAAACTCCACCACGCCAAAACGTTGAGGGTCAACTACTTTTTTGGCAAAAATTCGTCCACCCTCATTAAAAGTACGAATTGCTTCTGAGAAATCATCTTCATAAAGGTTGTCACCCAAAATCAAAGTGACATTATCATGATCAATAAAATCTTCACCAATCAAAAAAGCCTGAGCAATTCCTTCTGGTTTATCTTGAATTTCATAAGTGAAATGGCAACCATATTCTTTACCGCTGCCTAGACACTTTAAAAAATCACCAGCATGATCTGGAGCAACAATAATTAAGATGTCTTTAATGCCACCTTTAATCAAAGTTTCTAAAGGATAGTGAATCATGGGTTTGTTATAAACAGGTAAAAGCTGTTTACTAGTCACTTTGGTGAGAGGATAAAGCCGAGTGCCAGCTCCTCCAGCCAAAATAATTCCCTTCATTTTTTTATTTTCCATAAAACCTTTCCGTTTAGCTAGTCAAGGCTAACACGCTTATTTTTTAAAAGCAAGCCATTACTTATAAAGTGATCAAAACAATAATAAGCGTAGCTAACATAGAAATTGATAAATATTCAAAAACTATCTCACTATTGATCTTTTTACTTTTAAGATGAGTAATTACACCCCAAAAAAAATAACTTACACCAAAAGCGATCGTTAAATAGCGTTGTAATTGTCTATTGGGCCAAACTCGCATAAAAGCGAAAACAAATGAAGCTAATAGTAAAAACAAAATTAAATAAGCTAATTTATTTTTTTTTAAAAAACTTTTCATGGTAAAACCGTCCCTCCTTTAAACAAAATTAACAAGAAGGCTACTGTAATTAAAAGAGTTATGTGAGCAAAATTTTGTCCAACCAATCTTTGGTATTTTCTATTTGAAGCTATAACGGCATCATAGATCAGGGTTAAAATAATTAATAAAACTACAATCAAAAAAAAGCTTCTGGTTAAATTAATTTTTGACAAAATTAATTCAGTATTAATGCTTCTTTTACCAGCTACTAGAGCATTAGAATCTGGTTCCATTTCATCCACGGGTAATTCGGCTGTTTTGGGTAAAAAAAAGTTTTCTTTGTTATCTCCCTTCATCGAAACCGAAGATGGTACGGCAAACATTTGAACTACTAAAGTAGTTTTAAAACCTTTTAAAGTGTCTGTAACCACCGCTAGTCCCATCTGCGTAAATTCCTCATTTACTATATTGTCACGATGAGATGGAGAGTTCATCCAAGCTTCAACCACCTCACTGTCATTATTAAAATCTCTAGCCAAATTTTCACCAGCATATTTATAAACATATTTAGCCTCCTTAATGAAATCCCAGGCTTGTTTTCCATCAGGAGCAGTGTGAGCCCAATATTGATCATTAAACATATCTTGTGCTTTAGCCAAGGCTGCTTGATTTAATTCTTTATTAAGCACCAAATTTGACAGACCCGCTTTTTGACGTTCCTGATTAGTTTTCTCCAATAAACCATCAATGCTAATATTGGAATCAGAACCCAATACTTTGTCTGCTAAGTTTGGAAAAAATCTCAAAGCATTGAATAAAGCAAAAAAAGCCAATAATACAAAGGATAAAACCATTAAAGACTGCGGATGCAATAACTTAGAACGATAGCGATTAGAGGCCTGAGGTTTAAATAAAGCCCACCAATCAAACCCCAATTTTTGTCTTTTTTTTCTTTTTTTGACCATGAATAAGTTTCATTATGACAAAAAAAATTATGACAAACAAGATCGGCAATAAAAATAGTAAATGGACTGGTTCTTGTACAGATTTTGAAGATAAATCTACTATTTCCGTTGAGCTAGTAGCCGACAAAACAGCTTTTTCGTTTGGAGTACTTTCCATAACAGAAATTTTGTCCTCATAATTAGTAACTTCAATAGAATCTTCACAGGTAAAATCAAAAACCAACGTGAAATTAAGCAATACGCTTTTTTCTTCTAAAAGCAGATCTAATAAATCCATTTGTAAAACATAAGTTGCAGATGAGTTAGCTAATATTTCTCCTAAATTAATTTCTGTTTTTGAAAAATTTGCAAAACTACTATTAAAAAGTATTTGCTTTTCTCTACTAATACTCAGCTCAAAAACTTGTAAATCATCATCGGAAGTTAAGGACTGAACCTTCATTTTGGCAAAACAACGATTGGGCCCTTGATTGCTAATTTCTATAATGGCCTCTTTTTCGGAAGGATCATTAACTTCAATAGTCTGGTCTAAAGAAACTAATTGACATGATTGATCGGTAGCAAAACAATCAATCTTAATTTGGTTCATAAGTCCTCCACTTGAACAATTAATGTTTGATTAGAAATAAATTGATCATCACCAAGTACGTAAAGTTTGCCAGCACAATCAAACTTTGATAAATTAAAAATTAGTTCATTCTTCTGGTTAGCTAGCAAGTTAGAGAAAGAATAACTAGGCCATAAAAAATTGTTTTCTTGTTTTAATGGGATTGAGCTTACAACTTCTTCTTTTTCATCAAGACAAAAAAGTTTATAAGAGTGAACGGATTTATTTGTTTCTTCCAAATTAAAGATGATCGTTAGAGAACCATCTCTTTCTCTAATCGCATTTAAATCATGAATTTTGGTTGATGTTCTATCTGTAGAGAATGCATTTCTTAAACTAATATTGGTTACCTCCAGATCAAAATCTTTAATTACATTATTTTTATAAAAAATTGGCCACTTGTTGGGATTTTTAGTTAAAAATTCAGCAACATCAATTTCTATTTCATTTACATCTTCATTAATCATTTCTCTATCAGCGAAAAAAATGATTTGCTTATTAAAAACTACAATAAAAAGTGGCAAATCTGCTGGCACGCTATCTTTTAATTTGATTTTGTAAGTAAAAGCTAAAATATTATTAATCTGCGAATCATCAACTAATGAGCTGGTGTCTGTCTCTATCTTAGAGAAATCAAGATCTATAGAATTATTTTCTAATAAAAATTGATGGTCAAAACTCTGAACTTGTGCTGGTCGCCATAAAAATAATGCTACTAATAAAAGAAACAAAGTAATAATCATTAATTTAAATTATGGACGAACCAAGTTGCAAGAAGTGTAACGTTTACAAAATTCGAGCAAATTTGCTATAATTCCAAAGCTAAACGGCCCTATCGTCTAGCGGTTAGGACATCGGGTTCTCATCCCGATAACTGGGGTTCGATTCCCCATGGGGTCACATTTTCACCATCAGAGGCACCAAGAGCCTCAATTAGTTGGAAGGATGGAGATATTTCACTTGTTCGGATTTTTTTGTCTTCTGATACAAACAAAGTATTAAGGAATATCTTCTGAAGCAATGCCTGTTTTTTAGGTAGATCTAACTTTTCCCATAACAAATTAAGATCGCGCAGAAATCTTTCAGTAAAATCTTTAATTATTTCTGTATTGTATTGTTCAAACTTTATTTCAGAACGCTCTACTTCCAATATTGTAATTTCTTGACTCACTTTTTCAGCTTCTTCTTTAGCCTGCTCAATGCTATACAAACCTTCGTCTTTGGCTTTGCGGATACTCTTCAATTCTTGCTTGAAAGCATAAATACGATCATCAATGATATCTGCTTGTTTTCGAGTCTTATTAATCACTTTATCCCACTCAACAAATACCATCTTTTGAAAAAGCGTAATGACTCTATTAGTCGGCTGTATTCTACTAAGTAAATCATTAAATTGCTGGTGCGCACTATTGGCATTAATACGAACCTTTTTACATCCCTTATTGCGACATTCATAGTAAGTCACTACCCCCCCATTACCCCTTGAGGGGGAAGTTGTCATTGGATGCCCACATATTTCACACTTAAGCGTACCTTTTAATGGAAATAGTTCTTCATCATGATATTGGTAGTTTTTCTTTTTTAAGATGAGATAATGATAGGCTTTTTTCCAAGTTGTCTCATCAATAAGCGGCTCATGTTTACCCTGAGAATATAAATCCCATTTTTGAGCATACATGAGTCCGTGGTAGAAAGTTTTCTCTAGGATACCATCAACAATTTTGTGATCAGCCTCTACCCTGTAATGCTCACTGAAACCCTCCAAGTTCATAATGCGCGCAAGCTGGCTTTTACTGTAAATACCAGTGGCTGCGTTTTGGAACATCTTTGTAATGATTGGTGCTAAATTGGGGTCTTTTATTGGAGGTATACCCTTATTCTCCTCTTTTGTATGATACTTTCGTTTGTAACCAACTGGACATTTGAAAACCCACAATCCTTTCCTGAAACAAGCCAACATATTTTCCTTCACTCTTTCTCCCTTTAGCTCATTATCTAATTGATCCATTGCCATAATCATTACTCTTAGAGCACGACCCATTGCGCTGTTTTCATAACCTTCTACAACTGAAATAACTTCAATGTCTAGCTTTGCTAACCTTGAAATGGCAGCCAATCCTTCTTCAACATTTCTACTAAACCTGTCAGTTTTATAAACAAAAACTGCACTAATTCCATGTTTCTTGATTGAACAAAAGTCAAATAGGTTCCTTAGCTCTAATCTTGTATATATATGCTTGGCAGACCTACCTTCTTCTCTAAAAATTCTAATAACATCGTAACCCTGAGATGCAGCAGCTTTTCGACATTCTTTTTCTTGTGTCTCCAAGCTGTTATTTTCTATTTGAGAGGGATCTGATACGCGAATGTATATAACTGCTCTTTTTTCCATATAGTGCCGAATTATGGCACATTGAATGGCTACTGAATAGATTTTCTTTTGGAAAGATATAAACTAAAAAAAATTTCCTTTAATAATTCTGCCGCATCAATATCTTGTTGAAGTTCTTCATCAGACAAATCTTTTGCTTTTCTCCCTAATATTTTCCTTGCCTCTTTGATTGTCATGGAACGGTAGCCAATCTAAATAGAACCTTAGAAGATTCTATTCACTTAGATTTGCTTTCCCGTCATCTGAAAAAAATTTAAATCTTACCCGTAATTTATATTACATAAAATTTTAGGGACCAAAACTATGTGAAGGCAATAGGAAAACAACCAACACTATAGCTCCCTTTTTACCGTGTCTGGAAACTATCTTATTAGCCTTGCTTGGTTTTATTGGCAATACAAAAATCACAGCGTTTTATGTGCAATTATGCATAAAAACACGTTATTTTGAGATTTTTTGCTTTAATTTAGAAGATCACCTAAAGAAACTTTTAATGCTTTTGATATTTTAGATAATGTTTCAGTTGAAGGATTTCTTTCACCACGTTCTATATATCCAATGTAAGCTCGGTTCACTCCAGCATCAAAAGCTAATGCTTCCTGAGTCATATCTTTATTTACTCTGATCTTTTTAATGTTTTTGCCTATTTTAATTGAGATTGCTGTAACTTTTACCATGGTTACAGTTTCTAAAAATCTTTACTGTTGGTCGACTTACTGGTAGTATACATTTACATATGATTGAAATACTTGTATTGATGATTTTAAGCATGCTTATAGGCGGAGCAGTCGCTCAAAAGGAAGGAATGAGAGGTCTTTCTATTCTCATTGCTGGAATCCTAGTTCTTACCATGTTTTATGGCGGAATTTTTGGCATCATTATCGGTGGAGTAGGAATATTGGCAATATTAATTGCTTGGCTAATATCAGTATGGAATAAACCCATAAGCCTACTGTATGCAAATAAGGCTAACAAACTAAAGAATGATGATTGGGGAAAAGATATAATAAAAGCAGCTAATTCTAATCTTAAAAAGAGGTATCCTAAAAGATATAAGAATCTATAAAAATTAGCTGTGAGCAACTTCTTTTATTAATTTTGCTAACTCTTTATCTATCGCAATCTCACCTGATTTTATTTTCTCACCAATATCAATAGCTGAATCGATATCAAACTTTCCTATACCTGGAAAGTAATCTTCAATTTCTCCCTTTTTAAGAAAATACAAATTATCTTTTTTATTTTTTTCAACATAATAATCTATATCTGTTTGACTGCCAGTTACAACCAAAGATGAATGACGTGTATTAAGATATTTATATAAACTACACAACTGATTTTTATCGATTTCACATACTTCGTCCACTTCACTGTCGCAAATATGAGATAAGATCTTTAATAAACTTTTTCCATCTTCGCTATTATTTTTTTCCAATTTTTTCTGTAGCTTCTTTTCTTCAACTGAAAAAATTTTTGTTTTTGCTTCACTATCCACCATTGCTAAATAATCCAGGTCAGCAATAACTTTTGTAGATATATCCCAAATCGATAAAAAGTTTTTATACCTTTCAAAATTACATTTTCCAAAAACATCAACAATTTCAATTATTGGTTTATCCTGTGAATAAACTTTATCTAAAATGGCTTGAAAAATGATTCTATCAGCATAACCTTCAACAAGTACTATCTTGTCAGCAAAAAAAACACGTTCATTGTTCGACGCCGTAACAAGCATAAACTGATCTTTTATCGTGGTATTTTGCGTTTGACTTTTATTTGGAAGATAAACATGACTCTCATCATTTATCATTGACACTCTGATGATACCTGTAAGCAAATCTCTTCTGATAAATGATGCAGAATGTGTTACACAAATAATCTGTATTTTTCTAATTACCGATATACTCTTTAAAAGATCAAGAAAAATATGTTGCCATTTAGGATGTAAGTGTATTTCTGGCTCATCAATAATCAATATTCCTGAACGTATGTTCTGCGCAAATACAGTTGACAATAAATTAAAAAATTCCCTTTCTCCAGAACTTAGTTTTAGAGACGAACTACTTATTTTTCTGAAAATAAGTTTGTATTTATTTTGCGTTTCTATTCCATGCGTTGCTATTGAAAAATCCATTTTTAAATAATCATTCAACATTTTTCTAAACTCATCATTGCTTGGATTATTTTTCTTTCCAGCGTAATAATAATTCTCAACCAATATTCTTATTAAAACACCAAGATTACTTATCCTACTTTCCTGATTTATGTTTCTCTGAGTGAATTGATTTGCACTGTTTCCATTCACTTGAGCTAAATCAATAATATGTTCATTCTCTGAAAGGGAAAAATCCCTTGCGGGTGAGATATAGTAAAAATACGGTCTCAACTTTACTTCATAATCTGGTCTAAAAAGTTTATAAAACCAGGCTAACTTAAATATAACTCTACTCCAACGTAAAAAATGAAATAATCCCTCTAAATCATTTGTTTTTACTGAGCTATCTACTTGAGCATCATTACTAAGAGTAAAAATGATTGGTAAATCTGAATCTACATAGCTTTCATATTTGGTAGATAGATTAAAACCTCTTTTTACTTGGCTTATAAAATTTGAGCCAATTTCTTTATTCTCAAAATCTTCCAAAACATCTATTGTTTTTTTAAATTCATTTATATTATCTATATCATCTTTAGTAATAGCTAAAACAACTTTAAGAACGCTTTCACCAGATCCATTTACGTGCGAATCAAAAACTCTTTGTAGTTGATTGCCATCTGAACGTTGTTGAACAGCTTTAAAAGGTTTTATTACCACCAATCTATTTGGATTGCTTTCATTGTTTTGTTCAAAGCTAGCATCCATAAAAAAAACATCATTGAAGAATGCTTGGATTAATTCAAGCAAATTGCTTTTTCCTCCAGAATTAGGACCAACTATTAGATTTAATCCATCTTGTAAAACAACTTCTGTCTCAGTTTTGAAACTTTTAAAGTTTTTTATCGATACTTTTTTAATATACATATAGTTTCCATATAATATGCAATCCTCAGCTTTTCATTATGAAGGTTAATTATACAATGTATCTGATTTTTTTGTAACTTCACGCCAACTACATAACGACTCTACAAAATTTCGGTTTCTTATATGAATAAAGTGTTTTTGTTTTAGTAGCTTCATTTATATTTTTGATTTTTAATATATCCAACACATATTTACTGAATTCTCTTTTATACTTAGATGATTTACTACTACTTGGATAAATTACTTGTAAAATAGCCCCACAGATCACATGTCTGTATTAACGAATTCTCCTTAATTAAGCTATCGACAAATTAAACACTAGAAACTTTTGAACCAGACACTGGGTTTATTATTACTAGAAAATTAAATCGTAGGTGATATGATTTACTTATATGGCAACTACTAAAAAAACGATCGTAAGTAAGATTGCAACTAAAAAAATTCAAAAACAAATCCCAGAATCTTTTACATATTATAAAAAGTATAAAAAGGCAAAGGCAATTCTTAGTGAAGCAGAAATTGCTTATGGACGAGGCTTCTATGCAAACTCATCAGAAGTTAGTTCTACACTAGACTTTGAGATTAATAGATATGCCATCCTCTCAACAACAACGCAGGATTTTTAAAACTACTCAAGATTGGCACGATTACATCGCCCCACTTTTACAACAACCGCAAGGAATTCAAGCGTCCACGCTATTTGATTTAAGGAAGCTTTGTTATTCTGAAATTGAAGCATTGAGAGAGAAACCATTGTTAGTATATGCAACTAAGTTCATTGAAAATGTTCCTGATGGGGCTCCAAATCAAATAGACTTGTCAGACGTTGATGGGTTTACTGACTTAGTCAACTCAATACCGTCAGAAATAACTAGTGTTGACGTGCTAATACATAGTCCTGGCGGTAGACCAGATGCAACCGAAAGAATAGTCGAAATACTTAGAAGCAGATTTCAACAAGTTGACTTTCTTATTCCTCACTCAGCATATTCCGCAGCAACAATGCTAGCTTTATCAGGAAATAATATTGTGTTACATCCAAGTGCAACCTTAGGTCCTGTTGATCCTCAAGTAGGGATCCCTGCAAAAAATGGTCTTGTGCGCTTTGTCCCTGCAAAATCAATTTTAAATGGATTTGATCATGCAAAAAGCATAATCAAGAGGGATGGCGCCAAAGTACTACCAGCATATCTACCTCTGATTGAACAATATTCACTAGACTTATTCGAATTATGCTATGACTCTGAAAAACTTTCAAAAGAATTGGTATCTACATGGTTAAAAAAATACATGTTTGCTGGTCAAAGAATGAATGGTCAAAAATTAAAAAAGATGGTTTCCTACTTTTCCGACTATAACTCTCATAAAATACACTCGAGACCACTAACGCCAGAAAAAATTGCAGATTTAACAGATTTAAAAGTATCTGTTGCTTCTGGTAGTTTAAAGGATTTACTATGGGAAGCCTATATTTTATTAAACGGGTTTTTTAGCATCAGTCCATTTATAAAACTTTACGAAAGTAAAACTGGTGTATCTTGGGGCAAACATTTCCAGATGTTTCAAGGAGGAGTACCTCCGCAACAACCACAAAGACCTCCGCGACGACCATAAAGACCTCACGTGTAAAGCATTGCAACCTTTACTCACACTTATTTACCTTATAAAACTATTGAGGAAGACTGTTCTTTACCGCATACGCTTGTGCAACGATTGCACGTTAATAGGTAAAATATTACACGTCGCTGTTTTTTCTTTCTGGTTCAATTCTCATTAAGGAGTACTAGGACCAGGCATAGTTTTGAATCTTTTTTACATCTGGAAAAAATGTGTTCATTAGATCAACTAGATCTGTTATAATTTGGTTCGGATGTAGAAACCTTAGGGTCACCACAAATTTTCTTCTTGAAAAAAGACAAGATAATATTATGAGTAAAATAGAGCAATCAGAAATTTATCAACAAATTCAACAAGCTCAAAATCTCAAAGAGTTGGGACTCATAAAAACAGAAGTCGCAAGTCGCTCTGATCTTCTTTTAGCAGAATTTGAAGAATTAATCCTAGATAAAATCACAGAACTTCTCTCCGATAAAAAAGAACACTACTGGTGCAATCAGGAAGAATTCTCTTTTCTAATTAATGGTTTAGGTGCTAATCCTAAATTAAATGATAAATATAAAAATGCCTTAACTTTGGCAATGAACATGGGAATGACTGATTTTAAAATTTTCAGCCCGACTTTGAAACAGTTTGTCCAAGAGAATGGTAACAAACTAAAATCATTTAATACGAGTGAAGATATTTTTCCATTGTTAGAAGAGTCTAAAATAATTCCATCTAGAATAAGAGGAACTAGAAGAGCAATTGAACAGCAAGCAAATGGCTTAACTTCTGAATCAAATTCAAAAAGAAGACACGAGCAATCAAAAAGTCCAGAATCAATTCCAAAAATCGATCAACTTCCATTTAAAAAAATTATTAACAATCTTCATCAACTTTCTTTAGTAGCACTACAATGCAGAAACAGTTTAAAACAATTAGTGGTCCTAAGAATATTTGAAGACTTAAGTATTGATAAACCAAAAAAGGATCAGCAAGGAGAGGCAATAGAAGATTATTGTGATTTATTTGACGTAATTAAGTTCACTCATATTCACCACCCCGATTTACAAGTACGTCAACAGGCTCAGTATGTGCTAGAAACTTTTACTTCCTTAGGAGCATATGTGGCAGAGGATATGATCGGCAGAACTAATGATTTGGGAGAAGTCGTTGAAATCATCAGTGTGAATCCAAATGAAGAAACTAGCCAATCTGAGTTACAGGCTAATGTCAAAAAATCAATCATTAAAGTGGCTATTTTAGAAAAAATCTTTGAGCAAAGTAGCAATACTCTTAGCGATGATCGAAAGTTTGATGAAATTCTCAGATTCGCAGGATTTAACTCTAGAATAGAAATGGCCAAAAAAACAGATAATCTTCCAGTATTTTGTGAAAAAATAGAAAATTATGCCTCAGATCCATTGGCAAATGAGTTAATTAAATTTGCCATGGAAAAAGAATTGGATTTGTTAAAAAAAGAAGGCGATTTTGGTGGCTTTGTCATTCCCTCCCAATTTGCCCAGAATCAAGAAAATAGTCTTCTTACTTGGAGAGGAAATATTACTCGTAACGATTTAGATAAACTAGACCCAGCTTCTATTTTAGAACTTAAGGCTAATCTTCCTCATTTACTTAATACATCTACTAAACCTTTAGAAATAGCTGAAATGGCAGCCATTGTGACTTTTCTTCGTCCTGAGTTAGATTTGGATGAGACCACGCCATTAACAGAACTTAAAGATCAAGCTAGAGGTGGAATGTTCCCTATTTCTAAAAGAGGCATTAGTGTCAAATTAGATCAGTCTCAAGGCCAAGACAAATTATTGGCTCAAATTGGCTTAAAGCAACTTACTTTTAGACGTACTACTAGTCCTCATAATTTAGAAGTTTCTCTGCAACTAAGCAAAAGAGCGTTTGTTTTTGAAATTAATGAACAGATGGAAACTCCAGCACTATTTAAATTAGCTCCTGCTGAAAGAGCTTGGGTAGAAAGAGTAGTTTTTTCATATTTATTAGCAATTAAAAATCGCGATCTTTACCAAACTTCCGCTGTTGTATCCAAGCAAACTAGCGAAAATCAAGCAACAGAAACCAGACAAACAGAAGATCACCAACGAAAAGAAGCTACTAATAGCTCTCATCTTTACGTCTTACCATATTCATACCAACCCAAAGATTGGGACGATCCAAACTCATTTATTAATTTAGAGGTAAAAGAAGAGTTCGGCTATTCATTGCTAGAACTTAACTTGCATTTTTCTTTAGCTCAACAGAATCTAAAATATCTAGACGATCTTAAAGATAGAACACTTAGGCGTATTATTTTATCCTCTCTCAAAAGACTTGAAGATAAAACTAATCCAGAAAATTGGAATGAGTCTAGAGTTCAAACCATTAAGGCGCAAATTAAAGAAATTATGTTAGGAACTGGCAATTCAACATTCTTAACCAATGAAAAAGATGATAATCCAGAAAATATTGCTCTAATTGGTTTCAAACATGAGCCGATTGATCCGGCTGGTCCACCTTTGCAAATTAAGCTTAGTGAAGTCTCTAATCGACTGTTTAATGCTTCAGTTTAATTTCTGCAAGCCAATTCTGTAATTTTTCTAAATCAAAACCCTGAGGTAAATATTCTTCTGTCAAAGCCTTACTCTATCTTTTCTTATCTTTTTATAAACTTCCATAAAAACAAATCCGCAGCTAGACCAAAGTAAAAGCCAGACTAAATCAACTAATTTTAAACTTGTGGTTTTTAAAAAGTTCTGTAAGAACGGATGATAGATTGCTAAAAACTGCAAAGTAAAAGCAAAAAGTACGGCAAAATTAAGAAATTTATTAGAAAATGGATTGCTTCTTAAAGCACTTTCTTCTGATCTGATCGAAAACACCAAAAATAATTCAAAGAAAATCATCGCTGAAAAGCTCATTGTACGCGCATAAACTTCATCTACGTTCATTACAAAAAGAGCAAACAAAAAAGTAGAAAAAGTAATCATATAACCAAAAAAGCCCGCTACTGCTGCATAAGAAATTACCCCTCTTACAACTTCTTTTTTAGCTGTATAAGGCTTTTGCTTCATTAGAGACTGATCGGCATTATCATTACTCAAAGCTAAAGCAGGAAAAGTGTCTGTTACCAAGTTAAGCCATAAAATTTGAATCGGAATAAAAACTAAAGGTAAAGAAAATAGGATTGAACTGGCAATACATAAGATTTCGTCAAAATTAGCACTCAATAAAAATCGAACAAATTTCTTAATATTGAAGAAAATATGGCGACCTTCTTCAATCCCATCTACTATATTGGAAAAATCATCACTTAATAAAATCATGTCAGCAATATCTTTACTCAAAGCAGTGCCAGAGCCAACTACAATTCCAATATCTGCTTTTTTGAGAGCTGGCGCGTCATTAACTCCGTCTCCGGTCATCGCCACTTGCAAACCTTGGCTTTGTAAAGCTTCCAAAATCTGCACTTTATTTTGTGGAGACACTCGAGCGAATACCTGGCAGGTTTTAACTGCTTCAATTAACTCTGTTTGATTTAACTGATCTAATTCTTGTCCTGTATAAGCCATGTCTGCTTCTAAACCAATCTCTTTAGCAATTGATAAAGCGGTATTCTTATGATCACCGGTAATCATAATCACTCTGACTCCAGCTGATTTGCATTTCAAAATAGATGATTTGACTTGTTCTCTAGGAGGATCCTGTAACGCCAATAAACCAGCAAAATTAAAATTCTTTAGTTCACTAAAATCACTAGCATCTTTGGTGTTTTTGGCAATCACTGCTAAAACTCTTAAACCTTTTTTAGTAAAATCTTCATTGGCTTTTAGAATTTTTTCTCTTAATTGAGAATCAAGCTTACAAAATTGCAAAACAATTTCAGGCGCTCCTTTAATAATGGTTTTAGTTTGTTGTTTATTGGTAACTATGACCGCCATGTATTTATTTTCACTAGAAAAAGGTAGCTCTGCAGTTCGCTGGTAAGTATTTAATAACTTTTCTTGGTCTGGATACTTTTGCAAAAAATCAACTAAGGCACGCTCAGTTGGATCACCATGATCTAATTTGGCATCACTGCATAAAACTGCTTCTAGAGCTAAATCACTCGCAGAAGAATGAATCATAAAAATGTCCATCACTTCCATTTGATTTTTGGTAATAGTGCCAGTTTTATCTGAGCAAATCACATCCACTCCACCTAAAGATTCAACAGCGGGTAATTTTTTTGTAAGCACATTAACAGACATCATTCTTTTGATTCCTAAAGCTAAAGCCACTGTCACTACGATTGGCAACCCTTCAGGAATACTAGAAACTGCTAGGGACACGCCCATCATGATCGTTGCAAATAAATCTTCTCCGCGCCAAAGAGCAATTAATAAAATTGGAGTCGCTAAGACCATAGCCAAAAGAGCAACGTTTTTCCCTAAATGATCTAGAGTTTTTTGTAAAGGAGTCTGCTCTTCTTTGACAGCTTGGATTTGTGTTGCGATTTGGCCAATTTGCGTTGCCATACCCGTAGCAATCACTACCACCTTAGCTTTCCCTTTGGTAATTAAGCAGGAGGAATAAAGCAAATTTTTACGATCCGCGATACTTGTTTCATAATCAATTTTTTCAGTTGATTTAACAATTACAGCAGATTCACCAGTTAACATCGATTCATCTACTTCCAAGGAAAAAGCTTCTAAAATTCTACAATCAGCTGGAATTTTTTCACCCTCATTCAAAATTAAAACATCACCCTTGACTAGGAAAGCTGGATCAATTAATTTTTCCACTCCATCACGCACAACAAGGGCTTGTAGAGTTTCTAGATTTTTTAAAGAATCAATAGATTTCTCAGCCTTGTATTCTTCGATGAAACCCAAAATGGTGTTGAGTGCAATCACAACAAAAATAGCAATTGCATCGATTTTTTCGCCTAAAAAAATCGACAAGCCCATGGCTAAAAATAAAATCGCAATCAACAAACTTTTAAACTGATTTAATAAAACCTTAAGTGCTAAAAATTGTCGTGTTTTTTTTAATTGATTCTTGCCATCTCTTTGTAATCTTCGTGCCACTTCTTGTTCACTGAGCCCATTAATTTGACTACCAAGTTTACTTAAACTTTCTGCGACAGACAATTTATAAAAAGCTTCTTTCATGATGTATTCATCTTAGCATTTATGCTAATATAATTTGTAATGCAAAAAATTATTTCAATTTTCTCTCATCCAATGTTACAAAAATTAGACAGCGAATTACTCAAAATTTTTGCTAATGCTCCGCATTTACCAAAAAGAATAGTTGACGTTTTAGTTAAAATTGCTCCCTTTTTAGTTTTAATCTCTGGTTTATTTATGATTAGCGGTGGACTGCGTAGTATTTTTGGTTTTAAAAGTTTAAATAATGTCTTAGGCTTTTTAGTCAATGTTCCTTCAATTTACTTTTACCTCATGGGCATTTTACAAATTGTGGCCGGTGTTATTTCTATTGCAGCTTATCAAGCACTTAAAGGTAAATTAATGATCGGTTGGCTAGCTTTGTTGGGATTAACCATTTTAGAGTTATTAATGAACATCATTAGCGTTATCTTTCTTGGTAGCAGGATTTTTGGACTCCTGTTAGGCTTACTCATAAGCCTTTATTTCCTATACGAATTGAGGAATAGCTATTCATCAAGTCAAGTAATTACTAAAAAAATTAAAAAATCTAAGAAATGATTTATCAAGACATTGTTGATTCACTAGGAGATGAAGCTAAATATTTACTGGCTCATCAATGTAAATTATTACCAAAAGAATTAATCTTATTTCCTAAAGGAGATCATGTTTCACAGGTTTTTACTGACTCTGACCGCAACGAAAAAGTAATTCACAATTTAGAAAAACTTTATGGTCATGGTCGCTTGGCCCACACTGGTTATTTATCTATTTTGCCAGTTGATCAAGACATTGAGCACAATGCCTCTTATTCTTTTTATAAAAACCCACTTTATTTTGACCCAGAAAACATAGTTAAACTAGCTATGGAAGCTCAATGCAATGGTTTAGCCTCTACTTTAGGAGCGCTAGGGTTGCTTAGTAAAAAATATGCTGACAAAATTCCTTTTATTGTCAAAATCAATCATAATGAATTGCTAACTTATCCCAATAAATGGGATCAGATTTTGTTTGCTCAAGTTCGCCAAGCCTACGAAATGGGAGCAGTTGCCATTGGTGCAACCATTTACTTTGGCTCTGCTGCTTCTAATCGTCAAATTGCGGAAATTGCCAAAGCTTTTTACGAAGCTCATCAATTGGGTCTGGCCACTATTCTCTGGTGTTACCCACGTAATTCTGCCTGGCAAGATAAAGAAGGTAATTATGAAAGTTCTGCAGACATCACATCTTACGCTAACCGCTTGGGAGTAACTATCGAAGCAGATATTATTAAGCAAAAAATGCCAGAAAAAGATGGCGCCTTTCGTAAGTTCAAATTTGGTAAAGAAAATAAAGAAATGTATGAAAGCCTTAGCACTGAAAATCCAATTGATATGGTGAGATTACAAGTCATGAATTGCTACGCTGGCAAAATCAATTTAATTAATTCTGGTGGCGAGAGTAGCTCAGATGATAACTTTCAGACAGATCTAAAAGAAGCCATTAGAACTGCCGTCATTAATAAAAGAGCTGGTGGAGCTGGTTTAATCATGGGTCGCAAAGCTTTCAAAAGACCCATGAATGAAGGCGTGGAAATTATTCATGCAGTGCAAGATGTTTATCTTGAGAAACAAATTGACTTAGCTTAATTAGGGCTTGGCGACGATGAGAAATAGTATTTTTAAATTCTGCTCCCAGTTCTGAAAAAGTTTGTGTAAATCCTTCTGGAATAAAAATCGGATCATAACCAAAACCTTCAATTTTATTTCCTTTTGGCTCAAGAGCGATATGACCCTTAATTTCTCCTTCAAAAAATTCAGTTGTTCTTGTCTGAGGATTAAAAAAACAAATCACACTGTAAAATCTAGCTTGACGATTTTTTTTATTTCTAAGTTTTTCAAGCAAAGCCAAATTGCGTTCATGAGTGCTACCCTCGAACCAGCGATTCGAATTAACTGAAGGAAAACCATCAAGAACTTCTACTTCTAAGCCAGAATCATCGGCTATGGTTGGTAAATTGGTTAATTGAGCATAAGCTTGAGCTTTGAGTAAGGCATTGTCTTTAAAAGTTTTCCCAGTTTCTTCTACGTCAAAACCAGATGGAATCTGAATCCTTAGTTTGTTTAACTCATCCACATCCAAAATACTCAATAATTGAAGATGTTGATCTTTTAGAATCGCCCGCATTTCTCTAATTTTTCCCAAATTAGAGCTCGCAATAAAAATTTTCATGAATATTTATTTGCCAAGTAATGAACCTAAACCACCAGTCATGCCTTGCAATTTTTTGGCTGCTACTTCTTGAGACTTCTTAATAGCTTCATTTAAAGTTTTCACTAGCTCATCACTGTGAATACCTTGCACAGCAACATCTTTTACTTCTTGACCGCCAGTGATCTTAACCACGATGTCACCACGCTCAACTACAATTTCTTCTGCAGCTAATTCTTGTTGCATTTGCTTAGCTTGTTTACGTAATTTATTTAAGTCTCCAAGTTGACTCATGAAATTTCCTGCCATATTTATTCCCTTCTTTAAACTAATATTTTGTAATTAAACTAATCTTTATCCTTTAATCTAAGACCATTAAACGTGTCTTATGTTAAAGGATAAAGATTGTATTGATTATAACAAAGAATCTTTAGCCGCAAGTAGTAAATCTGGTTCAGCGGATTGAGAGTTTACTAAGTCATTTGTTTCTTGAAGAACAAAATTAAATTGAACCTCGGTTCCCATTAATTCTTTCGCTGCCTGGCTGAGCAAATCTACATTCTTACGCTGTTCTAATTGCTCTTTATGAAAAGCATAGTAAACAAAAACCTTCGCAATGCCCTCGTTTAGACTGTCTAATTTGCAAGATTTAAGTAAAGTTAAAAGAGAAAAATTATCTGGAGCAAAGGCTTGAATGAGCTTTTGCCATAACGCATTGGGTTCTAAATCAATTTTGCTTTTTTGAATTTTTTTTTTGCTGTCGGTGGGCTCTGGCTCTTCATGTTTTTTTTGTAAATTGGCGGAATCGGCAGGATTAGTCTTTTTAGAACGCTCAATAATATCCAAAAACTTTAATTCTAATACCAAAAAAGGGATTGGTGTTTCTTGATACAGATCGACAGATAATATTTCTTTCAAGAAAAATTGGTCAATTTTGAGGGCATAATGCGCTTCACCTGTAACGACACCTAAATTTAACAATAAATCTTTGTGCAAAAACTCAAATAAATCTTTATAAAAGTCTCTTTGGTTGTAATTATTCGCGCGTAATTCTTCAAAGATTTGCATTAAATTCTGCTCTTTTTTTTGAATCACCGAATCAAGTAAGTTTTTAATATGAGTCTCATTATCACTGGCCAATAAATCCTTAATTAACTCCAAGTCAAGCTTGCCATCTTTACAAGCCATTTCCAAAATTTTGACTCCATCACGAAAACTGCCATCAGCGCGAGCGGCAATCTTTACCAAATCCTCATCATTAAACTTAATTTGTTCGACTTTGAGCACCCTCTCAAGTGCTTGTTTAACCTCGTCCAAGCTGGCTTTCCTAAAATTAATGACACTGCAACGAGAAACGATAGTGGCTGGAATTTTGTGCAATTCTGTAGTGGCTAAAATGAAAACTACATGAGAAGGTGGCTCTTCCAAGATCTTTAAAAGTGCATTAAAAGCCTCATTGGTCAACATGTGCACTTCATCAAGAATATAAACCATCATTTTGCCCTCAGAAGGAGGTAAATTAATTCTTTCCCGCAACAAACGGACGTCATCAATGCGACGATTGGAGGCAGCATCTAATTCTTGTACTACAAAAGAATGTCCATCGTAAACCCTCTGAGCAAATTCATTGTCTGTATCAGGCTCTTGGAAAAATATTTTTTTAGGAGCAGCTTTTTTGAAAAAAAGATAATCCACCAAATCGGCATTAGCTGGATCATTAAGCATCGCTCCCAAAATACGTGAGGCGGAAGTTTTACCAGTTCCTTTGGGTCCAGCAAATAGCAAAGACTGGGGAATCTTGCCGTTTTTCATCATTTGCTCGAGAGCAGTTCTCACTGAGCCAATGTTGAGATCTTGAATTTTTTTGGGACGATACAAACGATACCAAGCCATAGCTAGAGTTTATCACAGATCAAAAAGCAATGTTTAAGAAAACTAGTGATCATCGTGATGATAACCAAGTAAATGCAACAGCGCATGTTCTAAATAAAAACAAATTTGTTGATCAACCATTTTGCCAAATCTCTTAGCTGTTCTAACTGCCTCTGGAAAACTAATAACCACATCTCCCAAATGAATTAATTCTCCAGCTGGAAACGGCACATCTTGCAATTGCCCTTTGTCGTGTTGAGGGAAAGATAAAACATCGGTGGGTCCATGATGTTTGAGATGTTTTTCATTAAGAGTCGTAATTCTCCTAGCTCCAACAATAGAGACATCTACTTGTGCGTTATCAATTTTGTGTTCGTTTAAGACTCTTTCCACAGTGGACTTAATCTTTTTACGATCCACTAAATAACGAGAGCCAACGAAAAGGTTTGTTTTGATCATATAATTTTCTGAGAATCACTTTGACTACGAGCCAAGACTGTCGCAAAATCCAAAGAAATAGGACCAAGCGGAATTTCATCTTCGCTATCATCTACAAATAAAAGCATTACTTTCCCCTTGCTATTGGGGCTCCAAATCTTAGCTTCACGAATAACTTCTGGAGAACCACCAAATTGTTTTTTAACCCACATGCTGGGACCGGCATCGGCTACTGCTGCTACCACTGCAGTTTGTTCAATTGGATTAATAACTATCATCTTACGAAATTTATACCATGGTTTTAGTTCTTGATGACTTTGATTCCATTCCGGCAAATACATTAACTGTACCGCCACATAATATTTTTCTCTTAAAATACCTTCTTTAGTTAATTGTCCATTTTCCGTAAACCAACCAAAAGCTCCTCGATTAGGCGCCATACCAGCTTCTCTGTAAGCATCATGTTCTTGAATTTGATCACCAGGAAAACGAGCTAAATGCTGCTCCGAACCCATAATACCAATGCTATGATTCAAACGATGTCCCTCTAATTCTGCCCTAACTTTAAAACCTAAGATTTCGGATAGTTGTTGTTCCAAATAGAGCTCAGTTTCTCTTTCTAGATGACCTGCTGGCGAATTAACATAAGAACTCAATTTGGCAATAATTTCTTGATGTTCTTGAGCTGAAATATCCAAAGCCACCTGACGAGATTTCTCGTCTAAAACTTGATTGTTTGGTACATTGGAAATAGCCGGACTAGTCATCGCCACCTGTCCTGCCATAGCGATTCCCGCTAAAATTTGTTGTGATTTATCTCGGGCAGTCATATTTTTAACTTAATTTGTTTAATGCTTCTTTTAAACGACTAATTACCAACTCTTTACCTAAAACAATCATTGTATCAAAAAGAGGTGGTGTAGCTTTTTCTCCAGTAACAGCAATGCGTAACATCATAAAAAATTGACCTCTATGCCAATCTTTTTTCTCTTGCAATCCCATTATCTTCTCTTCCAATTTAAGCAAGTTCCAATCTGAAAGAGCCTCTATTTCTTGAATTGTTTCGTTTATTTCTAAAATCACTAGTTCCTTAGAATCAGCTTTTTTCAATAAAAAGTCAGTTTCATAGTTAATTGAGCCATGAAAGAATTTGGTTAATTCTCTAAAATCTGCCAACGTCACCAAGCGCTCTTGAATTAAGGGCAAAACTTGAGCGACTTTATCCGCTGGAAAATCTTGAGGCACAAATGGCGCAATTTTCTCTAGCAATTGTTCAGGACTTAGTTTGCGAATATAGACTCCATTAAGCCAATTTAATTTTTTGATATCAAAGGCCACGCTGTTACTACTGAGATCACTCGGCTCAAATTCTTGAATATATTCTTCCAAGCTAATCACTTCTTCTTGATCTTTTTTAGCCCAACCAAGAATCATAAAAAAATTAAGCATTGCCTCTGCTAAATATCCTCGATCTAAAAATGAAGCTGCTGAAACCATGCCTTTTCTTTTACTCATTTTTCCCTTGCCATCTGGGTTTAAAAACACCGGTATATGAGCAAAAACAGGTACGCTCCAACCAAAGGCTTGGTAAAGTAAAACATGCTTGGGAGTAGAACTAATCCATTCTTCACCGCGCATGATGTGACTGATTTTCATTAAATAATCATCAATTACCACTGCTAAATGATAGGTTGGATAACCATCAGATTTAAGTAAAACCTGATCATCAATTAAATTAGAATTAAAGGTTATTTCGCCTCTTAGTAAATCAGTGAAAGTAATTTCTTGATTTTCTGGAACCTTCAAGCGAATCACATATTCTTCTCCGCTTGCTATTCTTTGCTGAGCCTCTTCTTGAGAAATATTTCGACAATGACGATCATAGTGAGGAGCTTGCTTATTGGCTATTTGCTGTTCTTTGACTTCTGCCAAGCGCTCCTTAGAACAAAAACAATAATAAGCTTGACCATTATCAATTAATTTTTGGACTTCTCTTTTATAGATATCTAATCTCGCTGATTGAATATAAGGACCGTATTCACCACCTTTGCCTGGGCCTTCATCCCAATCTAATCCGTAGCGTTTGATAATGGCCTGAATAGCTTCAACTCCCCCAGGAACCTCTCTAAGTTTGTCAGTATCTTCAATGCGCAAAATAAATTGCCCACCATACTTTTTGGCAAAAGCATAATTTTTTAACAAAGTTGCCATGCTGCCAACATGCATTTCACCTGTTGGACTAGGAGCCATTCGGGTACGAACTTGATTCATCATGATCTGTATTTTATCACTTTAGTGGTAGTCTTTAATTTTTACTTAAATAATTGGCATTAATTGCTGGCACAAAAGCCATTACGTTGTTGTCGCCTTTAAAAATATAGATGGGCTGTAAATATTTTTGTTCGTCAAAACTATCATAATAAGCCAACTCCACTTCTCTAATTACCGCTTCTTCTAGATTTTTGCCATTAATAATATAAGCATCTCCTGCTTGCACTAAATTCCAAGCAGATTTCACACTACGTAGGGGATAAGTTTCAAAATTAAGGTAATCAACTTGGCGATAGGCATAATCCATTTCTACAATAGAGTTATTACCAGAAAAAGCCGAAGCTATTTTGGCAGAAATGATCCCTTTTTCTCCCTGATCAGTATAAATTTTATAAGTTTGGTCAATTGGATTACGATTCAAATCCACTTGCAAAAAATTAGCCTCTGAGAGAGAAAAGGCAGATTTCAATTCTCCGCCAATTGATTTAAGAAAAGTAACTTTGCCTGAGGCGGTTGCCAAATCAGCTCCCATGAGATCAGCTGAGCTAATAAATTTTTTTACTCGCTCTACTGCTTCAAATTCTTCTGGTAATGTACCCATAGTAGTTAATAAATCTGGTCTAGATAAAAAATTGCTTTGCAGCGAAAAAGTAAAATCCACAGAGTTAATTTCTAAGCCCATTTCTAAAGGAGTATTTTTGGTAAAACGATAAATTTCTTCTGAAATAACTTCCGGAGTGGAAATGAAACCATAGGTGGAAGCTATTTTCTTAACTCTTTCATCTGCTAATAAGTTAGCAGATGATTTAGTGATGAGAAAAACTTTTGCCCGATCATTAATTTCTTTCAAACCATAAACCATTTCTAAACTATAAGATTTTGGTTTATCACTATCTTCCTGCATTGGAAGCTTTAAGTTCGGCAAAATTCCAAACCCAACTGTGGGTGGAGGTGGTGGATCTGGATGAGTGGCTTTCCAATAATTCACAAAAGCATTCCATAAAACCCTGCCCACCATTAGGAAAACCAGAAATGCCAAGCCATATTTAACAAATAATCTACCAAAATAGTTAATGTTAGTTAAATTTGGACCAGAACTTTTGGTAGCTGAAGTTGGCATATCTCTATTCTAACCGTTTTAATCAAGTTTTTTCCACTCGTAATTATTAAGTATCCAAGCAATCAACTTACTCGTATCCTGATATCGATCCTGGCTGTTCATTAAAGTAATTAAAATTTGGCGACCATCTCTTTCAATTAGAGTTACTAAAACCTCACCTGCTAATTCTGTAGTCCCAGTTTTAACACCAGCAACACCTTGAATCTGGCCTAATAATTGATTGCTGTTATATAAATCATAGGACCAATTTTGACCACTAATATGTTTGTATTGTGTGGCGACCAACTCTTTCAATTGTTGATGTTTCAATAATTCTTGAGCGATAATGCTTAAATCTCTAGCTGTACTGGTTTGACCTGGATCATCTAAGCCAGCTGGATTAACAAAATGAGTTTGCGTTAAACCTAGTAAATTAGCTTTTTGATTCATTTTGTTTATAAAGTTATCTAAACCAAATTCATCATTATTAGCTAGAACATAAGCACTATCATTAGCAGAAAAAATCAATAAAGCTGCCAACAAATCTTGAACCTTGATCGAATCTCCTTCTTTTAAGGAAAGCTTATTTCCAGATATCGTTGCTTCTTTACCAACCAACAAATCTTTCTCCAAAGGAAAGGTGTCTAAAGCAACTAAAGCTGTCATCATTTTACTAGTGGAAGCTGGATACAAAACTTTTTGGCTGTCTTTTTCATAAAGCACGGTCATTGAAGACAAATCAATTGCATAGACCGCGGTGGCACTTAAGAATAAATCATCCAAAAAAAATTCTTTACTCTTTAAAACTGGTACGTTGTCTAAATCATAAAGATCAACTTGATATTTTTGAACTATTCTTTGTGGATAAAAAAACCACAAATAAACTGTCACTGACAAGGAAAAAACCAGCACTAGCAACAAGAAAAAAGACGTTTTTTTCACTATTTCATTGTAGCTAAATTAGGGGTGATTGAAATAGCTAACTCTTTTAACTGTTCAGCTGAAACTTCACTTGGTGCATCCATAATTGCAGTGCGACCAGAAGAACTCATTGGAAAAGCAATGGTTTCTTTAATAGAATTTTCGTTAGCTAAAAGCATCACGATACGATCAAGACCGAGCGCAATACCACCATGTGGAGGTGTGCCTAACTTGAATGCTTCCAACATATGGCCAACACTGGCTTGAATTTCTTGCTCGTTATAACCCATAATTTCAAAAGTTTTCTTTAAAACTGCCGGATCATGAGCTCTAATACTGCCACCACCAGCTTCATAACCATTACAAACTAAGTCGTACTGAGCAGTGATAATTTTGCCAATATTGCGACCGTTTTGATGATCTTCTAAACACTCTGGAATTGGGCTAGAAAAAGGATTATGAGTGAAAGTCCAGCCACTCTTGCCATCTCTAACTTCAGCAATATCTTTCTTATCCACTTTTTTGAAAAAAGGAAAATTAATTACCCAAGCAAAAGCTAGAATACCGGCTTTTTTCTCTTCTTCGTTTCTCAAATCAAATTTATCAGCCCCGTACTTAGAAATGGCATCTTCATAAGCAATCACTGGGAAATTTTCATCTTTAAGCTTACCACCAACTTTTTTGACAGCATTTTTAACAATCTCCTCAACGTTGTTCATGACTTCTTTTTGGGTGACAAAACTCATCTCTAAATCAAGTTGAGTAAATTCAAAACCTCTATCGGCACGTAAATCTTCATCGCGAATACAACGCGCAAATTGATAATAATTTTCTACACCAGCAGTCATCAGCAATTGCTTATATTGTTGTGGACTCTGAGGTAAAGCGTAAAATTTCCCTGGATTAAAACGAGAAGGCACAATAAAATCTCTCGCACCCTCTTTAGTAGACTTAGTTAACATGGGAGTTTCGACTTCGACAAAATCCTTTTTTTCTAATTGTTCACGCAATGCCTGATAAAATTTAGAACGCAAGCGAATAATTTTTTGCATGCGCTCACGACGCAAATCAAGATAGCGATATTTGAGACGCATCTCTTCATTAATATCTAAACCATCACCTTCCACTAAAATGGGTAATTCATTAGCTTTATTAAGAATTTTATATTCTTCAACAAAAATTTCGATCGAACCAGTTGGTAAGTTCGAATTAATTAGTTTCTCTGGGCGAGCGTTAATTTGACCAATAAGTTCTACTACCGACTCTGTGCTTAAATCACTTAATTTGCCGCCAATACCAACAGCCTGAATTTTGCCAGTTCTATCTCTTAAATCAATAAAGGTCACTTTGCCGTGATCACGCTTGCTGTCTACCCAGCCGCACAAACGAACTGTTTGACCAATTTTTTGAAGTGAATCGATAATGAGAGTTCTTTGCATAGATAACGAGTATTATAACTGAAATTTGAAAAGATTTACCTCCGACCCTTTATAGGGTCGGAGGTTTTTTGGATTCTAGGAGGGAGGCGTGCCATTCTTTTCCCCTCTTTTTTTCTTCAATTCTGGGCATATTTTAATAATATGCGGTTTTCCACAAACTGGGCACCTGGGGCCCTTTTGTTTTTTAATCTCTCTGCTTTGATTCTTGGAAGATTTCTTTGTTGACACGGTTTTTCCTCCTAGAAAAAATTTTTCCCTTCGAAACTAGAGCGCTTTGCTCTAGCCACAAAGGGTTGCCTTAACTTTCGAATAATTGAAGGCTGAGGCAACCCTTAGTTAATGTTAAAGATCAAAAGTACAAAAAAACCCGCTTCTTAAGGCGGGGTTTATTTTTGTTTTTATTTATTTTAATGCAACAAAATTACCCCACCACGTTCTTGCGCAAAATGACCAAAAAGAAGTGGAAATAATTTTTACTTACTGACATGTTGTAACATTTTAATATCATCTGGTATTTCTGCAAGTATTAATTTTGGGAGAATTTCTGTAAAACTGTTATACTTCAATTAAATGAAAACAAGAAACTTCATTTTTATCTGTTTGTCATTAGTGCTAACTAGTTGTTTATCTTTTGTGATTGCCTATTTTTATCTCAAAAATGAGTCAGCTCCTTTTGGAAAAACCATCACTGAACAAATAAAAATAGAAAAAGCACTGCCATTGCTACAATACTCTTTTAAAAACCTCAGTCTAAAAGATTTCACTGCTCAAAAAGGATTGAAGGTTGAAAAAATCATTAGCGAAGATAAAGATTCTAACGTCTATGTCCTACTTTTCAAATATGAAAGTCAAGGAAAAAATATTTCTGGAGCTCTCAACTTGAAAATTGATAACAAATTTGATGAAACCTCCAAAAACCCTACGATTATTATGCTGCGAGGTTATGCTCCAATAGAAAATTATTATTCTGGTCTAGGTACTAAAAATGCTGCCTCGGTTTTCGCTACGAATAATTATGTAACTTTAGCCCCAGATTTCTTAGGTTTCGGTGAAAGCGACTCTGAACCGGCTGATACCTGGGAAGCAAGATTTATTAAAACAGTTAATGTTATTGATTTAATTAAAACCGTGCAAACTTTTCCAGAAATAGATTTAGGCCAACTTGAAAATTTTCCCATTAAAAAGATCACTTTAGACTCAAGCAAAATTGGCATTTGGGGACACAGCAATGGCGGACAAATTGCTGTCTCAGTTTTGGAGGCTATGAATAGTAATTTACCAACTACTCTTTGGGCGCCAGTCTTAGCGCCTTTCCCTTACTCTATTCTATATTTCAGTGATGAATATGCAGACGAAGGTAAAGAAACTCGCAAATATTTATCTCTTTTTGAAGAAGATTATGATGTTTTTGACTTTTCCATTACTCAGCACTTAGATCAGTTGCACGGACCAATTCAAATTCAACACGGCACCAATGATGATTCTGCTCTAGTTTCCTGGACGGAAGAATTTTTAACTAAAGTTGACTTGGAAAATGAGCGTCGAGCCACCGATAGCAGCACGGAAAATAAGAAGGCTCCAATTAAAATTGATTTTTATAAATATCTTGGTGCTAATCACAATCTGCAACCCAATTGGAATGAAGCTGTCCAAAAAGATTTAATCTTTTTTGATAAATATTTAATTAATAAACCATTAGGAAGCTAAGAGCTTTGGTTTCTCACCTTCTTCTAATAACTCTGCGGAGCTACCGCGATATTGTTCAATCTTAGCAATTTTCTTTTCCATCTGTCTTTTTCTAGTCGTAGATAGCGTTTCGTAGTTCTTCTGCAAGGCTTCAATACTTCTACCAAACTTACCAAACTCGTCATCAAATTTAAGCCATTCGGTCGCAAAAGCATCAATGTGCTTAATGACTTCTTTAATTTTTTTACCCACCATGAAATTACGATAACTCTCCATTACGGTACGCGCCACAATCAAGAAACTAAAAGGCGAACAAATAATCACTTTTTTGGCCAAAGCTTCATCGATGATGTCCGGAAATTTCTGATTGATAAAAGAAAACAAAGCCTCATTTGGCACAAACATAATCGCATAATCCAAAGTATCGTTTTCTGGAGAAATATAAGCTGCAACTTTATCGACTTTGATTTTTAAATCTCTCTTAAATTGCTGAATGTGGCTTTGTTTTTCACTTTGATCATCAGTCATCGACATTTTTTGTACTTCTTGGTAAGGAAATTTGACATCAACAGGCACATTACGGTGATCAGGGAGAAGCAAAGTAATATCTGGCTTCATGCTTGAATCGCCTAATTTAGATTGGCGTAAATAATGAATCCCTTCTTGTAAACCATTAGCCTGTAACAAATCTTCAATAATACGTTCTCCCCATGCTCCGCGAGTCTGATTATTAGATAACACTTTAGCCAATTGTTCTGTGGAAATCTTTAATTCTTTAGTTAATTGGCGATGCTCTTCAACTGCAGTTTTGACACTGCTAATTTTATCAATTTGTTCTTTTTCAATGGAGCGAATTTCTTTTTGTTGATCACCCATTTCTTGACGAAGATCCTTAATCATTTTTTCAATAGCAGCCTGTTTATTAGAAAGATCGTTTTTAATTAAATCTTTTTCACCTTGCAAGATGCCTTTACTTTGAATGGCAATCTCATTGGAAGCCATACCAAAAACTTTATGAATCATGCCTTCAATTTGTTCATCGGAGTTTTTGCCCATTTTTTCTTCTAAAAGTTTTTTAAGCAAAAAATAAAAACTGGCTAAAACAGCAATTAAAAATAAAGCTAAAAGTAAAAGAGTAGTCGCATTCATATAAAATTAGTATACTAGAAACATGGACCAGAACCAAGCCAGATCTAGATTAAAACCCAAAAAAGCACCTTTCTTCAAGAAATATTTAAGTTACATCTACTGTTTATTAATTTCTTTAGTGGGTTACTTTTTACTTTATTTATTAATAAGTAAAATTTATCCCAATCAAATTCAAAATTTCATTTTTAAAAATAGCTATTTGCCATTTTTCTTAATTTTATTTTTAGCCAATTTCTTTTTTTTCACTTTTCTCTTTTTGAATAAAAAAATTGGTGTAGTTATTGCTTTTTTCATCAATTTATTACTTTATTTTAAGATAAACGAAATTAGTTTTGACTCTGCAAGTGTTTTAACAGTCATCATTGCCACTGCCACATTAGTTTGTTTAACTTTTTTCAGAGAACTAAAAAAATTAATTAAAAAATAGCACTCTGGCTTTTCTGCCTTGAGTTTTCTATAATAAACAGCAATGCAAGACAACAAATTCTACGTCACTACTACTTTACCTTACGTCAATGCTGCTCCCCATATTGGCTTTGCTTTAGAAATTATTGAAGCAGACATTATCGCTCGTTATCAAAAAGAGATTTTAAAAAAAGAAGTTGTTTTTAATACCGGCACTGACGAACATGGACAAAAAATTTACCAAAAGGCTCAAGAACTCAATACTACACCTCAAGAATACTGTGATCAATGGGCTGCCAAATTTTTACAATTAAAAGAACTATTGAATTTAAGTTTTACCAATTTTATCCGCACCACCGATCAAAAACACATTACAGCTGCTCAAGAATTTTGGCGTCTTTGCGAGCAAAGTGGTGATATTTATAAAGCCAAATACAAGGTCAAGTATTGCGTGGGTTGTGAGTTAGCTAAGACCGAAAGTGAACTAATTGATGGTCGCTGTCCACTTCATCCAAATCAAGAACTAGAATTAAGAGAGGAAGAAAACTATTTTTTCCGTTTTAGTAAATATGGTGAAAAATTATTAGCACTTTACGAAAATAGTCCTGATTTTGTTAAACCTGCCACTCGTTTCAATGAAATTAAGGCTTTTGTCAAAGCAGGTTTGGAAGACTTTAGTATTTCTCGACTTAAAAAAAATATGCCTTGGGGAATTCCTGTTCCTGGAGATGAGGATCATGTGATGTATGTTTGGTTTGATGCCTTAGTCAACTACATTTCCACTTTAGACTGGCCTCAAAATCAAGAACAATTTAATAATTTTTGGCCTGGTATCCAACTCGCTGGTAAGGACAATTTGCGCCAACAAGCAGCTATGTGGCAAGCTATGCTCTTATCAGCTCAATTGCCAAATTCTCAACAAATCTTAATCAACGGTTTTATTGGCGTTGATGGCCAAAAAATGAGCAAATCTCTTGGAAATGTCATTAGTCCAAACGACATGGTTGATCGCTATGGTTTAGATGCAACCCGCTATTTACTAGTTAGTTTAGGCACTTTTAGCGAAGATAGTGACGTGACTTTTGAAAAATTAAATATTCTTTATAACGCTAATTTGGCTAATGGAATTGGCAATCTTTGTTCAAGAGTGGCAAAAATGGCAGAACAAATCGGACTAACAATGATTGAAGAAGAAAATTTAATCGACGAAAACTTTACTAAATTAATGAATAATTACGATCTTAGCGAAGCTCTGAAATATATTGATAGTCTAGTTAATTCTTTAGATAAATTTTTAGCAACTCAAACTCCATGGAAATTACCAGAACAAGAAAAAGCATTAGTTTTACAAGCAGCTAGTCAGAAAATTAGAGACATTGCCTATGCACTAACTCCATTTATGCCAGAGACCGCTCAACAAATCAAAAATCATTTCAGCGGTTCCATTAAGGCTTTTACTGAAGGTCTTTTCCCGAGATTAACTTAAATGCCAATTATTGATACTCATTGCCATTATAATTTAGAACCACTTTATAGCGGTCAAGTTTCTCACTTTAAAATCCATAACCAAGATCCAATTCTCACTCAAAACTGGCAGGATCATTGGCAAAAAGCTCAAGAAACAGGCATTAAAAAAAGTATTATTGTGGGACCAAGTTTAGCGCATAGTCAAAAAGCTATTGAAATTGCTAAGCAAGATGAAAATCTTTATGCAGTGATTGGCATTCATCCAGAAGAAATCAATAATGTTAATGGAATCGAGCAAGCCGTCATCGAATTAAAAGAACTAGCACAAAATAACAAAGTTGTTGCCATTGGTGAGACAGGTTTGGATCATTTTTATTTAACAACTAAAAACAACATTGAGATAAAACAAATCAAAGAAAAACAACAAAAACTCTTTATCGCACAAATTGAACTTGCTAATCAATTAAATCTACCCTTAGTACTGCACGTTAGAGATCAGGGAGAAGCAGCTTATTTTGAAACTCTAAAACTCATTGAACAATTTTGGCAATTCAAAAATTCTCTGATTTTTCACTGCGTTTCTGGACCATTGGATTATATTAAAGAAGCTCTAACTATGAAAAATAGCTATTTTGGTTTCGATGGGAATATCACTTTCAAAAAAGCAGATTATATTAGAGATATTTTCTCTTTGATACAAACAGCTGATCCTAAAAAAATTCTCTTGGAAACAGATTCACCTTATCTTGCTCCTGAACCATATCGGGGACAAATTTGTGAACCTTATATGATTGCCGAAACGGCTGCCTATCTGAAAAATAATTTCAATGCTAATCTAGAAGAGATTTATCAAAACTCACTAAGGGCTTTTAATATCAATTAGGTGAAATCAGGTATAATAACAACATAAAATGGTCAAAAGATATTTTCGCCGCCATCCAATCCGCACTAAACGAGCCTTAGAAATTTTGCCTGGATTGTTTTCTTGGTTCTTCATTCTTTTTCCGATTTGGGGGTCTTTGTTAATTCCACAAATGGTTGCATATTACGTCATTATTTTTGCTGTTTATTGGTTGTATCGCTCCCTCGCTTTAACTTTTTTTGCAACTATTTCTCACTTTAAAATTAAAGCCTTTAGTAAATATGATTATTTGCCAACATTAAAAAAACTTTTTCCAAAAAAATATCATGAAATTCACCACATCATCGTCATTCCCACTTACCAAGAACCAATTTCTACTTTGGAAAGAACTCTGACCGGCTTAACCAAACAAACTTTTCCAAATAAAAATATCCATGTCATGCTTTCTTTTGAAGAGAGAGAAGGCAAAATTGTTGATGATAAAGCCGCTGCCTTGCAAAAAAAGTTTGGTAAACAGTTCGGTCATTTGTGGGTTAGCAAACATCCGGACATTGTTGGAGAAATTAAAGGCAAATCCTCCAACACTTGTTATGGTGCCAAGGCTGCTAAGAAATTATTAGTTGATCAAGCAGGTATACCTATCGAAAACATTACTATTACCAGTGAAGATGCTGATGCTATTTTTCACCCTCACTATTTTTCTCATCTTACTTATTTATTTTTAACTAGTGACAAGCCTTATAATCGTAGTTGGCAAGGAGGGATTAGTTTTTATAACAATATCTGGAAAGTACCCGCTCCCATTCGTGTTTTAGCGGCCATTCAATCAGTCACTCAAATTTATATTTTGTCTCGTCGCGATCGTTTGATTAATTTTTCCACTTATTCCACCACCCTTAAACATGTTGAAGACATTGGCTACTGGGACACTGACGTAATTCCTGAAGACTATCGTTTATTTTTCAAATCTTATTTTGCTAAAAAAGGTGATTTTGAGGTTGAGCCAATTTTTTTGCCCATTTATGCTGATGCTGTGCAATCCAATGGCTTTTGGAGAACAATGCACAACCAATATGAACAAATTAAACGTTGGGCTTGGGGTGTTAGTGATGATGCTTATGTAATCAGACAATATGTATTAACTGAAGGAATTCCTTTTTGGGACAAAACTATCCGTGTCTTGAAAGTTATTGAAGATCATTTCCTGTGGCCTGTAAACTGGTTCGCTGTCACCATCTCAGCTATGCTCCCACCACTACTTAACGATCAATTCACTCGCACGATTATTGGCAAAACCTTGCCACAAGTTACTTCTACTTTATTGACTTTGTCCTTAATTTCCATGATTACGATTTTCTTAATTGATAGCAATAATCGACCCAAAAGAGAAAATGGAAGAAATATTCTCTCCTATGTTATCCAACCCCTTGAATTTATTCTGATTCCCATCATTGGTTTCTTTTTTTCCGCTCTGCCAGGCATAGATGCTCACACTAGACTCATGCTCGGCAAATACATGGAATATAAAGTCACAGAAAAAGTTTAGACTTGTTCGCTTGCTTTTATTGGAAAAAACAAGATAAAATGATTGCGTATGAAACTAATTTCTCTTTTTAAAAAAGTTGATCGTTTTTTAGATCGTCAAACCCCACTCCTGATACTCTTGGTGTTAATTATTTTTTTGCGTTTACCTAATTTTTTTGAACCTTACTGGTACGGAGATGAAGCTATTTATCTCACTTTGGGAAATGCATTGAGAAATGGCGAGCAACTTTACACTACTATTATTGATCACAAAACCCCACTGATCTATTACTTGGCCATGGTGCCAAATCAATTTTATTTTCGTATCCTTAATCTAGTTTGGATGTTGTTCACCACTTCTTTTTTCTTTATCTTTGCCAAAAAATTATTTAAAAAAGAACGCTGGGCTTTTTTAGCAAGTTTAATTTTAGTTATTTTAACTACTCTCCCATGGCTTGAAGGCAATATTCCCAATGGAGAATTGTTTGTTATGGGCTTTGTTATGCTTGGAGCCATCTTGTTTAGTAAAAGCTCTATTTTTGTTAATTTTTTCAAAAAAGAAATAACCATTAATAAAACCTTGGGAGACGGGGCGCTCTTACTGGTAGCGGGTTTTATAATGGGCCTCGGTATTCTAACTAAAGTACCAGCTTTACTTGATGTGGCTGGATTTTTGTCTATTTTTTGGCTAATTTTAGTAACCACTTTCTTTGACGTAAAAAGTAATCTAAAACAATTTAGGACAACTTTCTTTTATCTGCTCAATAGAGGACTTTTCTTCGGAGCTGGATTATTATTGCCAATAATATTTTCTGTAATTTATTTCGTCGCCAAAGGACAAGGTCAAGACTATCTTGACTATGGCTTGCTCTATAATCTGCGTTATAGCCAATCTTGGCCACTAGATTTTGGAAACAGCCTGATTAATTTTGCTTTTAGCATGACTGGCAAGACTATTATTTTATTTGCTATTTTTATTCTTGTTTCTTTAAATAACGACAAGTTAAAGAAAAGATTTCAATTTATCAGTCTATACTTTGTCTTTACTCTTTATTCTGTCTTATTATCTAGCCGACCATATCCACATTACTTCATTCAGATGGTCCCTCCATTGGCTTTATTACTAGTTGATTTATTTATTACTCTTAAAGAAATCAAGAAAAAAAAGATCTTACATACCGCTAAAGCACTAATTATCAGCGGTGGCTTATTGTTATTGACCGCCTATGTGATGTTGAGTTTAAATTTCAGACCATATTCGAGTGCCAAATATTACAAGCAATTCTATAAATATGCGACTCTGCAAATTAGTAAAGAAGAATATGAAAACTCTTTTGACTCTTTAGTTGAAGAAAATCGTCAGGTAAGTAAGCTAATCAAAGATATGGGTATCAAAAAAATGTTTATTTGGGGCACTAATCCTCTACTTTATGCTCAAAGTCAGGCTATTCCCACTTCTCGTTTCACGGTTTCTTTCCACATTAAAGACTTTGATGATCAAGATCGCACTTTTGCGCAGATTGAAAAAGAAAATCCTAAATTAATTATCATAATGAAAAATGAGCAAGAACGCTTTCCAAAACTAGAAGAGTATCTGGAAAATTATTATCTTGCCAATAATGATTTTCAGCATATGATTCTTTATCTGAAGCGATAATGAAAGTTAAATCATGGAATTGACTTTTAAAACTGAAAAAAAGAAAACTGGGATTCGTTATCTAAAATTTCTACCAAAAAGCTTACGTCCTATGGGCTTAGCTGCTATTGTTTTTAATCTTATTTCTATATTGCTTGTAGTAATTTTTTATTTTTCTCTGCAAAAAGAAATACCACTTTTTTATTCTCTCTCTAGTGATCAGCAATTGGCTAACAAAAAATTTATTTTCATCTTACCAATTATTGCAACTCTAATTAACCTTGCCCACTTCATCATCGTCTACATTGAAAAAGAAATTAATGACAACATTTTAAGAATGTTCATTAAAATGACTCTTTTATTGCAAGTTTTGCTTTTGGCGATTTTACTGAGAATCATTATAATAGTTTCTTAATGTGGTCTTTCTTAAGTAGTTTTTTATTAGCTTTGTTTATCACTCCTTTCATTATTCGTTTCTATCGTCGCTATCATTGGCTAGATGATCCTCAAAAAAATCAACATGTTAAAAAAACTCATTCTAGAGCAGTACCAAGAGGAGGAGGCTTAGTTATTTTTCTGGCTACCTTAGTGGGAGCGCTTTTAATTTTAGATTTCGATAGGTACTTATTGGCGATTTTCTTAGGAGCAACCTTACTCACTTTAGTTGGCTTCATCGATGATATTTTTGATCTTAATCCTTATATCAGACTTTTCACTGGCTTATTAGCTAGTCTAATCGTTGTTGGCGCAGGTATTGGCATTGCCTATGTAAGTAACCCCTTTGGACCGGGAGTGATCCACCTCGATCAACCACAATTGAATTTGTATCTATTTGGGGAGAATCGAACAATCTGGATTTTATCTAGTTTATTTGCGGTGTTTTTTATCATATGGAATATGAACATCATTAATTGGGCTAAAGGTGTTGATGGCCAACTACCAGGATTTGTTGCAGTATCATGTATTTTTATAGCTATTTTAGCCAATCGTTTTGCTGATAACCCGACTCAATTCAATGTCGCTAATTTAGCATTCATTGTTTCCGGAGCCTTTGCCGGACTCTTGGTTTGGAATTTCTATCCACAAAAAATTATGCCTGGTTACGGAGCTGGTTCTTTAGCTGGCTATTTTCTGAGTATTTTAGCTATTTTGTCTGGAGCTAAAGTAGCTACCACTTTAATGGTTTTAGCTATTCCTACAGCCGATGGCGTCTTTGCCATTATTAGGCGCATTATTGCTGGAAAATCTCCTTTTTGGGGTGATAGAGGTCATCTACATCATAAACTAATGGACTATTATGGATGGGGTAGAAGAAGGATAGCAGTTTTCTACATTCTAAGTAGTGCTGGACTTGGATTTCTATCACTGTATCTGGGAACAGTTGGTAAAATTATTACCATTTTAGTAACTTCCTGTATTGTTTTCGCTTTTTTGGTATATAGTAAAATTAAGCAAAATGGATAATTTAATTTTTCTTTTAATTAAATCTTTTCGCCCTAAACAATGGCTTAAGAATTTTGCCGTTTATGCAGCTTTAGTCTTTTCTGGTTTTTTCTTTTATCAAGAAAGTGGCCAGGCTCCTTATTTTTTAATCGTGACTTACGCTTTTGTCATTTTTTGTATTTTGACTTCTAGTATTTATGTTGTTAATGACCTTTTTGATATCCAATCCGATCGCAAGCATCCTTTCAAAAAAAATCGTCCTCTTGCCTCTGGAAAATTACCGATTCCCATCGCTATTTTTAGTGCCGTAAGTGGTTTAGCTTTGGTGTTTTTATTATCACTACAATTACCAGATTTTTTCAAAATCTTAGTTTTTGCTTATTTTGTTTTACAAACTATCTATTCCAGTAAGCTCAAGCACTATGCCATTTTTGACATCATCGTCATTGCTCTGGGTTTTCTCATTAGGGTTTATGCTGGCGCAGTGGTGGTCAATTTGCATATGAACGTTTGGTTTTTATTAACAGTTATTTCCGTATCTTTGTTTATGGCAGTGGGTAAAAGACAAAGTGAGCGAACTTTACTTAGTAATAATCACGTCGAATTTGCCAGACTAAGTTTAAAAAAATATAGCCAGAGATTATTAGATCAATATACGGCTGTTTTTGCCACTTCTACTTGGTTAACCTACGCCATTTTCACTTTTCAAAGTTACACTAGCCAAGGTGTCAATTTACTTTACGAAAAATTTCCAGAACTGTATTTCATTCTACCTAAAACCCTACAGTCTCAAAAACTATTAATGCTCACTCTACCATTCGTGATTTTTGGAGTGATGAGATATTTACAATTAATCTATGAAGAAAATAAAGGTGAAGCGCCAGAAGATATTTTACTGAAAGACAAACCTTTATTAATTACTGTATTTGTCTGGTTTTTGCTAGTTTTATTTTTGATTTACGCCTAAAAAATCCATCAGCAAATTAATCGGTAAACCATGACTAAAAGCCGTTAGATTACCATTAATGCTTTCTATTAAGGCCATACCGCTATCATAAGCTGGTGAAAAAGCTGCTGACCAAGTGAGTACTGGTTCGGTGGTGATATATTTTTCAATTTCACTGTCACTTAGATGACGCATTTTCACCATAACCCTCTCGTATCCGCTCTTCTGTAATTTAGATTGAGTATCTAAAAAAGCATAACCAGTGAGCACTTCTATTTCCTGGTCTGATTGAAAATGTAACATTTCCCTGGCTTCAGTAAGAGTCTTAGGTTTTTCTAAGATTCTGCCCTGCAAATAACAAAAAGTGTCAGCCGCTACAACAATGGCATCTGAATGACTTCTGGCTACCTTCAGAGCTTTGGCTAAAGCAATTTGCTCTGCTTTATTATATTGATTAGAAAAAGGCACGGCTGACTCATCAAGATTAGCTGGCTCTACTTCAACCTCTGAAAACACAGCTTTTAATAAATTAAGGCGTTGTTTAGATTGTGAGGCTAAAATAATTCTTCTATTCATGATTAAGCAAATAATGTTCAACATCTAAAGCCGCTTGAGTGCCCATACCCGCCGAAACAATGGCTTGACGATAACGATGATCAGCCACATCACCAGCCGCAAAAACTCCCTCTACAGAAGTTTGCGTCGAATAGACATCATGTTTGGCTAATTGAATATATCCAGCTCGATCCAATTCAAGCTGCTCTAGAAATAAATTCGTGTTAGGCTTGTGACCAATCGCTAAAAAAACTCCTTCTGCGCTTAATTCTTGAGATTGACCCTTGGTTTCAATTTTAATTTTCTGCACTGTCTTGCCATCACCTAAAATTTCTTGAAGATTGGTATTCCACAAAACTTTAATATTGGGATTATTTAACACCCTCTCCTGCATGATTTTACTAGCTCGAAATGCTTCACCACGATAAAGAATGGTCACTGTATTGGTAAATTTAGCTAAGGCAGTAGCATCTTCCATAGCACTGTCCCCACCGCCAACCACATAAACATTTTTGTCTTTATAGAAAGCAGCGTCACAGACTGCACAAGTACTGACTCCATGACCAAAATATTCTTGTTCGCCAGGGACACCCAACATCACACTTCCCGCTCCAGTAGCCACAATCACCGTCTCCGCCTGATAGTTAGCTTCACTTTGACGAATTTGAGCCATCGCTTTTAATAAATCATCGCCTTTGAGTGATTTGAACTGCTGATAACCCACACCTTCTGGCAAACTAGTCCAAAGTGAAAAAGGTTTTTTGGAAAAATCCACGGCAGTAATAAATTCATACTTAATGTCTGTGCCGAAGCGTGCTGCTTGTTTTTGCAAATCCATCATTAAGATGGGGCCAGCTTTACCCTCTGGAAATCCTGGAAAATTTTCAATGTCACTGGTGTACATTAATTGCCCACCAATTTCCATACCTGCAAATAGGGTAGTTGCTAAACGAGCACGAGAAGTATAAACAGCAGCCGTTAATCCTGCCGGACCAGAACCAATAATTGCAATTTGCAGTTTCATCATGACACAATTCCTTTAATTTATTCTAACTTGCTAAAGCTTTGTCTATCATCGCTTTCAAAGCTGCTTCTCCAGGAAAACCAGTTTGACGATCCATTTCTTGGCCATCTTTGAAAATGATAAAAGTAGGAATACTCATCACACCATACTTGGTCGCAGGTTCTCTAGCCTGATCAACATCAACTTTAACAATTTTAGCTTTATCAGCATAGTCATCTGCCATCTTATCAACAATTGGAGCCGACATTTGACATGGTCCACACCAAGTGGCAAAAAAATCTACTAAAACCACACCCTTGCCACCTTCAACAACACTTTGAAAATTGTTATTATCTAAATGTATAGCACTCATACTACCTTTCTAAATTAAGTATTAATTAATAACGTAAAAGCTCTTTAAGAACTAGATCTAATTGTCTGCAATTATTGTCTTTGGAACAAGTACTAGCTTCACTAGTTAAAATGTCGCGCGCTACTCTAGAAATAGAATTGCGTGCAGCGGCTAACTGGCGAGCAATTTCAACGCAAGGTCTTTGCTCCTCATACATTTTGGCAACACCATCAATTTGTCCACTGATTCGTTTGAGTGAGACAGCTATAGTATCTTTTTTAGCTTGATTCATGCTTTTATGATATACCGGTGGGGGGTATATTGACAAGAGGCAAATTTGTTGAGTGCAATAGAAATTTTTAGTCGAGTTTTTTAACTGCTGCTTGTTTTTGAATAATCAAAGATAAGAGTTGATCAAGTTTTTTTTCTTCTGCCTCTGTTCTCTTCAGGCTACTATCTAAACGGCCAATTTCTTCATTGATTAGCATAATTTCCTGACGCAATGATTCTTTTTTAACTTTGGATAAAATTATCTGCCACTCCTTTTCTAAATCATCTGCTTGCAAATTTTTTTCATTCTCTGGACTGAGTAAAACATCCATTAGCACTTTCTTCAAATCCTCAGCTAAAAAATTGGCAAATCTTTGCAAATCAAAAGGGCCTTTGAAAAGTAATAATTTTTCAATAATGGTTTTGAAACCAGCACTTAGAAAAACAAAATCACTTAAAGCCTGGGCTTTTTCTTTGACCAGGTCACTAGAAAAATTAAACAGTAAAAAGAATAAATATTCTTCATTGCGCTCTTGGTAGCTTTTAACAGTACTAATTGGAACTTCAGTTGATTGAACGACTGGTAAATCAGTTTTTTTCTGGCCAAATTTTTTCAAATCTGCTTTGAGAAGAGATTCTTTGACGTTCAATATGGCAGACAATTTTTGAATATAAAACTCTTTTTCAACTAAATGATCAATGGTTTCAAGAATTGGAGCAAGACGATTGATGATTTTCCTTTTACCATCAGCGCTTTGTGAATCATAAAGATCTAAAGCATGATTAAATAAAAATTCATAGACAGACACGGCGCTTTCTACCGCCTGACGCCACAGCTTGGGCTTTGCTCTGGCTAATTCGTCAGGATCTTTGACTTGATCTTCTGCTGACAAAAAATCTAGATGTTTTAAATCAATCACTCTTAAATCAATAGCTTTGGCTTTGACAATTTCAATAGCGCGCTCTGTCGCCTTTACCCCAGCCTCATCAGCATCAAGAGAAAGAACAATGGTTTTTGCCACTCTGGAGAGCAAATTAACTTGTTCACTAGTTAGAGCTGAACCCTTAATTGCCACTACATGGTTTACATGAGCTTGAGTGGAAGAAATCATATCAAACTCACCTTCCACCACTACTACTTGTTCTTTCTTTTTAATTTCTCTAAAAAGTTCGCTATATCCATAAAGCATTTGTGATTTATGATAAAGCATTGTCTCTGGAGAATTGATATATTTGGCTTCTTTAGGCGACTGACTTAACAAACGACCAGAAAAACCAACTACTTGTCCACGATGATTTTTGAGAGGAAAAATCAGGCGCTCACGAAAACGATCGTAATAATTTCCACTTTTACCCTTAATGATTAGGCCGGTTTTTTCTATTAAATTAAGTGGAAACTTCTTCTTATGATGTAAGTATTTAAGCAAAGAATCCCAAGCATTGGTAGCAAAACCCAGCTGAAAAATTTTAATCGATTCATTAGTGGTACCTCGATTTTTTAAGTAATCTCTGCCCACTTGACCAACTTCATGCTGAGTCAGTAAATAATGATAATACTCTTTGGCAAAACTCATGATTTCTAAAAGCTTTTCCCGTTCTTCATCTTCTTGGCTTTTTTGAAATTCTTTCAAAGTGATGCCTGATCGATCGGCAAGAGTTTTCAGCGCTTCATAAAAAGTCACTCCTTCAAAGTTTTGCAAGAAATCTAAAACATCACCATTAGCTCCGCAGCCAAAACAACGATAGCGTTGCAAACCTGGATTAACAAAAAATGAGGGCGTCTTTTCATTGTGAAAAGGACAACAAGCTTTAAAATTCACTCCTGAATTCTCTAGCTTGATTTTTTCTGCGATAATCTCGACTATATTAGTCGCATCTTTAATCTCTTTGATCTGTGACATAACAAAAAATTATTTAAGTGCTTTATCGCACTTTTTAAGAGAAAAAGCAAGCCTAAAGAGAAAGTAATTGCTTGAGATCGTAAACAAACGTAGTAGTATTAAAATGATTATTTTGAGCAAGTAAAATTCTTGTATTAGAATCGGCTTTCATCGTTAAAAATCTTGATATAGATGGATCATTATCTTCACCGGAAAAAGAAAACCTTGCATGATCAAAAATTATAAAAAAGGCTTTGGCGTTTTTCTTTTTTATGTCTCTCCATTTTCCATACAATTCATTAATTTCTTCTACATGAGCTACTCTTAAAAAAAAGATGAATATGTCACTTGCATTAAATAACAAATTTTTATTTAGAAATGTTCTTTGGTTTAATCGACCATCGAGGTAGCTTATTTGTAAATCGAAACCTTTGCCTAGTAAGTCGCCAAGTTTTAAGGAGTTACCTTTAGACAATTGTGGATCAATATAACAGAAAGCACGCGTTGATTTAATTTCTCGCTCTTTTTGCTGACTTGCTAGTAGCTCATGCTCTTGTGATATCATCACCGTGCTTTTCTATGTACTAAAATCGTCAAGATTGTAATTAATAAACTGGATAATCCTGAATACTCTAACCATTGTGGATAAAAAAAGATATAGATTGGCTGGTTCTCCAACCCACTCAAAACCCAAGTATTACTCCAATTATTAATTTTTTGGTGCTCTAATAGCCGCCCATTTTGTAGTGCTAGCCAACCAGAATCATAAGCTTGAGATAATTTCAAATATTTTGCCTGACAATTTGTAGGCAATTGCACTTGGTAGAGCCAGAGGGCTTTTTTATAAACCTCTGGGTCGCAATCAGCAAGTTTGGCAGTTTGCACAACTTGATCTTTTTGCTGTAAATTTAAGCTCATTAAAAATTGGTAAGGCCAATAGAAAACTTCGGCTGATTTGAGTACGTTGCGATTAATTTCTTGACCGTAAGAATCAGTGGATAAATAAAGGGTGTAACCCTGATTAAAATTTTCTGTTGGCGGTATGATTTGATAATTTACTCCTTGACCTAAATAAGTTTCGATGGGGCTACGACCAAAACTGGCAGATTGGATAGCAGAAACAAAAGGTAAAGAACTGAGATTTTGTGCATCCAATTTAAATAAATAAGCCAGATTATGTTTGAGTTGCTCCAAATAAAAATAGTCGCAAACACTAGCGCTCGTTGCTTGATAATAGTTGCCATCTACTCTTTTTTCTTTGAAATAACTGCCACCAGATAGTGGACGACAGTTTTGAGCTTCATTTAAGTTGAGATCAGTTTTCAAAATATCAGCTTGTATTAAAACCTTGGGGATTTTAGCCACAAAATCATTGGTTTCTTCTAAAGTAAATTCTTTAACTTCAAAATCAAAAAAACTTAAATCAAAAAAAGCATAATCAAAGTATTCAATTTTTTTACTATTACTCAGAGCAATAGTATTACGTTGCTTAGTAGACAATAAAACTATCGCCTCACCTGCTTGACTAAAATTCAACAAAAACTGTTGATTAATGTTAATCAAACAATCATTGTTTTGTCTGCAGAGATAACTATTCAAGGTAATTTCTTTATTTAAAGGAAAAGTGATTTTTTGTTTTTGATAATAAATCTCTGGCAAAAGCGTTTTAAAAACTAATTTGGTTTGTTTAGCATCACTGCTCCAAGTCATTTGAAAGGGTAAGAAATTCTCACTAGACAGCCAATCTTGAAAATTTAAAGTAAGATTTTCCACTGGTAAAGTTTGCAAACTCTGTAGATAAAAAAATTGTTCTTCTTCGCTTAAGTCAAATTCCAAGTCTTTCTGTGTGTGATTGGTAAACAAAGAAGCAAAGGGGTAAATAATTTCCGCATTTTCTGCTGGTTTTTTATCAATGTTCAAATAATCGTGAAAATCAGTAAAAGCCTGGTCACTCCAGCTATGTTTATAAGAATTACTGATTATAGGTAAATGATCATATAAAGTAACGAAGTCTTTTTCACGACTATTTTCAAAATCAGCAAAGCTATAAAGACTTAAAAAGTCAAACTCCTTAATTAAATTTAGACGGCTAGAGCTTGCTAATAGTTCTTTGAGCGCTTGGTAGTCAAAAGGCTTAACCGTGTTACGATTAACAATTGAAGTATCTAATAATAAATAATCGACATCGTATTGACTGAAAATATCCTCTAACATTTTCACGTCTTTTTTATCTAAAGCTGTCTGCAATTGCCAATAATAACGCTCATCAGCTTCACTCCATACGTCAAAGGCCCGATCTAAAATAGGTTGTTTAATGCCATACCACAAAAAACCAGAGCCACGATAGCCCCAATCATTCCACTGCCAACTATAAAAAGTGTGCTGAGGTAAATTAGCAATGCGACTACTAGCTGGAGCTTCATGCTTAAAATAGGTAAAAAGCTCAAAATAGGCTTCAGGAATCTTTACACGTAAACGTTCGTAAAAAAAATGACCCTGAAAAGAAGGCAGTGAATAAAAAATGAGAGCGATAAAAAAGATTGGAGCAGAAACTAGCTTGAAGATTTTTTTCTTGAGTAAAGAAAAGGCAAAAGCTAAACCAAAAGTTAATAGCAAACTATAAAATAAACTGTATGGCACAATCCATTTGGTGAAGTTGATGCGAAACATTTCATCAAATAAAGAAAAAATTCTTTCAACAAGCTTAGTCAAGATACTAAAAGGAAAGACATTGAGCGCCATCATCCATAGAGAAAGCAAAAATCCTCCAAAAATAAAAAGACGATGCTTAACTTTTTTTCTGAAAAGCTGCCAAATACCCAATAATACTAAAGCGAAAAAAATAAAAGCCAAAACATTAACTGATAAATAACTAAAATGAGTTTTCCAAGCATCAAAAAGATAGACGGCATTACCAAACTGATCAAAGTCAGTTTCTCCGAGCCAAAAACCTTGCAGCTTAACAAGATGAGCAAAATCACCAAAAGCCTGGTTTTTGAGACTTAGAACGTCATTAGACATGGCTTTACCCTTACTGTCTGCTAAAAGCTCTGATCCATTAATTGTGAAGTACACAACATTTAGTAACCAAAAAGAATTGACTAGCAAAATCATTGCAAATAAGGACAAAGCCTTTTTCCATTTGTGCTTATTTTGCAAGAAATAAAAGAAAAGTAATAAAAAAACTAAAGCAAAATAAACGACAAAAATAGTCTGCACATAAAACATTGAACTAGATAAAACAGACAAGATAAAAAAGATGACTAAATTCTTCTTTAAATTTTTTTCGTAAAGAACTTTAAGTAAAAACAATAACAATAAAGGTAAGAAAGCATAAAAAGCAGCAAATGGCTCAAAAGATACATAGAAGTTTTGCACAGTGCCAAAGTTTAATAAATAAAAACTAGCTCCTAAAAAAGCTAATAAATTTTGAGAGTTTTGTTTCTTAAGTAGAAATTTAAATAAATAAAAACTGCCAATCACCCCAGTTAAAATCATTAAAAAATGCCAGATATATCTAAATAATTCGGCTGGCAATAGTAAAGTTAGAGGCAGAAAAATTAATTGGCGAAATAAATCAGCACTGTGAGCCATACCAGCTAGCAAACCTAAACCCTGATATTCTTGCCAAGCAGATTGCCAAGCTCTTTGCAAATTCATTAGCGGATTAAATTCAGGGTGTAAATTATCCCAACCACTCAAAAAAGTACCTGAAGAAAAATTGGCAAAAATCAAAACTAAAGCTAATAAAAACAATAAACAAAGCGCCCAAAACTTAAGCAGCAATTTTTTCATTATGATAATTATAACAAGCTTGGTCTCTTTTAGTGCAAGCACGTGGAAAGTATAAAGGTGGAAAATCACGGAAAATACAGACTTTTTCATCTCTAAAAACACTAAGAAGTTTAGAGAAATGAGTAGCTTGATCAAGTAAAGTGTCGTCTTTTTGCAAATTCAAAAGTAATTTCTTAAAAGCCTGATAGTCTTCTTCAAAAATTAAATCTTCACTGCTCATATTAAGCTCTGTTAAAGTTTTTTGAACATCTGGAGAATCAAAGTATGGAGCTAAAGATCTAGAGAAAAAACAAGCTTTGCTATAACTTAAAACAGTTGCCCAAGAAGCTGAAGCGCCTAGAATACCCTTGTATGGCAACAAAACCACATCGGTAAGAGCCATATAATTTTCTAGCTCTCTACTAGGAATAAAGCCAGTCAAAGTAATATCTTGATGTTTTTTAGCTAATTGCTCTAATCCAGCATAAAAATCTTGATAATGTTTTTGATTTTTTTGTGAAGGAGCCATGCCACCAGCTAAAAATAGTTTAAATTTACTTTTTGGAAATTCTTTTTTGAAACGCAAGAAATTCTTCAGCAAACCGTCAACTCCTTTATAGCGACTCATAAAACCAAAAACAGATAGAACAATTTCATTTTCGCTGACAGCGAATTGTTGACGAACAGTTTGAGTTTTTTTAGTACTGATTGTTTTATTTTTTAGCCAAATAGAAGTAGTTTTGACTTTATTTTTTTGCCATAAGCAAGAACCCAAGCGATTGCTAATACTCTCATCTAAAGTGATGAATTGCTCTACACCAAAAGACAAAAAGCGGTAATACCAAGGAATAAGTTTGCTTAAAACATTAAGTTTCCAATTATTTTCTTTTTTACCCAAATGATTAGTTAAAAAAGAAAAATCATGAACCACATTGTGAGCCACAAAACTAACAATTTTGCCTTGTAAGCGTAATAAATATAAAAAAGGCAAAAGCAAAGACATTTGCACTAAATTACCAGAATTGTAAAATTCTGAATGCAATTGAATATTTTTAATTTGATCGAATTGCGCAATAACAGCGGCAAGTTCTTTAAAAACCAAGGCTGGGTGATTATTAAAAATAGGTAAAATTAAAATAGAACCGTTAGCTCTTATTTCAGCCTGGCGGTTATATTTTTTCTCTACTAAAACCACAAATTTTTGTTGAGTCTTGGTAGAAATAGCCTCTAGAGTATCTTTGGTATAAACGGCCACACCATGAAAAGACTCCCCGATATTTTTATAAGGGTACTTAGAAATAACCAAGATAGTATCTGCTCTATTGAAGTCTTGAATTAAGGCTTCAATATTTAACTTTTGCATATTTTTAAATTAATTTCTGGCAACTCAAAATCTTCAAATCATCAAAAACTTTGGGTTACCAGCCCGACCTTGCGGCCGGGCTGGAATTGGAGGTGGACGAGGACGGCGACCCATGTCGCGACCTATTGGTCGCGACAATCGCCGTCGGCGCACTCACACGGAAGGTTTAGAAAACCTTCCTCCCATTTCTCAGTTGCGCTTCCTAACACCGCATTCGTTAACCAAAGAGTTCCGATGGAACCCTTTGATACTACCGAATTGGTGTCGAGCCTTACCATGGCTCCTTCGCAAACTGGGTGTGCAGATATCTTCCCTCCTAGGGATAGATATTGCACACATTCGAATTCAAAAATACTACCAGTTGGCAGCATTTTGAGGACAAAGTCCTCGTTCAGGGAAACTTGAGCTCCTTGAACGAATTCGCCTTTTATCCCACCAGACACCCAGCCAATTACTTTGCCGAATGCCCTCATGTCATTCGCGGTCTGCAATTGCAGAGCTGCTAAAACAACGGTGGGGGTTGAGGTTGGGGTAGAACTTATTTCTGTTGTAGGTTCTGCTGGTGCTTCAGTCTCTTCCGCCTGCGGCGTAAGAGCCTGAATTGTAGCTGCCACCGAAGCGGCAACAACATCTGGTGTCGGCGTAGCCGGAACCAGAGCTCGAACCGTGGATGCCACAGAAGTGGCATTTACATCAACTGGAGCTTGAACACCGCTACAGGCGCTGAGTAAACTCAGCAAAACAAGTACGATTACGAGCAAGGTTACTTTATTACGCATCAGATTTTCTCCTGAAAGAAAAGAATTGTTGCTGAACACCAGCAACTAGCGTCTCGTCCTATTCAGCCTTACGGCCAGTGGACCAGCTCCTCTAAAAACCATTATGAAAATGGTTCTCACAGAAGCTGGACCAAAAGCCAAAGACTTTTGTTCCTCCAATGTTAAGGTGCACTTTTGTCTGATTATGATCGCTAGGCGTAGAGCAAATCTACTTAAGCAATCCCTCTTTCAAAAGTTCCTCCTTCTACCCTTTCGGGCAGAGAACAGGCTTCTGGTTTTCGCCTTGTTTATTTGGAATGGTAAATAAACAAGAACCAGAAACCTTGTCTCTGCTAAAAAGTTATTTCGAACCCTATCTTTTTGCAAGGTAAAAAGTAGCTGGTGCGAAATATGCTGTGCATTTTTTTAAGATAGCTTCACAGCTATCGGTTAGAAGGGAATTCATTTTGTGTTTCAGTCATTAGCCATTCCCTAATAACTAGCACAAAGTATATCATTATAAGTCATTTTTGTCAATGTTATAGGATAGATTTTTGAACTTTCTGTCACCTTCAAATTTAAACAAAAAAGCCCCGCTATTAGCGGGGCTTCCAATTTCAAATAAAATTTTTATTTAGCAATAGACTTAGCTTTTTTCAAGGCTAAAGTGCCAATACCAGCAAAAACTAAAGCTTCTAAAGCTAAAATTGTGCTTAAGTCAAAACCGGTGGCAGGAGTGCTTTTGGTAATGATTTTGCCATGATCTGCTTTAACACAGAAAGTAGCGTAATCACTGTCACTCACGTCATCAGTGTGTGAATAAACATGAGCTGCATTAGTAATACAAGTGGTGCCAACTGGCAATTCACTTTCGACTTTAAAACGAGCTACAAAATAAACAGTTACAGATTCATCTGGATCGAGACCACCTAAGCCAAATTTAATTTTGTTGTCGGTAGCTTCAGCGCGATAATCGCCTTTGTCACTACTAACGTAGATCATATAATCATCTAAACGATCGAAATCGTCGTTGATGCGTACACTATCAACTTTAATATCAGAGGTGTTTTTGACACGTAATTTAAATTTAACTTCTTCACCTGGAGCAAAAGTATAATCACCAGCGTCAATATTATCCCAATATTGATTAGCTTTTGGATTAAAAACTTGCTTGTTTAAACTTAAATCTCCAGTTTCACAAACTTCGCCACCACCATAAACGGTGTGACATTCTTTAGCACTGGCTAAATTTGTAAAAAACAAAAAGAAACCAGTGACAATTAATAGATAAGAAACGATTTTTTTCATACTAATTTTTCTTGACATGATCTGATATTATATACTTATAATAGTATATTGTCAATATTATAGGATAGATTTAAGTAAGTGGAAAAATTATTGAACACAATGAGCGGTATTGTCTTCAATCGTATCCCAATCAGTTGAGGATGTTCTAATACAAGCAGCAGCTATAAAAGATGAGGCTAGTTCTGGATATTTTTGCAAGACATTAGCTAGCATGAGAAAGTGTTTTCTAAACTCTGGGTGATTTTCTAAATCTGATAAGTGATTCAAAAAATCTTGACCGCAAGGACAATCACAATTTTTTTGCAAAAGCATCATTGATGCCAAAGATCTCAATACTTCGCTTCTCATTTTTGACCAATCATCCCGCTCTTCTCTATTGCCAGGTGCTTTGATACCAGTAATAAATTGCATGTAAGTGGAGAGTTCTGTGTTATTTGACATAGAATGATAATCAATGATTGTATTCTTAAAACTTAACACAAGAAAACTAAGACAACAAGTCGCGCTTTAAATAGCTACCGGCACTGCACTCACAAACAATCTTTGCCAAGAAGTTCCTGGCGGCCAACAAGTTTGCAAGAGTAAAATGTTTTGATTTTGACGATCATTCACAAAATTGATTTCGTTACCCTTGACCACGTTCTGTTCACTGACCTGATAAGTAAATTTTTGCTCACCTAAATGTAAAATAATTTGGTCACCAATCTCTAATTCTTTGATTTGATAAAAAACCGCATTATAAGCCTCTACGTTCCAGGCTCCATTGGTCGAATGACCAAAAACATAAACTAACTTATTTTCTCCTGGAAAAGATGAATTTAGCGCATGAGCTACACCTTCTTCTAGGGCAAGCTGGTATTCTTTGACATTATTCGGATCAACATTAGCATGCACTTTTTCATACAGATTCAATTTAGGAATTTCAATGAAAAAAGGTAATTTAGTATAGTCTTTAGTAGCTACCGCACTCTGACCAGCTTCTTTATCAGCTAAATTTGATTCTTTGGCAAAAATTGGCCAGGAACCATCTAATTGAGTCTTAGTCCAATCAAAAAAGGCAAAACTATTCTTCTCTGCTTCACTTGGCAAAACCTTAATAAACTCTGGAATGCTAGCCATCACTTGCTTGACTTCAGTTACCTTATTGGGCAATGCTTTAATTTGCTCGTAGGCAAGAAAAGGATTGCTAAGAAAAATAAATAACAAGCTCAAGACAAAAGAAAAGAAAGCCAACTTCTTAAGGCTTCTTGCTTTCTTCAATAAAAATTTGACGGGAGCTTTCTTATAAAGCTTAACCCTCATCTTTTTCTTAAACATTATAGGATATTATAGCGTGAGGAACGTAAAAAAGCAATTTGACGGAGTTTTTTAAGCAACAAAAAGCCATAACCAAAAAATAAATCACCAGCTAAAGTGCGACTATAAAACGGCAAAGCCAAAGCATAACAAGTCAAAAATCCCTGCCAACTATGGTCATACCAGGCTAAAAATACACCAAAATTAGAAAGCAGAAAGAAACTAAAAGAAGCCATTGGTAAAAACAGCCACTGTTTCTTGGAAAACTTGCGAGCTAAAAAGGCGAAAAAAGGATAAGCAGCAAAACCAAGATAAGTCCATAAAAATCCTTGGTAAAAGCCACCTTTGAAGAAATCAAAAGCTACGATGGAAGCAAAATAAAATAAAAGATTGCCACCGAAAAAACCATAAGCTCCAAGTGGCGAAACATTGGCTGGCAAGAAACCAAACCTGGAAACATAAGTCAAAATTATCCCACTGAAATTAGTAAGTGATTTCTTCATATCTAAGCTCGACACTTTCATCTTTTTGCAATTCAATTTGAGCAATCCCAGTTTTTGCATATTCTCCATTTTGATAAATCGCCCAATAATTTTTATTATCTGCCATAAGACCATTAACACCTTCTATCATGACACCAAAATCATATTTTTTAAGGCTTAATTCTACCTGACTTTCAACTAGCTCTAAAGCATTTTGACCTGAGGCAGTAGCAATAAATTGGTAGTTTTTTTGCTGATCGCTATCTCCGCCAACTTCAAACTCTAATTGTGCAGCTGGAGCAATACTAGGAGTAATTTCTGTAGCTGGCTTTGGCAAATCCCTAGAAAATAATTGATGGATATTTCGTTGTCGATAAATCAAGAAACCCACTAATAAAATAAAAAATGCGATCGTCAATTTCTTAAAATTTTTTAGCATGACTCGTGCTATTCTAATATATGGTTTTAAAATGAGCAAACGTCTTCAATCTTATCTTTTCATGATTATTAGCACCATTACTTGGGGAGCTTTTTTACCAATTGTGAAACTTGGTTTTAATGATTCTGATATTACTCCTTTTCGTTTTCTCTTTTATCGTTTTTGTTTAGCCGGCGCCCTATCACTGCCCATTGTTATGTATTACTGGAAAAAAATTAAACACAAATGGCAAACCTTAAAAACAATTGTTTTACTCGAGCTAATTGAAACTTCTCTGGCTCTTAGTTGTTTATATATCGGCCTAAGTCAAATAAGTGCCTTAGAGGCTAATATTATTACCACCAGTGCACCACTGTTTATCATTTTTGGAGGAATTATTTTTCTTAGAGAACGCCAAGACCATCATGAGTGGTTGGGTTTAATTTTTGCTTTTTTTGGCACAATCCTAATTACTCTGGAACCAATGTGGCACGGTGATAGTAGTTTAATGAATTCACTTGGCGGCAATTTGTTAATTATTGCTCACAATATTTTAAATGCGATTTATTTTTTGCTAGCCAAAAAACGTTATCACCAAATCCCCAAATTATTTGTCAGCAGTATTAGTTTTTATGTCGGCATTATCACTTTTGCGATCTTATCAATCATAGAGTTACAATTTAATCTAAACCTCTGGAAAAGTAGTATTGTTAATGACTTGAGCTCCGTCATGGTTTGGGGTGTAGTGATTTATGGGGCGATCTTCGGTTCAATTATTGGTTTAACTGCTTACATTAAAGGACAAGATGGTATTGAGGCTTCAGAGGCCAGCTTATTTACTTATCTACAACCTGCAATTTATATTCCTCTGGGCTATCTTTTACTTAAAGAATCAGCTAGTTTCTTACAGATCTTTTCCCTTTTAATTATTATCTTTGGGGTATATATTGCCAGCAGAAAGAAAAAATGAATACACAAGAATCCTTCTCTTTAGTTATTTTTGGCGCCACAGGAAACTTGGCTCAATTAAAACTTATTCCCGCTCTCTATGATTTGGTAAAAGCCAATCTACTACCTGAAAAAATGAACATTATTGGCATCGGTAGAAAAGAACTTTCTCATGAAGAATTTAGAAAATATTCAGATATGGTGCTGCATCAACCGAATCGCCATCATCAACATCCAATTGAAAAAGAAGTTGCAGATAATTTACTTTCCAGAATGCTCTATGTATCTGGCGATATTGCTCAAAAAGAAGTTTACGATAAATTGATGAATCTATTTGCAAAAGATAAATCATGCAGCAACCGCATGTTCTATTTAGCTACTTACCCAGATCTTTACCCAACCGTTTTCAATCATTTGCAAACTAGCGGTCTAAATAGCCAAGAATGTGGCTACGTCAGAGTCATCGTTGAAAAACCAATCGGTAGCGATCTAGATTCAGCTAAAAAACTAAACAAACTATTAACTAGTTACTACGCTGAGGACCAAATTTTCCGTCTAGATCACTATCTCGGTAGAGAAACCTTGCAAAATATTTTAACTTTTAGATTTGGTAATAATTTGTTCGAGTCATTAATCAATAAAGATAACATCGATCATATCCAAGTAACTGCTTCTGAAGATTTTGGAATTGGCATGCGCGGTGGCTACTATGACAGTGTCGGCGCACTCAAAGATGTCGGACAAAATCACATCTTGCAGATGATTGCCCTCACTACTATGGAAGCCCCAAAATCATTGTCTAATCAAGATATTACTGATAAAAGAACCAAAATTATTGAAGAACTTATTCCAGAAAAAGATCGCGTAATTTTTGGCCAATATGAAGGCTATCTAGATGAAAAAGATGTGGCAACGAATTCTAGTAGAGAGACTTTTTTCAGCTTCAGAACTCACATCAATAATAAGCGTTTTCACGGTGTCCCAATTTATGTGAGAGGCGGCAAATTTCTCAAGCAAACAGTCACTGAAGTCGCCATTGTTTTTAAGAATGACGTCAAACATTTGTTTTCACACATCAACGGTGGCGGAGAAGCTAATGTACTGATTTATCGTATTCAACCAAACGAAGGCATTGTTCTAAAATTTCTCTCTAAATTTCCTGGAACAGATCTAAAGCTACAAAGTGAATACATGCAATACTGTTACAAACACACTGCTGCTACGCTGCCAGATCCCTACTTAAGACTATTATTCGATGCTCTTCGCGGTGATCAAACCTTTTTCGTTGATGCCGAAGAAGTTGAGGCGCAATGGAAATTCATTGATCCTTTAATTGCGGAGCGAAAAAATCTTGTTAGCTACCAGAGAGGTAGTTGGGGGCCAGTTGAAGCTGATGAAATTATTGAAAAAGATGGTAGGAAATGGCTTGAACCATCAGTCTCTTTTTGCTCTTTCTAAACTTTAAGTCGCTCTAAAAAAATTTAATCTTTGGTGGCTTTATGGTGACCAAATTTATTGCGTAAGATCGAGACTACTTTATTGCGAAAGTTCTCAGGTTCATTGGCAGACTCAACTCTAACTTGAAAAGATTTTTCAATAATTGGTACTTCCACACCAAGTTCCTTAGCTGCTTGAATCGTCCACTCTCCTTCACCAGTGTGAGAGATAACTGAAGAAATATTTGCTAATTGAGGATTTTCTGCGAAAGCTTCCTGGGCCCAATTCACCAATCTAGATTCAATAACGGTTTTGTTATTATAAATGCGAAAAACTTCAGCTAGATCTGGCTTGAAAGAGCTTTTTTCTAAAACTGCCGCCCCTTCAGCAATGGCCTGCATCATGCCGTATTCAATTCCATTGTGAATCATTTTGACAAAATGCCCGGCACCACTATTTCCCACATAACCATAGGCGTCTGGCGCGCAAGCCGCTTTAATAACTGGCAAAACATAATCATAGTCAGCTTTATTTCCACCCACCATCATGCAAGCTCCAGATCTGGCTCCACCAGGGCCACCAGAAACTCCAATGTCTAAATAGTTAATATTTTTATTGGCTAATTCGGTAGCACGGCGAATAGTATCTTGATAAAAAGAATTACCGCCATCAATTAATAAATCGCCACTTTTTAAGTGTGGTAAAAGTTCATTAATAATTTGATCGGTGACTTGACCTGCAGGTAACATTAACCACACAACTCTACGCTCTGGCAAAGCTGCGATTAAACCTGCAAAGTCTGCGGCAGCAGTAGCTCCAGCGGCCACCACTTCATCAACAGCTGCCTTGGAACGATTCCAAGCCGCCACTTCTATACCCCGCTCCAGCAGGCGTAAGACCATGTTTTTACCCATTTTACCAAGACCAATGTAAGCAATCTTCATATATAATAAAATATATCATGTTTGGTCTAAAAATCCTTTCTAAACTCAATCAGAAAAAATATCGCAGTGAATATGGCTGTTTTATTGTTGAAGGTAAGAAAGGGGTGTCTGAAGCCATCGCGTCCGGAAAAGAAGTTATTCAGTTAGTCATGACTAGACAATTTGCTAACCAAGAAAAGAGTTTTGGTGAAAATCAGGAAACATTAATCGTTGATGAAAAAGATTTTGCTAAATTGGCAGAAACTGTGACTCCATCTGGCATTGCTGCGATTGTCAGAATGCCTAATTACAATCTGGAAACAATTAAAAATAGCAGATTGGTGGCTGTGCTTGAAGATATTCGTGATCCTGGCAACTTAGGCACTATTATTAGAACTGCTGATTGGTTTGGACTAGATGCTATTTTGCTGATTGGCGGCGCTGATCCTTATCAGCCCAAGGTAGTTCGCTCCAGCATGGGCTCTATTTTTCATTTGCCCATCGTAACTAGCCAAAATGGCGAAGCAGACTTAATTGAGCTTAAAAAAGCTGGTTTCAAAATCGTTGTTACTAGACCAGAGTTGGCTGACTCGAGAAAAGTCGTCAATTTTAAAAATAAAACTGCGATTATTTTTGGCAATGAATCCAAGGGCACTTCCAAAGAAATTGATCAGCTCGCTGATCAATCTCTAAGTATTCCTAAACACGGTCAAGCTGAATCGCTCAATGTGGCGGTAAGTTTTGGAATTGTAATTAACGATGTAATTAAAGCTCGTTAACCCATCATTTTCTTGTCTAAAATCAAACCCTGATCACGCTTAGGACCAGTGGTAATCATCACCACCGGCACACCGATTTCCTTACTGATAAATTTCAAAAACTTTTGTGCTTCAACTGGTAATTGCGCGACAGTCTTGGCTTTCATTAGTTGCTTAATATCCCAAGGAGCCAATTCTTTATAGATTGGCTTGACTTGATCTATGAAGGTCTGATCTGGATAATATCCGACAGCTTTACCATTCTTTTCATATTTAACACAAACCTTAACTGGCTGATTTGGATAAACAATGTCCATATGAGTCAAAATTAAAGAATTAAAATGCCCAGCTTTAGCAAAAAATTTCAAAGCAGGCAAATCTAAGAAAGCCACATCTCTGGGTCGTTTGGTAGTGGCGCCATATTCGTGAGCATCTTCACGAATTCTCTCCGCTAGCTCATCTGTGATTAGAGTTGGCAAAACCCGAGCACCAACACTAGACATATAAGTTGCTTTAATAACACCAGCTCTCATTTTAAATTGATCTGGATCAATCAAACCTTCAGTGGCAGAAAAAATGCCAGAAAAAGTAGTATTGGAAGCAGTCACATCTGGATAAAGACCAAAACGATAATCCAAGCCAACAGCTTGAGCTTTCTCAAAAACAAAAGCACATTTCTTATCTTGCCATTTCTCTGCTAACCAAGCACGAATATCAGCAATATAAGGACGTAGCTCTTCGACCTGTTCGTTCAAAGTCTTAAGGAATTTTTTCTTAGAACCCACTGCTTTTAAGTCACCAGCTAAAGATACAACTTTGACTTCAGCCAGATTTTGGCCTAAACCTTTGATCAAAGCCTCATACATATCGTAATGAGCGGCAAGTTTTTTAGCGTCATGATTCAAAACATCGCGCATTCTCAGAGGGTGTCTCAAAAGCACGTCAGCATAAGCTGGAGCAATGCCACGACCAGTGGAACCTTTACTGCCAGACTGCCAATCTTTCAAAACTGTTTCGTAAGCACGATGGGTAGCAAGAGATAAAAAGGCTAACTCATCAATCTTAATTTTGGCTCGATCTTTAGCTTTAGCAATTTTATTAACGGCTGCTAATTCAGTCAAAAGATCACCAGGATCTAAAACCATTTCTTTACCTAAAACTACTGTCGCCCCTTTGATAAAAACTCCGGAAGGTAACTGATGTAAAGCGATTCTTTGGCCACCAAATTCAACGGTGTGACCAGCATTAGCACCACCATTGTCACGATAAACCACCACTTCACCTTTTTTACATAAATCATTGACTAAATTATCAACAATACGACCTTTGCCTTCATCGCCGAAAGCGCCGCCACAAATACCGTAGGTTTTTGCTCTAACTTTGTTCATGTTGTCCTTTCAAATAAGAATTAATAGTCACTAGGGATTGATCAACTAATTTGGCAGCCAAACCAGTATAAGTATTGGGCGTAATAGCGCGCAATTGTTTTTTGACTTGGGCACTAACAGACAGCGTATCAATAAAATCATTTATTTCTGTGGCAGTAATTTTCTTACCTTGAGAAAAATCCTTGAGTTTTTCGTATCCCCGTTCATCACCGTTGACCCTCAAAATAACCTGAAAAGCTTCGCTGATAACTTCGAAGTGCTCATTTAATTCTTGTTGTGCAGCATTTGAATCAAATTTAATCTTGCTTAAACCTTTAATTAAAGAGTCGTAACCCAAACAAGCATAACCTAAAGCAATACCAAAATTGCGTTTAACCGTACTATCAGAAAGATCGCGTTGTAATCTAGAAATCGGTAATTTAGTAATGAAAAAATTTAGCAAGGCATTAGCTAACCCTAAATTACCTTCGCTATTTTCAAAATCAATTGGATTAACTTTATGAGGCATGGTTGAGGAACCAACTTGACTTTTAGCTTTTTGTTGAGCGAATAAACCATTGCTAATGTAGCGCCAAATATCTTGATCCAAATCTAATAAAATCAGGTTACTGTGTAATAAGCTGCTAAAGATACGTGAATAACTTTCGGCAAAGACGATTTGGGTGCTAATTTGAGCGGGTTTTAAACCGAGCGAAGTAATAAATTTCTGGCTAAGTTTGGGCCAATTTACATCTGGAAAAGCAGCTAACTGGGCAGAAAAATTGCCAACTGCTCCACTTAATTTAGCATCAACTGGTAACTTAGATAAAATTTGTAATTCCTCGCATAAACGTAGCGCAAAAACCATCAATTCTTTGCCCATAGTAGTAGGGACCGCCACTTGACCATGAGTTCTAGCTAGAAAAGTGGCGTCTTTGAGTTCCACTGCTAAGCGAGCTAGTTCTTTAAGAACTTGATTGAGTTTGGGCAGAACAAATTGGTCGCGAGCCTCCTTAAGCATTAGAGATTGGGCGAGCGAATTAGTGTCCTCACTTGTCATACCGATGTGCACGTATTGAGCGATCGGCAAAGATAATTTTTCTAATTCCTGACGAATGAGATATTCCACTGCTTTGACGTCGTGCATGGTTTTTTTCTCGATATTTTTCACTTCCACGGCTTGCTCTAAGCTGAAGTTAGTAGCGATTTTGGAAACTTTTTTCTTGGCGGAAATAGACAATGGTGGAATTAGCTTTTGCTCACTTAGAAATAATAAATAAGCAACTTCAATTTGAACGCGATATTTAATCAAAGCAAATTCTGAAAAATATTCGGATAGTGTAGAAATTTTGGAGGAGTAGCGACCATCAAGCGGAGACAGGCTAGTGAGAGCAAAAAAATCTTTTTGCAAAACAAATTTATCATAGCAAAAAAATATTTTTCTGCAGGAGGAGTTTTTAATCTGCTACAAATTTAGTATTTTCAACTTTCCATTTTTCTAAAGCAATTCCAAGCCACAAACCATAAATACCTAAAGTAATAATAGTTAGAAGTAACCATTTAATCCATTGACCAAATAAACTCCAAGCTGATCCAGTAAATTCCAATCTTTTACCTTCAATAACTGTGTGGTCAATTTGCCATTTATATACCATGCAAAGTGCCCATGGATAACAAATACCAAGAGTTAAAGTGGTGATAATCATTCCTAACAAAGTCCAACCAATTAATTGTAGTAAGCCACCATCAAAATAAGAGTTTGCTTGTTTCATAATGCTTTACCTTTCATTTTTGTTTCTAAAATTTTATTTTTATCCCAAATAATTTCAATGAATTCGCCCCTATCAAGCCAGCCAGGAATATTTTCTTCGCTTTCATCTTCAGCTACTAAAGGCTGACCGTGAATATAGGAAAACAAAATTTGCAACTGATCACCGTGACTACAAATAATAATATTGTCATGAAGATTAGCGGTAATTTCATCCCAAAAACTAGCCATTCTTGTTTTGATGTCAATAAAACTTTCACCACCGAGTTCATTTCTATGAATAAAAAAATGATCCCAAGTATTATCAGTATTACCCTCCCAATAGCCTTGATATGCAGAAAAGGTTTCTAAAAGTCTTTGGTCAAAAGTTAAGGGAATGGTATGATCGGCGATAATTTCAGCAGTTTGTTTACAACGCAAAACTGCACTGGCATAAATGTGTTTAATATTTTTATCTGCGAAATATTCTTTTAAATACAAAGCATTTTCTTTGCCTTCTTGTGAGAGTTCGACAGGTAATCTACCTGGCAAAATATTTAGTGGATTGCTGTAGGCACAGTGTCTAAGAAGATAAATTGAATTCATAATTTGTTAATATTATCTTCAATTAATTTTGGTATTTCAGAAAATTCATGGGTAGTAGCAATGGCTCCAGATAATTCATCTTTTGTAAAAGCAATGGCTTTCATACCAGCCGCTGCGGCTGCCTCCATATCAGTTTGAGCATCACCAATGTAGAGAGCTTCACTGGGTTTGATACCTAATCTTTCACAAGCAAGTAACAAAGGTTCTGGATCTGGCTTATGTTTATCTGTGTCTTCAAAACAAACGGCTGTTTGGAAAAGATTTTCTAAATTAGCTAATTGTGGCAAAGAAAAAACACCAACTTTAATTCTGCTAGTCGCAATCGCTAAAGTATATTTTTTGGCTAATTTTTTGAGAGTTACTTCGCAGTTATCAGCAACAGTGATTAATTCACTTGGATAAGGAACGGCACGAGTTTTGCCTAATTCCCAAACTCTTTGTACTTCAATTTCACTGGCAGGAGCGATTAAGTTTCTAATCACTTGATCCATAGGCATATGAAACATTTTTCTAAATGTTTCACTGGTTGGTGGGTTGTATCCAGCGAAAGGTAATAGGCTCTGATAAAATTTGAGATTTGCTTCAAAAGAGTCGAGTAAGACGCCGTCAATGTCGAAGATGATTGCTTTGAGCATGATTAGGATTCCTGTTTTTAAACTAAAAGTAATTATAGCAGGCTATGTCTTCGACTCTGCATAATGTTTTCTAACTACTTCAAGCGCATCGGATAACTTAGTTGGATCTTCAAATCTAAAATATTCGCCTTCCCAAGCAGTAACTTTGATTCCTAAAATACCAGGATTGTTTTCGGTAGTGGCACGACGATCATCAATAAGTGGAATAAGATATGGTTTCATAAATGCATAGGCCACTCTTTTGTCAGCTACAGCACATCTCCAAAAATATTCTGAATCAGGATCTGCTGCATATTCCATTTGAGGGTGATTAAATAATTGATGTTGTTTAGCTAAATTAACAAATTCTCTTTGTAGCTGTAATACTTTCTGACTTTGAGGGAATTTTTTCATAAGTTCTTCATATGATGGTGAAGCGATAAGAATAACGTCATCAGACCAGTAGCCAAACTTTTGAAGTAGCGCATACACTGCTTCCCAATCGTCAGCAGTAGTAAGAACAATTACGGTGCCTATTTTTTTTAATTCTTGAAATGGAGCTAGTGCGTCAGGATTTGGAATAAAGGGGATCTCGTTATTAACCAACACATTATTAAAATCGACCAAAATAGGATTGGGTAATTGTCTTAATAGTTCAGAGGCATCAACAAGATCGCAGCCTTGTCTAAAAAGTTCATTTAATTCGCTAGAAATAGATTGCTCTTTAAGATGATTATCATTTTGAAGATCGTGATTATTTTCTTGAGCTGAAAAGTTAGTTTCGTTTCTATTGATCATACTTTGTTACTACTTAAAACCTATTTAGCAAACAACCTAAACAACCAGCCAAACATGCTTTTACTTTGACTTTCGCTAACAACAGTTTCCTGTAATTGTGTATTTTGCTCAGTTAAAGCCTGAGTCGCGACTTCAATCATGGCGATGTCACTTTGATTGGTAAGTTGAGTTTTCAGTTTTGTTAGTTGCTCAATACGCAACTGATTTTCTGCAACTTGATTCTCGACATTTTTTAAAGCTTTGTAATCTGGTCCTATCAAAGATTTAAGTAAACCTTTACGACTTTCTACTTGACCTAATTGTTCTTTAACTTGTTCTTGAGCCTGTTTTTGTGCTGTAGCAATTTCTCTGACCTGATCACCAATACCACCTTTCATAGTTTTATTGGTTAGCAACGTTTCAACTTGGGTGGCGACATCACTCATTTTCTCTTCTGCTACTTCACTTCGTGGAGATTCTTTTTTGGCAGTGCCAGCATTTGTACCAATGTTTGTCTCCTCTTTGGTTTCAATCATTAATTGCGAGTCTTCACCTGTGTTTTGAGTTTTGACTTGGTTTTTAACCTGAACTACTGGTTGAGAAGGAGAAGAGGTTACCATCTGTTTAGAAGGAGAAACAGGTGCAACCTGCTGACCACCACTAGAACCCTGACCAGATGAACCAGTTACGGCACCACTGCCAGCACCATCATTTTTTGCTGCCTGAGCAAAAGTGGCAAAGGATAATAAAATTACAGTGGCTAAAAAGATTGATAAAGATTTGTTTTTCATAATTTTTTATTCCTTGTATCCATGTTAGGTTATTTTACTTAAAAAGTAAATTTTGATGTAAAATGAGCTTATGCAAATTCAAGTTTTAGGTTCGGGTTGTACCAAGTGCAAAAAGTTATTTGAGTTGACCAAACAAGCAGTAGCGGAATTAGATCTTAAAGCAGAAGTAGAATATATCACTGACGTTTCTAAAATAATTGAAATGGGAGTGATGAGCAGTCCAGTTTTAGCAGTGGATGGCAAGCCAGCCTTGGTGGGATTTTTACCTAGTTTGGAAAAAATTAAAAGTGTTCTCCAAAGTGTTAAATGATCAATCTTTTCTCGCCTCTTCAAGCATTGGCTGATTTAGTCACTTATCGTTTGTTGACAATCGCTCAAGGTTCTTACTGGGGCAACGCGGTAAATTTCTTTGTTTATGATGTGCTTAAAATTGGCTTATTATTGCTAGTCATTAATTACTTGATGGCGATCACCCGCTATTATTTTCCGATGGAAAAGGTTCGTGATTTGCTGATTAAAAGACGTTGGTTTGGTTTGGATTATTTGTTAGCAGCAGTTCTTGGAATGGTGACACCTTTTTGTTCTTGTTCTTCAATTCCTTTATTTATTGGTTTTGTTGGTGCGGGGATTCCACTGGGAGTGACTTTTGCTTTTTTGATTGCTTCACCATTGATTAATGAATCTTCTTTGTTTTTATTTCCAGCACTTTTTGGCTGGAAAGTTAGTTTGTTTTATAACTTAATGGGCATTGGCATCGCTGTTTTGGGCGGACTTTTGATTCAGAAGTTACATCTGGAAAAATACATTGAACCGTCACTTTTGAAGTTTAAAAATAGAGCGCAAGTGGTGATGGAAAATCAGGGAATGGAGCCAAAAAGAAAAGAGTTACTGAAGTTATGGTGGGAAGATGGTTCTGCGATTACTAAGAAAATTTATCCTTATGTGATTCTAGGAGTGGCAGTGGGAGCAGCGATTCATGGCTTTGTACCACAAACTTTAATTGAAAAATATTTAGGGATGAAAGCTTGGTGGAGTGTACCGGCAGCGACGCTTTTGGGTGTACCGCTTTATGCTAATTCAGTGAGTATCATTCCGGTAATGGAGGCTTTGGTGGGTAAAGGCGTGCCGATGGGCACAGCCTTGGCGTTTATGACAGCGACGGTGACTTTGTCGATTCCTGAGGCTTTGATTTTGAAGAAGGCGATGAAGTGGCCGTTACTATTGGCGTTTTTTGGAATTACTGTGGTAGGGATTATGGTGATGGGCTATTTATTCAATGTTATAAACTTTTAATTTCGATTTTTGTCCTAAAATTAAATTGACTGCCGATTTTTTCACCTGAAAATATTTTGCCAAAGCTTCAATAGTGGCTAAATTAGCCTGGTTATCAACCGCTTTTTGTGCTACATAAACATCAAGATTGTCTAAATCATTTTTGACAATTCTTGGTTTCTTAGAGTTGGGATGAACTGCGACGGAGATTTTCATTTTGTTTATTTATGTAAAGAATAAACAGTTTTGTAAATTAAAACAACCCAAGCTGTTCTTCTTCACTAATTTCTAATTCAACCTTAGGAAGTTGATATTCTTTCCTTAGTTGATTAATTTTTTGATAGAAATTCTCCCGATATTCTTTTTTGACAAAAGCTGTTTGGTAAAGATCAAGGTAAGCAGCATATTTATCTGGAAATGTGACCTTAATAAAATTCAAAAAATGTTCTCTAGTTTGACCTCTAAGATTGAGTAAGCCGGGAAGTATATAATCAATGCCAATGTTTGAGACTTTGCTGAATACGTCTCTTAAATTCTCCTCGGAATCAGTCAGTAAAGGCAAGATAGGCATCATTAAGACACCAACTTTTAATCTTTCTAGATTAGCTACTTTGAATTTTTTTAAGACTTCTAATCTGGCTAAGGCGGTTGGAGAGCAAGGCTCAATTTTACGACGAATCGTTTCATCAAAAGTAGTAATACTGCAGGCAATTCGTACATCGGCAACTTTGGCTAATTCCAAAAACAAATCGAAATCGCGCAAAATTAAATCAGATTTGGTGGAAATAATAACGGGGTTTTGATATTTAATTAAAAGTTTCAGAATGCCCGGCATTAATTTTTCTTTGGCCTCAATGCTTTGATAACTATCCGTCACACCTCCTAAATTAATTGCTTGTCTGCGCCAACTTTTTTTACTTAAGTCGCGCTCTAAAGCTTCAAGAATATTTTCTTTAATGTAAATTTGATCAAAAAATTCTTGCTTTTCTAAATAGCGATGAGAATAAAGCGCATAGCAATATTGACAATGATGAGAACAACCGCGGTAAACATTCAAGTCGTAATCATAAGGTAAATAGCGGCTGTTGAGCTTATTGAGAGCAGATTTGGCTTGGATGCGTTGATATTGCACAAAAAATTTACGCCTTTGTTAGGCTTTTCTTTGCTTCTGCTTGTGAAAGACTGAAAGCACAAGAATTGTGGCTTTGTAGAATATATGTAACTTCATTAGCAGAAGGATTAAAGGCTAAAGAAACTTTATATGTTTGACCACGATATTTAACCCAATCTCCATCTTTATATAAGGCTTGTTCTTGTATCTCGTTTATCATAATAATTTGGTTAGAACTAAATAACTGACACCTGCTACTGCTCCTGAGAGAACGGTGCCCCAAATGAGATCGACGATGGTGACTAAAAGCGGCCAATCTTTGATAGTGGCGAGATTAGTTAAATCATAAGTGGCGTAGGCACACAAACCGAATAAGGCTCCAGTGAGAACGGCTGACATAAGCGAACCTTTTTGCAGAGCTGGAGTAATGATCAGTACGACCATGGTAAAGACATAGATTAGATAAAAGATCAAAGCGGGGGTAAGATTGGGAGTTTTGCTCATTAAGAAACCAAGGTGCTTGGCATAAAAGTTCTTGGCGATGAGAGTGAGCCAAAGGCCATCAATAGCTAAAAAGGTGGTGAAAGCAACCAAAAATTGTTTGAGCATAAATACATAATAGCATTTTTATAAACCATATTTGTACTTCACAATTTTAGTAATTAAATCATAAGGAATGGGCTCATTTAAACTAAATTTAATAGTGCCCTTAGCTGTCTCATATTTTTCTAATTCTTTTTTAAAATGATCAATCACTGTTGGCTCAGGATAAATGCCAAGATGTGCTTTGAAAGCTGCATATAAAATTGACTTACCATTTAATCTAAATGATGGTACCCCATAACTCATTTTTTCTTCGGCATCAGACAATAAAGTTTTAATTAAATTTCTAGTCTGAGTTAAAACTAATTGCTGTTTTGATTCTTGTTTAGCAATGTAAGCAGAAATTTCTTTATTCATAAGCGGAAGGGGCGGGACTCGAACCCGCGGTGCCCGAGGGCGTCAGTTTTCGAGGCTGATGCAATAGCCGCTATGCGACCCTTCCTTTTTATTTTCTAGGGATCATTTTAACTCGAAACCCTCAGAAAAACAAAAAACTGCCCTAGAGGCAGTTTCTTGTTAAATTTATTAATAAATAATTTTATTTATTTTCTTCTGCTTCTTTTTCTGCGGCAAGTTCTGCATCGTCCTGAGGTTTTCCCTCCATAACTTGTCTATGAGCTGCTTCAACAGCCATTCTAGCAGCCTCTTTAGCAACTCGACTACCTCTCGCATTATCTAAAGTTGTTTCTGCTCCATCATTTTCTACTTGGGCTTGTTCAATACTAAGTGACATAAAAAAACCTTTTTCTTTCTATTTTATACCGTGCACCCAGTGCGATTCGAACGCACGATCTTTTGTTCCGCAAACAAACGCTCTATCCAGACTGAGCTATGGGTGCTTTTTAAACAACTCGATTATTATAACTTAAAATGTCTATTTTTTAAGCTTAAGATATTGTTTTCCTTTGAGTTGGTCAGGCAGCAAACTCACGCCCGCTTTAGGATACATTTCATAACCTTTGCCGTAGCCAATTTCTTTAAGGAGATTGGTTTCTGGATTTTTAATGCTCATCGGAATTTCTAAGTTGCCAAATTTTTGTACATCGGCCACAGCGGCCATGTAGGCGTCGTAAGCACTGCGATCTTTCTTGCAGGTAGCTAAATAAGCCACGCCATGAGCTAAATTCTCTCGACATTCTGGATAACCAATCGTCTGACAGGCTTGAAAAACGGCATTGGCAACCACCAGAGCAGTTGGTACCGCTAAGCCAATGTCTTCTGAGGCAAAAACCACCATGCGACGAGCAATAAAAAGCGGATCTTCGCCGGCCTCTACCATGCGCGCTAAATAATAAAGAGCGGCATTAGGATCACCAGCTCGCATGCTTTTGATAAAAGCGCTAATCGTTTCGTAGTGTTCTGGACCTTTTTTATCGTAACTTAAGTGTTTAGATTGTAAGGAATTCTTGAGTGATTCTAGTTGTAAATTGCCGTAAAGTGTAAAAGTATTGTCTATAAGGGTCAAAAGTTTGCGTGCATCACCGGAGCTATAATTGAGAAGGAATTCTTCACTTTTGGTGGGTACAGCAATTTTTTTAGCTTTCTTATTTATTAATTTTTCATTTTCCTGAATTTTTTTAACCGCCATCGTCAGAACTTTTTTCATCTCCTCTTCACTTAGAGCCTTAAAAATAAACACTCTCATGCGAGAAAGTAATGGAGAGATAATTTCAAAGGAAGGATTTTCCGTAGTAGCGCCAATCAGAATTAAAACGCCTTCTTCGACAAAAGGTAAAAGATAATCTTGCTGAGCTTTATTAAAACGATGAATTTCATCAATGAATAAAATTGGCGCACGATAATCCTCTAATAAGCCTTTTTGTTTGCGACTATCTTCAACAATTTTGCGAATATCGGCTTTACCAGCAGAAACTGCAGAGATTTCTATAAATTCGCGGTCACTTTCTTTGGCAATAATTCTCGCCAAAGTAGTTTTGCCAACTCCAGGAGGACCCCAAAAAATCATCGAAAAAATTGCTTGTAAGTCCATGGCCGCTTTGATCGGCTTACCTGCACCCACCAAATGATCTTGACCAATAAAATCCTCAAGAGATTCAGGACGAATTAAAGCAGCGAGAGGTTTAGCAAGATCAGTCATCAATGAGACTAATTTTACCCGAAAATGAAAAGAGTTGCAAAAGCGTTTAGCGACTTTGTTTATTGCGTTGCAATTTACTAAGATAACGTTTACGCAAACGCAAGTTTTTAGGCGTCACTTCCAAAAGTTCATCATCTTCAATAAAGTCTAAGCATTGCTCCAAACTAAGTTCGATACGTGTATCTAAAACTGTTAAAACATCTGCATTAGATCTGAAGTTAGTTAATTTTTTGGCTTTACAAACATTGACTTCCAAATCTTCTTGTTGATTGCGCAAACCAATAATTTGTCCTTCGTAAACCGCTTCTCCAGGATTAATAAAGGTCTTGCCGCGCTCTTGGATAGTTTCCAAAGCATAAGCAGTGGCAGTTCCAGATTCGGTGGCAATCAACGCACCATTACGTAACTGAGGTAAATCAGCGCTCAGTGGTGCATGCTCCAAAAAGCGAGAACTAAATAAACCATTACCTCTGGTTTTGGTCAAAATTTGACTTCTAAAACCCAAAATGTTGCGACTACTAACCTCATAAACCATTCTGGTTATGCCCTTGCTGTTAGTCATACTGTCAATTAATTTAGCTTTTCTTCTACCCAATTCTTCAGTGATAATCCCCATGAAATCTTGGGCAATTTCAATAGTCATCTCTTCATAAGGTTCCATTTTGACACCATCGACTTCTTTGATAATCACCTGAGGTTTGGAGAGTTCCATTTCGTAACCTTCACGACGCATGGTTTCAATCAAGATAGCTAAGTGTAATTCACCACGACCGGCCACATTGAAAGCACCGCCTTCTAAACCTTCTATACGAAGTCCTAGATTAGTTTTCTGTTCTTTGCGTAAACGTTCGGCAATTTGGCGAATAGTACAAAAATCACCTTCTTTACCAGCAAATGGTGAAGTATTGGCAGCAATGCGAATTTTCAAAGTTGGCTCCGTAACAGTAATACTTGGAAAACCTTGAGTTTCACCTAAAGCAGCTAAAGTTTGACCAATGGCAATATTTTCAATACCTGTAATAGCCACAATGTCTCCAGCCTGGCTGGTCTCAATTTCTTGTCTGTTTAAACCATCACTAGTCATCAAATGAGCAACTGACATTTCACCAACTTTTTCATTCTCATTTAAAATTACTAAACGTTGGCCTTTTTTAACTAAGCCCTGAGTAACTTTACCAATCGCATAAGTGCCTTTGTAGGTATCAAAGTCTAAAGTTGAAACCTGCATTTTGAAAGGCAATTCGCCATTCACTCTTGGAGCAGGGACAGTGCGAATGATTTCTTCAAAAATAGGTCGCAAATCTCCTGGATGTTTGGCAATCTCTTCTGCATTGCCGACTTCATTTTCTGGTAAATCATTCCAAACTTTACCATCACGACCAACGGCATAAAGAATTGGGAATAATAATTGAGATTCATCATTAGCAATATTAAGAAATAATTCTTCCACTTGAGTCAAAACTCTGTCCGGTTCAGCATCGCGACGATCAATTTTGTTAAGTATCACAATCATTTTGAGTTTTTGTTTAAGAGCCTGCTCCAAAACAAAACGAGTTTGAGGAAGTGGACCCTCAGCGGCATCCACCAAAAGAACGGCACCGTCAGCCATACTGATAACACGTTCTACTTCACCAGCAAAGTCTGCGTGACCTGGAGTATCGATGATATTGATTTTATAGTCTTCACCGGCTTCACTTTTGTAAAAAACAGCAGTGTTTTTAGCTAAAATGGTAATTCCTTTTTCTCTTTCTAGATCATTACTGTCTAAAATCGTGCTTTGGGCCATTTCAGCTTGGTTTTCACGGAAAGCGTGAGTTTGTTTCAACATTCCATCGATCAGGGTAGTTTTACCGTGATCCACGTGAGCAATGATGGCAATGTTTCGAATTTGCATAAAGAAGGTATTATACTCGCAAAAAGATAGGGATACAAGCAAACACTAATGATTAGACTAGATCAATAAAGTAGCAATTTCATCAGGAGAGGAAAACAAGTAGTCTGGATTTTTAGCAGCAAGTAGACTTTTGTCATTAAAACCCCAAGTTACAGCCGCTATTTTAACCTGCATTTTTTGGCAGGCTTCGATATCTCGCATCTCATCGCCCAAATATAAAACTTCTTCTTTCTTTAGATGATATTTCTTTAATAAGCCACTTAATATTTTATCTTTACCAAATAAATTCTTGCTGGCATAAACAAAATCGAAAACTCCTTCGAAATTTTGTTTCTTCAAAAAATCCTCGACATTTTCTACATGATTGGAAGTTAAAATACCCAATTGGTATTTCTTGGAAAGCCTGATTAACAAAGGTTTGATTTTTGGAAAAAATTCTACCGTGGCTATTTCTTGTCTAATATTTTTATTGACTGTGAAAATTAATTTGGCTAATTTCAATGGACCAATACCATATTTTTTGGTTAAATCTTGAATTGAAGATTGCTTCATCTCCTGCAAGTTATGTTTATCAATTTTGGGCAAACCAAAATCTGCACCAATCGCATTAAAGCCGCGCACATAAAGTTGCATGCTATCGACCAGCGTACCATCAAAATCAAAGATTAGAGTTTTCATCCAAACCTACCAATTTTTGTAAGTCTTTTACTTCTTGTTCTTCTAATTTTCTAACATTGCCAACGGTTAAATTAGTCATTACCAAATTACCCAACTGAACTCTCAGTAATTTAGTCACTTCCCAACCGACCTTAGCACAAACACGACGAATCTCGCGTTTGACGCCTTGGTGGATGGCAATTTTAAGTACAAAATCGCGACCTTCTTTTTCAATTAATTCCATTTTATCGAAAGAAATTTTACCTTCAGATAAACGCACACCGCGTAGTAATCTTTCCATTTTTCCTTCAGAAAAAATGCCGTTTGCCCAAACTTTATAAACTTTCTCCACCTGATATTTAGGATGAGTTAAACGATGAGCTAATTCTCCATCATTAGTCATCAATAAAAGACCTTCTGATTGATAATCCAAACGTCCCACTGGATAGACTCTGGCCTTGGTTTTGCTTTTGACGTAATCAAAAACAGTTTTACGGTTTGCTTCATCACTAACACTAGAAATAACATTAAAAGGTTTATTGAGCAGCCAATATTCAAAATTTTCTTTATTGCCTTGATCAAGTCTCTTACCGTTGAGCATCACTTCGTCCTGAGTTGGATCAACTTTGTCACCAAGCTTGGCTTTTTTATGATTGAGCAGAACTTTTCCTTCTTCAATCAAGACATCAGCCTTACGACGAGAAGCAAGACCAAGATCAGCTAGAAATTTATTCAAACGAATTTTCATACTTGGTATTATAGCGCCTAATCGCCAAGAATAATTAGTTCTTCTTCTGCTCTAGTAACAGCCGTGTAAAGCCAACGGCGCCAATCCAAATCTGACATTTGTTTGAAACGTTCTTCAAAAAGAATGACTCTACTTGCTTGGCTACCCTGTGCCTTATGGACTGTGAGAGCATAGGCAAAATCAAAAAGCTCAGCCTGCAAAGTTAAGGCGCGAGATTCTCTTGTGAAATTAAGAGCCGCACTCGAGCCAAATTGTTTTTTCACGGCTAAACCTTCAAAAACTTGTTCTTCATCATCAAAGAGAATTTTCACGTCATAAAAATTATCATCTTTACTGGTAATTCTCTGCAATGTTCCCAGCATGCCATTGAAAATAGCTTTTTGTTGCTTATTACGTAAACAAATCACTCGATCACCAGCCATCGGTAAAGGAGAATCGTAACCTAAAATATTGCGCAAATAATTATTTAATTTAATGCGGGTATTATTGTAACCACATAAAATCAGCGTTTCTTGATTATATTGCTGCAAATAATTTTCAATAATTTCCTGTGATTCTGGATCATCTTTAGCTAACTTACGAACTCCTTTGCCATAATTACCAATTTTAATGCGGCCATACTTTCTGGCTTCGATGGATAGCTTAATAATAGGATTATCAGCCACCTGACGATGAATTTCTTCTAATTTAATCTCTGGATTTTCCATGAGGTTAAATTGCCCGCTGACTGGAGGCAACTGCCCATGATCACCCACGGCCAAAATAGGCACGTCGTAGGAAAGTAGGTCATACCAAATTTTTTGATCCACCATGGAGGCTTCATCGATGATAATTAAATCAGTTTTGAGTTCTTCTTTACGTTTCCAACCTACGATTTCATGATGCTCATTTTCAATGACACTGTAAATCAAAGAATGAATGGTTCCCACACTGTCACCTTTATACAAAACTTCATTATCTTTGAGATAGTTCTTCAAAACTCTAGTCGCTTTTCCCGTGAAAGCTGCAAAAGCTACTTTGAGCTTCGGATCTTGTTTAAATAGAAGCTTACGTAAAATAGCAATTAAGGTAGTCTTGCCTGTTCCAGCATAGCCACCCAAAGTCACAAATTGTTTGTGATCTACCTCTTTGGCATACCACTGCAAAATACTTTTAAGCGCTAGTTTTTTATCGTTAGAAATATCCATAAACTTTTTATATCTTTATAATGCAGACTCTAAACTCTAATCATAGCCCATAGAAGGAGCTGGGCAAAGACTATACTAAACTAATAAGCACATCAACAGCGACTTCTTTGAATGAGACAAAGATTTTCAGATCTATTAAACCAAACAATTTTAGTCGAATGTGGCTATGATTAGAGTTTAGAGTCTGTGATTAGCATCGCATCACCGAAGCTAAAAAAACGGTAATCGTTCTCGAGTGCATTAAGGTAAGCTTGCCCAATACTTGAACTTAGAAAATCTGTAAACTCCTGCTTAGTATTTGGGATAGAACAAAAAGCAGAGACCAGCATTAATAAACTTGATTTTGGTAAATGAAAATTAGTAATCAAGCCATCGACAAAATGAAACTGGTAAGGCGGATCAATAAAGATATTAGTTTCTTTAGCCACTGCACAAATTTCTTTTTGAGAAGCAGAAAGAAGCACTGCTGACTCTAAACTACGAGTCGTGGTTGTTCCCACTGAGATTATTCTCTTACCAAGCTTCTTAGCTTGGTTAAGGCGATCAGCAACTTCCTTGGAAATTTCATAATATTCGCTGTGCAAAGTTTTGGAGGCTAAATTTTCGCTAGTTAGTTTGGCAAAAGTTCCTAGTCCTACGTGCAAAGTAATTTTTTCAATCTGCACACCTTTTTGTTTTAGTTTATCTAGAAGTTCCTGCGTGAAATGTAATCCCGCAGTTGGAGCCGCCGCTGAACCTTCTTCCCTAGCGTAAACTGTCTGATATTCTTCTTTAATTTCTTCTTCACTTTGAGTTGGCCTAATGTATGGAGGTAAAGGAGTAAAACCACAAAGATCAATTTCTCTAAGTAGATTGATGCCATTTTGATTGAATTTTACTTGAACCTTAGCACTATTTTCATCTCTAAAAATTATTTCTGCCTGGAGAAAATCAGTAAAATCTAAATCGGCTGACAAACTACCGTCACTTTCCAAAAAACTTCTTCTGGGAAAGAATAATCTTTGACCCATTTTTAGACCTGGTTTGGAAATGGCTTCAAAACTGTCTAAACCAATTTGCTTGATTAGTAAAAGTTCTGCCTTACCACCACTTTGTTTTTTGCCAAGCAGCCTAGCAGAAAAAACTTTAGTTTCATTGAGGACTAAAACATCCTGATCTGATAAAAAATCAGCTAATTCATAAAAATGATGATCTTCTATTGCTCCAGTTTGTCTATTTAAAATTAAAAGCTTAGAGGAATCGCGAGGAAAAGCCGGTTGATTGGCAATCTTTTTTTCATCCAGCGGATAGTCATATTTATTTAAAATATCTTGAAGATTATCGTCGAACATGGGCTTATGCTTTATCACTGTAGTTCTCTTTGATGAACTTTTCTCTAGCTTCACCCTTGAGAGCTGGAATGAAAGGTCTGAAATTTACTAAAGATTCTGGAGACTGATTAAACAAACTCAAAATTTTATTTAAGTATTGTTGCAAATCTTCGCAATATTTAATGTTCTCTAAATAGAAATATTTTTTATTAATTCTGTCTGTGTCGTCGGTGGCAACACCAGAACTTGAAGCACTAGAACGTGCAGTTAAAGTCCCAATTTGTAAAAGAGAGTGCGCTACGCCTGCAAAAAAGCCTTGATTATTGCAGCTCGTATCAACAACCATTTCCAATGGCAGGCTTTGGTTGTAACGATTAAAAGGAGTGGTATAAACAATTTTAGTCAAACGTTTATTAGTCAAAATAGCTAAGCTTTTCTGCCATAAACTATAAACCCACCAAAAACCAATTGCCGCAAAACCACCTACTACAATTAAGATCAATGGAAATAAAAATGCCACTGAATTGGCAACGAAAATACTTTTAAAAGCTAAAGAAAAGACATAAAAAGCTAAAGAAATTGCTACAGCAATCAAGGCGACAAAAAACATTTTTAGAAACAAAAAAAGCTTATGTTCTCTGGCAATATAAAGAATTCTCTCATCAGTGGCTTGGCCGGGAAAACGATGACTCTCATAAGGAAAAACAAATTCTTTGGCTTGAAAAATTTCTGTCATGAGGAAATTATAGCATTAAAAGCCACCAACCTCACGGCGGTTGTGATAAGTGAATTTATTGTTTATACTCGAAAACATGAACAAATTATTTCGCAAAATCTCAGATAAAATAGCTATCATCACCGGCAAAGCCATTACCTTTATTCTTGCTGTTTCGATGGTTATCATTTGGTTAATTAGCGGGCCATTATTTAATTACTCTGACACCTGGCAATTAGCCATCAACACCACCACCACTATCATTACTTTTTTGATGGTATTCTTGATTCAAAATACGCAAAATCGTGACTCTAAGGCTATACACTTAAAATTAGATGAATTAATTAAAGTTACTAAGGCTGCTAGCAACAAGCTTATTGAAATTGAAGAAGACACCGACGAAGAAATTGATGCACTAGAAGAAAAATTCAAAAAAATTAAAGAAGATTTTAAAGACTAATGTTTAAATATTTTCAAAGAAAAAGAAATTTAGAAAAAAAACAAAAGATCATACTTTATTCCGTATTTTCGGCAATTGCCCTTTTGCTCATTAGTGTTTCCGCAGTAGTCAGCTACCGTTATTTTGCTCAACACAAGACTATCGTTTCAGAAGATACAAACAATCCCATTGATTTTGACCAAGCAATTAGTTTGGATCCAAATAATGTCCAAGAAGAAGATAAAAAAACCCTCAATGTCTTACTAGCTGGTTATGGTGGCGCAGGTCATCAAGGCGGATATTTGAGCGACATTATTCAGGTTGTTCATTTTGACTTTGAAAAAAAGATTATTAGTTTTATTTCTATTCCCAGAGATCTTTACTTAGTCAACAAAGATCAAAAAGGATATAAGGTTAATACACTCATGAGTGCAGGCATGAGCAATGGCGGCGGTGTTAAATCTGGATTAGAACTCATGCAAACAAGTATTAGCCAAATGATTGGCTTGCCAATTAAATACATGATTGGCATTGATTTTGTTGGTTTTAAGCGTGTCGTTGGCTATGAGCTAAATAGTATTGAAGTTGATGTTGGCCAAACCTTAGAAGACGCTTGGTATCCAATTGAAGGCGCTCAACTCGATCCCTGTGGCTACAGTGCAGAAGAAATCGCCAATTTAACCGCCACTCATAGTGGTTTCGAACTAGAAAGTAAATTTGCCTGCCGCTATGAACATCTTTTGTATAAGCAAGGCAAAGTTATTATGGAAGGACACGATGCGCTCGCGTACGTACGCTCGCGCCACAGTTCTAGCGATTATGATCGTAGTCGCCGCCAAGTCGAAGTACTAACAGCCATTCGTAATAAATTATTTAAATTGGAAGCCCTCAAACAAATCCCTAAATTTTACGAGGCTTTTTCTAAACACGTAACCACCAATCTCGATCTAGAAAGCGCTAAATATTTAGCTCCACTATTAGCCAATGCAAACGAATTTGAAGTCAAAACAATCAATCTCACTCCAGAGAATACTTTGCAAAGTAGCAGATCGAGCGAAGGAGCATCAATAGTCATTCCCAAAGCCGGCATGAATAATTGGACTGAAATACAAAAATTTATCAGAGAACAAATTTAGTTATTTAACTCTGTAGCAGCACTGGCCTCTTCAGTTGTTGTCACTTCTATGTTTAGTTTTTGAGCAAAGTAACTAATGATATCTGGAGAACCAATTAAACATTGACCCTCGGCATATAAAAATGGCACACCAATATTATTGGCATCCAAACCACAGCTAACTGCCACCTTAGTCAACTCAGCAGCATTTTCTCTATTGTCATAAACTTCTTTTTGGCTAAATTTAATTTTTTCTTCAACTTGATTAGCTTTAAACCACTCTTCAACATCCTTGCAGTGTGGACAAGTATTGCCGTAGTAAAAAATTGGTTCAGCATTTTTCAACTCCTCAATTTTTTGTTCTGCTGTTTTTTTCTCTTTATTATTACTGCCAATAACCACCAGGGATAAAAGGCCTGCTATTAAAACCACTACGAGAAGGGTAATAATTTTTTGTTTCATGTCAGAAAAGTTTATTATAAAAAGAGTAAAAAGGCAATTTTAAAAAATTGTAGTGCTATACTTAAAGTTAATAGTAATTAACAGAAAGGAAAAACATCAGTATTTAAGTCGAGCGTGTGGCCTTGCTTAAAAAACAAGGAGACGAGGAAGAGGGATGTTATTTAATCTTAAAAGTTAAATAGCGATCGGACCTGCAAGACAAATTTGCAGAGCATCTACGGAGACCCTTTGGGTGGTTAATAGTCAAAAACAAAGATCCATCCATTAAAAATTAAGATCAAATCAACAAAGTCTTAATTTAAAAATCTTAAAATTATCATTAATCTAAAAAAAGGAATATATATGTGTGGTATCTACGCCTGTTTAGGCAATGTTGACGCAACTACTAAAGTTTTAGCTGGACTTAAAAGAATTGAATATCGTGGCTACGATTCGTGGGGCATTGCCACATTAAGTAATAAAATAGAAATTGAAAAACACGTGGGTAAAATCAGTCTAGTAAAAAAACTCAAACTCGCTAATAGTGATAACGCCATCGGTCATACCCGTTGGGCTACTCATGGCGGGGTCAAAGAAAAAAATGCGCATCCGCATCTGGCACAGAATAGTAACTTTGCTTTAGTGCAGAACGGTGTTCTAGAAAATTATCAAGAATTAAAAAATCAGCTGCAAAAAGACGGCTACAAATTCCAAACAGAGACTGACACTGAGGTAATTGTGGCTCTACTAGAAAAAGAATGCCAAGAAAAAATTGAGCTGAAAAAATTTGTTAAAGTAATCAAGAAAATGGCTGGTCGTAATACCATCCTTTTATTGAATAAAGACGGTGAAATGTGGGCTTATCGCCAAGGTTCGCCTCTGATAGTTGGGCAAGGTGAAAAAAACAATTACTTTTTTTCTTCCGACCTCGCTTCAATAAGTCATGATGCTAAAAGTTATTACGTCATTGAGAATCAAGAAATCATTCATTTTGATGGGCAAAATATCGAGGTTTATCAAGCAAAAAATCTAGCTACAAAAAAAATAAGCTTTCATAAAATGGATCAGCAAGCCTTAGAAATAGATAAAGGTAGTTATGCTCATTTTATGTTGAAAGAAATTTATGAACAAAAAGAAAGTCTCATCAAAGTATTAGATAAAAGTGAAGAATTATTTCCAAAAATCGCAGAAAAAATTGAATTATCAAGAAATATCTACGTAGTTGGCGCAGGTTCAGCGAGTTATGCCGCCCTAAGCATTGTTTCTAATTTAAGAAAGAACAAACAAAATGTGTATCATGTGCCAGCTTATGATTACACAGATTTTATGCAAGATTTTAGCAAACAAGACCTCACTATTATTCTTAGCCAAAGTGGTGAAACAGCCGACACCATAGAAGCCGTAGAACAAATGAAAGCTAAAGGTGTTTTCATCGTTTCGGCAGTTAATATGCCAGCTTCAACTCTAACTAAACTAGCTGATATTGCTTATCCTCTCAACGTAGGAGCAGAAGTTGGAGTTGCTAGTACAAAAGCATTAACTGCACACATGCTTTTTGGCATGGCACTGGCCAGCTATTTAGAGAATAAAGGCTTCTCATTCAAAAAAGAGATTAAAGACTTTTCCAAACAATTAACCGACTGGCTTGCCAATGAAAAAATCATGAATGACATTAAAAAAATCGCTAAATTGCTAAGTCAAAAAAAAGATTTATATATTCTTGGCCGCGGGCAACTTTTAGCGAGTGCTCTAGAATTTGCCCTCAAAATCAAGGAGGTCTCCTATCTTCATGCCGAAGGTTTCAGTGCTGGCGAATTAAAACACGGTGTCATTGCTTTGATCGAAAAAGAGACGCCAGTGATTTGTTTGTTAAATAAAGAGAACAGAGAAAATATGCTTTCTAGTGCTCATGAAGTCAAGGCCAGAGGAGCTGAGGTAATTGGTATTGCTACCAAAAATGAAGAGATTTTTGATCTTTTTATTGAACTGCCACAAACGGATAAATTTACTAATCTAAGTAGTATTATTGTTGCCCAATTACTTACTTACGAGATTGCTTTGATTAAAAAATTGGACCCAGACAAGCCTAGGAATTTAGCTAAAAGCGTGACGGTTAAATAGCAACTAAAGCTAAAACTTATTTTTATAGTTTTTCAGTGCCACAGCAAACTGTGAATGCATTGGACTTGGTAGATCATCCATACGATGCCAAACCAACTCGTCAAATTTATAAGGTTCGTTATTTTTAACTACCTTGCGATCTATTAAAACTTTAAAATCCAAAGCCACCCAATGAGTTTTCTGACCTTTATTAATGCGATGCATTTCTCTAATGCCAAGAAATTCATACTTCAGTGGCTGTGCATTGTATTCTTCCTGTAATTCACGGTGAAGAAGTTGATCAATAGTTTCATGCAACTCCAAGCGACCACCACCCGGATCATAACAGCCATGCTCGTCACGACAGTGATTGCCTCTCTTGCTAAATAGATAATTACCATCGCCATCATGGCAAAAAAAGACAACTGATATGGCTGGGTAGTCAATTCCTGGAGTCATAGATTAATTTTAGCATAATATTTAAAAACTCCTTGAATCATAAGCCCAGTGTAGTAAAGCTTGACGCTGTACTCTGCGACAAGAGAAGTCTCCCGGCAAACAATTGCGCTCAACTTGTGCCAAATGTCGACGGAAAAGCCGCCATCTTTTAATTTGTCGTTCATCCTCTCCGTCTGGTAAACGGCGCCCCATAAAATAACGACAATACCATTGAAACCACCCGCGAGGATCGTCCTTGTATATCCATCCTTTTTTCTGCCAAACTGATAAAGGTTGGCTAGCATTAACTTTGAAAAAATTTAGTTTAGGATCATGAAATTCGTGGCAAAGCTTGGCTTTTTTAAACCAACTTTCTGGAAATTCATCTTTACAATCCGTCATGTATTTCCCACCAAAAACACCCATTTCCAACATTTCTTTGGGACTTAATTGAGGTTTGAAATCAGGGTGAAAATTTTGACCTACTTTTTCAGTTAATTGATATTGATAATCAGTTTGCATCAAATCCTTAACTAAAACCAGTTTTGCCATGCTTAAGCTATAATATAGCTATCGTGCAAAGAAAAAACAACGACACCTCTTGGAATAAAGTCGCCCCATGGTACAACAAAATTGTTGGTCAAGATGGTCATTATTATCACGAACATGTAGTTATTCCAGGAGTTTTGCGACTTTTAGATTTAAAAAGCACTGACACTCTGGTGGATCTAGCCTGTGGTCAAGGCATCTTAGCTCGCAAAATTCCTCATGTTCAAAAATATCTTGGGCTCGATCTTGCTAAAGAACTGATTAAAGAAGCCAATGAAAGAAATAGAGAGAGAAACTATGAATTCTTGACTTGCGACCTCAGTAAGGTTCTTAGAGAAAGAGAAGAAAAATTTGACAAAGCTACTATTATTCTGGCACTGCAAAACATTGAACAGGCAGAAAACGTGATTAAAAACGCAGCTACTTACCTCAAAAAAGGCGGTCAGCTATTAATTGTACTCAATCACCCTTGTTTTCGCATTCCCCGCCAATCTGGCTGGAGCATTGATGAGAAAAACAAGCAACAACAACGCTTCGTGAACCGTTATTTGTCTGAATTAAAAATTCCGATTGATATGAACCCAGGTCAAAAACAAGGACAAGTTAAAAATATGACCTGGTCATTCCATCGCAGCTTACAAGACTACAGTCGAATGCTTTTTGAAACTGGATTTGTCATTGAGAAAATTGAAGAATGGTCTTCAGACAAAGAAAGTGTTGGTAAAGCCGCCAAAATGGAAAATCGCGCCCGTACCGAAATCCCTCTATTTATGGCCATTCTCGCCAAGCTTAGCTAGAATTTGTTGAGCTTTTTCTTCAATTTCTAGAGCACGCTTTTTGGAATTGCCAAAAATAATGTAGGCCAATTGACCTTGTCCAAGTAAGTTTGCAGAAGCGATAACCATACCTTCTTTGGTTTTTTTATTAAACAAAATAGGTTTTAATTTATCCATTAATTCTTCAAAAGTTGGAGTAATACCTTTTGGCAACTTCCAGGCGTTATCGGATAAGATATAAGAATCATCTAGAAAATCTTTGCCAATTAACTTCAGAGCAGTTTTATAAACATGCGAGCCACCGGTACGTCTCGTGTTTGATTCAGAAACATACAAGTCTCCATTTTTAGCCGCCACTAAATCCACATCATAATAGCCACGGTAACCACTAGCAGCATATTTTTCACCGATGAAAAAACCCATGTCAATAATACGAGTCATAAGACGATCATTCATCACATCTTCATTAATCTCTACTCCCTTAAATATGCCTTCTTTAGTGACACGGCAACCACAGTAATATAAATAATCAATGCGGCCACTTTTGCTAATTTTGAACTCTACATTTGGGAAACCACCACCAACCGCAAAATTAACATTGATTAAACTTTCAATCACAATTGGAAACTTATCCCAGTATTCATCTTTTTGAAGAATTTTATAAATTTCTTTTTCACAAGCCTTATATTCTGTAGATAATTCGCCAGGACGCAAGATAAGCACTCCTGCTCCAGAATGACCTTTATTAGTTTTAATAACCACACCACCTTCTTTAATATATTTTTTAGCAGCGATTTTGGCAGCATCAATAATATTTACACAAATCAAACCATCACTCATGATGAAATCTGGTTCTTCAGCAATGCTTTGTTGAGCTAGTTGACGAATACCGGATTTACTACCAAAAAAGTTCACTGTCCAGGCGTCTTCTTCTTCAGGAGCCTCTGGCGTATAAACGGTAATGCCTCTTTTTTTCAACTTATTCACTAAGGTAAAAAACTGCTCACTGGTCGAATAACTAATTAGAGTTAATTTTTTAACATGATTAGCAAAATCGATAATTTTTTCAAACAATTCCTTGTCCTCATAGACGTCTCGACAAGTTTCTCCAGAGTGTACTCTCGGAGTCAAAAGCTCTAGCTTGCGAATACCAAATAAACTCTTGTAGTATTCCACAAAACCCTTGTGAAGAGGCTTAGGACTAATAAAAACCAAATCACTTTCTTCTGAAGTGGTAAAGAGATCGCGATCAGAAAGATTGGCGTTTTCGTCTATTTCTAGAGCTCGCTCATGATCATTGCTGATAGCCTGGATGAAGGGCCAAACGTCTTCGGAAAGGTTACAAATATATACTGTTTTTTCTGCTTTTTTAGCAGGTATAGGTTCGTCTTTTTTTGACATAATTTTTGATTCTCTTAAGAATCGTAGGTACATATTCTATCATAAATCGCTATTTGTAAATAAGAATCTAAATATCCTATAATTTGCAATCCAGTGATTAACTGCTATAATGTCTGCTCATAGTTAAAATAATTCAATTGGTTTGAGCACGCAAAAAAATATTTGCTTCTTGTCTTTGACCGCTGAAAGACTAAGAAAGAAGTAAATATGTATCATAATAATCGTCGTCGTTCTAATTCCAATTTTCCAAACAGAAATAATGGCAATAGAAATCGTGGAAGTGGTGGCAGAAGAAAGATCACCAGCTTCGATCCTTCTATGTTTATTCAAAAAGCCACTATTGATGAGCAATCAGAGACAGTCATAGAGCAATATCATAATCAGCATGCTTTTGCCGACTTTGCCGTTAATGAACAAATCAAAATCAATTTAGCCGCCAAAGGTTATACCACCCCTACTCCAATTCAAGATCAAATCATTCCTCATATTGTGGAAGGAAGAGACGTGGTTGGTATTGCTAATACTGGCACAGGTAAAACCGCAGCTTTTTTAATTCCTTTAATTGATAAAGTTTTGAAAAACCCCAGCACTAGAGTGCTTGTTGTCACTCCGACTCGTGAATTAGCTCTGCAGATTAGAGATGAATTGATCACTTTTAGTCAAAATTTACCGATCTTTTCTACCATTTGTATTGGTGGCTCTTCTATTACTCGCCAAATCGAACGTTTGCAAAGAAGACCAAATTTTGTGATCGGTACTCCAGGTCGTTTGAAGGATTTGAGTCAAAGAAGAAAAATAAATTTTGTCCATTTTGACACTATCGTTTTAGATGAAGTGGACCGCATGCTAGACATGGGCTTTGTCCATGATATGGAAGCTATCATTAGCCAATTACCAGAAGAAAGACAATCTTTGTTCTTCTCTGCTACTACTGATAAAAAAGTAGAAAATATCATGCAAGGCTTTCTTAAAAATCCTGTGCATGTCGTCATTAAATCAGCAGAAAACAAACTTAATATTGATCAAGATGTTGTTAGACTCAAGGGCAGAGTTAAAGTCGAAGTCTTACATGATTTGTTAATTCAAAAAGAGTTTCAAAAAGTGCTGGTCTTTGGCCGTACCAAATTTGGTATGGAAAGACTTAGCAGAGAATTGGATAGTCGCGGTTTTAAAGTTGCTTCAATTCATGGCAATAAAACTCAAGGTCAAAGACAAAAAGCCTTGCAACAATTCCGCGAGGATCGTGTGCAAGTTTTGTTAGCTACTGACGTGGTTTCACGTGGTCTGGATATTAATAACGTCACTCACGTTATCAACTATGATTTACCAGAAACCTACGCAGATTATGTTCACCGTATTGGTCGTACTGGTCGTGCTGATAAAAGTGGCGTTGCTTTGACTTTTGTAGATTAAACATAGTAGAATGGACTCCATATAGCTATGTCAGTTGATCAAGAGAGTTCTCAATTAGATAACAAACCAGCTTTGATCGAAATAAATGAATCTCCCGTTAAAAACGCTATTCAATTATTAGATTATGGTGCTATAGAATTTGGTACTCGATTCCAAAATGCTGACGCCAATAAATCGACAGAATTGATAAAAAAAGATAAATCAATGGAGCAGCTAACGAAGTCTGTAAAAAAGTGGGAAAGTGAAGAAAAAAATTCGTTTGGCGAAGATGAAGAAAGATACGAACGAGAGTCAGTTTACGCTAATTTTGCTTTTAGACTAGACATAGTAACAAGAATTGCAAAAAAAGATGGGGTTCAAATGACAGAAATTTTTGACAATTTGCGTCAGTTTGTCTTAGAACAAACTCAAATCTTCGAAAATTTACTCAACCATAATCAAACCAAACAGTTAAACAACCAAGAAGGAATATATTCTTACGATAATAATGCTGATAATGCATTGTATGAAAACAAACTAGTTAATTTATGGAAACAATACATCATTGCTAAAAAATGTTCATGGCCAGATGTGTTGATAGCAGAGTGCGCAAAAATATTGAAACTTCTGCCAAAGGCAGTTGAAAGTTTTAATAGGCTAAGTCACTCAAATGAAAAAAATTTATTTAACACAAGCCAAATAATTAAAGAGCTTTTCGTTCCAAAAAAAGCCATATGAAAAATTCTGCCAAATTGCTCATTTCTGTTATTGGATGTGAGTTAGTGGGTATTTTAGGCACTCCGTTTACTGTTGCCGCCATTCCCTCATGGTACGCTACTCTTGAAAAACCATTTTTTGCTCCACCTAACTGGCTATTTGGACCAGCTTGGACACTTTTATACTTTTTAATGGGCGCATCCTTTTATTTGATTTGGAAACAAAATTCTAAAACTAAAAAAGCTCAAATCGCTAAGAAATTCTTTTTTACTCAATTATTCTTAAATTTTATCTGGTCACCCTTATTTTTTGGCCTAAGATCTCCGCTCCTTGGATTAATTGATATTGTTGCCCTATGGATTTTAATCATTCTAACTATTTATAAATTCCACCCACTTTCTAAATGGGCAGCTTATCTATTAATTCCTTATTTATTATGGGTAACTTTTGCTAGCACACTTAATGGAGCAATTCTATTTTTAAATTAAAATAGCTTACTAATCTAACGCGGGAAAAAATTCTGAAAATTGAGTGTGTATTTCTTTGAGTTCGTCTTTTCTTTCTTGGGGAATTTTCTGTAAAAAAGCAAGCGACTTCTGTTCTCCTCGAACAAGAGCATTTAAAAACTTCAGAAAATCTTCAGCTGTATTTAAATTTAGCTGACTTGGATCTATTTCTTGAGTTTCTTTGGAATTAACTGACGAACGCTCAAACCATTCGTGTCCTGGAGTTCCTACATTGATTGAGCGAATTCGACGTAAATCTTTATCTCGTTCACTTTCAATGCTCATGTCTGCATTATACCAAATATCAAAATAAGCTACAAAAAAGGCTCATCCTTGCGGATGAGCCTTATCTTTAATAATTACTGCGTTTACGCAAACTTTTTTCTAAACGATATTTGCTTAAATCAGCTTGGTGCTGAAGATGAGCAAATTGCTTTTCTTCCTTCATTTTTAAAGGATCAGGGTGTTGTTTATCCCTGATACTCTGAGCCAACTGATTAATTTTTAGTTGGTTTTTGGTTGCGAAGTCCTTATCATTGCTTGAAAAAGCAATTTTAAGGTATCTCCCATTAAGCCTATCCGTTGTAACTATGAAGCCCAACTCTTTAGCAGCTTGGATATCTGCCTGATCTAGGCAGATGATGCGGTAGGTTTCACCACCACCTTTTTCAAATTTCCTTGCATAACTTTTCAAGCGTGACACATAACCCTCCAAGAAAGAATAATGCCCCTTACGGGGCAAAAGACATATTTTTTAATATTCCTTTTGCCCAATAAGGAGCTTTCGCAGTGCTTATTAAAGAACTTTGATCTGGTTATGAGTAATTTGGCAAGCATTTTGCCAGTTACCTCTAGCCAGAGGTCATTAATTGTATCCGATAATGATTAGAAAGTCAATATTATAGGATACTTTCCCCACTGGTTTTCATCTAGACAAAGGAGTTTAAATCTGCAAGGATAAATACATATGTCTCAAAAGAATTTCCAAACCCCCTTCTTTGTAGATGAACTTGCTTTGAAAAAATTGAAATTGGTGGCTGTGGCCTATTCTCATGTTGATCGAGAAGATTTTCCGACAGAAGGAGCCTACGAGGCTGAAGTAGAGGTGGAGGATCGCGCTGAAGAAGTGATTGCTGAAGTTGCTAAATTAGGCATTGCAGTTAAAGGCTATGCTGCCAATCAATATTTTTTGACCAATATTCTCGTAGATAAGCCAGATTTAGTTCTAAATCTTGTCGACACCGTCAGAGGTAAAGAAAGACTACAACCAGCCGTTCCTGGAGCCTTAGAGCTTTCAGCAATTAAATATACTGGAGCTGGTTTGAAAGGTTTGGTTTTGGGAAATGATAGACACATGTTTAAACAAATGCTAATCGCCCATGACGTTCCTACTCCAGCCTATAAATTTATTAAAGATATGCGTTCTAAAATTCCTGCCGATTTGGGTTTGCCGTTGATCGTTAAGCTTAACGAAAGCGGTGGCAGTGTAGGAATTGATAATAAGGCAGTGAAAGAAACCATGGAAGCTGCCACTAAAAAAATCGCCAAAATGATTGAGCAACACAAAATGCACGTCATCGCTGAACAATTTATCGATGGTCCAGAAATTACTGCGGTGATTTTTGACGATGGTCACAAGAAACATGTTTTGCTTGGCCAAAAAATCTTTCGTACCAAACCAGATGGAAAACATGATTTTACCAGTCTAGAAAGTTACGATGACATCAAAGCCTATCGTTACAAAATTCCTGAACAAGAAATAATTGATCGTATTACACCAATGGTTGTTCGCGCTTTTGAAACTTTGGATTATCGTGATTACGCTAAATTTGACATTCGTTATGAGGAAAGCACTAAAACTCCATATTTTATTGATTGCAACCCAAATACGGCTTTAGGACCAGATAAAGGTTTACCGATGACTGAGGTGCTATTAACTCATGATATAGAGTTTACTCATCTGCTTAAAAGTTTGCTGTGTAAATACGCAAATGGTATTTAGTATCTTATGCAAATACATCAGGTTACACAAATTTCTGAAGAACACTGCGGCGCCGCTGTACTGCAAATGTTGCTCGAAACACTCGGCGTAACCACTACTCAACAAGTAATTGCTGAAGTAGCTGGAGTAGAAAAAACTATTGCTGTACACGGCATGCGCATTGATCAAATTGCAGTGGCCTGCAATCGTATCGCACCACATCTCACTTTTTGGTACAAATACTATTCCTCAGTTGAAGATTTAAAGTATTTATTACAAAAAAACATTGCTATTGGAGTCGAGTGGCAAGGATTGTTTTATAACTCAATTGAAGAAGAGGAAGAAGAAGAAACAGAAGATGGAGGAGATTATGGGCACTATAGCGTCATTTCTTTTTATGATGAAGAACTGCAACAACTCGTAATCGTTGATCCATACAAGGATTTTTCCAATCAAAATCGCGTTTTTGACCTAGATGTTTTCTTAGAGCGTTGGTGGGATACTAATGAAATTACCGATGGTCATACTGGCAAAAAAGAAATTATTGAAGACAATCGTTTATTATTTTTCTTAACTACTGCAGAAGAAGAAATACCTGAAGAAATGGGTTTTAAGAAATTTAATGCTGTACAAAGCGATTGAAATCGCTACAGATTACTAAAAATTACATTTGCAAATAAGTAAGTAATTTAAACATCAATAAGGCTGGCCAAACAATGGCTTTGCCAATACCTACAATGACTGCTGTAAAACCAGCTGCTCCTTGCAAAAAGTAAAATAAAGCGCCAACTACTCCCAAACCATAAATAGCATTTGAGCTACCACAGTGGTCATGATGGCCTCTGGAAAAACACTTATCTTGACAACATTCCGCGGAAAGATTTTCTTTTTTCATACACCTCATTGTAACTCAGAATTCTGCACCTTAGCAATAATATCTGGCAAATCTCTACCATCTTGTTCACCTAACTCATCTGGAGAGTTGCCATTGATACCATGTCCGGCTACCCAACGATTTGGACAATTTTTAATGGCTGCGAAATCTGGTTTAAACATAGAACAAATTTTTTGGAGCAAAACTGTCGCAAAAACCGGAGCACTACTGGCTATCACCTTCACTCGCTCTATAACTTCTTTCATGGTGTTGCCAGAGTCAACCATGTCATCAACTACCAAAATAATTTCATTACCTGAAAATTTAATGCTTTCTAGACCATTAATTTTTAAGCCACTTTGCTCACCAGGTTCACCGTTATAGCTACTCGCTTTGATAGACTCCACTCTGACATTAATATTTTTAGCAGCTAATCCTGCTCGTAAATTCTCGGCAAAAACACGTGCGCTTTCTAGAATTTGAATTAAAATTACTGGTTTCTCAGTTATGCCATCAATCTGAGAGATTTCTTCTATTAAATTATTTGTTGCCTCTGCAATCTCGTTTTGTGAGTATAAAATCTCCCAACCCTTTGGATATTCTCGCGACATATTATTCTTTTTGATACGGAATGATATATACCAGATTTTAGCGCAGAATACTACAGGTAAATCAACCGATTATTTCAATTTGATCCAATAACGTAAATTATCATTTAATTGATCTTGAAAAATGCCACCATTTTCTTCGATCACTTTTTTTGAAGGTAAATTATTGACGTTACAAGTGAGCAAGACTTGATCTTTACCTATTTTTTTGGCTTCTTCAAGAGCTAAACGCAAAATATTTTTACCATAACCTCGATTTCTTAGAGAGGGTCGAATGTCATAGCCAATGTGACCACCAGCTTGTTTTAACTTTTCAGTTAATTGATGCCTAATATTAACTTTGCCAATAAATTCTTCTTGATCTATCAACCAAAAAACTGACTCTGCTACATAGCCAGCAGGAATATTAAGGCCTTTTTCTTTGGCTAATTCACTCGAAATGTAAGTGTTGAAATCCTTTATCAAATCATCTTTGTCCAAATTATTGTAATGTCGATTTCGATTGTGCTTAATCTTCACTTCTTCACTCTGATATTCGAGCAAGGCCTCTAGAAAACTTTTTTTATATTTTATGTTTGGTCTAGTCAGTTGCATAAATTAATTAATATCCTCCACCCAGGCTACGCCAAAACCATTAGTGGTGCTGTTTAATACGCTATCAAAAGCATGATGCTGATTAACAAACCATTCTGGGATGTTAGCGTGAAATTCAATTAAAAGATCAGCATCTGTTTTGTTGACTGGTTTTCTAAGCACATTACAAGTTCCACCGTTTTTAGTAAGGAAAGCTTGGATTTGAGCAATTTTTTCTTCCAAAGATTCATCTGCAGTATGACCATATAAACCAACAGAGACATTCTTCATAGGCGGCTGCTCGTTTTCGTGAGAATTGTGCATGACGAGATTATAATCAATTATACTATTGAAATGGCAAGTTTCTTCTTTTTGAGGTCTATTTGTTCGTTGTGGTAAAAACTCCTCTACCAACACCACCATAAGAAACATTTTTTAGCATTTTGAGACTCGGAGCCTGAATTTTCTTGCTCCATGTTCTGTGTGGGTGTAGGAGTCGGAGTAGCAGGCTCGGGCTGAGGAGTGATGAACGCTTTTGTGTCATCTTCATCATTAAAGTTGTTTTGCTGGAAAGAAGAAATTGAATTTCTAGGAGAGAAATTTTTGTAATAAATTCTAGCGTCAGTTTTCACTTCCATAATATTGCTCCACTCACCTGCCGCGCAACCGTTTTGACCTCTAACTTTGAGATAATAAGTGGTGTTGGGTCTTAGAAAATAAATTTGGTGTGATTGCACACCTTCACGAGTCAGAGTAACTTCTTCCCCGTGTTCTTCAGCTAAAGGATTAGTGGAGAAGCTGATAACATAAGTATCAGCGTTAAATAGTGGAGTGAAATACAACTTAGCATTAGTCAAAGTGGTGTTGATTTGAAACAAATCAGGAGCACTGGGCTTTTGATCACTGCAAACCGGTGCTGACTTGCTACTCAAATGACGACTACTAGAAGTTGGTGTTGGAGTAGGAGTAGGCGTAGGAGTTGGCTGTTCATCGTTATCACCAATATCTTCCCCAGGCATATCTCTTAAGGTTGGATAGTCATTCTCATTCTCAAACCAAACAGTGGTGAAATTCCAAACATTTAATGGCTCATTAGTGGCATCATAGAAATATGACAATCCCTGTTCTGTCGATATTGCCGTATCATTACCATCACAATCTCCTCCGTTATAACAAGTTAATTCTGAGTTGTGAGCTGACTGATACCAGTAGACATTGTCAATCGTCCAAGTGCTTTGATAGTCTCCAAATACTCCGCCTATCCAAGCTCCAGAATCCAATAAAGTGATATTTCCAGTCGAAAATGAATCGTGTATGTCGTCATCACTAATACCACCTACAAGTCCACCAATGGTATAAAGTCCTTCTACATTTCCTGTAGCATAAGAGCTATAAATACTGCCCATCATTTCACTACCCAGCATTCCAACTAAACCACCAATAAATTGTCCAGTCGCACTGACATTAGATCGAGAATAGGTATCGCGAATAGTGGTGCTTTGCGCCCAGCCTATTAATCCACCAAGATAATTATCTCCAGATATTGTTCCGTTATCAGAATATGATTTAGAAACTTCCCCATCATTCATCTTACCAACTAAGCCACCAACGCGACTAGCACTTCCAGTGATAGTGACTGTAGAATAAGAATTGTTAATAACCGTTATCTGACCAGCACCAACTAATCCGCCAACATAACCAACAGTTGCATCTACAATTCCCTCTGAATAAGATTGAGAAATGGTCGCACCCGTTTCATTCTCACCTTCATAATTGGAGCAACCAACTAATCCGCCAACGTAGCGAGAACCAGTTACGTTTATATTAGCAGATGATTCAGAAATAGTCGTGGATTCCTCAACGCTACCAATCATCCCACCAGTACAATCCGCCAGTTCTGCATTATTATTAATTGTTCCTGAAACATGTACATTTTCAATCGCACCGCCACTAGTTCTTTTGGCTAGACCACCAACATAATAGCCATCTCCAGTTACACTAATATCAACTAAAGAAAGATTTTTGATAGTTGCACCCTCTAAATCACTAAATAAAGCAGCGCCTTCGGCAGAATTAATAACTAGATCTTGAATTTCATAATTTTGTCCATCAAAAATACCAGAAAAATCATCTCCAGCACTACAAATAGGTTGAAAACCTGCTTCGGCACCCGCTACCGTAGCATAATCGACGTCACTACTAGTTAAATTTTTAGTTAATAAATAACTGCCACTACATGGATAATTGGCATCAATTCCAATGCTTACCAATTCTGTCCAGCTATCAATTGCTATTTCGCCATCCGCTTTGATCAGTGGCGGAAAAGATAGGGTAACTAGCAACAAAAATAGCAACAATTTTTTCATAGTTATTTTTATAATATAAATTCGGCTAGCAATTTACTATGAACTTGTTAAAATAAAATTTGTGAACCACTTCACACATTAAATATATGAAAAATATCAAAACAATGACTCAGCCAATTGTTCCGTATTTCCAAAAATACGGCTTAAAAATTAATTATAAAAAAGGTCGCCAATTTTTTCGACCAGAAGACAGCGCTCAAGGCATTTATTATCTTGAATCAGGTCAAGCCATGCTCTCTTCCACTAAAGTTGGTGGGGCTGAACAAATTCTAGCCATCGGCGAAGCAGGAACTATTTTTGGTAAAGTTGGCAGCGTCATGGCCCAACCAACGGTTAATATTGCGGCACAAAGCATTACTGATTGTTTGGTTTATCGCTTAAGTTGCCAAGAATTTTCAGATCTAATTACCACTGAGCCAATAGCTTTTGGGGCTTACATGCAGCAAGTTTCTCGCAATAATGTTTATTTACTTTCTCAAGTCCTCATTCTTGGAGAAAGAAACATTTATGCGCGAGTAATTGCTGAGTTATTATTCCTAGCTGAATTTCACGGGGATAAATGTGGTAAACAATGCACCCTACGTATAAACTTGACCCAAGAAGAATTAGCCAACATGCTCTGTATTTCCAGAGAATACCTTAATAAAACTCTACAAAAAATTAAACTCAAAAAATTAATTAGCGACCAAAAAGGATGTCTTGAAATTCTTAACTTGAAAGCTTTAAGAGAAGAGGTAGAAGCGGAGGAAATTTAGATAGTAATTAAATAAGACCAGAAAAAAGCAGAATTAAAACAATAGCAGTGATAGCTGCAAAAATTCCCACAGTTTTAGTAAATAAGTTAACTGCTTCTTTTTTCTTGCCTCCAATAAAAAGCTGCAACGGCTGATAAAAAAATAGAAACGCCATTACTGCAACGGAAAGAGTCAGCACAAATAAAACTGCGATCGGAGCAAAAAAAGTATCAGGCTTATCTCTCAATGGCTGAGTAACAAAGTTCATTGCAGAGACAACGAGAAAAATATATGCTGAAGCACTGAGGGCGTTAACAAAAGGATTTTTAGACATAGGTTGATTATAGCAAATATGCTCCCTGTTCATGAGCTTATTCGAAATATCATGTTAAATATTAATTTCCTTGAAAGTATCAATGTAAATTAGTTAACACCATAGTGTTTTAAAATTATGGGTAAAAGTTGAAAAAAAAGATCTTTACTAAAATCAGCAACCCAAACAAGAATACTTTTAATTTTCTCCCAGTTTTTGTTTGGTGATTTTAGCTCTTTATCTAGTTCAATTAACTTTTCTTTCTCTGTTTCATCTGTTGATTTCTCAATTAATTGAGAAAGTGTAAGATTTAACGTAACAGCCATTGTATTTTGATTTATAACTGTGATTATAGGATTATTTTCGGAATCAATTGTTGCCATTTGATCTAGGGAATATATTCCTTTAATATGCCCCAACAAACTAGCAATTTGAGTTTTGACAGAATCAGTTACCCAGAAGGTCTTGTCTCCGTATGTTCCATATCCACCCTCAGATTCTGATGGTGAAACCTTAAAATGATCAAATGACTCATCGGTTATAGAAGAAAGCTGGTCAATAGCTTGATGATAACTATCAACAATCGATTGGTTAATTCTGTAATGCTTTCCAGAATCAGGAATAGTTGCTAACAAATTTTCTAATCTAAAATAAATTGCTTTAATTTTTGGATCCATAAATTATTGCCATTCGAATAAGTGACTATTGGCTCCCCGACTAGGACTCGAACCTAGAACCTTGAAGTTAACAGCTTCCTGCTCTGCCATTGAGCTATCGAGGATTGTGGACTTGTTAAATTAACAGCAGTGATTTTATCAATTATTTGGACAAAATACCAGTCATAAAACTAAGTAAAGTCTTTTAGCTAGAGCGTTTTTTATAATCGCCTCTAATATAAAAACCAGCTCCAGCTGCAGTAATCAAACCAATGGAGATCATTAACCAATGCCACCAGGTAAATTTTTTATCTTGCAGAGTTACGTTAACCGTTAAATCAATAACTTGTTTTTCCCCTTCAAACTGAATTTTCTGCTCTGTTGCCAAATCTTGATAAGCAATTTTTAAAGTATGTTCTCCTGGTTCTATATCACGCAAAATTAATTCTCCATTTTGATCAGTTTTCCCACTTTTTGGATCAGAGTGTAATTCAATTTGTGCTCCCACTAATGGTTTGCCCTCATTTTTTAATTTTAGATGTAATTCGTAAGCTTGATTAGACACTTCTTGCAAAGAAGGTTCATTTTCGTTTTGTTTGCAAGGCAAATCTAATTGCCAATCTATTTGCAATAATTTTTCTACAGTAGGATATTTAGTCTTATTGATATTAATCAGCTCTTCCAGATTTAAATTTAATTTTTGAGCAATGCCAAACAAAGTATCTCCTGACTTTACAATGTAGCTACAAGCATCTGTTGACTCATTTGTTTGTGCAGTACTTGAACCCTGACCAGTTTGTTTTATTTTGGTAATTTCTATTTTTTGAATGTTGGACCAATTGCCTGCTGCACACCCTTTTTGACCTCTTACTTTAAAATAATAAGTTGCATCAAAATTTAAATCACCAATGGTCCATTGCTGCACTCCCTGATCGCTTAAGGTTACCATTAAACCATGTTCTTCAGCATTATTATTATTGGAATAAGATAAATAATATTCACTTACACCGCCAAGCGGAGTAAAAAAAACTGTTACTCTATTGTCTTGAACAGTAGTTTGAAATAACTGAGGCCTCTCACTAGTAATTGAATCTGTGCATTTGGGAGCACGAGCAGCAGTCAATAGACTTACTAGGTTACTTGGAGTTGGGGTGGGGGTCGGCGTGGAAGTTGGAGTAGGAGTCGGAGTAGGGGTTGGGGTGGGAGTAGGAGTCGGCATAACTACAGTTACCAACGATTCGTCACTCGTATCCACATAAGTATCCGCTAAGTTGGCGCCGCTTAAAACAAAACTAACTACACCAGTTGTATCATTTTCATCAACCACATAACTAGCCGACCAGTAGTTATCACCTAAACTTTCAACAGTAATCTCTTGAGTAACACTTATACCTCCTGAATAAAAAATTACACTTGGTGCGACAATCTCTCCATCAGCCATAAATAAGAGAGTTACTCGATCGCCTATTTCTGCCACACTAATATCATCACCATCGCTACTTAAGCTCAATGAAGAAATATTATAAATTTCATCAACGTTATCAATGAAAAAGCTATACTCCAAGGTAAAGCTAGTACAAAGAGGCTCGCTGTCACAAACCTCGCCAGCCAAACTATATTCGCCATCATCTAATGCAGTACTGTTTAAAACAGCGCTGGTCGTAGCTCCGTCTGTTAATAAATTACTTAAAACATTACCCTCTGCATCAAGTAAATCAATATTGTAAGTTAAAGAATCATTATTTGGATCAGTTGCTGGATCCCAACTAATAGTCACATTACCTTCGTAAGTTCCAGCGTTAGGACTTAAAAAACGAGTCGCATTTGGCGCTAAATTTGGTAAAGGCGCAAAAGAAAAAGTTGCCGTCTCACTCACTTCACCAGCAGTAACTATCGCCTGCACTCTATCGGCAAACCCCTCAGTGCGTCTAGCTACATGGATATGAGTATCAGGACAACCAGTTTGAGCAGCAATGCTCCAACCAGCCTGATTCCCACGATACCAACCATTATTATTAGTACATAAATTGGATGCATGGTAACGCAAATCCCAACCGCGAGCTAAATTTGGCGAAGTGTTATAGACAATAATCCAAAAATCATTATCGATATTTAAACTTTTATTTCCTACTGTGCCATCAGCATTAACTGTCAGAGCCACCAAATGATGGCTAGAATTGCTAGTGTGTTGATGATGAAATGCCGCCTCTTTATCAATCGTGCCGACAAGTTCTACATCTGCGCTATTGCGCCAATCACTTTCAAAAAAACTAGCAGGTTTATTTTCTGCGACTAAATAAATTTGCAAATCAGCTGAATTAGCTGCTCTAGCTAAAGCATTAATTTCAATCCAAAAATTCATCTCTGCTCGCATCGTAAAAGAATTTTCAAAGTGCAAAAGATGATAATCATTGCGTCTAATTGGCAATTCACTAGGAACGTTATACCAAGTAACATTGGATGGAGCAAAAAAAATCTCTGGATAAATGTAGTCTGGATAAATACTGGTTTTTCGCCAAATATTGCCACTTAAATAAGTCATCAAAAGTTCTAAAGTCTGTGAGTCAGCTGTGCCATCAGCATAATAGTTCCAGCTTTCTCCACCGTCTCCATTAAGGGTGCTAATGTTGATGTTCACTGGGTCAGTCGTCAAGTAATTATCAATCGTCGCATTAATAATATATGCACCAAAACGAGAAATATCTAAATCTGGATCAATAGTTATATTAGAAATTACTGCTGGACCTTCGGCCTGCACTAAATTAGTTGTGACAAGATTAAACGCTAAAAAACAAAGCAAAATACTAAAAAAAACTTTGTTCAGTTTTTTATACATTATCTCATTGTATCCGATTAAAGAATGTTTATGTAAGAGGCTATTTAGTTGTAAATATTTCTCCCACCACCGCCATGTGATCACTGGTATTTGCAACCACGCGTACATTTTTGGCCGAGTATTGAGCGCTGGTAAAAAGAGCGTCTACCACTAAACGAATATCTTTACCTGACTTGTGTAAATTTTTATCAATGGTGGTGTCAATGTCTTGAGGAATATTATCGGTATAATTCTTGGCTAAATCGTCCCAAACTTCTTCACCACGAGGAGTGTTAAGATCGCCGCACAGAATTACTTCGTCATAGGATTCTAAAATCTCTTTCATTTTGACGTAATCTCTGCGTTGCGCCTCATTAACTGCTTTGCCTCCAGACCAAGTAAAGTGAGTGTTAAAAGTTTTAAAAACTTTACCGTCTACCTTAGTCTCAGCGAATAACAAAACTCGATCAGCTAAACCATTCTTTTTTTCATCAAAAATGAATAACTCTCCAGGATTAACCTGAAAATAATAAACGCCCTTGCTGTCAACAATTTCATTGGCAAAAGTTGCCACTCCCCATCTGCCACGATCTTGCAAATGGATATTTGGAAGAGTCACATCGGCATTGGGATAAAAAACACAATTTTTCAAACCAGTTATTTGTTTAATGGTTTCTAAATCACATTCAAAAACTTCTTGTAGAGCTAAGACATCTGGTTTTTCTGCAATCAGGAATGGAAAAATTCTATCAAAATGCTTATTACCCTCAATATTAACTGAAACAAATTTCATGTTTAAATTGTCCCACTCTCTAAAAGTTTATTCAAGGAAATCTTGTAACTTTTTACGTTTACTTGGATGCTTGAGCTTGCGTAGAGCCTTAGCTTCAATTTGACGAATACGCTCACGAGTCACACCAAATTCTTTACCAACTTCTTCCAAAGTCATAGTTCTGTTGCCAGCTAAACCGAAACGCATGCGCAAAACTTTAGCTTCACGGTCTGACAAAGCCTTCAAAACCTCTTCGACATTTTCAGAAAGCATTTGTTTACTAGTGGTGTCATAAGGACTATCTTGTTTCTCATCAGCGATGAAATCACCCAAGGTACTATCGTCTTCACCATCACCAACTGGAGTTTCCAAAGAGGTGGTATTTTGAGAAATTTTCAGAATTTCACGAACTTTGTCTGGCTCCAATTCCATCTTCTCACCAATCTCTTCTGGGGTAGGTTCACGGCCCAAATCCTGCATTAAGCGACGTGAGGTACGCATTAATTTATTGATAGTTTCAACCATGTGCACAGGAATACGAATGGTACGAGCCTGATCAGCGATGGAACGAGTAATCGCTTGACGAATCCACCAGGTGGCGTAGGTAGAAAATTTGAAACCTTTGGTCCAATCATATTTCTCCACTGCACGAATCAAGCCTTTGTTGCCTTCCTGAATTAAATCCAAGAAAGTCATGCCGCGACCAATATATTTTTTGGCAATAGAAACCACCAAACGCAAATTAGCATTGATTAAATCTTTTTTAGCTTTTTCACTGCCAGATTCGACTTCCTGAGCCAAACGAATTTCATCTTCTCTATTAAGCAAAGGAATACGACCAATTTCTTTGAGGTACATACGAACCGGATCAGAAACACCGACACTACTTAAATTAGCTAAAACGTCCAATTCTTGTTTGAGCACGTCTTCATCGCCAGCAGTAGCATCTTTGGAAACTGATTCAAAAATATCAATGTTTTTCTTAAAAAAACGATCATAAAGATCGTCTAATTCTTCAATATAAATTTCTGGTTCCACAAAAACATCCATGATTTCATCTTGAGTGACAAAACCTCGAGAACTAGCTACTTTAAAAAGTTGTTTAATCGCTTCTTGTAGGGACTTAGGAATTTTTTTAGGGGAAACTTGGTCGGTCATAAGATTCGATTCGTAGCGAAATAAAAATGAGTTAATTAATAATAGATTTTACGATATTTTAGTCTTTTCTGATGACGATAGTAGCCTTGTCTACTTGAGAAAGAAGAAAAGAAATAAAATACGTAAAAGATAAATTAAGAAACCGTTTTTTATTTCGCTACGAATCGGATTATAATTATACTTTTCAATCGCCAAAAAGCAAATGGTAAATCAGGAAAAGCTAATTTTTGTCAACTTGACAAGAAAATTTTGATGGAAAAGCTAAAAACTAAAACAAAGGCCAATCCAATGTGGGAGTGAGAAAAACTGGTTTCTTGTCTTGCACCACCACCATATATTCAAACATCGCTGCCTTGGCCCCAGAATCAGAAAGAATTGTCCAACCATCATCAGCCATATAGACGCCATCATCTGCTGAAGCAATCACTTGCGCCTCCACACACAATACCTGCCCACGTTTCAAAGTCAAACCCTTGCCCTTCTGTCCCCAAGCTGGGATTTGTGGCTCATCATGCATAGTCAAACCAATGCCGTGTCCAACAAATTCTTTAACCGTGCTAAAGCCTGCTTTTTCAGCAATACTCTGCATGGTAAAACCAAGATCACCAACTTGATTACCGATAATGGCCTGACGTGCCGCATTTTGCACTGCTTGACGAGCCACATTCATTAAGCGCAAATCCTCCGTACTTGGTTCGCCGATTGATTTGCTAAAACAATGATCGGTGTAAAAACCATCATCCACAATTCCAAAATCCACTTTGACAATGTCACCTTTTTGCAAAGGAATAGTGCTTGGAATACCATGTACCACCCCATCGTTAACATTGATGCAAGTCACAAAACGATAGGGATTTTTCTTGGAACCCACCCCTTTAAAAGCAGACCTAACACCATATTTCTGACAAAGACGCTCTGCTAAATTGTCAATTTCTAGCGGAGTCACTCCTTCTACTGAAGCTTCCCACAATTGCCACAAAATTTCAGCAGATTTTTTACCGATGTTTTGGTATTTGGCTAACTGGTGATCAGAACTGATAATCATGAAGATATTCTAGCACTAAATCAGATTACAAATTGACCATTCTCATAAATCAACTTATGTTCCCCAGTTTCTAGCACTGCTGTAACACTACGATTAGTAGTAGTCATCATGTCAGTATGCTCAGCGCTGTCGTTAAAACCCATTTCTTTCCATTCGCTTGCTTTCACGACATCTGGATTTCCACGATAACAGTCTTTGTAAGCCATACCAATGGCTAAATGTGAATTACCAAAACGACCGCCAATATTTTCGTCAAATAAAGTTTCAGCCATCGGATGGGTAATGCGCGACATACGTTTATCAGTCATCGAAAATTCACCAAATTTGTCAGCATTTTTAGTTTCTAGCATGGTTTGTAAAAATTTATTACCAGTGCTAGCTTTGGCCTGAATTATTATGCCGTGCTCCACTCTAAGATAAATGTCTTTAATGACATTGCCATAGCGATAAAGTGGCTCATTAAAACGAATCCAGCCATCAATACCTCGCCAATCAGGAGAAGTAAAAATTTCAAAACTTGGAATATTGCGTCCGCTACCACCTTGCCAAATACGATCACTACCAATTTTAATCGTCAAATCAACATCCTCACCTTTAACGATGACGTATTGAATCTTCATGTCATTTAACTTTTCTTTAATGTCTGTTTGCATAGCAAAAACTTCACGCCATTTGGCTATTGGATCAGGCTCATCTAAGAAACAAGCTTTGATAATTTGCTGCCAATAAGCTTCCATACTCAGACCAACTTCTTTGGCTTTGGCTGGCATACCCCAAAGTGCTAAGGTCCAAGTAAAAAGTTGGCGGCTCTCTTTCGCATTTAGCCAATCACGATAAGGTTTTTGGCTATTGCGCATTAACATAATTTTGCGCGGATCCACTTCTGATAATTCCATTGGATCTGCTTCAGCGATAATACCAATTTGATGATCGATTAAATCTGCTCGTGCTTTTAAGAATTTTCTAGGAAAAAAACTCAGCTGCTCATCACTGGCTAGATTATAAAAATCGCGATCAAAACCGGAAGGAATTAAACGAATCATAGGGTGAGCTCCAGCTTTAAGCAAAGTATTCTGTAAGGCTAAGGCCATCGGTTTAGCTACATCTGGCACTACACACTGCACTACTTCACCCTTTTTGACACCGGCTCCAGAATTAAGTGCAAAGTTAACCAATACGTGAGCATATTGATCGATAATATTTTGTGGAGGTAAATAAGAGTCTGACATGGTTTAACATTGTACTAAAACTTAAAAATTGTGCTAGACTAAAAACCACTATGGCAATCAATTATTACGTTCCCAAAAAAGAATTAGAAATCGCAGAAAATATTTTTAAAACCAGCATTGATGGACTTTATTACATTAAATACAAAAAGTTTCTTGATGAACGAGGATTTTTTTCACAAATTTTAGAACCAGAAAGAATTAAAGCTGCCGGCATCAATCCAGATTTCCAAATTAAACAAGTTAATTTATCAGTCTCTAAAAGCAAAATTGCTAGAGGCATTCATACCGAAGGGTGGAATAAATTAATCACCATAGTGCAAGGTCATGCTTTTTGTGCTCTCGCCGATGTACGTCCAGATTCTCCAACTTACAAAAAAGTTGAATACTTTGATTTCATTGCTGATCCAAATAACGAATGGGGAGAGAGTCTCTATATCAGTAAAAAAATTGGTAATTCAGTCTGTGCTGTGGAAGGTCCGATGTATTATCTCTATGGCGTCGACATGCTTTATCACGAAAGAAATAAAGCTGACGATTTGGCAGTTTCCATTTTCGATCCAGACTTAAATATCCAATGGCCATTTGCCAAAGAAGAGATGATTATTTCACAAAGAGATATTGACAGTGTTACACTGCAGCAATTGTATCCAGAAAGCTAAGTGAGCGGATTTCTTGCATCACTTCTTTAATCAATTGTTTTAGGTCACTAACTTCTTCGTCAGTAATTGAATAAGCGTGAGCCACATGTTTGTTGCTGCCTTTTTCTTTGGGCTCCACAAATTCAAAAACTGCTTCGCTTACCTGCCAATTTGGATTGATAGTTCTATCTAAATCTAAAAGAATTTTGTAGAAAATTAATTGGCGTTTATATGGCCCACGAATAGTTTCAGGTAAATTTAATTCTCTCTCTGAGAAATCTTTTTGGTAAGTTTTACTCGTTGCTTCAATACCACCACGACTTTTGGGCTTACCAGTTTTGTAATCATAAACTCTCAATAACCCTTTTTCCGCATCAATTAAATCAACGCGATCAATTTTGCCTGACAGCTGAATATCTCCAAGAATAGCTTTGCGACTACCGCCAAAACTTCTTTCCACATCAAAAACATTGGTTTTTTCAATCAAGCGATCTTGATAATAACTAGTTAAAACTTCTGTACCGTATTTCAAGCGATCAACAAAATCACTTTGGCTTAGAATTTCTTTTCGTAAAGCAATCTCAAATTCATCAAGCAAAAACTTTAATTCAGGGATCTGATTATTTTGTTTTTCCAATTTATAAAAACGCTCCAAACCTGCATGAATGGCAGTGCCAAAAGACATAAAAACTTGCTTGGCACGTGGAATGCGTAATAAATTATTTTCCAAAAATTCTTGTGGATCGCGCAAATACGTATTGAGGGCTGTAACCGATAACTTAAAATCTTTAACTATAGAAGCTAAAAATTCACGTTCGCCATGAGCATAAGTTCGCTGTTCAGCAGGTAGCATTAATTTGCTAAGATGAGTTTCAGCTTGATCCAACAATGCTTTTTTATCATCATTTTCTAAAAATTGTTGATTCGATTTTGTTTCAATTTCTTTTATCTCCTCCAAGAAAATTGAGGGAAACTTGTCATTACTTTGACCATTTTCAATAATTTGTTCTGGATAACTTAAATACAACTGTTTTTTAGCACGACTGAGAGCCACATAAAAAAGGCGGCGGTCATCTTCATTGCGTTCTTTTTCTGAAAGATCAGTGTTTTTAATAATTCCCGATGGCAATTTAATTTTCGTCTTATCTCTTTGATTGCCCCATTTTTTATCTAACAAATTAATTAAGAAAACATGTTCCCACTCCATACCTTTAGCACTGTGCACCGTCGATAAATAAACTGCTTCTGGTTGATTGAGCAAGTCTTTGCTTTGAATTTTGATTTGATGATTTTTATAAATTTCTATTTGACTAAGAAAATCAGTTAAGCGTAATTGGTGATTTTTAACCAGCATGGCTTTGATCTCGGCAAAAAGAGTATTCAGCACAGTAATTTGTTCAAAACTATCCGGCAAACTTTGGATAAAATCTAAGAAAGCAAAACCCTTACTAGAAATCAGTTGTTCGAAAAAATGATTAAAAGTTAAAGTTTGATCTTGCTTGGCAAAATTTCTTAATTTATCTAAAAAAGCAGTCATGGTTAAAAATTCTGCTTCATCAATTTCTTGACCTGCCAATTCTTGATTGATAAATTCCAAACCTTTGGCAATTAAGTCATAAAGTTCAATTTGTAATTTGCCAGCCACACGGCCTAATTTCATCACTAATAAATGATCTAAATTTATCCAAGCAAAATTCATCACTCTATAAAGTAAATCCACTTCCTGCGCCATAGTGATTTTAGAAATTAAAGCCATTAAATCTAATAGTTCGAGAATATATTGATTAGTTAAAACATCATCACCTTTGCTTAGCTGATAAGGAATATTCCATTTTTCCAAAGCCATCATTAAAGCGGCAACATCTGCATGGTTGCGATATAGAACCGCAATTTCATGAAGAGGCACTGCTGATTTATTTAGTTCTGCAATTGCTTCGGCTACAGCAATGGCTTCTAAAGTTTGTGACGGCGCTTTAAAAAGTTTAATCTTTCCGCCAACACCTTTAGGACTTTTTAAGTTGGTCACTAATTGAATTTTGTCATCAATATTTTCAAGCTGAGAAAGTTTGTTATATGAAATTAAATTAGTCGCCAAATCATAAATATTTTGCGGACAACGATAAGCCTGATCTAAAGTAATCACCGTAGCATTTGGGTAAGTACGGGTGAAAGCCAAAACATTTTCTACACTAGCACCTTGGAAACGATAAATTGCCTGATTAGGATCACCCACTGCAAAAAGGTCAGCCGTTCCACCTTGTTCCTCCCAATAAGAAACTAATAAATTAATCAACTTATTTTGTGCTGAGTTAGTATCCTGATATTCATCAATTAAAAAGTAATGTAAATTTTCTTGATATTCTCTAAGCAACAATTCGTTTTGTTCAAAGGCCTCTACCACAAAATTAATCATGTCATCATAATCAAAACGCATAGATTCACGTAAACGTTCTTGGTAAGTTTGGTAAAGTAACAATAAATTTTTGTTTTTAGCTAATTTTTTTTCAAAACTGGCAATTTTAGTTTTGTTTTTGCTAGTCTCTTGAAACTCCAAAAATTCTTGTTCTTCGAAACGAATCATTTCTTCATACTGCAAAACAGAAATGCCCTCTCTCTTCAAATCAGAAATGGCTTTAATGATTTCTTTGACATAATAATATTGATCATTGAGTGGACGCAAATGCTCAGGCTTCAATTCATCTAATAATTGTTCAAACAGCTGATAACGATCCAAATCACTTAAATGTTCACTTTCTCGTGGCAGTGGAAAGTATTCTCCATGCTCAGCAATGACTTCCCGACAAAAAGCATGAAAAGTACTAATGTTTACATAATAAGCATCTTTGCCAATGATGTTTAATAGGCGTTCGCGCATGTTTTTGGCGGCTGCTTCAGTAAAAGTTAAAGCCAAAATTGTATCTGGGCGAGCGTCGGTTTTACGCAAAATATTAGCAATGCGCAGTGACAAAACTTGAGTTTTTCCTGTTCCTGGGCCAGCAATTAACAAAAGTGGACCTTGCTCAATATGATCAACCGCAGCTTTTTGTAATTTATTCAAACGCTGATATTCTCTGTCAAAATTTGTCATGAATTGCTTTAGATTAATTGATGTTTTTGCAAAATTACTGCCACGATCTGAGCATTCTCTGCTCGCACCAATTCGCTGCGTACAAGAGCTGCTTGTGCAATGCCCTTAGTGTACCACGCCAAATGCTTACGCATTGGCAAAAACTTGTAATCCTCACTCAAAGGATAAGTTTTTTCATAAAGCTTGGCGTGTTCGAGGGCAATTTCAAAAATATTTTTTTCTCTCAATAACTTTTCTCTTTTTTCTCTAGGTAAAAAGATAAACGGCTGACCATAGCTTGCTCGACCAATCAAAACTCCATCAACTCCATATTGAGCTATTTTAGTTTGAGCTTCCTCATAATTTTGCACATCACCATTGCCAAGGAAAATTACTGAAGGATCGCTCTTTTTGACTAGTGCTGCGGCTCGCCCAATCGCCGACCAATCGGCCTCTCCAGAGTAGCCTTGCTTGAGTGTGCGACCATGCAGAGAAATAGCGGCGAGCCGCATTTCCAACAAATGAGGTAGCCACGTCTCTATTTCTTCATAATCAAAACCAATTCTCGTTTTAACTGAAACTGTTGGTACTTTTTGACGACTATGGTCATTAAGAGCAAACTTTCTTTTCTTGTCTTTCACAGCCTGAATGGCTTGTTTTGATAAATCTTGACAATCTTCTAATCGTAAGCCATTACGCCATTCTTCAATACCTTCTTGCACCACTCTAATTAATTCTTTAGCTAATTGCGGATTTTTAATAATTGCTGCACCTGAACCATGATTAGCCACCGTTGGTGCTGGACAACCCATATTGATGTCGATGCCATCGACACCTAATTCGCATAATAAAACTGCAGCCTGTTTAAAATAAACCGGAGTTTTACCAAAAACTTGAGCCACCAAAGGTCTTTCATTTTCAGCAAAATCAAAATGATCCAAGATCTTGGTAGAACGACTGCGACAGATTCCCTCCACGCTAGCAAATTCGGTAAAAATAACATCTGGCTGACCATATTTTTTAGTGATCGCACGAAACGGATAGTCACTTACTCCATCCATTGGTGATAAAGCCAAGATCATTTCTTTTTTAGCTAAAATTTCTTGCCAAAAATTATTCTTATTCATAATTACAAGTTTAGCCCTTTAATAGAGTCCATTGTTAGAAAAATTAATAATTTCCGTCGAACGTGACTCTGTTAAAGGACTAAACTTGTTAATATTATAGCCCATGAAATTCTAAAAACTTTTCCAAGAGAAAAATATAATCAAGATGATTGCGTAGCGAATCGATTAACAAATTCAATTGATAAAAAAGATAAAAACTCAATTGACCATTTTCAAAATTTTTCAAAGACCAATTGGCAACAGCATCTAGCTTAGCCAAGGCTTGCTCATCAATGGTTTTTTCTTCAAAAGATGATTCAAAACTGCTCAATTCATTTTTGGAATAATTAATGCGCAAAGTAAATTTTTTTAAATTATCCAAGTTTTCTTGCTCAGCAATGAGATCACTTAATATAACTTGCTGAAAATCGCCATCATTTTTATAAAGAAAAACTTTAGCTCGTTCAAGCAATTCTTGATTAAACAAATTACCATTGAGTGTTAAGTTAAAGACTCCGCTATCTGGTTTGGGGTAATAAATAATTTGATAATCATTGCCAAGTTTCTCTCTAGCATTTTGAATCTGTTCTGCTACATTAATTGGCTCTAAAACATTTTGCTGTTCGTCACTTATGATAGCGGAAAATTCTTTGGGCAAAACAAAGAGTAAATAACTCAGATCAGTTAAACTAGGAGTAAAGATGCGCAATGACTGCAACGGTTCTGTTTTTTGTGATAATAATTCTTGATCATACAAAGGATCTCTAATCATAAAATCATGAAGTTCTAATAAGTGTTCTTGAATAAGAAAAAAGTGCTGACCATCGGTGGCAATTTGGCCAACACTCGTTAATAATCTTTCTTTTAAAACATCTAAATTTTCTTCCTCAGTCCCTTCAAAATAGCTAAATTCTAATTTCGGTAATACATAATTCTGCTGCTCACTTAAAATTCTAGATAAGCGACTGATCGCCAACCAATTTACTAAACCATCAGCGATATAACCATCAGTTTGTTCCAAGAGCCATTGATTGAGAGATAAGGGTGTTAATTCTTCACCATTCGCTAGAAAATAATAACCATAGGCTCTAAGTAACATCGCTGCGGAACTCAAGGCACAAGCCCAATTGGACATTGTAGGATTCGTGCTCCAACGATCGGCGTGATCATAAATTTCATTAGCCCACTGATCATCGGTTTGTTTGAAAATAACTTCTTTTGAATCTAGTTCTTGTATCACCACTTGATCAAAATAAGCTCGAGAATAGGACACTGAGCCAGTAGCAATCTTCAAACCAAATTTACCACCATAAACTGGTGGTGACCAAAATTGATCAGTTCGAAAAACTTTTTGCCCGTCAATTAATAACTCAATCTTCCCTTTCACATACAGCAAATGTATGGCGTAATTTCTGTTGATCTCTAAAGTGAATGGCATCTGAGCACTATGCACAGAATTGCCATTGCGAATGTCTTCGACGATTAGTTGATTATTATAGAAATGAAAATCATAGAAATTATTGGCGTCCCTCATACCTAGCACAAAATTTTTATCAGTGTTATCAAAAGCCTTAAAGATGAAATCCACAGTGTACTCTTCCATACCCTGCCAAAATTCATTTTTGGGCACAATAGTACTTAACTTTCGAGATTGGGTAATAGTGGCATGCAAAGCCTGATTATTGATTTGCCAATAATTCCAATTGCCGTTAACTAGCTCCCATTGATTAAGGTTAGTGGAAAAATCTTCACTGAAAGTTTGCTGAGCAAAAACAGCAGAGATCATTGAGTAAAAAAACAAAATGAGAAAGATGAGTTTTTTCATTAAACTCATTATTCACGCTCAAAATTACAAGAAGTGTAACAAGAATGAAATTCGTCTATTCATCTAAAAAACAATTATCTAGCAATCGAATAGTTATCTAGATGACGCAAAAAGATCGCTGGTGGATCTTCTAATAAAAACTGTTGAAATTCTTGATAAATGGTTTGACGTTCTTCAAAATCGATGGTTTGACGACCTTTTTCTAATAAACTATCAATTCTAGTATTTTTGTAATGAGTAAAATTGGTTGGCTGAGATGAATGCCACATGAAATATTGGTCGGGATCAATAGAAGATTCTTGACCAATAAGCAATAATTGATAATTACTTAAATCAGGAAAATTACTAATTTTCAAATTTATTTTAAGGTCTAAATTCGCACATAAATTTTTATCTTGAACATCTTTGCTATTTTTACAAGCTTCAACAGCTAAAGGTGAAAAAGCTTCAAATTCTTTTTTAATATTTTCAGCTTCATCGATAAAATTAAAACTCGTGGTTAATTCGAAATGTAAAGGTTTTCTGGGTACTTCATCTAACAAGCGCTCAATAGCGCGATCAAAATCCTTAGCATAATCTTTACCGCCCTGTAAATATGCCCAAGAATTGGGATTGATTGGCCCAATTGCTCTAGCGCCGGCATAGTTTTTTTCCAAAACATAAGACAACGCCTGACGTACATTTTTAGTAATTAAAGGATCAGCATTATTAAAAAAGATCGCTAAATAACGATCATAGGCCAACTCTTTAGCTAATTCTATATTTGGCCAATCGCACAAATCATAACAACCAGAAATATTTAATAAAACATCAACTTCGCCTTTTTTAAAAGCATTGACCGCCTCGTTTTCAGTTAAGTAAAAACGATAAATATAACGTCCTTCTGGACCATCAATCTTAAATTCAGTTAAATTATTGCCTTTTAGCTTATAGTCAAGCATTTTATATTGACCGATGCCAATGATGCGCATTTTGTCTGGACCAAAAACTTTATTTTGCCACTCTGTTCTAAAAATTGGCTCAGAAACAGAAATTGGAAATGGCGAAAAAGCTTCTGGCAAAGTGAAGATGATCTCATTAGGAGTGCTGATGGTTTGTACATCGGAAAAATTGTAATGGACATCCTCTGGTTTAAGTATTTGCCCATCTTGCCACTTTATTTCTTTTTTAAGTACAAAACGATATTGTTTGCCATCGTCTTCAATGACCCATCTATCAGCTAAAAGTGATTCTGCTTGTAGATCAGTGCCAATTCTAGTCAAACCTGCACTTAATTGATTTTTAATCGGCTTAGGTAAGTCAGTTAAAGTATATTCACCCACAATGGCTATATAGGTACTTTTTTTCAAAGCTAATTTTTTGTTGATCAAAGGTAATAAAAAAGAAAAAAATAAGAGAGCTACCGCAATGGAAATTAAGAAAATCCAACCATGCTTACGCACGTAACTGCTGATATACCAATATAATTTGCGCATTGTCTTAAGTCAATAAAAGAGCAATAGAATTAACAGCAAACAAAATAACAAAAAAAATAGTGACAAAGTATAAAAATTTTTCCACTCCTTTACGAGTGTGGTAATTTTCTCCAGCGCCACCACCAAATAATCCTTTGCCTCCATCAGAACCAGGTTGCAATAAAATCAAACTCACCAAAACTATCGAAACAAAAAGCTGACTAGCCAATAAAAAACTATTCATATATTGTCAATTTTACCCTATTTTCAATTTATTTAGTAACGGCTTGCTCGCGAAATTCTCTGATCACGGTCACTGTCACATTCCCTGGGACAATCACTTCTTTTTGCACTCGGTCACGAATTTTATTAGCTAAAACAGTCACATCGTCATCTTTACTCTTTTCTGGCAAGAGTAAAACTCTGAGTTCACGACCGGCTTGAATAGCATAGGCCTGCTTAACCTCTTCATAAGACATAGCAATGGCCTCTAAATCAGCTAATCTCTTGATGTAGTCTTCATGATTTTCATAACGAGCGCCAGGTCTAGCACCAGAAATCGCATCAGCGATATACACTGCCATTGATTCTGGACTAGAAAAGGCTTCATCTTCGTGATGTTGTGCAATACAGTTAATTACCTCTTGTGGCATATTGTATTGTTTAGCAATTCTGACACCAGCTTGAACGTGGCTTTCGTCATGATTATCTGAAACTTTACCAATATCATGCAATAAACAACCCAATTTAACAGTGTTTGCATCTAAACCTAATTCATGAGCAATCTTAGTACCCATCTTGGTCTCTTCAATAGTGTGTTTAATCATGTTTTGACCATAAGAAAAACGATATTTAAAACGGCCCAACATAGAAATTAAACCATTGGGAATGTTATAAACCCCAACTTCATGGATTAGTTTTTTACCAGCATCGAAAGTAATTCTTTCAATTTCTTGCTCAACTTTGGCCACAATCTCTTCAATTCTTGCTGGCTGAATGCGACCGTCCTTGATTAAACGCTCCATGGAAACACGAGCAATTTCACGACGAACCGGATCGAAAGAAGATAGTTTTATTTCAGTAGGTGAAGAATCAAGATCAATTTCTGTGCCAGTACAACGCTCAAAAGTGTGCAGATTACGACCACCCTTACCAATAATTTTGCCTTTAATTTCTTCTGAAGGGATATTAACTACAGAAATAGTGTATTCAGCAACGTAATCAGTGGCACCGTGACGCATGACATCAATCAAAATTTCCTGAGCTTTTTCATCAGCATCAAGACGAGCATCCTCTTCCTTCTGGGCCACAATTTTAGCTAAGTCATGACTGAGTTTTTTCTCCAAACCTTCAAATAAAACCTCTTTGGCTTTTTCTTTGGAATAACCAGAAACTTCCTCTAGTTTTTGCAAGGTTTTGGACTTAGCTTTTTCTAAATTAACTTTTTGCTCTTCTAATTCTTTTTTAAGCTGATCAATACGCTCTTCTTTTTGAGAAATTTGTTCATAGCGAAAATCAATTTTGTCTAATTTATTCTGCAACTCACGTTGCTGATTGGCCAACTCTTGTTCGATACGACGAGTTTCTTTTTCGATCTTGGAACGAATTTCTAAAGATTCGTCTTTAGCCTCAACAATGATTTCTCTGGCTTTAGATTTAGCATCGCGAATCATTGAATCTGCTTCAGCTCTAGCCTTATCAATTAAGGAATGAGCACTTGCCTGTGTAGCTGGTGTCGCGACAGTAGTAGGAGCAGATTTATGAGCCTGATTCTGCACTGGTTTATGTTGTGGCTTAGCTTTAATAAAGGCTGGTTTGGCAGCTTTATTAAGTTTTTTGTTGTTTTCAGTTTCAACCGAAAAAAGGGTTGATAAATTACTAAAAAATGACATGTTTACTTTCTGTTAAGTAAAAACAAGCGAGACTGCATTTAGAAAAATTTCCCTATATAAATAGGGGATCGTGAAGGCTTAATTTATTGGTGTCAGAGAATAATTCTGCATACTGATAATAAAATTTAAGATTCCAAAAAATATTGCGATCAAATTCTAAAGCGATTAGCTTCTTTTTACTAAATAATAAATTTAACAAATACTAGTGGTCATTATAGCTAAAAAGAGCTTAAAAGTCAAAGTAACCAATAGACTTTTCCTCCTTATTCCTCCTGGATTTTCTTCCAAATGGCCTGCTCAATTTCTTTCATCAGTTTTTTATCTTCTTTGAATTTATCTTTAACTGCTTCTCGACCCTGAGCAACGGTTTCTCCATTATATTTATAAAAACTGCCAGACTTCTCTAAGACTCCCATTTCTGTACCAATATCCACCACATCACCCTCCCTGGAAATACCATAATCATTCATATCAAATTCAGCCTGCTTGAATGGTGGAGCAACTTTGTTCTTTTTAACCTTAACTCTATGGCGGCTACCTACTACTTTATCTCCCTCTTGGATATTGGCAATTTTACGAATATCCAAACGAATAGAAGCGTAAAACTTCAAAGCATTGCCACCCGTAGTGGTTTCTGGACTACCAAACATCACTCCGATCTTCATACGAATTTGATTGGTGAAAATAATGGTGGTTTTGGTTTTATTAAGAGCTGCAGTCAACTTGCGCATCGCTTGAGACATTAAGCGAGCCTGAGTACCCATTTGATGATCACCCATGTCACCTTCAATTTCTGACTTAGGCACCAAGGCTGCCACTGAGTCAACAATAACCAAATCAACACCTCCGGATCTAACCAAAGTCTCAGCAATTTCCAAAGCCTGTTCACCATAGTCAGGCTGGGAAATTAAAACTTCATCGAGATTGACACCAATTTTCTCAGCTCTAACTGGATCAAGCGCGTGTTCGACATCAATGAAAGCCGCTACTCCGCCATTTTTCTGTACTTCAGCAATCGCATGCAAACAAAGAGTAGTTTTACCAGAAGCTTCTGGACCATAAATTTCAATGATTCTACCCTTGGGAAAACCACCTACGCCTAAAGCCATGTTAAGCGACAAGGAACCCGTGGAAATCACTGGAATTTTAGGCATGTCCTTGAGAGACTCACCCAATTTCATGATAGAACCTTTACCAAATTGCTTTTCAATCTGCTGCATAGCGATTTCTACCGCCTGCTTCCTACCAGAATCTGGCATTCTCTCTAAAACTTCATCTACTTTCTTCTTCGTCATATTTACCTTTCCTAATTATTTTTTACTTCTGTACTCTTTATATGCTATTTTTTATATTTTTTTAACTAGCAGTTTTTGCCTTTTCTTCGCTTTTTTACTTTTTGCTCATTATTGGTTCTAAACTCAATATACAATGCCAAGTTTACAAGAAGTGTAATTAAACAAAATTTGCTATACTCTAAGTCATGTTTAAAAATAAATTAAAAATCTCACCACAACTCATTGAGTTATTACTAAAAATTAGTTTTATCGGAATCATCGGCGTTGCCTTTTTGGATGTTATTAAATACTTTGGCTTTATAAGTAACCATTTCAAAATTTCTACTTTTATCTTGGTTGGCATCATGGCTATTATTCATTTAATTATTCGTCTCAAATCTTCGGTTAGCCTAGGTGAAAATTTTTCTAAAACCATGATTATTTTATTTTTTCCTATTATTCTAATTACATCATTTGTAATGTTTTATTTGGAAGAGTATGGCCATCTTTATCCAAATTACTTTTTTGCAGAATTCAAAATTCAATATGGTTCGCTGAGTATCATGAGTTTATTTTTCCTAGTTTTTGGCTTGATTCATACGACAAAAAAGCTATGGCAAGAAAATTACAAATCTTTTATTTTTGTTCTTTCGTTTGGCTTGTTAATGGGTGCAGTCTTTTTTAATTTGGAGCATCATGAAGCTTTTGTTAATTTGAGAAAAGAAGATGATTTGATAGAAATTTTACAAGCTTTATTGCTTGGTACTTCTAGTGTTATTTGTTGGAAATTACGTAAAAAAGCAATTAGCTTTTTAAAAGATTCCAAAGTTCAACAAAAAATTGCCAGCTATCTTCTTTTAGCAGCTTTTTTTGTTTTTGTTTTAGCGGCTGGTGAAGAAATTTCCTGGGGACAAAGAATCTTGGGTATTAGTACTCCAGAAAATCTTGCCGAAGTTAATACTCAAGGAGAAATCAATCTTCATAATAATAAAGCCATTTGGCCGTTTGTTTATTGGGGATATTTTGTCGTTGGTTTACTTGGTGCTAGTCTATGGACAATCAAATGGTTTTTCAACAGTAACATTAAACAAAATAAATTTTGGAATTTCTGGATAAACTTACTAGTACCAAATGGTTATCTAATGTTGAATTTTCTGACCACTTCTTTATATGCTTATTTAAGATTTCGTAATGGCATTTGGAAATATATTGACCTAGAAGAACTGAGTGAATTATTGCTATGCATAGGCGTAATAGCTCATTTAACTGAAAATCTATGGTCGAAAACTTATGTTTCTTTTAAGAAAAAGTAGAGTAAAATCCTAACTAGAAATTTAAAACAAACGGAGAGTAGTTCAG